>NZ_JBSFGF010000016.1:0-203124 GCF_053596455.1 Nonomuraea sp. NPDC001699 | reverse complement strand
CAGCGGTCGTCGTCCTTCCGGCGGTCGTCGTCGTCCCAGGGGCGGTTGTTGTCCCACTGCTGCCGGTGGTCGTCGTCCTTGCAGCGGTCGTCGTCCTTCCGGCGGTCGTCGTCGTCCCAGGGGCGGTTGTTGTCCCACTGCTGCCGGTGGTCGTCGTCCTTGCAGCGGTCGTCGTCGTCACCGTCCCAGGGGCGGTTGTTGTCCCACTGGTGCCGGTGGTCGTCGTCCTTGCAGTGGTCGTCGTCCTTCCGGCGGTCGTCGTCGTCGTCCCAGAGAAGGTCGCCGACCCAGGGGTGCCGGTGGTGGCCGTCCTTGTTGTGGTCGTCGTCCTTGCAGCGGTCGTCGTCGTGGTCGCCGAGGTACGGCCCCCTGACGTCGTAGCCCGGAGCCGCGAAGAACGGCTCCGGACCCGGGTCGGCGACGGCCGGGACGGCGGTGACGAGCGGAATGGCGCCGATCGTGGCGCAAGAGGCAAGTGCTGCGATGAGTCGTCGCATCACACCGATCCAATCACTGTCGATGATCTAACCGCTACAGATAGTAACCGCAGGTCAGCGACTTGAAACGCGGCCCGAAGGGCTCCGTGTCACCCCTTCGGAAGCCCTTTGCGCGCCGGACGGCAGGCAACAGAATCCCTCAAGACCCCTTGACTCCACACGCAAACCGACGGACGATCCCGTTTGATTTAGTCGGATCATGTTGGGTTCTCATCCTCGGTGTTGAAGGAGTCCCATGCGTGCGATCCTTCGGTCAACCCTCGCCCTGGCCCTCACCGCGACCTGCCTGATCGCCGTCCCCGGCCTGGCGCCGCCCGCCTCCGCCCTGGACAATGGCCTCGCCAGAACGCCCCAAATGGGGTGGAATGACTGGAACAGCTTCGGCTGCTCGGTCAGCGACGCCCTCGTCAGGCAGACGGCCGACGCCATGGTGGCCTCCGGCATGGCCGCGGCCGGCTACGCGTACGTCAACATCGACGACTGCTGGTCCACCAGGACCCGCAGCGCGGCCGGCGACCTCGTCCCCGACCCGCAGAAGTTCCCCGGCGGCATCAAGGCGGTCGCCGACTACGTCCACGGCAAGGGGCTCAAGCTCGGCATCTACTCCTCGGCCGGCACCACTACGTGCGCCGGCTACCCGGCCAGCCTCGGCAACGAGCGCAGGGACGCGGCCCTGTGGGCGTCCTGGGGCGTGGACTACCTCAAGTACGACAACTGCGGCGACCACCTCGGGCAGAGCGCGCAGCAGCGCTACACCGCCATGCGCGACGCGCTGGCCGCCACCGGCCGGCCGATCCTCTACAGCCTGTGCAACTGGGGTCAGGACAGCGTCTGGACCTGGGGCATGCCGGTCGGCAACTCCTGGCGCACCACGGGCGACATCCAGGCCAACTGGGGCTCGGTCATGGGCATCCTGGACAGCCAGGCCGGGCTGGAGGCGTACTCGGGGCCGGGCGGCTGGAACGACCCCGACATGCTGGAGGTCGGCAACGCCGGGCTCACCGCCACCGAGTCCCGGGCCCACTTCAGCCTGTGGGCGCTGCTGAACGCGCCGCTGGTCGCGGGCAACGACCTGCGTTCGATGAGCGCCGAGACCCGGACGATCCTCACCAACGGCGAGGTCATCGCCGTCGACCAGGACTGGGGCGGCCGGCAGGGGCACAAGATCGCCGACAACGGGAACCTGGAGGTCTGGCGCAAGCCCATGGCCGCGACCGGCACGGGCACCGGCTCGGTCGCCGTCGTGCTGCTCAACCGGGGGAGCGCGGCGGCCACCGTCTCCACCACCGCCTCCGCGCTGGGCCTCGGCGCCGCCTCCGGCTACGCCGTCCGCGACCTGTGGGCCCACACGACCGGCTCCTCGACGGGCACGATCAGCGCCTCCGTCCCCGCCCACGGAGCCGCCATGTACGTCGTCACCGGCGGCGGCACGCCCCCGGCGGCCACCGCGCTCAAGGGCGCCGGCTCCGGCAGGTGCCTGGACGTGCCCGGCGCGTCCCAGACCAGTGGCACCCAGGTCCAGATCTGGGACTGCAACGGCGGCCCCAACCAGCAGTGGACCCCGACGGCCGGGGGCGAGCTGCGCGTCTACGGCGGCAAGTGCCTCGACGTGTACGACCGCGGCACCGCCGACGGCACCCGCGTGATCATCTGGGACTGCAACGGCCAGACCAACCAGCAGTGGCGGCTCGGCGCCGACGGCACGGTCACGGCCGTCGGCGCGAACAAGTGCCTCGACGTGCCGGACAACGCCACCGCCAACGGGACCAGGCTCGTCATCTGGACCTGCAACGGCGGCGCCAACCAGCGCTGGACCCGGACCTGAGGCCCACCGCGGGACCATGCGGGCCCGCTCCGGGCCCGCTCGGGGCCAGGTCAGGCCACGCGAAGGACGATCTTCCCCTGGATGTGGCCCTGCTCGGCGCGCTCGTGCGCCTTCGGGGCCTCCTCCAGCGGGAAGACGCTGTCGACGCCGACGCGCAGCCGTCCGGCGTCGATCAGCTCGGCGAGCGCGGCCATCTGGGCCCCGTCGGAGTGCACCTGGCCGCCGCGGCGCACGATGCCGCGCCGCGCGACCTCCTCGTCGTGGTAGTCGCCGAAGAAGACCGGGCTGAGCGTGCCGCCGTCCTTGAGCACGGGCAGCAGGCGGTGGCCGTCGGGGCCGCCCACGGCGTCGATCAGACAGTCCACGTCGCGTACCGCGTCCTGCGGGGCGACGCGGGTGTAGTCGACGAACTCGGCCACGCCCAGGTTCTTCAGGAACGCCTCGTGCCGGCCGGAGGCGACGCCGATGACGTGTGCGCCGAGGTCCGCGGCGAGCTGGACGGCGAAGTGGCCGACACCGCCGGCCGCGCCGTTGACCAGGACCCGGCTGCCGGGCCGCAGGCCGATGATGTCGTGGACGTACTGGTAGGCGGTCAGGCCGGCCATCGGCACCGCGGCGGCGGCGACGTGGTCCACCGTGGCGGGCTTGCGGGCCAGGTGACCGGCCGGGGCGGTGGTGTACTCGGCGTACCCCCTGCCGCCCTCGTCGCCGACGCGGGGGAAGCGGACGAGGCCGTACACCTCGTCGCCCTCCCGCCAGTCGGTGACGCCGGGGCCGAGTGCCGCCACGACGCCCGACACGTCCGAGCCGGGGGTGAAGGGCAGCGGGATCTCCGGCCGCATCGACGGCGGGATGTTGGCGAACCCCCTGCGGGCGTACCAGTCGGGCGGGTTGAGCGCGGCGGCGCGCACCTGGACCAGGACCTCGCCCGGCTTCGGCACGGGCACGGGGACCTCTTCGAGCCGCAGGACCTCGGGGCCGCCGACCTCGTGCACGCGGATGGCCTTCATCGTCGATTCTCCTCGGGGAGACGGGCGCCGCTATGATGCGGAGCAGTGTTCCGGATCATAATCGGAGCACTGCTCCACTTGTCAATCGGCCGGAAGGTGGCGGATGACCGAAACACCCCGTAACCAGCGCGCGGACGCCCAGCGCAACCGGGAGCGCATCCTGGCCGTGGCCGCCGCCGTCATCGAGGAGCAGGGCACCGAGGCGTCCCTGCGCGACGTCGCCCGCCGCGCCGAGGTCGGGATGGGCACGCTCTACCGGCACTTCCCGACCAGGGAGGCGCTGCTGGAGGCGCTGCTGCGGCAGCGCTTCGACCGGCTCGCCGAGCGCGCCCAGGCGCTGGCCGGCGCCGCCGCGCCGCGCGAGGCGCTGGTGGAGTGGCTGCGCGCGTTCGTCGAGGGCGCGGGCGCCTACCGGGGGCTGGCCGCCTCGATGATGGCCACGATCAACGACGAGGGCTCGCCGCTGCACGCCTCCTGCCACGCGATGCGCCACGCGGGAGGACGGCTCCTGGAACGCGCCCAGGCCACGGGCGAGGTGCGCGCCGACGTGACGGGGCTCGACCTGTTCGCGCTGGCCAACGCGGTGAGCTGGATCGCCGAGCAGGCCCCCTCGCTGGCCGCGCGCGGCGACCACTTCTTCGGCCTGCTCATGGACGGCCTCCGCCCGCCGGGCGACCTCACCGGCCGGGAGCCTGGCTGAGCGGCACCAGCCTGAGGTCGAACTCCACCTCCTCGTACGGCCCGTCCATGTCCCACCCCCCGGTACGCGGCACCGGCCGCCGCACCAGCTCCTCCTTGACCGCGTACGCCGCGTCGGAGCCCAGGTAGGGGTCGCCGGCCAGGAACACGTGCGTGGTCAGCGGCCGGTGGCCGGGCGCGATGACCTGGTAGTGCAGATGGGCCGGGCGCATCGGGTGCCGCCCGACCGCGCGCAGCAGCCGGCCGGCGGTGCCGTCGACGGGCACCGCGTAGCTGCTCGGGCGGACGGTGCGGAACCAGTAGCGGCCCTCGGCGTCCGCGGTGAACAGGCCGCGCAGGTTGCCGGGCTCCTGGGCGGCGTCCTGGCTGTCGTACAGGCCGTTGTCGGCGGCCTGCCACAGGTCCACGGTCGCGCCGGGCAGCGGGACGCCGTCGCAGGACAGCACCCGGCCGTGCACGACCATGGGCGTCCCGCGCCCGCGCTCGGGGCCGCCGCTGATCCACGCGCCGGGCTCGCGGGCGGGGGCGGGGGAGTGGAAGGGGCCCTCGACCGAGGAGGGCGTCATGTTCTCCGGGCCGGCGTGGTTGACCTCGTCCACGGCTGAGGTCAGGCCGAGCATGTCCGACAGCAGCACGAACTCGTCGCGCTCCGGCGTGCACCACGTGCCGGTCTCGGCGAGGAAGGCGAGCCCGGCCCGCCATTCGGCCTCGGTGGGACGCACCTCGTCCACGAACGCGTGCAGGTGGGCGACCAGCGCGGAGACGATCTCGTTGACCCGCGGGTCGGGGCCGTGGACCTGGTCGAGCACCTGCCGCACGAGCTTGTCTGTCATGGCGACCGTCCTTGACGGGGACCGTGGGGGTTCATTATCCGCACACGTCCGGGCCCCCGGGAAGACTCAGGCCAGGACGCGGACCACGCCGGCGAACACGCGGGGCAGCCGGCGCGCCGCGGGCACCACCAGCCGGGCCGTGCCGGGCCGCCGGGCCGCCTGGACCAGCGCCGCCGTCAGCAGCCGGTGCGTGCGCGACAGCCGCAGCCACGCGCCGTCGTAGTCCTGCGGACGGTCCGCCGCCAGGCACGCGACCAGCAGCTCCGCCGATCGCACGGCCAGCGAGACGCCCTCGCCGGTGAGCGCGTCCACATAACCGGCCGCGTCGCCGACCAGCAGGACACGCCCGGCGCGGCGGGCGCGCACGCCCTGCCGCAGCGGGCCCGCGCCGCGCACCGGGGTGACGGCCGGGCCGTCCAGGCGGCGGGCCAGGCCGGGGAAGCCGCGCAGGTGCTCGTCGAAGCCGCGCCGCGCCGAGCTGAGGACCGCGACGCCGACCAGGTCGTCGCCGACCGGCGTGACGTACGCCTCCCCGGCGCCCGACCAGTGGACCTCGACGAAGTCGCTCCACGGCTCGATCCGGTAGTGCCTGCGCAGCCCGTACCGGCGGGGGCCGCGGGCCGGCCGGTCGAGGCCGAGCGAGCGGCGCAGCGGGGAGTGCAGGCCGTCGGCGGCCACCAGCCAGCGGGCCCGCAGCCCGATCGCGCGCACGCCGTCCCGGTCCTGCTCGGCGCGGGTGATCCGGCCGGTGACCGTCTTGACGCCCAGCTCGGCGGCCCGCTGCCAGAGCGCGCCGTGCAGGCTCGTACGCCGCACGCCCAGCCCCGGCCCGGCGGCGAACGCCGCCCGCGCCTCCCGCCGCCCGTCGAGGTAGTGGATGCCGCGGAAGCCGCGTCCCTCGACCGGCACGCCCATCGCCGTCAGCGCGGCCACCCCGCCCGGCATGACGCCCTCGCCGCACGCCTTGTCCACCGGCGCGGCGCGCGGCTCGACGACGACCGCCTCCATCCCGGCCAGCGCCGCGTGGATGGCCGTGGCCAGCCCCGCCGGGCCGCCGCCCGCGACCAGCACGTCGATCACCGGCCCACCTCCCGGCCGCCCGCCCCGAGCACGTCGATCACCGGCTCACCCCCCTGCCGCGACGGCGAGCGCGGCGTTCTCGCACCGGATGCGCACCACCATCAGCGCGGCGTTGAGCAGCGTGAACGCCAGCGCCGTCAGCCACGCCGTGTGCACCAGCGGCAGCGCCAGCCCCTCGGCCGCCACCGCCACGTAGTTGGGGTGCCGCAACCACGCCAGCCGGTACGGCCCCCGCCGCACCAGCGGCAACCCCGGCACCACGATCACCTGCGTGTTCCAGCGCGGCCCGAGCGCCGTGATGCACCACCACCGCAGCCCCTGGGCCGCCACGACCACCGCGAGCATCGGCCAGCCGAGCGCGGGCACGAACGGCCGCCCGGCCAGGGCCACCTCCAGCGGCGCGCACACCAGCAGCCCGGTGTGCAGCGCCACCATCCACGGATAGTGCCCTCGGCCGGTCACCACGCCGCCGCGCGCCATGCTCCAGGCGGCGTTGCGCCTGGCGACGACCAGCTCGGCCAGGCGTTCCAGGCCGACGAGCACGATGAGCGCCAGATACCAGGTCACAGGTCAACCGCCGGAGGAGTAGAGGGAACGGGCTAGAAACGCAGCAGGACGAGCTCGGAGCAGAAACCGGGGCCCATCGCGATGACCAGCCCCCAGGACCCCGGCGCGGGCGGCTCGCCGGCCAGGGTCTCGCCGAGCACGTGCAGGACCGAGGACGACGACAGGTTGCCGTTGGCCGCCAGCGAGCGCCACGTCACGTCGAGCGCGCCCGCGGGCAGCTCCAGCACCTCCGACACCGCCTCCAGCACCTTGGGCCCGCCCGGATGGCACACCCACGCCGTCACGTCCGCGGCGGTGAGCCCGTGCTCGGTCAGGAACCCGTGCACGTCGTCGGCCAGGTGGCGGCGCACCACGGCGGGGACGCTGGCGTCCAGCATCACACGGAACCCGGTGTCGCCCACCTGCCAGCCCATGACGTGCTCGGACCCGGGATACAGGTGGCTGCGGGTGGCGACGACCTCGGGCCCGGCCGTGCCGCGCTCGGCGCCGCCGGCGACCACGGCCGCCGCGCCGTCGCCGAACAGCGCACTGGCGACCAGGTTCGCGGGCGAGGAGTCGCCGCGCTGCACGGTCAGCGAGCACAGCTCCACCGACAGCAGCACGGCCACGTGGTCCGGCCAGCCGCGCAGGTAGTCGTGCAGCCTGGCGATGCCCGCCGCGCCCGCCACGCAACCCAGGCCGAAGACCGGCACCCGCTTGACGTCGGGCCGCAGCCCGAGCCCGGCGGCCAGCCGGGCGTCCACGGACGGCGCGGCGATGCCGGTCACCGACGTGAACATGATCAGGTCCACGTCGGTCGGCTCCAGCTCGGCGGCGTCCAGGGCGGCCTTCACGCTCTCCAGCCCCAGCTCGACCGCGACGGAGACGAACGCGTCGTTGGCGGCGCCGAAGCCGTTCAGCTTCTCGTACCGGTCGATGGGGAGGGCGAGGTTGCGGTGCTCCACGCGGGCGCTGCGGTGCAGGCGGTCGAGGAGGCGGCGGTCGGCGCCGTCGGGCAGGCACAGGCGGGCGGCCATGTCGGTGAGCTCGGACTGTGGGTACCGGTGAGGAGGGAACGCACAACGGACTGCGGAGATTCGGGTCATGCAGTGCTCCCTCGGCAGGTCGCCCACAACACTCACTCCCCGCACGCTTCCCGCAAGGATGGTCATTTAAGCCATACGCGGCGCGCGGGAATTCTCGCCGCGCGTCCTGCGGTCTACGATCACCGTGTGACCGACCCGGATCCCGCGGCCGCCGCCGTGGCGCGCGGCGGGCCGGCCCGTACGGCTGCCGCGCTGGCGCTGGCCTGCCATCCGGGCCCGACCGTGGCCGTGACCGCCCTGGTCACCGCGCTGGCCGTGGCGGCGGGCCGGGACGCGGGCGGCTGCGTCCTGGTGGCCGCCGCCGTGCTGGCGGGGCAGTTGTCGGTCGGCTGGTGCAACGACGCGCTCGACGCCGGACGGGACGCCGCCGCCGGGCGCGCGGGCAAACCGGTCGCCGACGGCACGGTGAGCGTGACCGCCGTCCGGGTGGCCGCGCTGGCGGCGCTGGTTCTGTGCGTGCCGCTCTCGCTCGCCTCCGGCCTTACGGCGGGACTGCTGCACCTGGCGGGCGTGCTGGGCGCCTGGGCGTACGACTTCGGCCTGAAGGCCACCGTCCTGTCGTGGGCGCCGTACGCGGCCGGGTTCGGGGTGCTGCCGGCGTTCGTGACGCTCGGACTGCCCGGGGAGCCGTGGCCGGCCTGGTGGGCGGTCGTGGCGGCGGCGCTGCTCGGCGTGGGCGCGCACCTGGCCAACGTGCTGCCCGACATCGAGGATGACCTGGCGACCGGCGTGCGCGGGTGGCCTCAGCGGCTGGGGGCGGCGCGCGTACGGGCGCTGGTGCCGCTGCCGCTGCTGGCCGCCACCTGCCTGCTCGTCCTCGGCCCTCCCGGCGGTCCCGGCGTGGCGGGATGGCTCGCCATGGGGGCCGCCGTCCTGCTCGCCGTCGGGGGGACGCTGCTCGCGGGCCGGTCCGCGCGGGCGCCGTTCGTCACCGCCGTGGCCGTGGCCGCCGTGGACGTGCTCCTGCTGCTCGCCAACGGCGCCGCCCTCACCGCCTGACGCCGTCCCGGCGCCCCCGGGGCAGGCCCGTCGCGCCGCGCAGCCAGCGCAGCCCGACCGCCAGGGCCAGCGGCGCGGGCACCGTCCCCGCCCCGAGACCGACCTCCACCAGCAGGTCGAACACCTCCTTGCGGTGCGCGGCGGTGCCGATGGCCGCGTCGATGAACCCCGGCGACTGCGCCAGCCGGGCCAGCACGTCGGTCGTGCGCAGGTGCCGCCCGAGCGCGCCGCGCAGCTTGGCCCGGTACCGGGCCAGCGGGTCGTCCGGCGCCTCGACCGCCGCCTCGGCCGCCAGGCGCCCCGACAGCAGCGCGTAGTAGATGCCCTCGCCGGTGAGCGGGTTGATCAGCCCCGCCGCGTCCCCGGCGAGCAGCACCCGCCCGGCGCCCGGCGCGGGCCGCCCGGTCGACAGGGGCAGGTGGTGGGCGCGCAGGTCGCGCGCGGGCCGGTCGGGCAGCAGCTCGGCCAGCCTGCCGTGCAGCACCTGGCGGCCCGGCGCCCCCGCCGTCCGCAGCCGGGGCAGCAGCATGCCGAACCCGACGTTGGCGGTGCCGTCGCCGATCGGGAACGACCACGCGTAGGCCGGCCAGCCCGCCCGCTGCATGGCGATGAGCTGCACGTCGTCGGACTCGGGCACGTCGGCGTAGCCGCGCACGGCCAGGGCGGTGTGCCGCTCGGCCGCCGCGGGCATCCCGATCAGCCGGCGCACCGCCGAGTAGGCCCCGTCGGCCGCCACCACCGTACGGGCCCGCAGCCGCCCGTCCAGGACGACCCAGGACCCGTCGCGGGCCAGCTCCCTGACGCGGTGGCAGCGCACCTCGACCCCCCGGGCCCCGGCCGCCTCCACCAGCCGCGCGTCGAACACCCGGCGCGGCACCACGTGGTTGGGCCGGGCCGCCTCGGCCGAGACGCGCAGCCCGCCCGGCGAGACCACGGTCAGCCGGGGCGTGGGCCGGTAGTCGTCGATGAGATCGGGCAGCCCCAGCCGGGCCAGCTCGTCGCGCCCGTGGGCGGCGATGCCGTCGCCGCACGGCTTGTCGCGGGGGAAGCCGGCCCGGTCGAGCAGCACCACGCGCAGGTCCGGCCGCAGCTGGACGGCCCGCAGCGCCGCCGCCGAGCCCGCCGGTCCCGCGCCCACGACCGCCAGGTCCCACTCCTCACCCATGCGAGGTCTTGTCCCACCCCGCGCGCGGCGGGAAACCCGTTCCCGCCGGGTCAGGCCCGCGACAGCGCGCGGGCGGCGTGGACGAGGGGCACGTGGCTGAACGCCTGCGGGAAGTTGCCCACCAGGCGTCCGTAGCGCGGGTCGTACTCCTCGGCCAGCAGCCCGACGTCGTTGCGCAGCTCCAGCAGGCGTTCGAACAGCTTCTCCGCCTCCTCCTTGCGGCCCTGCATCGCCATCACCTCCACCAGCCAGAAGCTGCACGCCAGGAACGCGCCCTCGCCGCCGGGCAGGCCGTCGACGTCGTTGTCGGCGGCCAGCGGATAGCGCAGGACGAACCCGTCGGACATCAGCTCCTTCTCGATCGCCGCCACCGTGCCCGCCACGCGGGGGTCGTCGGGCGGCAGGAAGCCCACCACGGGGATCATCAGCAGCGCCGCGTCCAGCTCCGACGACCCGTACGACTGGGTGAAGGTGTTGCGGTGGGGGTCGAAGCCCTTGTCGCAGATCTCGGCGTGGATCTCGTCGCGCAGCGCGCGCCACTTCTCCACGGGGCCGGTGCGGCCGAAGCTGTCGACGTACTTGACGGCCCGGTCGAGGGCGACCCAGCACATCACCTTGGAGTGCACGAAGTGCCGGCGCGGGCCGCGCACCTCCCACAGGCCCTCGTCGGGCTCGTCCCAGTGCTCCTCCACGTAGTCGAGCAGCTGGCGCTGGATCGACCAGGCGCGCTCGTCGGCGGCCAGGCCGCGGGTGCGGGAGACGTAGAGGCAGTTCATCACCTCGCCGTAGACGTCGAGCTGGAGCTGCTGGACGGCCTCGTTGCCGATGCGGACCGGGCGGGAGCCCTCGTAGCCGTCGAGCCAGTCGAGGCGCAGCTCGGGCAGGCGGCGCTCGCCGGCGACGCCGTACATGATCTGCAGGTCCTGGGGGCGGCCGGCGATGGTGCGCAGCAGCCAGGAACGCCAGTCGGCGGCCTCGTCGAGGTAGCCGGAGCTGATCAGCGCGTCGAGCGTCATCGTGGCGTCGCGCAGCCAGCAGAACCGGTAGTCCCAGTTGCGCACGCCGCCGATGTCCTCGGGCAGGGACGTGGTGGGCGCGGCCACGATGCCGCCGGTCGGCGCGTACGTCAGGCCCTTCAGCGTGATCAGCGACCGCGTCACCGCCTCCCGGTAGGGGCCCTGGTAGGCGCACCGGCTCACCCACTCGGTCCACATGGCCTCGGTCTCGGCGAGCTGCTCCTCGGCGTCGATGCGCGGCGGCATCGGCTCGTGGGAGGGATGCCAGGTGAACACGAACGGCAGCCGCTCGCCCGCGTTGACGGTGAACGTCGCCCGGTGGGCGTAGTCGCCGCCTTTGAGCGGCACGGGGGAGTGCAGCCACACCGAGTCGGGGCCGCCGACGGCCTGGAGGTGGCCGTTCGTCCGGCGCACCCACGGCACGATGCGCCCGTAGTCGAAGCGCACGCGCAGCTGGGTGGAGACCTCGACGCTGCCCGAGACGCCCTCGACGATGCGCACGACGTCGGGGTTCCGGTCGCGCGGCGGCATGAAGTCGATCACCCGGACCGTGCCGGTCGGGGTGTCCCACTCGGTCTCCAGGATGAGCGTGTCGGGCCGGTAGCGGCGGCGGGTGGCCGGCCGCCGGGCCGACGGCCCCAGCCACCAGTGGCCGTTGCGCTCGCTGCCGAGCAGGGCCGCGAAGCACGAGGGGGAGTCGAACCTGGGCAGGCAGAGCCAGTCGATGGAACCGTCCCTGGCCACCAGCGCGGCCGACTGCATGTCTCCGATCAGCGCGTAGTCCTCAATCCGCATGCCGAAGACGCTACTCGCGCGCGGGTGATCCCGCGCCGGGTCCGGGCCTGTCGCGTCAGGACGGGCCCGCCGCGGGGTCACGACAGGGGGAACCAGCGGGTGAACAGCTGGGTCAGCGGACCGATGGCCAGGGCGAAGACGAGCGTGCCGACGCCGACGCTGCCGCCCAGCAGCCAGCCCACGGCCAGCACGGTGAGCTCGATGAGGAAGCGGGCCAGCCGCACGGACAGGCCGAGCCGCATCAGCCCGGTCATGACGCCGTCGCGCGGCCCCGGGCCCATGCCGGCCCCGATGTAGAGCACGGTGGCCAGCGCGATCGCGACCACGCCGAGCGCCACGTACAGCGCCTGGACGGCCAGGTGGGACGGCGTGGGCAGCAGCAGGATCGCCGCGTCGGCGAACAGGCCGAGGAACACCACGTTGCTGACCGTGCCGAGCCCGGGCCGCTGGCGCAGCGGGATCCACAGCAGCATGACCAGGGCGCCCACGCCGATGATGACCGTGCCGATGGACACGTCCAGCCTGAGGGCCAGGCCCTGGTGGAAGACGTCCCAGGGGTCGTTGCCGAGGCCGGACTCCACCTGGAGGCCGATGCCGGCGCCGTACAGGGCCAGGCCGCCGTAGAGGCGCAGGAGCCGGGCGGGGAGGGAACTCAGGCGGGGGACGGTTGCTTCGCTCATGATGGCCTCATAGTGGCAGGCCAATGGTTGCCAAAACAGGGCCAATCCTGGAAAGTGGCCTTATGAGGCATTTGTCGGCAGCGCAGGTGGCCCGGCTGGTCGACGTCGATCCGGCCGCCCGCCCGTACTATCGCGCCCTGGCCGACGGCGTGCGCGCGCTCATCATGGACGGCCAGATCCCCGTACGCGTCCGCATGCCCGCCGAACGCCACCTGGCCGAGACTCTCGGTGTCAGCCGCACGACCGTCACCTCCGCCTACGACCTGCTGCGCGAGCGCGGCTACCTGGACAGCAGGCAGGGCTCGGGAAGCTGGACCACCCTGCCCGACCCGGCCACCACCCGTGAGAACCCCTGGCTCAGCACCGGCGACGACGGCCTGATCCAGCTCCACTGCGCCGCCCCGTCGGCGCCGTCCACGCTGCGCGAGGCCATGGCCGAGGCCCTGGACGACCTGCCCAGGTACGGCATGGGCAACGGCTACGACCCCATGGGCCTGCCGCTCCTGCGTGAGCGCATCGCCGCCCGCTACACCGAGCGCGGCCTGGCCACCCGGCCCGACCAGATCGTCGTCACCACCGGCTCCCAGCACGCCATCTCGCTCGTGGCCGGTCTGCTGATCGGTCCCGGCGACCCCGTCCTGGTCGAGTCGCCGACCTACCCGCACGCCATCGACGTGGCCCGCCAGTGCGGCGCGCGGATCGTACCCTTCGGCATCTCGCACGAGGGCTGGCAGCCCGACCTCATGGCCGCCGCGATGCGGCAGTCGGCCGTCCGCCTGGCCTACCTCATGCCCGACTTCCACAACCCCACCGGCGCCCTCATGGACGACGCCACCCGCGCCGCCGTCGCCGGGGCGGCCCGGCGCAACGACGTCATCCTGCTGGTGGACGAGACCTGGAGCGAACTGGCCCTGGACGAGGTGCCGCACACCTCGCCGATGGCCGCCTTCGACACCGACAGCCGCGTGATCAGCATCGGGTCGGCGTCCAAGTTGTGGTGGGGCGGCCTGCGCATCGGCTGGATCCGCACCACGGCCGCCCTGGCCCGCCGGCTGGCCCGGCATCGCGCGGCCGTCGACATCTCCAGCCCGGTGATGGAGCAACTGGTCACCGCCCGCCTGTTCGAACGGCTGGCGCAGACCCGCGCCGAACGCCGCCGCGGCCTGCGCGCCTCGCGCGAGGCGCTGGTCGGCGCGCTGGCCCGGCACCTGCCGGACTGGACGTACACGCCGCCGCGCGGCGGCGGCACGCTGTGGGTGCGCCTCAACGGCGACACCTCCAGCACGCTCGCCGACGCCGCCGCCTCCCACGGCGTGCGCCTGGCCCCGGGCTCCTGGTTCGGCCTGGAAGGCACTCTGGAGGGCTACCTGCGCCTGCCGTTCACCCTGCCACCCGAGACCGTCGCCGATGCCGTCGCCCGCATCGCCCGCGCCCGCGCCGAGGGCCCCACGAGCGCCCGCCGCCACCCCGACTCGCTCGTGCCGATGCTGTAAGTGCTGCGTGAGGGGTTAGGAGTGCTCCTCGGCGCCCTTGGCCAAGGGCGCCCGCCAGTTGCGGCGCATCGCGGTGATGCGCAGGCCGAAGGCCAGCAGCGCGGCGGCCAGCGTGGCCGGCCAGCCGTGCATCCCCGCCGACGACAGGCCCGCCATCACGGCCGAGCCCAGCAGGGCGGGCACCGCGTAGAGCTGGCGGTCGTACAGCAGCGTGGGGATCTCGCCGGCCAGCACGTCGCGGATCACGCCGCCGCCGACGGCCGTCGTGACGCCGAGGATGGCGGCGTGCAGGGGGCTGAGGCCGTACTCCAGGGCCTTCTCGGTGCCGACGGCCGCGAACAGGCCGAGACCGGCCGCGTCGAGCACGAGGATGACGGGCATCACGCGGGCCACGTGCGGATGCCAGAAGAAGACGATCACCGTGGCGGCCACCGGCACCAGCACGTAACCCAGGCTCTGGAAGGCGGCCGGACGCACGTTGAGAATGAGGTCGCGGACCAGTCCGCCGCCGAGCGCGGTCATCTCGGCCAGGACGCCCATCCCGACGACGTCGAGCCGCTTGCGCACACCCATGAGCGCACCGGTCAAGGCGAAGACAAAAATACCGACAAGGTCGAGAATTTCAGACACGTTGGATGTTTTTACCGGATCGGCGGCATGGCCGCCGCATGGTAGTGCTCGGCCATGAGCACCCGCAGCTTCCGCGTGAACAGGAACAGCGCCACCCCGGCCGCGATCGCCATGATCGCCAGGACGAGGTAGTACATCGGATCGGACAGGTAGCGGCTGAGCCGCCCGGTCTGCCCGCCCACCGCGTCGCCCACCGACACCGCGATGAACCAGATCCCGAGCATCTGCCCCTTGAACGCCTCGGGCGCCAGCTTCGTCGTCACCGACAGCCCGACCGGGCTCAGCGACAGCTCGCCGAACACCTGGATCAGGTAGACCAGCACCAGCCACCACACCGACACCCGCCCGCCGGTGGCCAGCGAGGCGGCCAGCGCCATCACCACGAAGCTCAGCCCCACCATGACCAGCGCGAACGCGAACTTCTGCGGCGTGCTCACGCGCACCCCGAGCTTCACCCACAACGCCGCGAACACCGGCACGAAGATCATGATGAACAGCGGGTTGAACGACTGCGTCGTGGCCGCCTGGATCGGCACCCCGAACAATTCCAGCCGGGTGTGGTCGGCGGCGAAGAACAGCAGCTTGCTCGGCGCCAGGTCGTAGATCATCCAGAAGATCGCCGCCGCGACGAACAGCCAGATGTAGGCCTTCATCCGGCCGCGTTCCTCGTCGGTGAGGTTGTGGCTGCCCATCAGGATGTAGGCGAAGTAGACGATCGGCACGATCAGGATGACGATCGTGATCGCCAGCGCCAGACGGTCGATCGTGAGCGTGCCGGTGGCCGCCCACACGCCGAGCGCGACGGCCGTCGCGGCCGCGCCCACCCCGGCCAGCCGGCCGAAGCGGCGGCGCTCGGGCGGCGTCAGCCGGACGCCGGGACGCTCGCCGATGCCGCGCAGGTTGCGGCCGCCCCAGACGTACTGGAGGAGGCCGAGGGCCATGCCGACCGCGGCGGCGCCGAAGCCCAGGTGCCAGCGGTCGCCGTCGGCCAGCCAGCCGACGACGAGCGGCGCGAAGAAGGCGCCCAGGTTGATGCCCAGGTAGAACAGGGAGAAGCCGGCGTCTCTGCGGCCGTCCTCGTCCTCGCCGTACAGGCGGCCGACCATGACCGAGATGTTTGGCTTGAGCAGGCCGGTGCCGCTGATGATGAGCAGCAGCCCGAGCCAGACGAAGAACGACGTCGTCACCGGGATCGCCATGCTGATGTGGCCCAGCATGATGACGAACCCGCCCCAGAACACCGACCGGCGCGCCCCCAGGATGCGGTCGGCGATCCAGCCGCCGGGCAGCGCCACCAGGTAGATCAGCGCGCCGTAGACGCCGACCACCGCCTGCGCGGTCTCCTGGGACATGCCCAGGCCCCGGTGGGCCGGCGAGGCCGCCATGAACGTGGCCAGGATCGCCCGCAGGCCGTACCAGCTGAAGCGCTCCCACATCTCGGTGGAGAACAGTGTCGCCAGCCCCCACGGATGCCCGAAGAAGGTCCTTCCGCCCTTGCTCATGCGCGCCCCCCCAAGACACGTACGGCACCTGGTCGATCACTCTACGTGAACGGACCGACCGTTTCGCGGCTGGGTCTTGCCGCTGCCCAGAGGGTGTGGTGCGATGCATGCCACCTGTGCAAGTGATTACTGACTGGAGGCGGGTGCCATGGCCGAAGTCCTCGACGTACGGGCCTCGATCGAGCGGGAGATCGCCGGTCGCACGGTCTGCGAACAGCTCAGGCAGGTGGCCGCCCAGCACCCTGACGCGCCCGCGTACTCCGACCCCGACGGGGACGGCTGGTCCACCTTGACCTACGGGCAGGCCCGGCGGCGCATCCTGGAGATCGCGGCCGCCTTCGCCGCCCTCGGCCTGGAACGCGGCGAGGCCGTCGCGATCATGATGGTCAACCGCAGCGAGCACGTGCTCGCCGACCTTGGCGCCGTGCACGCGGGCGGCGTCGGCTGCACGGTCTACTCGACGTTCGCGCCCGACCAGATCGCGTTCGTGGCCGGCGACGTGGGCGCCCGCTTCGCCGTCCTGGGCGGCCCGGCCGAGCTGGCCCGCTGGCAGCCCGTGCTCGACCGGCTCGACGGCCTGCGCCGGATCATCATGCTCGACGGCGCCCCCGCCGGCGACGAGCGTTTCCTGTCCTGGGCCGACTTCCTCGACCTGGGCCGCGCCCGCCTGGCCGAGGACGAGGACGCCGTCGAGGCCCGCGCCCGCGAGGTGACCGAAGGCGACGTCGTCACCGTCCTGTACACCTCGGGCACCACCGGCATGCCCAAGGGCGTGCCGCTCACCCACACCAACGTCTTCTACGAGGTCGCCGCCACCGACCGCATCACCACGCTGCCGACGCACGGCACCCAGATCTCCTACCTCACCTACGCCCACATCGCCGAGCGCATCCTCAGCCTCTACCTCCCGCTGGTCAAGATGTCGCATGTGCACTTCTGCACCGACCTGGCGGGCTTGGGCGCCACGCTCGGCCAGGTCAGGCCGATGATGTTCTTCGGGGTGCCGCGCGTGTGGGAGAAGATGATGGCCCGGCTGCTCGCCGTGCTCGCCACCCAGCCGGAGGAGCAGCAGGCCGCCGTACGCCAGGCCATGGCCGCCGGCGCCGCCTACGTCGAGGCCGGCCAGTACGGCGGCACGATCACCCCCGAGATCCAGGCCGCCTACGACCAGGCGGACGCGTCCCTGCTGTCGGTCGTCCGCGGCATGATCGGCTTCGACCGCGCCGAATGGACCGCCACCGGCGCCGCCCCCCTGCCCGCCGAGGTCCAGCACTTCTACGCCGGCCTCGGGCTCAAGGTCATCGACGTCTACGGCATGACCGAGACCACCGGCGCCTTCACCGGCAACAGCCCCTCCTGCTACCGCCTGGGCACCGTCGGCAGGGCCGAGCCCGGCGTCGAGGTCCGCATCGCCGAGGACGGCGAGATCCTCACCCGCAGCCCGCTCAACACCGGCGCCTACCTCAACCGCCCCGAGGCCACCGCCGAGCTGATCGACGCCGACGGCTGGCTGCACACCGGCGACATCGGCACGGTCGACGACGACGGTTTCTACCGCGTCGTCGACCGCAAGAAGGAGCTCATCATCACCGCGGGCGGCGAGAACGTCTCACCCGCCGAGATCGAGAACCACCTCAAGGAGCACCTGCTCATCGGCCAGGCCCTCGCCTACGGCGACAACCGCCCGCACCCGGTGGCCGTGCTGACCCTCGACGGCGAGACCGCGCCCGGCTGGGCGAGCTCCCGCGGCATCGGCTTCGCCTCACTGGCCGAGCTGGCCGAGCACCCCGACGTCCTGAAGGAGGTCTCGGCCGCCGTCGAGGCCGCCAACGCCAAGCTGGCCAGGGTGCAGCAGGTCAAACGGTGGGCCCTGCTCGGCACCGAGTGGACGGCCGAGACCGAGGAGCTCACCCCGAGCCTGAAGCTGAAGCGCCGCGTCATCCACGCCAAATACGCCGACGTCATCGAGTCCCTCTACGGCGAGGCGCGCTGACCCCTCGCCCCGGTGGCTTTGCCATAAGGGGTGTGTGTCGCGGTCCTGGTCATGACCGGGCGCTTCCTAGCGTCTCGCTCATGACCAGAAGCCTCCTTCTCGTCTCGCTCGCGGCGGGATCGCTCACGGCGCCCGTGCCCGCGTATCCCGCCGCGACCGAGCTCGCCATCCGCGCCATCACCGTACGGCCCGCGGAACCGGTCGTGGGCGCCCACGACTCCGTGAGCCTGGTGATCGACGTGATCGCCCGGGGCGCGCGCGGCAAGAACGGCGTCACCGTCAAGGTCGAGCCCGGCGTGCCTCCCGGCCCGCTGCTGTCGGCCAAGCCTCCCCAGCCGGACCCGTCCGGCCTCCCGCCCGCCTCGGAACCCGCCCTCCCGGCGCCCTCCACGCCCTCCGGGCCCGACACGCCTTCGGAGCCCCCCGCCTCCCCTGACGCCAGGCCGGGAATCGTGCCCGAGGACGCGCCCTCCGGCGGCCCGGCCGGGGCGCCGCTGGCCCAGATGCCCCTGGCGCTCGTCGCCGATCCCAGGCTCGACCTGCAGAAGGCCCCGGTCACGAACGCGCTGCCGCCCAGGCTGGTCTGGCGGCAGGGGGAGGTCCCTCCGGCCAGGCTGGCGGGCGACTGGCAGACCTGGCGCTTCCTGCCGGACAAGAAACTGAACCGCTTCTACCCGACCGGCACCTGGACGATCAGCGCCACCGCCCGCGACGCGGACGGCGCCACCGTCACCGAATACGCCTCCTTCGAGCTCAGGAGGGCGACCAGGCTGTCGTCCGTCCGGGTGGAGAGGTCGCCGAAGGCCGCCGGCGGCGTACGGCTGCGCGGCTCGCTGACCCGGATCGACCCGCGCGGCTTCACCGACTTCGGGCCGTACGCCAAGCAGCGGCTGCGGCTCCAGTGGCGCGGGGAGGGCTCGCCCGCCTGGGAGGACGCGGGGGAGACGACGACCGACGCGGCCGGGGCGTTCGTGCAGACCGTCCCGTCCAGGAGGGGCGGCCTGTGGCGGATCCACTTCCCCGGAAACTCCCACTACGCCGCATACACCACAAAACCCCGACAAATCGCCAGTTAAGGCGATAAAACACGCACAAAAGCCGCCAGGGTATTTGTCGTTATCTGATTGTGATCTGTCGTTTCGCAACTTTTCTTTACCCTTACGCGTCATTAGGCGTTGACGTGCTTCGTCCCTGAGGCGCGTCCCAGACGGGGAAGGATTTGTTTTGATGATGCGACGTCTAGCCGCCGGACTGGCCGCGGCCGCCGTGGGCGCCACCCTGGTGGCCACCGCCGCCGCGCCCGCCCTGGCGGACACGGACCCCGATCCCGACTTCGCCGGCGGGCGCACGAGCCTCCAGCTCGACGTCAGCCCGGACCCGGTTCGGCGCGGCAAGGCCATCGACATCGAGGGCAAGCTGTCGGTGTCCTGCGACGAGGACTACATCAGCGGTTTCGTCTCGGTCCACCACGCCGACTACTGCAAGGACAGCGAGCGCTGGCACCGTCTGGCGTCGAAGCGGGTCACGATCCTCTTCCAGGCCGACGGCAGCAGCGGATGGGACTACGTCGAGTCGGTGCGGACCAGCCGCGACGGCTACTTCCACACCACCGAGCGGGCCTACACCTCGGGCACCTGGCGTGCCGTCTTCGAGGGTTCCCGGTACCTGGCCCCCTCCGAGGGCAAGGACTGGGTGAAGGTCTACGGCGGCCGCCGCCACTAGCAGCACCCGGCGGAAGCCCGGCCGCGTGCGGCCGGGCTTCCGGCATGTCCGGCCCCGGATGTCTCAGTAACCGACGGCGACCTGGACCCGGTGGTGCCGCGGCTGCTCGATCTCGTCCACCACCGCCGCGGCCAGATCGGCGTAGGAGAACGCGGGACCGCCCTCCTCGGCGGCCATGACCTGCTCCCCGCCGAACCGGTGACGCCCGCTGCGCTCCGCCAGGTCGTCGAGCACCACGGGCGGCGGCGCGATCACCACCCAGTCCAGCGCCCCGCCCTCCTCGCGCAGCACGTCCAGCTCGGCGGCGTGCCCGAGCGAGAACGTCCGGGCGTCCTCGGGGAAGCCCGGCGTGTCCACCAGCCGCGTCCCCGGCGCGACCTCCAGCAGGGTGCCGATGCCCAGCGCCACCAGCCGGGGCACGCCCGCCTTCGCCAGCCCGGCGGTCAGCGCCCGTGCCGCCGCCGTGTAGAACTCCGCCGACGGCACGTCCATCCGGGCGCCCGCCTGCACCGCCACGTCGTGCCCCGCCGAGACCGCCGCCACGCTCCCCGGGTCGGTCACGTCACCCGCGACCACACGGACGCCGTCGCCGGAGGGCCCCGCGTACCGGGCCGGGTCGCGCACCACGGCCGTCACCTCGTGCCCCCGCTCCAGGGCCCGGGCGACCACCCGCGCGCCGGCCCGCCCGCCACCGCCGAAAACCACGATCCTGCTCATCGTCCAGCACTCCGTTCAGCGGCCGGCACGCCCGGCCGCGCCCGGCAGACGGTAGACGCCCGGTGGTCACTTCCCGCAACGATAGTGACCCTCCGCCGCCTACCATGGACGCCATGGCCGAACCCCTTGACCCCGACATGTTCGCCGAATGCGTCCACGTCCCCCCCTTCCGGGTCGGCGACAAGTGGACCGCCAAGATCATCCACTGCCTGGAGCAGGGCCCGAGGCGCTTCACCGAGCTCCAGGTGCCGCTGCGCGGCATCACCCCGAAGGTCCTCACCGAGTCCCTGCGCGCGATGGAACGCGACGGCCTGCTCACCCGCACGCCCTACGCCGAGATCCCGCCCCGAGTCGAGTACGCGCTCACCCCCCTCGGCCGCAGCCTGCTGGCCCCCATGGCGGCCTGCTGCGAGTGGTCGAGGACCCACCTGTCGGAGCTCATCGACGCCCGCGAGTCCTGGTACGCCGACCACGCCCTGCCCACCTCCTGACGATCCGCCGCGACCCGGCGGAATCGATCACGAGCGCGGCGCGTTGCCGCGAGGGCGAGGCGGTTTTGAGGGTCGCGCGACACCCGTCGTACTCTGGCTCTCTGGCTCTCTGGCGAAAACGGACAGGAGGTGACGCCCCATGTTGCGAGACTCGTTCGGACGGGTGGCCACGGATCTGCGGGTGTCCCTCACGGACAAGTGCAACCTGCGCTGCACGTACTGCATGCCGCCCGAAGGGCTCGACTGGCTGCCCACGGCGCAGCTGCTGACGGCCGACGAGATCGTCCGGCTGGTGCGCGTCGGCGTCGAGCGCCTGGGCATCACCGAGGTGCGCTACACCGGCGGCGAGCCGCTGCTGCGGCGCGAGCTGGTCGACATCGTCACCCGCACCACCGCCCTCGAACCGCGCCCCCAGGTGCTGCTGACCACCAACGGCATCGGCCTGGCCCGGGTGGCCGAGCCGCTGGCACGGGCCGGCCTCGACCGGGTCAACGTCTCGCTCGACACCCTCGACCCGGCCACGTTCAAGCGGCTGGCCCACCGCGACCGGCACGCCGACGTCATCGAGGGGCTGGCCGCCGCCGACGCGGCGGGCCTGCGCCCGGTGAAGGTCAACGCGGTCCTCATGCGCGGGGTCAACGACCACGAGGCCGTCCCGCTGCTGCGCTTCTGCCTGGCCCAGGGCTACGAGCTGCGCTTCATCGAGCAGATGCCGCTCGACGCCCAGCACGGCTGGACCCGCGAGGGCATGATCACCGCCGACGAGATCCTCGAACGCCTCTCGTCCGCCTTCGACCTGGCGCCCGACGACCTGGAGCGGCGCGGCAGCGCCCCGGCCGAGCGGTTCCTGGTCGACGGCGGCCCGGCCAGGGTCGGGGTGATCGGCTCGGTGACGCGCCCGTTCTGCGGGGCCTGCGACCGGGTCCGGCTCACCGCCGACGGCCAGGTGCGCAACTGCCTGTTCGCCACCGAGGAGTCCGACCTCAAGAGCGCCATGCGCGCGGGCGCCTCCGACGACGACCTGGCCGCCCGCTGGATCGCCGCGGTCTCGCGCAAGCGCGCCGGGCACGGCATCGACGACCCGTCCTTCCTCCAGCCGTCCAGGCCGATGTCGGCCATCGGCGGCTAGCGTGCCCGTCGACCCCTTCGACGCGGTGATCCTGGCCGGGGGAGCGGCCCGCCGCCTGGGCGGCGCGGACAAGCCCGGCCTGGCCGTCGGCGGCCGTCCGCTGGTCGAGCGGGTGGTCGCGGCGGCGTCCGGGGCGCGCCGCACGGTCGTCGTGGGCCCCCGCCGCGACCTGCCCGGGGTGCTCTTCACCCGGGAGGACCCGCCGGGCGGCGGGCCCGTCCCCGCGCTGGCCGCCGGGCTGCGCGAGGTCGACGCGCCGTGGCTGGTCCTGCTCGCCGGCGACCTGCCGTTCCTGACGGCGGCGCACGTGCGGGAGCTGCTGGCGGCGGCCCGTCCGGGCGCCGGGGCGGTCATGGTCGACGACGAGGGCCGCGAGCAGTGGCTCGTCGGCGCCTGGCCGGTGCCGGAGCTGCGGGCGTCCCTCGACGCCTACGCCGGGCGCTCGCTCAAGGGCCTGCTGGGCCCCCTGACCGGAACGCGGCTGGCCTCGCCCGGCCGGCCGTGGTTCGACTGCGACACGATGGACGACCTGAAGGAGGCTCGCATGAACGTACTCACCGAGTGGACCGCGCTGGTGTGCGGGGAACTGGGCGTCGACCCGGCCCGGGTTGACCGCGACCTGGTCCTCGACCTGACCAAGGAGGTCGCCCACGGGGTGGCCAGGCCCGCCGCGCCGCTCACCGCCTACCTGCTCGGGCTGGCCCAGGGGGCGGGAACCGCCCCTGAGGACGCCGCGGCCAAACTGATCACATTGGCGAAGAACTGGGAGCGGGCCACCACCGAGACGCTGACTGACGGCTGACACTCGAACGAACTCTTGAAGTCAAGCCGTCCCCTTCCTCAAGATTTCCTGTGAAATACGAGGAGGAGGGCGGTGTAAACGATTTCGGGAAAGCGGTCCTATCGGACTCCGGCCGGCGCGGGGACTGATCGTCCAATGCAAAGGGCTGGCCAGGAAAAGGGCGACGCCGGGTGGTTACGGGGGCAAACCACCCGGCGTCGCTTCATCGGCGTTCCGACGGGGGCCCGGAACGCCGGCACCAGCACTCCGACGGGGGACCGGAGCGCTTGCCTAAAGCGTACACCTACAACCCATGGGATGCGTCAAGACTTAGTCACGACCCGATCTCGCGTCGATGCAGCGGTATCTCGGTTTGGTTAGCCTCGGGAGACTGAAAGGCAGGTGGCGGGGCGCCCTCGCCTCGCTCATTGGCCCCGATTACCGCAATGTATGGCAAAAACACGGCCCCGGCGATGAACACCAGCCGGAACGGCCACGGCAACGGCAGCACGACCGCCAGGATCAGGCAGATCGTCCGGATGCCCATCTTGATCAGGTAGGCGACCTCGCGCTTGCGGATGTCGGCCGTCAGCGAAGGTCTGGCGTCCGTGACCTGGTGAACGTCCTGCTTCTTGCGCCACCCCTTCATACCTTCCACGGTAGACCTCGTACGGGCAGGGCGCGACGGCGCGGCCGGGCGGCGGAGAGGGACATGCGATCATGGCCTTCGAGTAAGGAGGATGGGGAGATGACGGATCGAACGTATCGGGTCACTGAGATAGTCGGCACGTCGGGGGAGAGCCTTGACCAGGCCATCCGCAACGGCCTCCAGCGGGCCTCGCAGACCCTGCGCCACCTGGACTGGTTCGAGGTCACCGAGATCCGCGGCCATCTCGACGGCGGCGACATCGCGCACTACCAGGTGGGCATGAAGGTGGGCTTCCGCCTGGAGGACTCCTGACCGTCCCTGGAGCCTCCGCGGGCACGCGCGGAGGCCACTGACACCCGCCCCACCCGGGGGCCGTCCAGCGGCGCCCTGGGGGCCTCTCGGACGGCGGACCGCACGACGACGCCCGCCGTCCCGTCCGATCGCGGGGCGACGGGCGGGACGGCGGGCGCGGCGGGTTCGGGCGGCGCGTTCGGGCGGGTGGGCGTCAGCTCGCCTGGCTGACCGTCGACATGTTGAAGTCCGGCACCCGCACCGGCGGCATCACCGTGCGCTGGAAGTAGTCGTTCCACTCGCGCGGCAGCGTGCGCTCCGGCGCGCCCACCTCGGTGACGCGCCCCAGCAGGTCGACCGGGCTCTCGTTGAACCGGAAGTTGTTCACCTCGCCGACGACCTCGCCGTGCTCGACCAGGTAGACGCCGTCGCGGGTGAGGCCGGTGACCAGCAGCGTCTGCGGGTCGACCGCGCGGATGTACCACAGGCACGTGACGAGCAGCCCGCGCCGCGTGGAGGCGATCATCTCCTCCAGCGAGCGCGCGCCCTCCGCCGGGCCGGTCATGACGAGGTTGTCGATGCCGGGCGTCACCGGCAGCCCGCTCAGCCCGGCCGAGTGGCGCGTCTGGAGCAGCGCCTCCAGCCGGCCGTCCCTGATCCAGTCGGTCCGGCCCAGCGGCAGCCCGTTGTCGAACACCGAGCTGTCGCGGCTGGAGGTGTGCGCGGTGACGAACGGCGCGCACGAGATGCCCGCGGCCAGGGGATCGCTGGACAGCGTGATCGGCAGCGTGGCGAGCTGCTCGCCCACCCGCGTGCCGCCGCCCGGCCCGGAGAACACCGAGCGGCCGTCGAGCGCGTCCCTGGCCCCCGAGGACCAGTACAGGTAGATCATCAGGTCGGCCACCGCGCTGGGCGGCAGCAGCGTCTCGTAGCGGCCCGCGGGCAGGTCGACCCGGGTCTTGGCCCACTCCAGGCGCTGGGCCAGCGAGGCGCCGAGCGCGGCGACGTCGACGTCGGCGAAGTCCTCGGTGAACACGCCGGTCCAGGCCGACCGCTTCAGGTCGCCGGACTTGGCGTTGAGCTCCAGGCGGCCCGTCGGCTGGTCGTGGCGCAGCCGCACGCCGGTGGAGGTGCCGAGGAAGGTCGAGGTGAGGGAGTGCTCGGCGAAGCCGTAGAGCTTCCTGTCGCCGGCCTCGGCGGCCGAGAACGCCTCGCCGAGCGCGGGCGCGAACCTCTCGAACACCCCGATGTCGGTCGGCCGCACCTCGTCGTCCCAGCCGGCCGCGGCGGTGCCGCCCTCGACCAGCGGGCGGGCGTCCTCGGCCGGACGCGCCTCGCGCGCCGCCCGGTCGGCCGCCGCGACCACGTCGGCGAGCTGGTCGTCGCGCACCGACGAGCGCGAGACCACGCCCACGCCCTCGCCCGCGACCGAGATCACGGTCAGCCGGGACGAGCGGGCCACGCCGTTGGTGGTCAGTGTGTTGCCCGCGAAGCGCAGGTTGGCGGTGGACCCCTCGTCCACCAGCACCACGCAGCCGTCGTTCGCGGAGAGCTCCAGGGCCCTTTCCACCATCTCCTGCGGAGTAGTCACTTCCCGCCCTCCTGCACGGTGTTGAGCACGCGCACGCCCCTGAACAGCGCCGACGGGCATCCGTGGCTGACCGGCGCGACCTGCCCCGGCTGGCCCTTGCCGCAGTTGAAGGCGCCGCCCAGCACGTACGTGCCCGGCCCGCCGACCCCTTCCATCGACTGCCAGAAATCGGTCGTGGTGGCCTGGTAGGCGAAGTCTCTGACCTGCCCGGCCAGCTTCCCATGCGAGATCTTGTACGCCCGCTGCCCGGTGAACTGGAAGTTGTAGCGCTGCATGTCGATCGACCAGCTCTTGTCGCCCACGATGTACAGGCCGCGCTCGACGCCCGCGATCAGCTCCTCGGTGGAGGGCCCGCCGGGCGCGGCGGCCAGCGACACGTTCGCCATGCGCTGGATCGGCATGTGGCCGGGGGAGTCGGCGAACGCGCACCCGTTGGAGCGGCCGAACCCCTTCATCAGCGCCATGCGCCGGTCGAGCTGGTAGCCCACCAGGACGCCGTCCTTGACGATGTCGAAGCTCTGGCCCCGCACGCCCTCGTCGTCGTAGCCGACCGTGGCCAGGCCGTGGGTGACCGTGCGGTCGCCGGTGACGTTCATCAGCGGCGAGCCGTAGACCAGCTCGCCGAGCTGGTCGAAGGTGGCGAAGCTGGTGCCGGCGTAGGCGGCCTCGTAGCCGAGGGCGCGGTCGAGCTCGGTGGCGTGGCCGATCGACTCGTGGATCGTCAGCCACAGGTTGGACGGGTCGATCACCAGGTCGTAGTCGCCCGCCTCCACCGACGGCGCGGCCAGCTTCTCGGCCAGCAGCTCCGGCAGGCGGGCCAGCTCGGCCGGCCAGTCCCAGCCCGTGCCGGTCAGGTACTCGTAGCCGCGGCCGACCGGCGGCGCGATCGTGGACATGTCGTCGAAGCCGCCCTCGTGCGCCTTCATCGCGTTGAGCGACGGATGCACGCGCACGCGCTGCTGCGTGGTCACGGTGCCCGAGCTGTCGGCGTAGAACTTCTGCTCCTTGACCTGCAGCAGCCGCGCCGAGACGTGGTCGGCGCCCTTGAGCAGCCCCGCCGACCACTCGGCCAGCAGCCCCACCTTGTCGGAGGTGGGCACCTCGAACGGGTCGACGTCGTAGTCGGAGACCCACACCGCGTCGGCGTGCACCGGCTCCGGCGCCAGCTCGATGGGCTCCCGGTTGACGGGCGCGCTCACCTCGGCCACCCGCACCGCCTGCTCGGCCACGGCGGCGGCGGCCTGCGGGGTGAGGTGGATGCCGGCCGCGAACCCCCATGTGCCACCCTTGACGACACGGACCGCGTAGCCGAGGTCGTCGGCGTCGAGCGAGCCTTCGAGGCGGGCGTCGTACAGGCGCAGCGTCTCGGCCCTGACGCGTTCGAGCCGGAAGTCGGCGTGCTCGGCGCCGAGGTCGCGGGCGCGCTGCAAGGCGGCGTCCGCGAGCTGCCGCAGCGGCAGTTCCAGGAAATCGGGATCGATCTGGCGCATGTCCACGATCCTAACCCTGTGATCTTGTACCACCCGGACAAGCGGATACTCGCAAGTAAGAGATAGCGTCAGATGCCATGGCACGCTCTGTACTCGTCACCGGAGGCAATCGCGGCATAGGCCTCGCGATCGCCCGTGAACTCGCCGCGGCCGGCGACGCCGTCGCGGTCACCTACCGATCGGGGGAGCCGCCGGAGGGCCTGTTCGGCGTCCGCTGCGACGTCACCAGCACGGCCGAGGTGGAGGCCGCCTTCGACAAGGTGGAGGCCGAGCAGGGGCCGGTCGAGGTCCTCGTCTCCAACGCGGGCATCACCAAGGACACCCTGCTGGCGATGATGAAGGAGGAGACCTTCACCGACGTCATCGACGCCAACCTGACCGGGGCCTACCGCGTGGCCAAGCGCGCCATCAGGCCCATGATGAAGCTCAAGCGCGGCCGCATCATCCTCATCTCCTCGGTGGTCGGCCTGTCCGGCCAGGCGGGCCAGGCCAACTACGCCGCCTCCAAGGCCGGCCTGGTCGGCTTCGCCCGCTCCCTGGCCCGCGAGTACGGCTCGCGCAACATCACCGTCAACGTGGTCGCGCCCGGCTTCGTGGCCACCGACATGACGTCCGGCCTCGACCAGGAGGCCATCGTCAAGAACATCCCGCTCGGGCGGCAGGCCGCCCCCGCGGAGATCGCGCGCGTCGTCCGCTTCCTGGCCGGCGACGACGCCTCTTACATCACCGGGGCCGTGATCCCGGTCGACGGCGGACTCGGAATGGGGCACTGACGTGGGAATTCTCGAAGGCAAGCGGATCCTGGTGACCGGCGTGCTCACCGACGCCTCCATCGCCTTCTCGGTGGCCAAGCTGGCCCAGGAGGAGGGCGCCACGGTGGTGCTCACCGGGTTCGGCCGGCTGAGCCTGGTCGAGCGCATCGCCAAGCGGCTGCCGCAGACCCCGCCGGTGCTGGAGCTCGACGTCCAGGACACCGACCAGCTCGACACGCTGGCCTCCCGCGTCGGCGAGCACGTCGACGGGCTCGACGGCGTCGTGCACTCCATCGGGTTCGCGCCGCAGAGCGCCCTCGGCGGCAACTTCCTCAACACGCCGTGGGAGGACGTCGCCACCGCCCTGCAGGTCTCCACGTACTCGTTCAAGTCGCTGGCGGTGGCCTGCCTGCCGCTGATGAAGGAGGGCGGCGCGGTCGTCGGCCTCGACTTCGACGCCTCCAAGGCGTGGCCGGTCTACGACTGGATGGGCGTGGCCAAGGCGGGGCTGGAGTCGTGCAGCCGCTATCTCGCCCGCGACCTGGGCAAGCACAACATCCGGGTCAACCTGGTCTCGGCCGGGCCGCTGCGCACGATGGCCGCCAAGTCGATCCCGGGCTTCAAGGAGTTCGAGGAGAGCTGGCCGGAGCGCTCGCCGCTGGGCTGGGACCTCACCGACACGGTCCCGGCCGCCAAGGCGTGCGTGGCGCTCATGTCCGACTGGTTCCCCGCCACGACGGGCGAGATCGTCCACGTCGACGGCGGCGCCCACGCGATCGGCGGCTGAGCCCGCCTCACGCCAGGCGGTGCCTGCCGTTGTTGGCCGGGGCCGGCTCGAACGGGATCGTCTCGCTCGGCTCGGCCCGGTGCCGCCGCTGCTGCACGATCCGGGTGGCCAGCACCGCCGACCCCAGCAGGAGGATCGTCAGCACCGTGCCCAGCACGTCGCGAGCCGGCGGGCTGGGCCGCACCACCCGCTGGTCGCGCAGCGGCACGGCCAGCTCCCGTGCGAACGGGTTGGGCCACAACAACTCCACCCGCGAGTCGTCGGGATCGGCGGTCGGCTCCTCGGCGGTGACCGGCCGCTCGTCGTCCAGCGTGTAGGGCCTGTGCTGCGGCGGCGTGGGCGGCTGTGTCGGCAGCGGCGCGGTGTCCTGCTCGGTGCGCTCGCGGGGCCGGTCCCGGCGGCGCCCGGCCTCTGTGTCGGTGTCGGTCCCGGTCTTCGTCCCGGTCTCGGGCGAGGTCGTGGCGTGCGGCGCGAGCGTCTCGAGCACGCCCTGGTCGTCGCAGGCCAGCACCGGCAGGCAGACGTCCTTGAGGGCCTCGGGCACCAGGTCGTCGGTGGGGCTGGGGGAGGGCCGGGCCGAGCTGCCCGGTTTACTAGATTTGTCGGGTTTACCGGGTTTGCCGGTCGGTACGGCGTCGCCCACAGCGCCGAGCACCTCGTCGGTGGTGTCCTTGACGCCCTTGGTCACCGGCTCGGTCTTGCCGCCGGTCAGGTCGTCGACCGTGCCCGTGAGCGCGCCGACGACGTCGCACAGCGTGCTGGTCACGCCCGAGAGCAGGCCCCCGTCGCGTGAGCAGTCCTGGGCGGCGGCGGAAGCGGCGGGCGCCCCCACCGGGATCGCCCCCAGTGCCACCGCGAGCACCCCGGCCGAGATCGCGGTCCTGCTCCCCATCCGTCCCCTCCTGTGTCGCTTCAGGAGGAAATCCTTATGGACAAGGCCCGTCAGACGCAGGCTTTTTCCCGGTAAAGTTGCGATTCGGTATCGACTAGTGATACGCGAGATGGATTCTCGTTCGTCAGTCGAGCGACGACACGTCATCGAGTGCCTCCCGGATCTCGATCGGGAGCACGACGTCCTCGGCCGACAGGATGCCCTTCAGTTGCGTGTGCGTACGGGCGCCGACGATCGCCGAGGCGATCCCCGGCTGGTCGCGCACCCATGACAGCGCCACCGCCAGCGGCGAGACGCCGAGCCCGTCGGCGGCGGTCGTGACCGACTCGACCACGCTGCGGCCGCGCTCGTCGAGATAGGGCCGGACGAAGTCGGCGAAGTGCGGCGTCGCGGCGCGGGAGTCGGCCGGGATGCCGGTGCGGTACTTGCCGGTCAGCACGCCCCTGCCGAGCGGCGACCAGGCCAGCACCCCGACGTCGAGGTGGGCGGCGGCGGGCAGCAGCTCGCGTTCGGGCTCGCGGGCCAGCAGGGAGTACTCCACCTGGGCCGAGGTGATCGGGATGCGGCCGGGGACCGACTTCTGGGTGACCGCGGCGGCGGCGAGCTGCCAGCCCGCGTAGTCGCACACCCCGGCGTAGACGGCCCGGCCCGAGGAGACGATCGCGTCGAGGGCGGCCAGGGTCTCCTCCAGCGGCACCTCGGCGTCGTAGGTGTGGAGCTGCCACAGGTCGACGTAGTCGAGGCCGAGCCGGTTGAGCGACTCGTCGACGGCGGCGATCAGGTGGCGCCTGGAGGCGTCGCGCGGCCGGCGGCCGGTCGGCGTGACCACGGCCTTGGTCGAGATCACCAGCTCCGAGCGCGGCACCGAGTCGCGCAGCATGCGGCCGAGCAGCCGCTCGGAGTCGCCGCCGGTGTAGACGTCGGCCGTGTCGACGAGAGTGCCGCCCGCCTCGACGAACGAACGGAGCTGGGCGGCCGCCTCCTCCGGGTCGGTGTCACGGCCCCAGGTCATCGTGCCGAGCCCCAGCCGGGACACCGACAGGCCGCTGCGGCCGACATAGCGCTGCTCCATGATCCCGCCAGGTTACCAAGAACGGGCCCGCCCGCCAGTCAGCCGCTCCAATGTCCTGCCTGGTGAGGACCGTGGCGGTGGCTGTATGTGAAGATTTCTCGCAGGTGTGTGAAACATGGTGATCCGCGCCTGCGACACTTGCTGTGTGACCACCCTTCTGCTGGCCCGCCACGGGCTGACCGACCTCACCGGGCCGGTGCTGGCCGGGCGCACCCCGGGGGTGCACCTGAGCGAGGCCGGCCGGGCGCAGGCCGAGGCGCTGGCCGGGCGCATCGCCGGGGTCCGGCTCGACGCCGTCGTCTCCAGCCCGCTCGAACGGTGCCGCGAGACCGCCGAGGCCGTCGCGAAGGGGCGCGGCGCGGACGTGCGGATCGACGAGCGGCTGATCGAGTGCGGCTACGGCACCTGGACGGGCCGCCCGCTCAAGGAGCTCGCCCAGGAGCCGCTGTGGCAGACCGTCCAGGCGCACCCGAGTGCGGTGACATTTCCGGAAGGGGAGTCGCTGGCCGATATGCAACATCGAGCGGTCGCGGCCGTCCGGGAGTGGAATCAACGCCTCGGGTTGAAGGGTGTCTACCTGGCGTGCACCCACGGAGACGTCATCAAGGCGATCGTGGCCGACGCTCTGGGGCTGCACCTCGATCATTTTCAGCGGATAACAGCCGATCCTGCGGCCCTCACAGTCATTCGCTATGCCCCCCTGCGTCCCTTTGTTCTCAGGATTAACGATATGGGGGAATTGCGGTTGCCTGAGGATTCGGAGGAGAAAGACGGGGGAGAAAACATCACCGGGAGCGATGCCGCCGTCGGCGGTGGACCCGGGACCACGTAAGGTCAGGCTATGCCGGTCTTCGACTACGACCCACCGGAGAGGTTCGTCGCCGGCGCCCTGGGGCAGCCGGGCGCGCGGGTCTTTTTTCTGCAGGCCAGGGCCGAGGGCAGACTGACCACCGTGGCGCTGGAGAAGCTGCAGGTCGCTGCGCTCGCGGGCAGGCTCGACGAGCTGCTCGACGAGGTGCTTCGGCTCAGCGGGGGCACCGCGCACGTGCCCGCGCTCGCCCCGGCCGACCTGACCGACGACGCCCCCCTCGACGTGCCGGTCTCGGAGGACTTCCGGGTCGGCACCATGGCGCTGGCCTGGGACGCCGACAACTCCCAGGTGGTGATCGAGGCGCAGGAGGTCATCGACGAGGAGGACCTCGACGGCCCCGACCCGGCCGTGCTGCGCGTGCGGATCAGCGCGGGGGCGGCGCGCGCCTTCACCCGGAGGGCGCTCGAGATCGTGGCGGCGGGGCGGCCTCCCTGTCCCCTGTGCGGGCAGCCGCTCGACGCCGAAGGCCATGTCTGCGTCCGACTCAACGGCTACCGCGGGGGTGAGGCGGCTTCATGACCGCTCCTGAGAGCGAACCGGCCGTCAAGCCGCAACAGGCGCCGATCATGCAGGAGGAGGAGGCGCTCACCCTGCTGCGCGACGGGCGCCTGGAGGTGGCCGGCCGCCTGGTCGAGGCCACCAACATGACCCTCTACTGCTCGATCAAGCTCGGCGGCCGCAGCGCCGCCTGCGTCTACAAGCCCGTACGCGGCGAGCGCCCCCTGTGGGACTTCCCCGACGGCACCCTGGCCGCCCGTGAGGTGGCCGCCTACGAGGTCTCCCAGGCCACCGGCTGGCGCATCGTGCCGCCGACCGTCTATCGCGAGGGCCCGTTCGGGCCCGGCATGTGCCAGCTCTGGATCGACACCGAGCGCGAGATCGACCTGATGCGCCTGGTCAAGAGCCGCAACCCGGTGGTGCGCCGGATGGCGGTGTTCGACGCGATCGTCAACAACGCCGACCGCAAGGGCGGTCACCTGCTGCCACTGCCGACCGGGCACGTCTACGGGGTCGACCACGGCGTCTGCTTCTCGGCCGAGGACAAACTGCGTACCGTGCTGTGGCAGTGGCGGGGCAAGCCGCTGGCGCGCGAGGCCGTGGCGGTGCTGGCCAAGCTGGAGCGCGACCTGGAGTCCGGCTCGCTGGGCCGCCGGCTGCGCGAACTGCTCACGCTGGCCGAGGTGGAGGCCACCTGGCGACGGGTCAGGCGGCTGCTGGACACCGGCGTCCACCCGTATCCCTCGGAGGGGTGGCCCGCCGTTCCCTGGCCCCCGATCTGACGAGTCCCGGGGGTTTTATACCCTTTGCCGCATGTGCACGCTGATCGTGAGAACCGGGGAGCCGCTGACCCTCATGGGCGTGCGGGACGAGCTCACCGACCGCCCCTGGGAGGCGCCGGGGGAGCACTGGCCCGAGCATCCCGGGGTGATCGGCGGCCGTGACCTCAAGGGAGGCGGCACCTGGATGGCCGTCTCCCCGTCCGCCGGCCGGGCCGCCGCCCTCCTCAACGGCCACGGCAGGCAGGCCCCCGAGACCACCAGGATCTCCCGCGGCGACCTGGCCCTGATCGCGGTGTCCACGGGCGGCGCCCCGGACGTCGACCTGACCCGCTACGACCCCTTCCACCTCGTGCTCGCCGACCTGTCCGGCGTCCGCCTGTTCAGCTGGGACGGCGACCGCCGCACCGACTCCCGGCTGCCCGAGGGCACCAGCATGGTCGTCAACACCGGCCTCGACCCCGGCGCCGACCGCGTACGTGAGCACCTGCCGCGCTTCGCGGGCGCGGCCGACTGGGCGGAGCTGATCACCGGCGCGCACTCCGACCGGCCGGGCGCCCTCCTGGTCCGGCACACGCTGCCCGACGGCCGCGTCCACGCCTCCCTGTCGGTGATGCGGGTCACCCTGGGGCAGGACGACACCGCCTACGAGTTCACGGACCTTACGGCACGGATAGGCTCAAAGGCATGAGATCGTGGTCTGCCCAGAACATCCCCAAGCTCCCAGGTGAGAGCGTTCCGCTGCGTCTCTTCGACACGACGACCAAGCAGGTGAGGCAGACCGATCCCGGCCCCACCGCCAGGATGTACGTCTGCGGCATCACCCCCTACGACGCCACCCATCTCGGCCACGCCAACACCTACCACGCCTTCGACCTGGTGGGCCGGATGTGGCGGGACGCCGGCCACGAGGTCCACTACACCCAGAACGCCACCGACGTGGACGACCCGCTGCTGGAGCGGGCCGCCCAGACCGGCGTCGACTGGCAGGAGCTGGCCGAGCGCGAGATCGAGCTGTTCCGCACCGACATGGAGGCCCTGCGCATCCTGCCGCCGCGCGAGTACGTGGGCGTCACCGAGGTCGTGGGCCACGTCGCCGACCTGATCACCGAGCTGGCCGCCAAGGGCTGCACCTACGACCTCGACGGCGACGTCTACTTCAAGGTGGCCGACGCCCCCAAGTTCGGCCAGGTGTCCGGCTACGACGAGGCCGAGATGCTGGCCCTGTCCGCCGAGCGCGGCGGCGACCCCGACCGGCCGGGCAAGCGGCACCCGCTCGACTGGCTGCTGTGGCGGGCCGAGCGGCCCGGCGAGCCGGCCTGGGAGTCGAGCCTCGGGCGCGGGCGTCCCGGCTGGCACATCGAGTGCACCGCGATCGCGCTGCGCAACCTGGGCGCCGGCTACGACGTGGCCGGGGGCGGCTCCGACCTGATCTTCCCGCACCACGAGTGCGGCGCGTCCGAGGGGCACGCGGCGACGGGGGAGTGGCCGTTCGCCAAGTTCTACACGCACGCGGGCATGGTGGCGCTCGACGGCGAGAAGATGTCGAAGTCCAAGGGCAACCTGGTGTTCGTCAGCCGGCTGCGGCAGGCGCACGACCCGATGGCCATCCGGCTCGTCCTGCTGGCCCACCACTACCGGGAGGACTGGGAGTACACGCCCGACCAGCTCGCCGCCGCCGAGCGCCGGCTCGGGCTGTGGCGCTCGGCCGTCGCTCTGGAGGGCGCGCCGCGCGCCGAGGAGCTGCTGGCCACGGTACGCGAGCGGATGGCCGACGACCTCGACTCGCCGGGCGCGCTGGCCGCCATCGACGCCTGGGCCGAACGGGCGCTGGCCGAGGGCGGGCCGCAGGAGCCGGGCCTGGTCAAGGACCTGACCGACGCCCTGCTCGGCATCGCCCTCTGACCGACCGCCCGCCGGCCGTCGGTGGCGAGCGGGGGTGTGGTGGACATGGTCGTGGGCCGGGTTCTCGGGCCCGGCCCACGACCTCCCGTGGAGTCGCCGAAGTCTCGGCGCTCTCCCTCACACACGCAGCTGCTCGAACCTCTCGTTCGCGGCGAGCTCCGCGGTGAACCATTCGATCGTGCGCCGCAGCCCCTCCTTCGCGGGCACCTCCGCCCGCCAGCCCAGCCGCTCGGCGGCCAGCGTGGTGTCGGGCCGGCGCACCTTCGGGTCGTCGGCGGGCCGGTCGATGAACTCGATCTCCGAGCTCGACCCGGTCAGGTCGCGGACGAGGGCGGCCAGCTCCAGCATGGTCAGCTCGTCCGGGTTGCCGATGTTGACCGGGCCGGGGAAGTCACTGCGGGCCATGGCAAGGATGCCCGCGACGGTGTCGTCCACGTAGCAGATCGACCTGGTCTGGGAGCCGTCGCCGGTGATGGTCAGCGGCTCGCCCTTCAGCGACTGCCGGATGAACGTCGGGATCGCCCGGCCGTCGAACGGGCGCATGCGCGGGCCGTAGGTGTTGAAGATGCGCACGATCCCGGTGTCGGTGCCGCGCGACTGCCGGTAGGCGGTGGTCAGCGACTCGGCGAAGCGTTTGGCCTCGTCGTACACGCTGCGCGGGCCGACCGGGTTGACGTTGCCCCAGTACGTCTCCTTCTGCGGGTGTTCCAGCGGGTCGCCGTACACCTCGCTGGTGGACGCCAGGACGAACCGGGCGCCCTTCTCCCTGGCCAGCCCGAGCGCGTGCAGGGTGCCCACGCTGCCCACCCGCAACGTCTCGATCGGGTAGCGCAGGTAGTCGGCCGGCGAGGCGGCCGAGGCGAAGTGCAGCACGAGGTTCACCTGGCCCGGGACGTGCACGTACCCGGTCAGGTCGCTCTCGATGAGCCGGAAGGCCGGATTGTCCAGCAGGTGCTCGACGTTGCGCGGGCCGCCGGTCAGGAAGCTGTCCATGCAGATGACCTCGGCGCCCTCGGCCAGCAGGCGTTCGCACAGATAGGAACCGAGAAAGCCGGCTCCGCCGGTGACCAGAGCCCTCATGACGTGACCTCCAGAGCTGCGTCGACGACTTCGGACACCTCGATCTTCAGCAGACCGGGGTCCGGGCGCTGGCCGTGCGGGTCGCCCTTGCGGCCGGCCCACAGGGCCACGTGCCGCCAGCCGGGCGGTGGCCCCCACTCCGACGGCGGGACCGGGCCGAACAGCACCACCGACGGCACGCAGAACGCCGTCGCCAGGTGCGCGACCCCGGTGTCGCCGCAGACCACCAGCCTGGCCCTGCTGACCAGGTCGATCAGGTCGGCCAGCCGGGTACGGCCGGCCAGCATGCGCTCCTCCGGCAACCCGGCCAGCTCGGCGACCCTCCTGGCGATCGGCACCTCGTCGGCGTTGCCGGTGACGACCACGTCGTCCAGCGCCGCCGCGACCTCGCCGAACCGCTCGGGCGGCCAGCGCCGCGCCGGGTAGGCGGCGCCCGGATGCACGATCACGGGGCCCGTCCGGTCGGAGACGCCGAGCGTCAGGTCCTGCGGGTCGGCGGGGATGCCGTGCCATTCCAGCAGGCCGCACCACCGCCGCACCTCGTGCACGCCGTCCTGCCACTGCGGGCCGACGCCGAAGCTGATCAGCCGGGCCGGGTCGGTGGCACGCAGCGCCTCGATGCTCTGCGGCCCCTTGCCGTGCAGGTTGACCGCGATGTCGGGCCGCTCGAACGGCACCGGGCCCGGCCCGGCGACGTCCACCTGGGCGTCCACCGCGCCGATCAGCGGCAGCAGGGCCTCCAGGGACCTCGGCGCGGCCAGCGTGATCCGGTGCCGGGGAAAGGACTGCCGCAGCGCCCGCAGCGCGGGAACGGCCGTGAGCAGGTCGCCCAGGCCGAGCCCGCGCAGCGCCAGCAGCTCTAGGGCCATGACGTCTCCGTCGAGGGGCAGACGACCAGCTCTCTGACCTCGCACCCGGCCGGCTGCCGGAGCGCGAACACGACGGTCTGGGCGACGTCGGCGGGGTCGTTCAGGCCCGCCTCGGGGCCAGGCTTGTACTGCTCGGGACGCCCGTCGAAGAAGCCCGTCCGCATGCCGCCCGGGATCAGCAGGGTCACCCCCACCTCGCCGCGCAGCTCGACCGCCAGCCCCCTGGTGAAGCCGACGACGCCGAACTTCGAGGCCGAGTACGCCGAGGCGTCGCTCAGCGGGCGCAGCCCGAGCGTCGAGGCGCAGGTCACCACCTTGCCGCGGGTCCGCTTCAGGTACGGCAGCGCCGCCCGTACGACGGCGGCCGTGCCGAGCAGGTTGACCTGGATCACCCGCTCCCAGTCGTCGGCGGGCACGTCCTCCAGGCGCCCGCAGGCGTCGATGCCGGCCGCGGTCACCACCCCGTCCAGGCCGCCGGCCCGCTCGGCCAGCTCGTGCACGGCCCGCTCGGCCTGCCCGCGGTCGGCCAGGTCGGCGGTGACGTGGTCGAAGCGCTGGTCCGGCTCGCGCACGTCGACGACGAGCGCCCGCCAGCCCTCCTTCTCGACCGCTTCGGCGGTGGCCAGGCCGAGTCCGGAGGCGCCCCCGGTGATCAAAATATTCACTGGATCTCCCTGATCAGATTGCTGGTCGAACGTCCCGGCAGCGTGCTCAGCGCGACGAACTCGGCGCCGAGCCGCTCCAGGACCTTTGACTCGGGCAGGACCTCCCCCTCGTAGTCCCCGCCCTTCACCCACACGTCGGGCCGCAGCAGCTCGATGGACTCGGCCGGGGTGTCCTCCTCGAACACCAGGACCGCGTCCACGCAGCTCAGCGCCCGCAGCACCTCGACCCGGTCACGCGCGCCGACGATGGGCCTGGACGGGCCCTTCAGCCGGCGCACCGAGTCGTCGGAGTTGACGCAGACGACGAGAGCGTCGCCCAGCGCCCTGGCCCGCCGCAGGAGGCTCACGTGCCCCGCGTGCAACAGGTCGAAGCAGCCGCCCGTGGCGATCAGCCGGCCGCCCTGCGCGCGGGTGAGCCTGGCCACCTCCAGCGCGGTGCGCGGCCGGTCGCCGAGCCGCTGCTCATGCGTCCGGACGGTGGCGGCCCCGCCGCGCTCGACGAAGCGCGAGGCCTCGCCGACGCCGATGGTGACCGCCTCCACGACGTCCGCGCCGTCGCGCAGCGCGAGCGCCGCGGCGCCGGCCAGCCGGTCGCCGGCGCCGCACGCGTCCCGCCCGGACGCCGTCACCGGCGCCGGCACGCGCGTCAGCGGACCGCCCTGGACGGCCAGCGTGGCCCCGTCGCCGCCGGTGGTGACCGCCACGGCCCCGGCGCGCAGCTCCCGCACCAGGCGGCGGGCCGCGTGGTCGGGGCCGCGGTAGCCGTCCGGGCACAACATCCTGGCCTCGGCCTCGCTCGGCGTCAGCAGCGCGCAGCCCGGCATCGGCGGCCCGCTCCGGGGATGCGGGTCCCACACGACCGGTACGCGCACCTCGCGCAGCAGTTCCCCGGCCGACGCGGCCACGCCCCTGCCGTAGTCGGAGACCAGCACGGCGCCCGCGCGGGCCACCGCGGCCGTGACCTCCTCGGGGATCTCGCCGAGCGGGTCGGACCGGGCGACGCCGTCGCCGGTGTCGAGCCTGAGCGTGGTCTGGCCCCTCGACCTGACCCTGGTCTTGCGCACGGTCCCGCCGTTCAGCGGCAGGCGTACCAGCTCGACCTCCTCCGACAGCAGGGCGCACAGACGGTGCCCGTCGGGGTCGTCGCCGATCGCGGTGATCAGGACCACGTCCGCGCCGTCCCGCGCGGCCAGCAGCGCGGCCAGGCCCGCGCCGCCGGGGCGGGCGTGCTCGGCCGAGATGTCGACCACCGGGACCGGCGCGTCCGGGCACAGCCGCTCGCTGTCGCCCTCGACGTCCACGTCGAGCAGTGTGTCGCCGACGACGACAAGGGGGCCCATCAGACGGCCTCCTCGATGGCGTCGCAGAGCAGGTGGATCATGGCGAGGTGCACCTCCTGGACGGTGGCCGTCTCCTCGGCGGGCACGGCCACCGCCTCGTCGCACAGCTCGGCCAGCGGGTTCGGCGCGGGCCCGGTCAGCGCCCAGGCGGCGATGCCGACCTCCTGCGCCGCCCTGGCCGCGGCCAGCACGTTCGGGCTGCCGCCGCTGGTCGACAGGCACACCAGCACGTCCCCAGGACGGCCGTGCGCCCGCACCTGGCGGGCGTAGACCTCCTCGTGGCCGAAGTCGTTGGCGATCGCGGTCATCGAGGAGCTGTCGCCGTGCAGCGGGATCGCCGCGTACGGCGGCCGGTCGACCCTGAAGCGGCCCACCAGCTCGGCCGTCAGGTGCTGGGCCTCGGCCGCCGACCCCCCGTTGCCGCAGGCCAGCAGCCGGCCGCCGGCCGACAGCACGCCGGCCAGCTTCCCGCCCCACGCACGGATGGTGACCGCGTGGCCGTCGACCTGCTCCAGCGTGTTCCAGAGCTTTTCCAGATGTCTGTCCATGATCAACCCCCCAGAGCCGCGAGGCGGCCGAGCTTGCCGTCGATGACCTGCGTGTACACCGCCTCCGTCTGCTCGGCGATGCGGGACCAGCCGTACCGTTCGCGGGCCCGCCGGGCTCCGGCGGCGCCCAGCGCCTCGCGCCTGCGCCCGTCGGCGAGCACGTCGCGCAGCGCCCTGGCCAGCGCCCGGGGGCGGCGCGGCGGGACCAGCACGCCGCAGCCGGCGACCGTGTCCAGGTGGCCGCCGACCGCGGAGGCCACGACGGGCACGCCGCAGGCCATCGCCTCGATCGGGACCATCCCGAAGGGCTCGTACCAGGGGACGGTCACCACGACGTCGGCCGAGCGCATCAGCGCGGGCACGTGCGTGCGCGGGACGCTGCCGATCAGGTGCACCCGCTCCCGCAGCCCGTAGGCCGCGGCCAGGTCGCGCAGCCGCTCGGTCTCCCCGTCGTCGTCCGGGCCGCCGCCGGCGATCACCAGGTCGGCGTCCGGGATCTGGCGCAGTGCGGCGATCATGGTGTCCACGCCCTTGCGCGGCACCATCCGGCCGATGCTGAGCACCACCTTGGCGCCCGCGCGCGGCGCGACCGGCCCGTCCGGGCGGAACGCCGTCAGGTCCACCCCGCAGGGCACCACCGTGACGCGCCGCTCGGGGACGCCCATCGCGCACAGCTCGCTCACCTCGTCGCTACAGGTGGCCAGCACCGCGTCGGCCCGCTTGCCGATCTCGCGCTCGGCGTCGATCCGGTGCGCCGGGCTGGTGTCGGCCTCGCCCTGCCAGCGCCGCTTCACGGTCCCGAGCGCGTGGAAGGTCTGCACCACCGGCACGCCATGGGCGGCCCGCAGGGCCGCCTGGCCGCTCATCCAGAAGTGCGCGTGGGCCACGTCCGGCGGGTTCGCCGCCCACCGCTCGGCCAGGCGTTCGGTGAACTCCGGCATGTACGGCGGCAGCTCGTCCTTCGGCACGACCGCGGCCGGGCCGGCCGTGACGTACTCGACCGTGACGCCGGGCGCCATGGCCACCGCGCCGGGCTGCGACCGCGACGAGCGTCTGGTGTGGACGACGACCGTGTGACCGCGCTCGGCCAGCGCGATCGCCAGGTGCGCGACGTAGACGTTCTGGCCGCCCGCGTCCACGCCACCGATGGCCGCCAGCGGATCGGCGTGCTCGGAGATGAGATCGACCTTCACTGCATCAACTCCCTCACTGCCTTGACCACCTGCTCACTTGTCACCATGGACAGGCACGGGTGCCCGGCCACCGGACAGGTGCGCGCCCTGCTTCCCGAGCAGGGCGCCTGCTGGTCGCCGAGCAGCACCGTGGGCACCCCGTACGGGGCCCATCTGGCGGCGGGGACGACAGGGGCGAACAGGCTCACGACCGGCGTGCCCACCGCAGCGGCCAGGTGCGCGGGACCGGTGTTGCCGGCCACGAGCACGCCGGCACGTTCGATCACGGCGGCCAGCTCGGCGAGCGTGGTCCTGCCCCCGAGGTCGACTGCCGCGTCGCAGGCCACGTAGGCGGTGAGGTCACGTTCCGTGCCGGTCACGACGACCCGGTGCCCGTCGTCCACCAGCTCCCTGACAGCCTGCCGGTGCCTGTCGGCCGGCCACGTTCTGGCAGGGGCTGACGTCCCTGGATGCACCACGACGTACGAGCGTTCATCGGCAGCGGCGCCGACGCCTAGGAGATGCCCTGTTTCTCGGCCTATATCCGGCAATGGCCGCCGAACTGCGAGTTCGCCGTCGTCGCCGGGCGGCAGATCGAACCCGGCCGCCCGCGCGAGGGCCAGCATGCGCTCGGCCTCGGGCACGTCGATGGACTCGTCCACGACGTGCCGGACGTCCAGGAGTGAGCCGGGGTAGTCGTTGCTGATCGCGGAGACGCGCCGCACGCCGGCCATCCGCAGCAGCAGGGCCAGCGGCAGCGCCGACTGGTGGAAGGAGGTCAGGAGCACCGCCTCGTCCACGCCCTTGACCCGGGCGATGAGGTCGGCCACCTGGGCGCTGGAGACGGGGGCGGGGGAGTGGTCGATCCACGGCGCCCGCCACTCGATCACCCGGTCCACACCGGGCAGCAGCTCGGCGGCGGCCCGGCCGTTCGGGCCGGCCAGGAAGACCAGCTCGTCGGCGAGCGTGCGGACGGCGCGGGTGGCGGGGCCGGCCAGCAGGACGTCACCGGCGTCGTCCAGCCGCGCCACCAGGACGCGCCCCCGGCCGCCGCCGTGCTCTCCGGCCGTCCGGCACGCCACCGCCTCCGGTGTGCCGGGCTCCGCGGTGGTGGCTTCCATGGGCGCGGCCTCCGCGGCCGCGGGCCTGCGGGCGCGGGGGGCCCGTCCGGCCTTCCCGCGGCACCGCGTGGCGTTCGTACGGCCGCGGTCGCACCGAGCCGCCGAATCGCGACGTCTCATCGCCGCCACCTCCATTCCCCCCGAAGCCGGTGCACGCAGGCGACCGGCGGGATCAGCACGCTGGTGACGGCCATGCGCCACACCTCGCGCGGGGTACGCGGCCCGGGGGCGATGCGCCGCCAGGCGAACTCGGCGGTCATCGCGGCCCACAGGGCTCCGGCGACCGCGGCCAGCACCGGCAACGCCCGCCACCCGCCGGTCGCGCGCCGCCTGCCGGGCCGTCTGTGGGGCCGTCTGTGGGGCCGTCTGTGGGGCTGTCCGTGGGGCCGCACGCCCGCGAGTCCGCTCCCGGAGCGGCGGGGCAGGGTGGCGGCCAGGCCGAGGGCGGCGGCGGTCAGGGCGGCGGCGGAGGTGGCGGCGTGGCGGCGCAGCCTGCCCCCGGAGCTGCCGATGGCCTGACGCCAGCGCGGGCCGTGCAGCCGCCGCATCAGCGCGTCGTCGGCGTTGCCGCGCTGGAAGCGCACGCTCGCCCAGAACCCGTCCTCGCGCACCGGATGCGTGGTCACCCGCTCGCCCATGACCAGCCGGTGCCCCGCCCGCGCCACCCGCAGCGCGATGTCGGCGTCCTCCCGGTAGGCCCGGGGGAAACGTTCGTCGAATCCGCCCGTCTGCTCCAGCACCGAACGCCGGTAGGCCATGTCGGCCGTCACCCAGAGGGCCTCCGACAGCCCCGCCGTGTTCCGCTCGGCGTCGGTGGGACGCCGGCCGGCCGGCAGCGGCACCTCGATCCGGCCCTGGCTCCCGGCCACGTCCTCCGGCAGGTCCACCAGGTCCTTCCAGACCGCCTCGGCCCACCCGGGACGGGGGATCACGTCGTCGTCCAGGAACACCACCCACGGCGTCCCGGCGGCCCGCCAGCCGGCGTTGCGCGCCGCGGCCGGGCCCCGCCCGCCCGAGCGCACCACCCGGACGTGATCGGGCAGCTCCAGCGCGGCGGACCGCGCCCGCCGGTCGTCCACCACGATCACGGGCGTCGCCCGGCCCACCGCCTCCAGCGTCCGCCGCAGCGTGGCGCGGCCGATGGTGGGGATCACGACGGTGATCACGAGGCGAACACCTCCCCACGCCGCACCAGGTACGGCCCCAGCGCCAGCACGTCCACCGGCGAGGAGCCGAAGCACTCCAGCGCGTCCCGGGGATCGTCGACCATCGGCCGGCCGGCGGTGTTCAGGCTCGTGTTGACCACCACCGGCAGCCCCGTACGCGCCTCGAACTCGGTCAGCACCCGCGCCATCAGCGGGTCGTCGGCCGGCGAGATCGTCTGGATGCGCGCGGTGCCGTCCACGTGCACGACCGCCGGGATGCGCTCCCGCCAGGGCTCGCGCACGTCGTGCACGAACAACATGTACGGCGAGGGCACCGGCCCCCGCCCGAAGATCTCCGGCGCCCTGGACTCCAGGACCATGGGCGCGATCGGCCGGAACTGCTCCCGGCCCTTGACGTCGTTGAGCCGCTCGGTGTTGCGCGCGTGTCCCGGATGGGCCAGCAGCGACCGGCGTCCGAGCGCGCGCGGCCCGTACTCGGCGCGGCCCTGGAACCAGGCCACGATCTTGTCGGCGGCCAGCTCGGCGGCCACCGCCGCGCCCAGGTCGGCCGGCCGCGTGTACGGCACCCGCGCCACGTCCAGCCAGGCGCCCAGCTCCTCGTCGGTGAACCCGCGCCCGAGCGCGGCGCCCGGCATCGGACCGGCCGGCTCGCCGTAGGCCTGCGCCAGGTGCAGCGCGCCGCCCAGAGCCGTGCCGGAGTCGCCGGCGGCCGGCTGGGCCCACACCTCCTCGAACGGCCCCTCGTCCAGCAGCCGGGTGTTGGCCACGCAGTTCAGCGCCACCCCGCCGGCCAGTGCGAGCCGCCGTTCGCCGGTGCGCTCGTGCAGCCAGCGGGCCAGCTCCAGCAGCACCTCCTCCAGCCGGGCCTGCACGCTGGCGGCCAGGTCGGCGTGGTCGGAGGTCCAGGGCTCGCCCCGGTCCAGGGCCTTGACGTAGACGTTCCAGTCGACCGGTTCGACGCGGAAGCCGCCGTCGCCGGTCGTGTGGACGATCTCGCGCAGCGACTCCAGGTGGCGCGGCCGGCCGTAGGAGGCCATGGCCATGACCTTGTACTCGTCGCTGGACCGCAGGAATCCCAGGTGCTGGGTGACGTCCTCGTACATCAGGCCGAGGGAGTGCGGCAGCTCCTGGGCGGCCAGCACCTCCAGCTCGCCGTCGCGGTAGCGGCCGGCGAGGTGGGAGACGTTCTCGCCGCGCCCGTCGCACACCAGCACCGCGCAGTCCCGCCAGGGGGAGGCCAGGCCCGCCGAGGCGGCGTGCGCCACGTGGTGCGGGACGTAGGAGACCTGCCCGGGGTCCAGGCCCGGCAGCGCGGTCGCCAGGAAGGCGGGGGCCCTGACGGCGTACTTCGTGCGCAGGTCCTCCCAGTCGCCCTCGGGCCGCTGGACGACTAGGCCCGGGTCGTAGGAGTAGGCCACGGCGTCCAGGTCCTCGGGGGACAGGCCCGCCTCCTCCAGGCACCACGCGGCGGCCTGCTCGGGCAGCTCCCACGCGGAGAACGCCAGCGGCCGCTTGCCGTGCTTGCGGCGGCTGAAGCGCTCCTCCTCCGCCGCGGCCACGATCCTCCCGTCGACGACCAGGGCCGCGGCCGGATCGTGGAAGATCGCGTTGATGCCGAGAAACTTCATCGTTTCCTCCCCCGCAGATGTCGAGAACCGCTACCGAGAGAAGCGCCTCTCAAACCTTCGGTCACCTCAGACGATGCGAAAACGGGCATAACCGCCTGGGATTGGTCACCCTTTGTAGTTGTTTGCCGGTTTCTGGTCCGGGTAGCTGCCGGTCATGCGACGGAGGTGAGAGGTGTTCGAAAAGCGACGTCCCGGGGCCGTCCTCTTCGACCGGGACGGAACCTTGATCAAAGACGTGCCGTACAACGGCGACCCGCGCCTCGTCGAGCCCATGCCGGGAGCGGTCGAGGCGCTCGGCAGGCTCCGCCGGGCCGACGTGCCCGTCGCGGTGGTCACCAACCAGTCCGGCGTGGCCAAGGGCCTGCTCTCGCCGGACGAGATGGACCAGGTGAACGCCAGGGTGGAGGAGCTGCTCGGGCCGTTCGACGCGTGGGCCATCTGCGTGCACGACGACGCCGACGGCTGCACCTGCCGCAAACCGGCGCCGGGGCTGGTCATCAGGGCGGCCGCCGTCCTCGACGTCAGCCCGCGCGACTGCGTGGTGGTCGGCGACATCGGCAGGGACATGGAGGCTGCCAGGGCCGCGGGGGCCCGGGGCATCCTCGTGCCGACGCTGCAGACGCTGGAGGAGGAGATCGAACAGGCGGCCGAGGTCGCCGAGGATCTGACCGACGTCGTGGAACGGGTGCTGAGCGCGCCCGAGGCGCCCGTCGCGGCGGTCTCGGCCGCGCCCTGGGCCCGGGCCATGGGCTGGAGCCGCTGGTGAGGATCCTCGTCTGGCACGTCCACGGGGCGTGGACCAGCGCCTTTGTCAGCGGCGGCCACGACTACGTGCTGCCGCTCGTGCCCGGCCGCGGTCCCGACGGCCGGGGGCGCGCCGCCACCTACGACTGGCCCGCCAACGCCCGCGAGGTGCCGTACGACCGCATCCGCGACGAGCCGATCGACGTCGTCGTCTACCAGCGGCCGTACGAGATCGACCTGGCCCGCGACTGGCTCGGCCGCGCGGTGCCCGGCGTGTACGTCGAGCACAACACCCCGGCCGGCGACGTCCCGCGTACCAGGCATCCGCTGTCCGGCCAGGACGACATCACGCTCGTGCACGTCACCCACTTCAACGAGCTGTTCTGGGACAACGGCCGGGCCCGCACCCGCGTGATCGAGCACGGCGTCCCCGACCCGGGTCACCTGTACACCGGCGAGCTGGCCAGGGCAGGCGTCGTGGTCAACGAGCCGGTACGCCGTACCAGGGTCGCCGGCACCGACCTGCTGCCGCGCTTCGCCGAGCGCGTGCCGCTGGACGTGTTCGGCATGAAGGTGGACGGCCTGCCGTACGGCACCTACGAGGACCTGCCGCAGCACGTCATGCACGCCGCCCTCGCCCGCAGACGCGCCTACCTGCACCCCTACCGCTGGACGTCGCTGGGCCTGGCCCTCATCGAGGCCATGACCCTCGGCCTGCCGGTCGTGGCGCTGGCCACGACCGAGGCCGTCGAGGCGGTGCCGCAGGAGGCCGGGGTGATCTCCACCAAGGTGGACGTGCTGGCCGACGCCCTGCACGCGTTCGTCGCCGACCCCGAGCGGGCCGCCCAGGCGGGCAAGGCCGCGCGGGCCGCCGCCCTGGCCCGGTACGGCCTGCCCCGGTTCCTGGAGGACTGGGACCGGTTGCTGGCCGAGGTATGACGTCGGAAGGCATGGGTAGGCGCGATGAGCATGATGATGCTCAACTGGTCACGCCGGGCGGCCTGCCTGGAACTGGACCCCGAACTGTTCTTCCCGATCTCGCTCGAAGGGCCCGGTCGCTCGCAGGTCGAGAAGGCCAAGGCGATCTGCGGCCGGTGTCCCGTGCGCAGACCCTGCCTGGAGTACGCGCTGGACACCAGGCAGGCGCACGGCGTGTGGGGCGGCACCGACCCCGAGCAGCGGCGGGAGCTCAGCTCGCCGGCAGCGCCTCGGCCAGGAAACGTTCCCGCTCCGCAGCTTCGAGGTGGTCGCTGAACAGCACGCCGTCGAGATGGTCGGTCTCGTGCTGCAGCACCCTCGCCAGCACGCCCAGCGCCCGTAGCGTCACGGGCTTGCCGAACATGTCGCGGCCACGCGCCGTGACCATGTAGGAGCGTTCCAGCGGACGCCAGAGGCCCGGCGCGGACAGGCACGCCTCGTCGGCGGTGATCCGCCGCTCCGACAGCTCCAGCCGCGGGTTGACCAGATGGCCGGAACGTCCGTCGTAGGAGTAGACGACCACCCGAACCGGCTCGCCGATCTGCGGAGCCGACAGGCCCGCCCGGCCGGCTCCCGCCCGCAGGGTGAGCGTCAGGGACTTCACCAGGCGCCGCAGCTCCCGGTCGAAGTCGTGCACCGGTTCCGCGACCGCGCGGAGCACCGGATCGTCGAACACGCGAATAGGCCGGACCGTCACCCGCAACTCCCCGAAACGCCGTGATCGTCATGCGGAACGGTTCCCGCCGCCGGCTGCCCTCAACCCTGGAGGCCGTGCCTTGTAGCACAGCGGTAACAGAGGAGACCCAGGGGTGAAACCACCCGAAAGCAGGATCGGAGGGTGATCTCACTTGCGTCACCCGCGTCTGTGATCCCCGGCCCCCCGCCCGGACCCCTCCCAGGCCGGCCCGCCCGCCTGAGCCGGCCCGCCCGCCCGGGCCGGACGGCTCACCTGGGGTGGATCTCCCGCCCGGAGGTGACGGCATGACCGCCGCCGAAGGCCCACGGGACCGCGCGGACGCGCCTCCGACGGACCTCGCGGCCGCCGGGTGGTCCCCCGAGCCCTTGGGCCTCGCGCCCGATGGATCGTCACCCGGGACGGCGGGTCTCGCGGCCGCCGGGTCGTCTCCCGAGACGGCGCCCGACGCGCTGGCCGGGTTCACCGTCGGGGTGACCGCCACGCGGCGGCGCGAGGAGTTCGGCGCGCTGCTGGAGCGGCGCGGCGCCCGCGTCGTCAGCGCCCCGGCCATCCGCCTGGTGCCCCTGGCCGAGGACGCCGACCTGCTCGCCGCCACCCGCCACACCCTCCAGGCCCCCCTGGACGACCTGGTCGTCACCACCGGCGTCGGCTTCCGCGGCTGGATGGCCGCCGCCGAAGGATGGGGCCTGTCCGCCGACCTCGGCGACCACCTCGCCGGCGCGCGCCTGCTCACCCGCGGCCCCAAGGCCAGAGGAGCCGTACGGGCCGCCGGCCTGACCGACCACTGGACGCCCGCCACCGAGTCCTGCGACGAGATCAAGGAGTACCTCCTCGCCCAGGACCTGCGCGGCCGCCGCATCGCGGTGCAGCAGCACGGCGAGCCGCTCACCGCCTTCGTCGCCGACCTGCGCCGGGCCGGGGCCGAGGTGATCGAGATCCCGGTCTACCGATGGCTGCCCTACCGCGACATCTCGCCCCTGCGCCGCCTGATCAGCCAGACCGTCTCCGGCGCGGTGGACGCGGTGGCCTTCACCAGCGCGCCCGCCGTCCACGCGATGCTCGGCGCGGCCCGGTCCGACGGGCTGGAGGAGGCGTTGCTGGCCGCGTTCGGCGGGCCCGTCGTGGCCGCGTGCGTGGGCCCGGTGACGGCCGAGCCGCTGACCTCGCGCGGCGTACGCGCCCTGCTGCCCGACCGCGCCCGGCTGGGGGCCCTGGCCCGCGTCCTGGCCAGGCATCTGCCCGAGCACGGCGTCACCCGGCTGGTGGCGGGCGGGCACCGGCTGGAGATCCGCGGCCACGCCGTCGTCGTGGACGGCGACCTGCGTCCCCTGCCGCCCGCGCCGATGGCGGTGCTCAAACGCCTGGCCGACAAACCGGGCCACGTGGTCTCCCGCGCCGACCTGCGTACGGTCCTGCCGGGCAGCACCGCCCGCGACTCGGCCGAGCACGCGGTGGAGATGGCCGTCACCCGCCTGCGCCGCGCCCTGGGCCCGCATGGCATCGTCGAGACGGTCGTCAAACGCGGTTACCGCCTGGCCTGCTCCCACGAGCCGACCCCGTGACCTCCCACCGGCCCACCCTGCCCGCCCCCGTGCCGGCGGCCGGACCGTTGCCCACGCTGGTGCTGGCCGCGCACGGGACGCGGAGCGCGGCGGGGGAGCGGACCCTGGCCGCGCTGGCCGGCTCGGTCCGCCGGGCCCGTCCGGGGCGCCGGGTCGAGCCGGCCTTCCTGGAGATCAGCGGCCCGCTGCTCAAGGACGTGCTGCCCGCCGTGGCGGGGCCGGTGGTCGTCGTGCCGTTGCTGCTGGCCGGCGGCTATCACGTGCACATCGACCTGCCCGAGGTGATCGCCGCCCGCCGCCCGGACGCGCTGGTCGCCGACCGGCTGGGGCCGCACCGCCTGCTGACCTCGGCACTCGTCCGCACGCTGGACCGAGCCGGGCTGCGCGCCGCCGACACGGTGATCCTGGGCGCCGCGGGCTCCTCGGACCCCGCCGGGCTCGCCGACGTGCGCGCCGCGGCCCATCGGCTCTCGGTACGTCTGTCGCGCCCGGTCACGGCGGCCTTCGCCGCGTCGGGCACGCCGTCCCTGCGCGAGGCGGTGGATCAGGCGCGGACGACGTCCGGTGGCCGGGTGGTGGTCGCCTCGTACGTGCTGGCCCCCGGCTTCTTCCACGACCGGCTGACCGGCGCGGGCGCCGACCTGGTCACCGCCCCGCTGGCCCCGGACCCCGCCGTGACCGCCCTGATCTGGCACCGCTTCGACCAGGCACTCGAAAGCCGTCAGCCCACCCCGGCACCCACCCGGACGTAGGCGGTCAGAGGCCGGCCGGCAGCGGCATCAGAACGGTCGGAGCCGGGCCGACAGCGGCATCAGAACGGTCAGAGCCGGGCCGACTGCGGGCATCAGAACGGTCCGAGGCCGGCCGGCAGCGGCGTTGAAGCAGTCGGCCGCCGGTCCCGACGCCTGCCCCGACAGGCGCGGTCGGAGGTCAGCCGTCGGTGTCGCGGTCGCGTCGCCGCAGGTAGCGCTCGAACTCGGCGGCGATCGCGTCTCCGCTGGCCTCGGGCAGCTCGGCGGCGTCCTTGCGCTCTTCCAGCTCCTTGACGTATTCGGCCACCTCGCTGTCCTGCGAGGCCAGCTCGTCGACGCCGCGCTCCCAGGCCCGCGCCTCCTCGTCGAGGTCGCCGAGCGGCATCGGGATCTCCAGCACGTCCTCCATGCGGCGCAGCAGCGCGAGGGTGGCCTTCGGGTTGGGCGGCTGGGCGACGTAGTGGGGCACCGAGGCCCACAGGGAGATCGCGTCGAGCCCGGCCTCGCCGAAGGCGTGCTGGAGCACGCCGACGATGCCGGTGGGGCCCTCGTAGCGGCTGAGCTCAAGGTTGGTCGAGCGGGCCAGCGCCTCGTCGGTGGCCCCGCCCAGGATCGGCACGGGACGGGTGTGCGGCGAGTCGTTGAGCAGCGCGCCCAGCATCACCGCCAGCTCGACGCCCAGCTCGTGGCAGACCTTGACGATGTCGGCGCAGAAGGAACGCCAGCGCATGTTGGGCTCGATGCCGCGCAGCAGCACGACGTCGCGCTCGCTGCCCGGCGGACGGGCGTGGAACAGCCGCGTCGTCGGCCACACGATGGACCGGGTGAGCCCGTCGCCCATCTCCACCACGGGACGGGTGACCTGGAAGTCGTAGTAGTCGTCGGGGTCGAGCGCGATCAGCGGCTCGGCCTTCCAGGACGACTCGAGATGGGCGATCACACCGCTGGAAGCCTCGCCCGCGTCGTTCCAGCCCTCGAACGCGGCAATGAGCACCGGGTCGACGAGCTCGGGCAGCCCTTCGAGCTCGATCACGTGTCGCCTCCTCTCTCCGTCATCGCGCTAAGCCTATGCGGTAAGCAGGCGTCGGCGTCACCGATCTCCCCGCGAACGCTCCGAGCCACCGGCCCACCCCTTTCGCCCAGCCCACCACGCGACTATCCCCCGTCCCGCAGCTCTCACCCCTCCCTTTCGTTCGCCCCTAGCGGATCATCCCAAAAGGGGCAGAACGGTCATGGGTGTCAGGGCCTTGTTGGACGCCACGTCAATTGACAGGCGGAAGAATAAGCGGTCGGGACGCACCCGATAAGCTCTACGGCATGAGCATCTCCCCGTCCTTCCGAGAAGTGTTGTCCCAGCGCGTGATCGTGGCCGACGGGGCTATGGGCACGATGCTCCAGGCGCAGGACCCGACGCTCGACGACTTCGAGGGTCACGAGGGGTGCAACGAGGTACTCAACGTCACCCGCCCCGACATCGTCCAGGGCGTGCACGACGCCTACTTCGCCGTCGGCGTCGACTGTGTCGAGACCAACACCTTCGGCGCCAACCTGGCCGCGCTCGGCGAGTACGACATCGGCGAGCGCGTCTTCGAGTACTCCGAGGCCGGCGCCCGCATCGCCCGCGAGCGGGCCGACCACTGGTCCACGCCCGACCAGCCGCGCTTCGTCCTCGGCTCGATGGGGCCCGGCACCAAGCTGCCGACCCTGGGCCACCTGCCCTACCGGAACCTGCGCGACGCCTACCGCGACAACGCGGCCGGCCTGATCGCGGGCGGCGCCGACGCGCTCATCATCGAGACCTGCCAGGACCTGCTCCAGGTCAAGGCCGCCGTCATCGGCGCCAAGCGGGCCGTCGAGGCCGCCGGCCGCGACGTCCCGATCATCGCCCAGGTGACGATCGAGACCAACGGCGCGATGCTGCTCGGCTCCGAGATCGGCGCCGCGCTCACCGCGATCGAGCCGCTCGGCGTCGACATCGTCGGGCTCAACTGCGCGACCGGCCCGGCCGAGATGAGCGAGCACCTGCGCTACCTCGCCCGCCACTCCCGGCTCAGGCTGTCGTGCATGCCCAACGCCGGCCTGCCGGTGCTCACCTCCGACGGCGCGTACTACCCGCTGTCGGCGCAGGAGCTGGCCGACGCGCACGAGACCTTCGCCCGCGACTACGGCCTGTCGCTGGTCGGCGGCTGCTGCGGCACCACCCCCGAGCACCTGCGCCAGGTGGTCGAGCGGGTGCGCGGCAAGGAGGTCGCCGCGCGCCGCCCCCACCCCGAGCCCGGCGCCTCCTCCCTCTACCAGACGGTCCCCTTCCGCCAGGACACCTCCTACCTGGCCATCGGCGAGCGCTGCAACACCAACGGCTCCAAGGCCTTCCGCGAGGCGATGCTGGAGGGCCGCTGGGACGACTGCGTGGAGACCGCCCGCGACCAGGCCCGCGACGGCGCCCACATGCTCGACCTGTGCGTCGACTACGTCGGCCGCGACGGCGTGGCCGACATGAAGGAGCTGGCGTTCCGCTTCGCCACCGCCTCCACGCTGCCGATCATGCTCGACTCCACCGAGCCCGCCGTGCTCCAGGCCGGCCTGGAGATGCTCGGCGGCCGCGCGGCCGTCAACTCCGTCAACTACGAGGACGGCGACGGCCCCGACTCCCGCTTCCAGAAGATCATGCGCCTGGTGCGCGAGCACGGCGCGGCGGTCGTCGCGCTGACCATCGACGAGGAGGGCCAGGCCCGCACCGCCGACTGGAAGGTGCGCGTGGCCAGCCGCCTCATCGAGGACCTGACCGGCAACTGGGGCATGCGCGTCGAGGACATCATCGTCGACTGCCTGACCTTCCCCATCGCCACCGGCCAGGAGGAGACCAGGCGCGACGGCCTGGAGACGATCGAGGCCATCCGCGAGCTCAAGCGCCGCTACCCGGGCGTGCAGACCACGCTGGGGCTGTCCAACATCAGCTTCGGCCTCAACCCGGCCGCCCGCATGGTGCTCAACTCGGTGTTCCTCAACGAGTGCGTCAACGCCGGCCTCGACTCGGCCATCGTGCACGCGTCCAAGATCCTGCCGATGGCCCGCATCCCCGACGAGCAGCGCCAGGTCGCGCTCGACATGGTCTACGACCGCCGCCGCGAGGGCTACGACCCGCTGCAGCGCTTCATGGACCTGTTCGAGGGCGTCGACGCCGCGGCCATGCGCGCCGGCAAGGCCGAGGAACTGGCCGCGCTGCCGCTGTGGGAGCGCCTCAAGCGGCGCATCATCGACGGCGAGCGCAAGGGCCTGGAGGCCGACCTCGACGACGCGCTCAGCCAGCGGCCCGCGCTGGAGATCATCAACGAGGTGCTGCTCGACGGCATGAAGACGGTCGGCGAGCTGTTCGGCTCCGGCCAGATGCAGCTGCCGTTCGTGCTGCAGTCGGCCGAGGTGATGAAGGCCGCCGTGGCCTACCTCGAGCCGCACATGGACCGCGTCGACGGCGAGACCAAGGGCCGCATCGTGCTGGCCACGGTCAAGGGCGACGTGCACGACATCGGCAAGAACCTCGTGGACATCATCCTGTCCAACAACGGGTACCAGGTGGTCAATCTCGGCATCAAGCAACCGGTCTCGGCCATCCTGGAGGCCGCCGACGAGCAGAAGGCCGACGTGATCGGCATGTCCGGCCTGCTGGTGAAGTCGACGGTCATCATGAAGGAGAACCTGGAGGAGATGAACTCCAGGGGCCTGTCGGAGAGGTACCCGGTGCTGCTCGGCGGCGCCGCCCTCACCCGCGCCTACGTCGAGCAGGACCTCGCCGAGCTGTTCGAGGGCGAGGTGCGCTACGCCCGCGACGCCTTCGAGGGGCTGCGGCTGATGGACTCGTTCATGGCCGTCAAGCGGGGCGTCGTGGGCGCCACGCTGCCGCCGCTGCGCGAGCGGCGCGTCAAGACCGGCGCGGTGCTGCAGCGCACCCCGGTCGAGGCGTTGCCCGCCCGCTCCGACGTGGCCGCCGACAACCCGGTGCCCGCGGCGCCCTTCCACGGCGACCGCGTGGTGAAGGGCATCTCGCTGGCCGAGTACGCGGCCTTCCTCGACGAGCGCGCCCTGTTCCTGGGCCAGTGGGGCCTCAAGCCCACCAGGGGCGGCGACGGGCCCGGCTACGAAGAGCTGGTCGAGACCGAGGGCCGGCCCAGGCTGCGCATGTGGCTGGAGCGCATGCAGACCGAGGGCCTGCTGGAGGCGGCCGTCGTCTACGGCTACTTCCCGTGCGTCAGCGACGGCGACTCGCTGATCATCCTGGGCGACGACGGCAACGAGCGCACCCGCTTCACCTTCCCGCGCCAGCGCCGCGACCGGCACCTGTGCCTGGCCGACTTCTTCCGGGGCAAGGACTCCGGCGAGGTCGACGTGGTCGGCTTCCAGGTGGCCACCATGGGCGCCAAGATCTCCCAGGCCACCGCCGAGCTGTTCGCGAAGGACGCCTACCGCGACTACCTGGAGCTCCACGGCCTGTCGGTGCAGCTCACCGAGGCGCTGGCCGAATACTGGCACGCCCGGGTGCGCGCGGAGTGGGGCATCGGCGGCCAGGAGACGCTCGACGACATGCTCAAGGTCAACATCCAGGGCTGCCGCTACTCCTTCGGCTACCCCGCCTGCCCCAACCTGGAGGACCAGCGGCAGCTGTTCGAGCTGCTCGAGCCCGGGCGCATCGGCGTCAGCCTGTCGGAGGAGTTCCAGCTCCACCCCGAACAGGCCACCTCGGCGCTGGTCGCCCATCACCCCGAGGCCAAGTACTTCAACGTCTAGATCCGGGGGGAACAACCCGTGGAAGCGGTCTTCTTCGACATGGACGGCCTGCTCGTCGACAGCGAGAAGGTCTGGCTGGAGATCGAGACCAGGGTCATGGCCCGGCTCGGCGCCGAGTGGACGCCACAGCACCAGGCCCACCTGGTGGGCGGTTCCATGGAGCGCACGCTCGACTACATGCTGGGCGTCTCCGGCGCCGACGTGCCGGCGTCGACGGTGCAGGAGTGGATGGTCTCCGGCATGGTCGAGCGCCTGGCGGAGGGCGTCGGGGTCATGCCGGGGGCCGCGGAGCTGCTGGAGGCCCTGCGTGACGAGGGGGTGCCGGTCGGCCTGGTCACCTCCTCGATGAAGGAGATCGCCGAGGCCGTGCTCAAGGGCTTCGGCAGAGACCGCTTCGACGTCGTCGTCACCGCCGCCGACGTCGAGCGGACCAAGCCCGACCCCGAGCCGTACCTCAAGGCCGCCCGGCTGCTCGGTGTCGAGCCGGTGCGCTGCGTCGTGCTGGAGGACTCACCCAACGGCGTGGCGGCCGCCACGGCGGCGGGCTGCGCCGTCGTGGCCGTCCCGAACCTGCTGCCCGTCGAGCCGGCTCCCGGCCGCCTGGTGGTCTCCTCGCTGGCCGAGATCGGGGTCGCCGATCTGCGCGCGTTGATCCCCTAGGGGGCGTCTGGTCCTCGCGGAGGAGGGGCCGCCCGTGTTTCGCGTGCCAGGATGGAAGGCGTAGTCGAGACGAGGGGCGGCCTCAATGTTCAATCAGATCGCCTGGTTGCCGCTGTGCGCCGGGGTGACGGCGGTAGGGCTGGTGCTGAGCTTCCTGGCCTTCAGGCGCAGGGGAGCGGCCGCGGGGATGCGGCTGGCGGCCTGGTCGCTGCTGCCGGTGGCGGCCTACCTGACCGGCGCGCTCAGCGCGCTGTGGACGATCGGGGCGACCGCGGTGGGGTTCGTCACCGGGCTGGTGCTCAACCCGATGGTGTGGGCCGGCGTGGCCGTGGCGGGTCTGGCCGCCGTGCTGTTCGTCGTCTCCGGGTTCATGCGCGGCCGCAGGCTGTCCGTGGGCCGCAAGAAGAAGGCGGCCCCCGAGCCGGGCGGGAAGCCGGACGGGAAGCCGTCGGTTCAGCCCGTAGCGAACAAGCCGCAGCCGTCGGTGGCCCCCAAGACGCCCAAGAGCGACGATGACTTCTCCGATATCGAGGCTCTGCTGAAGCGCCGCGGCATCAGCTGATTTCGGACGGAATCGGTCGTGGATCGGCACTGTCACAGTTCCGAGACCCAACCGGGACGGGCTGTAGACATTCTCATCAAGATCGATACGAATAAGTTTCGCGTCAATCACAGTTGAGCCACATCGAGCGCTGAGGGACTGGTCATACCAGCTCAGGCCATAGATTCTGCCTCCTGGGGCCGCGACTGCGCGGACTCGCCTTGCACGGGCGCACTACCCTGACCGGGTCGCGCCGACACGGACGACGTCGTCTGGAATCCAGGGGGCCACTGGCATGACCGCACCGCTCGATGTTCCTGGCTCGGCCGTCGAGGCCGGGCCGGAGACCGTTCTTGAGGGGGCGGAGTCTTCAGTCATCCGGGGGCGTTCCCTCGGGCAGATCGCCTGGATGCGCCTCAAGCGCGACCGCATCGCGATGATCGGCGGCATCGTCATCGTCCTGCTGATCCTCGTGGCGATCTTCGCGCCGCTGCTGGTGTCGTGGTTCGGTCACGACCCGGCCGAATGGCACCGGGAGAAGATCGACCCGGCGATCCAGGCTCCGATCGGCGCCTTCGGCGGCATGAGCTGGGACTTCCTGTTCGGTGTCGAGCCCACCACGGGCCGCGACCTGTTCAGCCGGATCCTGTACGGCGCCCGCATCTCCCTGCTGATCGCGTTCTTCGCGACTCTGCTGTGCGTGGTGCTCGGCACGGTGATGGGGATGATCGCCGGCTTCTTCGGCGGCTGGGTCGACACCGTCATCTCCCGTCTCATGGACATCTTCCTCGCCTTCCCGCTGCTGGTGTTCGCGCTGGCGCTGGCGGGCGTCATTCCCGACAAGGCGTTCGGCATGTCGGGCGACACCCTCAGGATCAGCCTGCTGGTCTTCATCATCGGCTTCTTCAACTGGCCCTACATCGGGCGCATCATCCGAGGCCAGACGCTCTCCCTGCGCGAGCGGGAGTTCGTCGACGCCTCAAGAAGCCTGGGCGCGCGCAGCCACACGATCCTGTTCAAGGAGATCCTGCCCAACCTGCTCGCGCCGATCCTCGTGTACTCGACGCTGCTGATCCCGTCGAACATCCTGTTCGAGGCCGCACTCTCCTTCCTCGGCGTGGGCGTGCGGCCGCCGACCCCCACGTGGGGAGGCATGCTGGCTGAGGCGGTCCACAACTACGACGTGGCGCCCAACTTCATGATCTTCCCCGGCCTCGCGATCTTCATCACCGTGCTGGCGTTCAACCTGCTCGGTGACGGCCTCAGGGACGCGTTCGATCCCAAGGCCCGATAAGGCCTCGTGAGTAGTTATCCGCAAGTTCTCTCAACTCCTAGATTCAAGGGGTGTGTCAGGTCGATGAAGATGAGATCTAAGGCGTCGGCGATCGCGGTGACCGCCGCTCTCGCCGTGGTCGTCTCCGCGTGTGGCGGCGGCGGTGGCGGCAGCAAGAACACCAGCGGTTCGGGCAGCGACGACAAGCCGTCCAGCAAGTACAACGCGGGCGTGACGGCGGTCATCAACCCGTCGGAGAAGGCCGGCGGCACGCTCCACATGGGCATGCCCGGCGACTTCGACTCGGTCGACCCGGGCGACATGTACTACGGCTACGCCTGGAACTTCGCCCGCCTCTACACGCGTGCGCTGACCATGTTCAAGCCGGTCCCCGGCGAGGAGGGCCTGCAGCTCGTCGGCGACCTGGCCGAGGGCCTGGGCACGCCGAGCGACGGCGGCAAGACCTGGACGTACAAGCTGCGCAAGGGCGTCAAGTTCGAGGACGGCACCCCGGTGACCGCCAAGGACGTCAAGTACGGCGTGGCGCGCTCGCTGGACAAGGACATCCTGCCCAGCGGCCCGACGTACTTCAACGACTGGCTCGACCTCGGCGGCTACACCGGCCCGTACAAGATGAAGGGCAAGCTCGACGACCTCAAGGCGATCGAGACGCCCGACGACCAGACGATCGTCTTCCACCTGAAGAAGGCGTACGGCGGTTTCGACTACTTCGCCATGCTCCCGCAGACGGCCCCCGTGCCCGAGGCCAAGGACACCGGCTCGAAGTACAAGGAGCACCCGGTCGCGACCGGCCCGTACATGTTCAAGGCGCACGAGCTCACCAAGCGCATCGAGCTCGTCAAGAACCCGAACTGGGACGCGGCGACCGACCCCAACCGCAAGCAGCTCAACGACTCCATCGAGGTGCTGCTCGGCCAGAACGAGGACGACCTCGACCAGCGCCTGCTCTCCGGCAAGATCGACGTCAAGGTCAACAGCACCGGTGTGGCGGCCAACGCCCGCAAGACGGTCCTGACGGACGAGAAGGTCAAGCAGTACGCCGACTCGGCCCCGATCGACCGCACCTGGTTCACCAACATCAACGGTGACGTGCCGCCGTTCGACAACATCCACTGCCGCAAGGCCGTGCAGTACGCGACCGACCGCTCGGCCATCCAGGGCGCCTACGGCGGCCCGGACGCCGGTGGCGACGTGGCACTCAGCCTCATGCCGGCCAAGATGACCGGCTACCAGAAGATCGACCCCTACGGCGTCGAGGCCAACCCGACCGGTGACGTCGCCAAGGCCAAGGAGGAGCTGGCGGCCTGTGGCCAGCCCAACGGCTTCAGCACCACCATCTCCTTCCGCAACGAGCGCTCCGCCGAGAAGCAGACCGCCGAGGCGCTGCAGCAGTCGCTCGGCCGCGTGGGCATCAAGCTGGAGCTCAAGGGCTTCCCGCAGGGTGACTACTTCAAGCTCTACGCCGGCAAGCCCGACTTCGCCAAGAAGAACGGCCTGGGCCTCATGGTCTACGGCTGGGGCGCCGACTACCCCGAGGGCTTCGGCTTCTTCCAGCAGATCGTCGACAGCCGGGTCATCCGTCCCGCCGGTAACACCAACCTCGGCGTGAAGGACCCCAAGATCGACGAGCTGATCGACCAGGCCGCGGGCGAGACCGACGCGACCAAGCGCAACGCCATCTGGGCCGCGGTCGACAAGGAAGTCATGGAGTCGTCGTACATCCTTCCCTACGTCTGGGCGCACGGCCTGTTCTACCGGCCGCCGCAGCTGAAGAACGTCTTCGTCTCCCAGAACTGGGGCATGTACGAGTTCCTCACGCTGAGCACCCAGTAGCAACGGCGCATACTGCCGGAACGTCACGTACCGAAAGCAGGTGAAGGCTTCGGCGGCCGGGCCCACAAGGCCCGGCCGCCATGGCCGAGATCAGTGTTCACATACATTCTCAGACGGTTGATAGCGGCCGTCATGCTGCTCTTCGTGGTGAGCATCGCGACGTTCGCCATCTTCTTCCTCGTGCCTCGGCTCGCTGGGATGTCCGCTGACGACCTGGCCTCCCGGTACGTGGGCAAGGCGGCCAACGCCGAGGTGATCCACGACACGGCTGTGCGCCTCGGCTTCTACGACCCGATCATGGTCCAGTACGGACGTTTCGTGCAGGGCATCTTCGTCGGCGTCGACCGCAACTACGGCCCCGGCATCGAGCACTGCCCGGCGCCCTGCTTCGGCTACAGCTACGTCAGCCAGAACCCGGTCCTGCCCGACCTGCTCAACCGCCTGCCGATCACGTTGTCGCTGGCGCTCGGCGCGGCCGTGGTGTGGGTCATCTTCGGCGTGGCCACCGGCGTGCTGTCGGCGCTGCGCCGCGGCAGCTTCTTCGACCGCCTGTCCATGGGCATCGCGCTGGCCGGCGTCTCGCTGCCGATCTTCTTCACCGGCATCGTCTCCCTGGCCATCTTCCGCGACCAGCTCGGACTGGTGGGCGACGTGGCCGACTGGGTGCCGATCAGCGAAGACCCGCTCACCTGGGCCAACAACCTCATGCTGCCCTGGGTGACGCTCGCCTTCCTGTACGCCGCCGGCTACGCCCGGCTCACCCGGGCGGGCATGCTGGAGACCATGTCGGAGGACTACATCCGCACGGCCAGGGCCAAGGGCCTGGCGGAGCGGAAGGTGGTGCTCAAACACGGGCTGCGGGCCACGCTCACCCCCGTGCTCACCATGTTCGGCCTCGACCTGGGGCTGCTGCTCGGCGGCGCCGTCCTGACCGAGAGCACCTTCTCGCTGCCCGGCATCGGCAAGTACGCCGTCGACGCCATCAGCAACAACGACCTTCCCCAGGTGATGGGCGTCACGATCGTCGCGGCGGCCTTCATCATCCTGGCCAACCTGATCGTCGACCTGCTCTACGCGGTCGTTGACCCGAGAGTGAGGCTGGCGTGAGTCCCTTTCTCGACGTCAAGGACCTGAAGATCCACTTCCCGACCGACGACGGCCTGGTCAGGTCCGTCGACGGTCTGACCTTCAGCCTCGAACGCGGCAAGACGCTCGGCATCGTCGGCGAGTCCGGCTCGGGCAAGTCGGTGACCAGCCTCGGCATCCTCGGCCTGCACAAGGGCAAGGGCGCCAACGTCTCGGGCGAGATCTGGCTCGACGGCGAGGAGCTCGTCGGCGCCTCGCAGGAGCACGTGCGCGGGCTGCGCGGCAAGAAGATGGCGATGATCTTCCAGGACCCGCTGTCGGCGATGCACCCGTTCTACACGGTCGGCGACCAGATCATCGAGGCGTACCGGATCCACCACAAGGTCTCCAAGGCCGTCGCCAAGAAGCACGCCGTCGACATGCTGGGCCGCGTGGGCATCCCCGAGCCGCACAGCCGGGTCGACTCCTACCCGCACGAGTTCTCCGGCGGCATGCGCCAGCGCGCGATGATCGCCATGGCGCTGTCGTGCGACCCCGAACTGCTCATCGCCGACGAGCCGACCACCGCGCTCGACGTGACCGTGCAGGCCCAGATCCTCGACCTCATGGTCGACCTGCAGCGCGAGTTCAACTCCGCGCTGATCATCATCACCCACGACCTGGGCGTGGTGGCCGAGCTGTCCGACGACATCCTGGTCATGTACGGCGGCAAGTGCATCGAGTACGGCACCGCCGACGACATCTTCTACCGTCCCGAGCACCCCTACACATGGGGTCTACTGGGATCGATGCCCCGCCTCGACCGCGAGCCCACCGAACGGCTGCTGCCGATCAAGGGTTCGCCGCCGTCCCTCATCAACGTGCCTCCGGGCTGCGCCTTCCACCCCCGCTGTCCCTACGCCGAGCGCACCGGGGACAAGGCCAGGAGCGAGGTGCCCGGCCTGATCGAGACCGAGGGCGGCCACCTGGTGCGCTGCCACATGAGCAGGACGGAGCGGCGGGAGCTGTGGGAGAACGAGATCAAGCCAGTGCTGGAGAGCCAGTGAGCGAGACGGTGACCGCGAACGAGCCGCTTCTTTCCGTCCAAGGGCTGGAGAAGCACTTCCCGGTGACGAAGGGCCTGCTCAAGCGGCAGGTCGGCGCCGTCAAGGCGGTCGACGGGGTCAGCTTCGACGTCTTCAAGGGCGAGACGCTCGGCCTGGTGGGGGAGTCCGGCTGCGGCAAGTCCACCACCGGCCGCCTGGTCACCAGGCTGCTGGAGCCGACCGGCGGCAAGATCCTCTTTGAGGGCCAGGACATCACGCACATGGGGCAGGGCAGGCTCAGGCCGCTCCGCCGCGACATGCAGATGATCTTCCAGGACCCGTTCTCGTCGCTGAACCCCCGCCACACCGTCGGCACGATCGTCGGCGCGCCGTTCCGCATCCAGGGCGTGCAGACCGAGAACGGCGTCAAGAAGGCGGTCCAGGACATCCTCGCCCTGGTCGGCCTCAACCCCGAGCACTACAACCGCTATCCGCACGAGTTCTCCGGCGGCCAGCGGCAGCGCATCGGCATCGCCCGCACGCTCGCGCTCAAGCCCAAGCTCATCATCGCCGACGAGCCGGTCTCCGCGCTCGACGTGTCCATCCAGGCCCAGGTCGTCAACCTGCTGGAGGACCTGCAGAACGAGCTCGACCTGACCTACGTCGTGATCGCCCACGACCTGTCGGTGGTGCGCCACATCAGCGACCGGGTCGCGGTCATGTACCTGGGCAAGATCGTCGAGATCGCCGACCGCAAGAGCCTCTACAGCTCGCCGATGCACCCCTACACCAACGCCCTGCTGTCGGCCGTGCCCGTGCCCGACCCCAAGGCGCGCAAGGAACGCGAGCGCATCAGGCTCACCGGCGACGTGCCCAGCCCGCTCAACCCGCCGCCGGCCTGCCGCTTCCACACCCGCTGCTGGAAGGCGCAGGAGATCTGCAAGACGGTCGAGCCGCCCCTGGAGACCATGGCCGGCGGCCACCGCGTGGCCTGCCACTTCCCGGAGAACGCGCCCGCCGCCGCGACCGCTGCGGCGACCCAGGCCTGACCGCCTGACCGCCCCTGGCCGCCGCCCTCCTGCCGGGGGCGGCGGCCTCAGGACAGCGCGCCGGGCGTGATCAGCCCGGTCTCGTACGCCAGGACCACGGCCTGCACCCGGTCGCGCAGCCCCAGCTTGGTCAGCACGTTGCCCACGTGCGTCTTGACCGTCGTCTCGCTCACCACGAGCTTGGCCGCGATCTCCGCGTTGGACATGCCCTTGGCGATCAGCCGCAGCACCTCCAGCTCCCGCTCGGTCAGCCGGTCGAGCCGGGCGGGCGTGGCCTGCTCGTAGGCCGAGGGCAGCCGCCTGGAGAACCGGTCGAGCAGCCGCCTGGTCACGCTCGGCGCCACGATCGCGTCGCCGGCCGCCACCACCCGGATCGCCTGCACCAGCTCGTCGGGCGGCACGTCCTTCAGCAGGAACCCCGACGCCCCCGATCGCAGCGCCTCCACGATGTACTCGTCGAGGTCGAACGTGGTCAGCACCAGCACCTTCGGCACGTGCGCCGTCGGCGCGGCTTCCCGCACGATCCTGCGGGTCGCCTCGATGCCGTCGACGCCCGGCATGCGGATGTCCATGAGCACCACGTCGGGCAGCAGCGCCCTGGTCTGCTCCATCGCGGCCTTGCCGTCGCCGGCCTGGCCGACCACGGTGATGTCGGACTCGGCCTCCAAGATCAGCCGGAATCCCGTGCGCAGCAGCGGCTGGTCGTCCACCAGCAGCACTCTGATCGTCATTGGCCGTCCTTCAACGGGAAGCTCGCCCGCACCTCGAAACCGCCCCCCGGTCGCGGACCGATGTTCAGAATTCCACCATAGAGTGCGACCCGCTCGCGAATGCCGACCAGTCCGTGGCCCGGCCGGTCGGTCGCCGGCGCGGTGCCCTTGCCGTCGTCCTCGACGCGTACGTCCAGGCCGGTGGGGGCGTGGCGGACGGTGACCACCGCCTCGGCCCCGGCCCCCGCGTGCCGCAGGCTGTTCGTCAGCCCCTCCTGGACCAGCCGGTAGGCGGCCAGGTCGACCCCGGCGGGCAGCGGCCGCGGCTCGCCCTCCACGCGCAGCAGCGTGGGCAGCCCCGCCTCGCGCATCTGCTCCACCAGCCCGGGCAGGTCGCCCACGCCCGGCTGCGGCCCCAGCTCGGCCCGCGCGTCGGTACGCAGCACGCCCACGATGTTGCGCATCTCCGTCATCGCCAGCCGCCCGGTGTTCTCGATCGCCGACAGCGCTTCCCGCGCCAGGTCGGGATCGGCGGAAAGCACCCGCCGCGCCGCGGCCGCCTGCACCGTCATCACGCTCACGTGGTGGGCCACCACGTCGTGCAGCTCGCGGGCGATGCGCGAACGCTCCTCGGCCCGCGCGGCCCGCGTGTCGGCCGCGTGGGCCCGCTCCAGCCTGGACGCCCGGTCGCGCAGCTCCTCCAGGTACGCCCGCCGCAGCCGCAGGCTCCTGCCCGCCCCCCAGACCGCCAGCAGCACCACGATCGCCACCACGTGCTCACTCGGGCCCGGCAGCGTGACCGGCCCGGCCAGCGCCCCCACCGTGTACGTCAGCAGCGAGACCAGCAGACCGCCCAGCGCCACCGCCAGCCCCCGGTTGGAGGCCACCGAGTACAGCAGCACCAGCCCCGACACCCCCGACGCGCCGGCGCCGTAACCCAGGGAGGTCAGCAGCGTCTCGGGCACCAGGCCCGCGCACAGCGCCGCCAGCGGCCAGCGCCTGCGCACCGCGATCGGCGCGGCGGCCAGCACCAGCAGCGCCGCCCCGAGCCCGTCGGGCGCGCGCATGCCCTCGGGCGCCAGCTCCGGCGGCTGCAGGCGCTCGGGCCCGTAGAGGAGGAAGAGCGTCACCGAGGCCGCGGCCACCACCACGGCCAGGGCCGTGTCGTGGAACAGGGGTCGGTCGATCCGCACCGCTTCACTGTAGGCCCAGGTGAGAGCCTGGAACTCCTCCCTCGGGAGGATAAGGGGCGGCCTGTCGGAGGGCTACAGCTCGTCGGTGGCCGCGCGCCGGTTGCTGCGCACGGTGTCGCCGGGCTGACGGTCGGGCACCGGCGGAGGGGTGCCGCCGAACTCGGGGCACAGCGCCTGATGGTCGCACCAGTCGCACAACTTGCTGCGGCGCGCCCGCCACTCGCCGGTCTCCAGCGCCCGCTCGATCGCCGTCCACAGCGCCATGACCTTGCGCTCGGTGGCCAGCAGGTCGGCCTCGTCGGGGGCGTAGCGCAGCACCTCGCCGCGCCCGCCCAGGTAGACCAGCTGCAGCAGCCGGGGCACCTCCCCGCGCAGCCGCCACAGCACCAGCGCGTAGAACTTCATCTGGAACAGCGCCTTGGCCTCGAAGTCGGGGCCGGGCGCGCTGCCCGTCTTGTAGTCGACCACCCGGACCTCGCCGGTGGGCGCCACGTCGAGCCGGTCGACGTAGCCCCGCAGCATCAGGCCGCCCTCCAGCACCGCCTGCACGTAGAGCTCGCGCTCGGCCGGCTCCAGCCGGGTCGGGTCCTCCAGGGTGAAGTAGCGCTCCAGCATCGCCCGCGCCTGCGCCAGCCACTCGGCCTGCTCGGCGTCGTCGGCGAACATGCGCGCATATTGCTCGTCGTCCTCCAGCAGCCGCTGCCACTGCGGCTCCAGCAGCTCCAGCGCCGCCTGCACCGAGCGGCGCGGCGCCGGCAGGTCGTAGAGCCGCTCCAGCACGGCGTGCACCACGGTGCCGCGCACGGCCGCGGGGGAGGGTTTCTCGGGCAGCTGGTCGATGACCCGGAACCGGTAGAGCAGGGGACAGGTCATGAAATCGCCTGCCCGGGACGGGGAGAGAGCTCCGATGATCACCGGTTCGGTCAACGTCATGCACCGCACTCTAGGTCAAGAGCCCGACAGAATAACCCTCGCCGGGACGAGGAACACGTGATCGGGCGCGTAGCATCGAGGCAGCAACAGCACGTAATGGACGTACGAGGAGTGCGGTGAGCGAGCAGAGCCCGCGTCAGGAGTTCCCCGGCCTTCGGATGGGGCGTCCCTTCGGCATCCCGGTGTACGTCTCCTGGACGTGGTTCATCGTCGCCGGCTTCATCACCGTCATGTTCGGCCCCCGCATGCGCGACATGCTGCCCGAGCTGGACAGCACCGTCGCCTACGCGGTGGCCTTCGTCTTCGCCGTGCTGCTCTACGTCTCGGTGCTGCTGCACGAGCTGGCCCACAGCGTGCTGGCCAAGATGTTCGGCCTGCCGGTGCGCCGGATCACCCTCTACTTCCTCGGCGGCGTGTCCGAGATCGAGAAGGAGCCGCCCACGCCGGGCAAGGAGTTCCTGGTCGCCGCCGCCGGGCCTGGGCTGTCGCTGGGCCTGGCGGGCCTGGGCCTGCTCGCCGACACCTACCTGATCAACGACGGCGGCATCGCCGAGGTGCTCATCTGGCAGCTGTGGGTGGCCAACCTCATCGTCGGCGTGTTCAACCTGCTGCCCGGCCTGCCCCTCGACGGCGGCCGCATGCTGCGCGCGGGCGTCTGGAAGCTGACGAAGAACCCCGGCTCCGGCACGGTCGTGGCCGCCTGGGGCGGGCGCGTGCTGGCCGTGCTCCTGGTCGTCCTGCCGTTCGCGACGTCGATGACGAGCGGGCAGGGGTTCGACCCGGTCGAGCTGCTGTGGCCGGTGGTGCTGGCCTCCTTCATCTGGATGGGCGCCACCCAGTCGCTGCGCGTGGCCCGCATCCGCGCCCGCATCCCGCAGGTCAACGCGCGGGCGCTGGCCCGCAGGGCGATCCCGGTGGCGGGCGAGACGCCGCTGGCCGAGGCGCTGCGGCAGGCCACCGAGCAGCGCGCGGGCGCCCTGGTCGTGGTCGACCACGACGGACGGCCGGTCGCCATCGTCAACGAGGCGGCCGTCCAGGCCACCCCCGAGCACCGGCGGCCGTGGGTCGACGTGGCCTCGCTGGCCAAGGCGATCGAACCCACCATGGTGCTCGCCGCCGACCTGACCGGCGAACCGCTCATCGACGCCATGCGCTCGGCCCCCGCCGGCGAGTACCTGCTGGTGGAGCACGGTGGCGAGATCTACGGCGTGCTCGCCACCGCCGACGTCAACCGCGTCTTCACCGGGGTCTGACATGCCCCGCGTGTTTGCGGCTAAGGTCTTGTCCGGCCACTTCCCGTAGCCCGGCGATTTCGATGCCAGGACGGCAGGCCGATAGTCTTCTGTTTGGCCGAACTTGCACAGTTGACGGGTTGGTCGTGGTCCACCGGTTCACCGAATCGAGACGCCTGGGCCGCGACACGGGCACGTCGCCTGGGTATGCGTATGGCTGGTGGCCGGCACGGCAGTGCGGGTGCCGTAATATCGCCGGCTTCCGGGGAGGAGAGTTGAGTGACCGAGCGCAGCGAGGGCACCGATGAGCGCAGCACGGTCGTCATGAGGGAGGGCGCATGAGCGGCCAGGGCTTCGGAGTGGTGCGTCCCCTTCCCGGTGACGGGCTCGTCGCCTACGTCGGCGGGTTGTTGCTGGTGTGCGACGCGGGCGAGACGGCCGCCGACGGCCTGATCGAGGCGCTGCGCGACACCGCCGCCTCCGGCGGCGACGGCCGGGCGCTGGCCCGCCGCGCGGCGCAGGTGCTGGCCGCCAACATGGCGGGCGACCCGGTCACGTGCGCGGTCGCCGGTCCCGTCGGCGGCGGCGTGGCGGTGCTGGTCAGCGGCTCCGCGTCCGCCTCGGTCAGCACCTCGGGCGGCGAGACGCGCCTGGCCGGCAGCGACTCGCTGACCTGGGCCGACCGGCTGATCAGCGGCCCGGTCGAGCGCGTCGAGCTCACCCTGCCCGGCGCCGGCGCCGCGCATCCCGCGGTCGGCTTCGAGGGCGGCGTCGTCCACGGCGGCGGCCTGATCGGCGACCTCACCGACCAGCCGGTGCACGTACGTCCCCAGGCGCAGGCGCCCGACCGGTCCAGGCCGCTCACCAGCGAGCTGCCCAACACGGGCCTGCACATGGAGCCCGACCTGGCCCCGCCGGTCGAGCCGCCGGTCGAGCGACCGGTCGAGCGGCCTCCCTACCCGCTGGCCGACCAGCCGCCGCTCGTCCAGCAGGGCCCGCCCTCGGGCGCGCAGGCCGGCGTCCCGCACCCGGGCCCCTCGTCCGGCCCCCACTCCGGCCCTCCGTCGCTGGACCAGCCGCCGTTCGGGCACGACCAGCCGCCCTTCGGCCAGGAGCAGCCGCCGTTCGGCCACGAGCAGCCGCCCTACCTCCCGCCCCAGGACCAGCCTCCCTACCTGCCCCCGCAGGAGCAGTCCCACCCCGAGCCCCCGCAGCAGTTCCCCTCCTACGACGACCTGCCGCCGGCCGGCGGCGGCATGGCCGACCACCAGCAGCAGCACCTGGGCCCGCCCGACCACTTCGACCAGCCGGCCCCGCCCGTGCTGGGCCCGCCGGAGCACTTCGACCACCCGGGGCCGCCGCCGCAGGAGCAGCAGGGCGACCACGGCGACCGTCCGCTGGTCTACGGGGTCGACTGCAAGAACGACCACTTCAACGACCCCAGGGTGCCCTATTGCGCCGTCTGCGGCATCGCCCTGGTGCAGCGGACGCTGGTGCCGTACAAGGGGCCGCGGCCCTCGCTCGGGGTGCTCATCCTCGACGACGGCACGGCGCTGCCGCTGGAGAGCGACTACCTGCTGGGCCGTGATCCCGAGCGCGCGCCCGAGGTGGCGGGCGGCTCGGCCAGGCCGGCCAAGGTCACCAGCCCCGACGGCTCGGTCTCGCGCCGCCACCTGCGGGTGGCCCTCGACGGCTGGGACGTCAACCTGGTCGACCTGGGCTCGGTCAACGGCACCCAGATCCAGCCGCCCGGCGACCCCAACTTCTACGACATCCCGCCCAACGAGCCGGTCACCATCGCGCCCGGCACGACGGTCCGGGTGGGCGTCTCCCGCACCCTGCGTTTCGAGGCCCACCGGGGCTGACCGAGGGGCTGATCGAGGTCCCGTCCGCCCGCATTCCCTCGCCGGGAGTGCGGGCGTTCGTGTGCCGGGAAGCCGTTGCTGGAATTGCTTGGATAATGGCTGATATTTCCCGTCTGAATGCGAAATATCGGGACCGGAGAACGCATTTCCTGTGATCGCCGCGTGACGTTTCCGGAAAAGTCCGGACTTGATCGGCGGCCCTCTTGGAAAGCGGGATCCGGGCCGTCCAAAGGGTCAGCCGGGCCGGAAGGTCCGTACGCCGCGGAACAGCCGCACGGCCGTCTCCAGCCCGCGCGCGCCCTCCACCGCCCGCCCCGCCGCCGTCGCGAACCGGCCCAGCAGATGCTCGTCCCCCTCCTGGAACCCCCGTCCCGCCACCCACACGAACGTGTGGTCGCGCACCTGCGCCGGCACCGGGACGGCCAGGAACCCCGGCTCGCCCATCGTCTCGTCCCGGGCCAGCCGCAGGGCCTCCTCCACGACGGCCAGCTCCTTCAGCACCCCCGACTCCGTCAGCCACCGCCGCACCCGCAGCGGGTCACCCGGCGGCGCGTGGACGTGCACCGGACGGGCCTCCCGCCGCAGCACGTCCACGTGGACGAACCCCGCGTACGCGGTGCCCGCCACGACGGCCGCGGCGCGCGCGAGCCGATCGATCACGTCGGCGACCTCCAGGCAGGAGAACGCGGAGATGAGGTCACGCATGGCGATATCGACACGGTTGTTTGGCATCGCGGTGATTCCCTCGGGTAGAGGGGGAAGAGATCGCGCGGCCCGGTCACGCGAAACTCCGAACGGTGCCCCGGAGTATCACCCTCGACGCGGCTCTTGACTACCCCTCAACAGGAAATTGCGATTTTTCCGCATTTAGGAGGTCAGGCCGGCCGAGCCCTTCACGACGACCGCAGCCGCACCCACTCCACGTCGTCCGCCCGCGTGCCGTCCGGCTTCGGGAACAGCTCCCGGTGCAGGCTCTCCCTGCTGAAACCGGCGCGCTCCAGCACCGCGTGCGAGGCCGTGTTCACCACGTCGGTGCCCGCCACGATCCGGTGCAGGGACGTGCGCGCGAACGCCCAGTCGACCAGCAGCCGCACCGCGCGGGTCATGAACCCCCTGCCGCGGAAGCCCGGCACCAGCGAGTAGCCGATCATGGCCTGCCCGAGCACGGGGGCGACCTGCATGAGCTGGAGGTGCCCGGCGAAGGCGCCGGTGGCCGCGTCCCTGATCGCCAGCTCGATCCGCTGGCCGGTGGCCCACCAGTAGCCGGTGCAGCGGCAGCGCTGCTCGTCCTCCGCCAGGGAGGCCGGCGGGGTCAGGGAGTAGGCCGTCACGCTCGGGTCGCACATCATCCGGTGGTACTCGGCGGCGTCGTCCACCGAGAGCGGCACGAGCCGCACCACGCCGTCGTTCAGCTCGCCGCCGTCGAAGAAGGGCAGGTACGGCTCGTCGGCCGGCGCCGGCTCCCCGGCGATCCTGGCGAAGGACACCAGGTCGGCCCACCGCCCGTCGCGCAGCCGCCTGGCCCTGCGCCGCCGGCCCTCCTCGCGGAACCCGGCCCTGAGCGCCACCTTGAGGCTCGCCACGTTCTCCACCTCGGCCTGCAGCTCGACCCGGTGCACCCCCTGGTCGGCCAGCCAGTCGGCGACCGCCCTGGCGGCCCGGGCGGCCACGCCCCTACCGCGCGCCCAGGGCGCCACCACGTAGCCGATCTCGGCCGTGCCCCAGCGGTCGGGCGGGCGGACCCCGATCGCGCCGCAGTAGCGGCCGTCCTCGGTGACGGCCCACTCCGCGCCGCCCGACTCCCACTTGTCCTCGGCGTACTTCAGGTAGGCGAGGGCGTCCTCGGCCCGGTACGGCGAGGGCAGCAGCGGCAGATGTCGGGCGGTGACGGGATCGTCCATCGTGCGCGCGACGGCCTCGGCGTCGGGCTCGGCGGGCATTCGCAGGATCAGGGGGCCGGTGGAGATCACGTCGCGCGGGAGCATCCCCCATAGATACCGTGCGTCCGGACGCGGGAGAAACCCATATAACCTTGCCACCATGGGTTTCCGCAGGCATGGGCCGTTCCAGGCAGGGGATCAGGTGCAGCTCACCGACCCCAAGAACAAGCGCCACACGATCACGCTCAAGCAGGACGGCGTCTTCCACACGCACAAGGGCGCCATCCCGCACAGCGACCTGATCGGGCAGCCTGAAGGCTCCGTCGTGCGGTCCTCCGGCGGCACCGCCTACCTCGCCTTCCGCCACCTCCTGCAGGACTACACGCTCGCGATGCCGCGCGGCGCGGCCGTCATCTACCCCAAGGACGCCTCGATGATCGTCGGCATGGCCGACGTCTTCCCCGGCGCCCGGGTGATCGAGGCCGGCGTCGGCTCCGGCGCCCTGACCTGCTTCCTGCTGCGCGCCGTAGGCCCCGAGGGCCACGTGACCTCCTACGAGCGCCGCGAGGAGTTCGCCGAGGTGGCCCGCAAGAACGTGGAGAAGTTCTTCGGCGGCCCCATGGACGACAACTGGCGCCTGGCCCTCGGCGACCTGGTCTCCTCGATCGACGAGACCGACGTCGACCGCGTCATCCTCGACATGCTCGCCCCCTGGGAGTGCGTCGACGCCGCCGCCAAGGCCCTCACCCCCGGCGGGGTCATCTGCTGCTACGTCGCCACGACGACCCAGATGTCCAAGACCGTGGAGGCCATTCGCGATCACGGGTGTTTCACCGAGCCTCATGCGTGGGAGACCCTGGTTCGCGACTGGCATGTCGAAGGGCTCGCGGTTCGTCCCGATCATCGGATGATCGGCCACACCGGCTTCCTCGTCAGCGCCCGTCGCATGGCAGACGGAGTGACGCCGCCACCGCGACGCCGCCGACCGAAGGGAACCACCGAGGAACTATGACAATTTGGCCACGAGGGTGCGTTGGTGCGTGACACGGGAACAGATCGCCGTGTTCATATGCTGGGAGTATTAAACGCACCATTGGGGATTATTCACCGAATACTGCATGTCACTCGACGAACACTGCCCGGCCAGGTTACGGAGGGGCCCGAGATAGGTAAGGTCCTTAGTAGTCGCCCTCGACTGGGAAGGAGGTGACGGGGCGTGGCAGCTCGCGATGATGCTGAGGCTCGAGCCGCGCAGCGCGAACGGGAGGTCGCTGATCTTTCAACACAGGTCTCCTTCCTGCAGGAGGAGATCACCGCGCTGAGGCGGAAGCTGGCCGAGTCACCCCGTCAGGCCAGAGTCCTCGAAGAGCGTCTCCATGAGGCACAGGCGAATCTCGCGGCCGTGACCGGCCAGAACGAGCGCCTGGTGGCCACACTCAAGGAGGCCAGGGACCAGATCGTCGCTCTCAAGGAGGAGGTCGACCGGCTGGCGCAGCCGCCGTCCGGCTTCGGCACCTTCCTTGAAGCCCGAGAAGACGGCACGATCGAGGTGTTCACCGGAGGGCGCAAGCTCCGGGTGAACGTCAGCCCCGCCGTCGACGTCGACTCGCTGAGGCGTGGCCAGGAGGTCATGCTCAACGAAGCGCTCAACGTGGTCGAGGCACTCGGCTACGAAGAGGTCGGCGAGATCGTCATGCTCAAGGAACTGCTGGACGAGGGCAAGCGGGCCCTGGTCATCTCGCACGCCGACGAGGAGCGCGTCGTGCGACTGGCCGACTCGCTGGTCGGCCAGCCCATCAGGGCCGGTGACTCGCTCCTGCTCGAACCCCGCTCCGGCTACGTCTACGAGCGCATACCCAAGTCCGAAGTAGAAGAGCTCGTCCTCGAGGAGGTCCCCGACATCTCCTACGAGGAGATCGGCGGGCTCATGCGGCAGATCGAGCAGATCAGGGACGCCATCGAGCTGCCCTACCTGCACGCCGACCTGTTCCGCGAGCACAAGCTCCGTCCCCCGAAGGGCGTGCTGCTCTACGGCCCGCCCGGCTGCGGCAAGACGCTCATCGCCAAGGCGGTCGCCAACTCGCTGGCCAAGCAGGTCGCCGAGAAGACCGGCCAGTCGGGCAAGAGCTTCTTCCTCAACATCAAGGGCCCGGAGCTGCTCAACAAGTACGTCGGCGAGACCGAGCGGCACATCCGCCTGGTCTTCCAGCGGGCTCGTGAGAAGGCCTCCGAGGGCACCCCGGTGATCGTGTTCTTCGACGAGATGGACTCGATCTTCCGCACCCGAGGCTCCGGCGTCTCCTCCGACGTGGAGAACACCATCGTCCCTCAGCTGCTGTCGGAGATCGACGGCGTCGAGGGCCTGGAGAACGTCATCGTGATCGGCGCCTCCAACCGCGAGGACATGATCGACCCCGCGATCCTGCGGCCCGGCCGCCTGGACGTGAAGATCAAGATCGAGCGGCCCGACGCCGAGGCGGCCAAGGACATCTTCTCCAAGTACCTGCTGGCCGAGCTTCCCCTGCACCCCGACGATCTGTCCGAGCACGGCGACTCTCGCGAGGCGACCATCCACGGCATGATCCAGAGTGTGGTCGAGCGCATGTACACCGAGAGCGAGGAGAACCGCTTCCTCGAGGTGACCTATGCCAACGGTGACAAGGAAGTCCTCTACTTCAAGGACTTCAACTCGGGCGCGATGATCCAGAACATCGTCGACCGGGGCAAGAAGATGGCCATCAAGCAGTTCCTGGAGAGCGGCCAGAAGGGTCTGCGGGTGCAGCACCTGCTCACCGCCTGCGTCGACGAGTTCTCCGAGAACGAAGACCTGCCCAACACCACCAACCCCGACGACTGGGCCCGCATCTCCGGCAAGAAGGGCGAGCGGATCGTCTACATCCGCACGCTGGTCTCCGGCAAGCAGGGCACCGAGGCCGGCCGTTCGATCGACACGGTCGCCAACACCGGCCAGTACCTGTAGGGAAGCAGCTGGAAAGGGCCGCGCGGCCGACCGCGCGGCCCTTTCCATGTCCGCTGTGCGCCCACTGGGGGCTCGCCGGGCCCGACGTGGGGCGCTCGCCGGGAGAGCCGTGGGGCGCCTGCCGTCAGAAGGGGCGCGCGACACGCGTCATCCGCCGTACAAGCAGGCTCGATGAGGCGCACACTGGGGCCTGTGACAGTCCGCAAACGGGTGGACGTCCGCGTCGAAGGCGTCGTCCAGGGCGTGGGCTTCCGCCCCTTCGTGTATTCGCTGGCCAGCAGACTCGGCCTGGCCGGGCGCGTGCGCAACGACGTCGAGGGGGTGTTCATCGAGGTCGAGGGCGCCTTGGCGGGGGTCGAGGAGTTCCTGACCGCGCTGGAGCGCGACGCGCCGGCCCTGTCGGAGATCGAGAGCGTCACCGTCGTCAGCGGTGCGCCCGCGGGCCACCGGGGCTTCACCATCACCGCCGGCGACCCGGCCGGCCCGCGCCGCGCCCTCGTCCCGGCCGACCTGGCCACCTGCGACGACTGCCTGCGTGAGCTGGCCGACCCGGCCGGTCGCCGCCACCGCTACCCGTTCGTCGCCTGCGCCAACTGCGGGCCGCGCTTCACCGTCGTGCGCGGCGTGCCCTTCGACCGGCTGCTGACCACCATGGCCGGGTTCGCGATGTGCGCCGACTGCTCGGCCGAGTACCACGACCCCGGCGACCGCCACTTCCGCGCCGAGCCCACCTGCTGCCCGGCCTGCGGCCCGTCCCTGCGCCTGCTGGACGCGCGCGGCGCCGACCTGTGCGGCGACCCGATCGCCGCCTGCGCGAGCCTGCTGCGGGCCGGCCGCGTCGTCGCCGTCAAGGGCCTGGGCGGCTTCCACCTGGCCGTGCCCGCCGCCCACCAGGAGGCCGCCGCGGCCCTGCGGGCCCGCAAGCACCGCGCGGAGAAGCCGTTCGCCGTCATGGTCGCCGACCTCGACCAGGCCCGCCGCCTGTGCGCGGTCGACGGGCAGGCCGCCGAACTGCTCACCGGCCGCGCCCGTCCGGTCGTGCTGCTGCCCCGGCTGCCCGGCGCGCCGGTCGCCGACGCGGTCGCGCCCGGCAGGCGTGACCTCGGCCTGATGCTGCCCTACACGCCGCTGCACCACCTGCTGCTCCGGGAGCTGGCCGAGCCCATGGTGCTGACCGGCGGCAACGTCTGCGACGAGCCCATCGCCCACGAGGACGCCGACGCCGTCACCCGGCTCGGCGGCATCGCCGACGCCTTCCTCGTGCACGACCGGGCCATCCACGTGCGCGCCGACGACTCCGTGCTGCGCCCGTGGTCCGGCGGGCACACCGTGCTGCGCCGCGCCCGCGGCCACGCGCCCGAGCCGCTCACGCTGCGCCGTCCCGCGCCCCGCCCGGTGCTGGCCTGCGGCGCCGAGCTGGGCAGCACCTTCTGCCTGGTACGCGGCCGGCGCGCGTTCCTGTCCCAGCACCTCGGCGACCTGGACGACCAGGAGACCCTGCGCTCCTTCGTCGAGGGCATCGACCACTTCTGCGGCCTGTTCGACATCCGCCCCGAGGTCGTCGCCCACGACCTCGACCCCGGCTACCTGTCCACCAGGCACGCCCTGGAGCTGACCGGCGTCGAGCTCGTCGGCGTCCAGCACCACCACGCCCACATCGCCTCCTGCCTGGCCGACAACGGCGAGACGGGCCCGGTGATCGGGGTGGCGCTCGACGGGCCCGCCCACGGCCTCGACGGCACGCTGTGGGGCGGCGAGTTCCTGCGTGCCGACCTGGCCTCCTGCACCCGGCTCGGCCACCTGGCCCTGGTCCCGATGCCCGGCGGCGCGGCCGCGGTCCGCCAGCCGTGGCGCATGGCCGCCGCCTACCTGCGCGACGAGCACCCGGGCCTGGACGTCGTCCGCCGCAACGCCGCCCACTGGCCCGACGTGCTCGCCCGGACCCGTACCGGGGTGGGCGCGCCCATGACCTCCAGCGCCGGCCCGCTGTTCGACGCCGTCTCGGCGCTGCTCGGCATCCGCGACACCGTCACCTACGAGGGGCAGGCGGCCGCCGAGCTCGAACAGCGCGCCGACCCCGCCGAGACCGGCTCGTACGCGGCCACCATCACCGAGGGCGACCTGCTCGTCGTGCACGCCGCCGACCTCGTACGGGCCGCCGCCGCCGACGTCGCGGCCGGGATCGGCCCCGGCACTATCGCGGGCCGCTTCCACAACGGCGTGGCCGACGCCGTCGTACGCTGCTGCGTCATGCTGAGGGACGGCACCGGCCTGAACACCACGGCGTTGTCGGGCTCCGTCCTGCAGAACGCGCTGCTGCTCGAACGGACCGTCGAGCGCCTGCGCGCGGCCGGGTTCCGGGTGCTCACCCACACCCGGGTGCCGCCCGGCGACGGCGGGCTCAGCCTCGGCCAGGCCGCCGTGGCCGCCGCCCGCGACCGCTCCACGTGACACCCGCCCGGGTGCCGGGGAACGACGCCCGGCCCGTCCTAGCATGGCGATCATGCACTTCTTCAACCCCGGCCGCACGCCCTCCACCGAACGCGACCGCGAGCTGATCGGCGTCGGGCACGCCCGGCAGGCCCGCGCGCACTTCGCCCGGCACCCAGCCTACCGGCCCACGCCCGTGCACACCCTGACCGACCTGGCCGGGGCGGGCACCGTGCACGTCAAGGACGAGAGCGGCCGCATGGGCCTGGGCAGCTTCAAGGCGCTCGGCGGGGCCTACGCCGTGCACCGGCTGTCCGAACGCGACGGCGGCGGCACCACGTACGTCTGCGCCAGCGCCGGCAACCACGGCATCTCGGTCGCGGCCGGGGCCAGGGAGCTCGGCGCGCGCTGCGTCGTCTACCTCAGCCACCAGGTCCCCGAGCCGTTCGCGCACCGGCTGCGCGCCCTGGACGCCGAGGTCGTCCGCGAGGGCGACGACTACGACGCGAGCTTGGCCGCCGCCCTGCACGCCTCCCAGGAGCACGGCTGGCGCCTGGTCGCCGACACCTCCTGGGAGGGCTACCACGACATCCCGCTGGACGTCATGCGCGGCTACACCGTCCTGTTCGACGAGATCGAGATCCCGCCGACGCACGTGTTCGTGCAGGCCGGGGTCGGCGGGCTGGCCGCCGCCGCGGCCGGGTACACGCGCGACCGGTGGGGCGAGCTGCCCAGGATCGTCGTGGTCGAGCCCGACGGCGCGCCCTGCCTGCTGGAGAGCGCCCGCGCGGGCGAGCCGGTGCACTCGGCCGGCGCGCCGACCCGGCTGGGCAGGCTCGACTGCCTCGAACCGTCCCTGATCGCCTTCGACCTGCTGCGCCGTCAGGCCGACCTGTTCGTCACCGTGGCCGACGAGCAGGCCGCCGAGGCCGCCGCCCTGCTGGCCGGGCACGGGGTGGCGCTGTCGGAGTGCGGCGCGGCGGGGGCCGCCGGGCTGCTCGCCCTCGACCCGGGCACCCGCGAGGCGATCGCTCTGGGCCCCGCCTCACGCGTGTTGCTGGTGGGAACAGAGGGACCTGTGGAACCAAAGTGATCACAGGGTCGTCAAAAGGGCGTGCACCAACCTAACCGGCCAAAGCATGCTCGGGGAGACGGCCGGTTGGCCGAACTCGACCTCCTGCGCTTCATCGCCGCCCTGGCGGTCGTCGCCTTCCACTATCTGGTGGCCTTCGCCTCGGTCTGGGGGGCCAGGCCCGCCGCGCTGTTCCCCCCGCTCGCGCCCTTCGCCGGGCTGGGCATCCTGGGCGTGGAGCTGTTCTTCGTCATCAGCGGGTTCGTCATCCTCATGACGGTCTGGGGGCGGGGGCTCGGGGCGTTCGCCCGGTCGCGGCTGGTGCGCCTGTATCCGGCGTACTGGCTGAGCCTCGGCGCCGTGGCGGCCCTGTACGGGCTGACCGGCGCCACCGCGCTGGACCCAAAACTTTCACCAGGCCAGTACCTGGTGAACGCCACCATGTTCCAGCGGCTGTTCAAGGTGGCCGACGCCAGTGGCGTCTACTGGTCGCTGTGGGCCGAGCTGCGCTTCTACCTGCTGATCGCGATCCTGGTGATCGTGGGCGTCACGTACGGGCGGGTGCTGGTCTTCTCGGGCGTCTGGCTGGCCGCCGCGCTGGCCGCCAGGATGATCGAGAACGACCTGCTGAACGAGATCCTCATGCCCGACTACGCCCCTTATTTCGTCGCCGGCATGGCCCTGTATCTCATCCACCGCAACCGCAAGGCCCTGCTCCCGTGGCTGTACGTCGCCGCCGGGTACGCCATGGCCATCCCCGCCGCGCTGGGCCGCGTGCACCGCCGGATCGACGCCGCCGGGTTCAAGAACATGCCCGTCACCGACACCAGCGTGATCGTCACCATCACCCTGATCTTCATCGCCATGGCCCTGGTCGCCCTCGGCCTGATCCGGCTCAAACCCTCGAAGACGCTCACCGCGCTCGGCGCCACCACTTACCCGCTTTACCTCTTCCATGGGGTCACCGCGGCGGCGCTCATCCCGTTGCTCACCGGCGACCTGCCCCCCTGGACGGTGGCCCTGGTCACGACCGTGGCCGCCGTCGTGCTGTCGTATCTGATCTACTCCTTTGCCGAACGGCCGATCCAGCGACTACTCAAGCCCCGCAGATCCCCGCAAATCACAACAAGCTCCGCCGTACAGATTGAAAAGGCGTCGGTGCCATAACTCTGTGGCCTCGGGGCACTGTGAAGGGCATAGGCTCGGGCATATAAACGGCGGATAGGCAGATCCGGACGAACAGAGGGTGTTGCATGACGGTGCGTCGGGTGATGGGCATCGAGACCGAATACGGCATCTCCGTACCAGGTCAGCCAGGCGCCAACGCGATGGTGACCTCCTCCCAGGTCGTGAACGCCTACCTGGCCGCCTCGGCGGCCCGCGCGCGCAGAGCGCGCTGGGACTTCGAGGAGGAGAACCCGCTCCGCGACGCGCGCGGCTTCGACCTGGCCCGCGAGGTCGCCGATCCCAGCCAGCTCACCGACGAGGACCTCGGGCTGGCCAACGTCATCCTCACCAACGGGGCCAGGCTCTACGTCGACCACGCCCACCCGGAGTACTCCTCGCCGGAGTGCACCAACCCGCGGGCGGCGGTCATCTGGGACAAGGCCGGCGAGCGCGTCATGTACGACGCGGCCACCCGCGCCTCGGCGGTCCCGTCCAACGCGCCGATCCAGCTCTACAAGAACAACACCGACGCCAAGGGCGCCTCCTACGGCTGCCACGAGAACTACCTGATGCGGCGCGCCACGCCGTTCGCCGACATCGTCCGGCACCTGACGCCGTTCTTCGTCTCCCGGCAGGTCGTCACCGGCGCGGGCAAGGTCGGCATCGGCCAGGACTCCCGCGGCGAGGGCTTCCAGATCAGCCAGCGCGCCGACTTCTTCGAGGTCGAGGTCGGCCTGGAGACCACGCTCAAGCGGCCCATCATCAACACCCGCGACGAGCCGCACGCCGACCCCGAGAAGTACCGCCGGCTGCACGTGATCATCGGCGACGCCAACATGTCGGAGATCTCCACTTACCTCAAGCTGGGCTCCACCGCGCTCGTCCTGGCCATGATCGAGGAGGGCTTCCTCACCCGCGACCTGGCCGTGGAGAACCCGGTCCAGTCGCTGCGGGCGGTCAGCCACGACCCGAGCTGCCGCTACGAGATCCCGATGCGCGACGGCCGCAGGCTCACCGCCGTGCAGCTCCAGATGGAGTACCTGGAGCAGGCCCGCAAGTACGTCGAGGAACGCGGCACCGCCCAGGACGAGATGAACAAGGACGTCCTCGACCGCTGGGAGTCGGTGCTCACCCGCCTGGCCGAGGACCCGATGCAGCTCTCGCGCGAGCTGGACTGGGTCGCCAAGCTGGAGCTCCTGGAGGGCTACCGCACCCGCGACAGCCTGCCCTGGTCCCACCCGAGGCTGCAGCTCGTCGATCTCCAGTACTCCGACATCCGTCCCGACCGCGGCCTGTACAACCGGCTCGTGGCGCGCGGGCGCATGCAGCGCCTGATCAGCGAGGAAGAGGTCGAGCGCGCGATCGAGCTGCCGCCGACCGACACCCGCGCCTACTTCCGGGGGCGCTGCCTGAGCCAGTACAGCGAGTCGGTGGCCGCCGCCTCCTGGGACTCGGTGATCTTCGACATCCCGGGCCGGGAGTCGTTGCAGCGCGTGCCCACGCTCGAACCGCTGCGTGGCACCAAGGCCCACGTCGGCGAGCTCTTCGACCGCTGCCGCACCGCGGCCGACCTGGTCGCCGCGCTGACCGGCACCGGGGAGTAGAGCGGCCCCGGGCCGCCCCCGGGGCTCACAGCAGGCCGATCCCCAGCGTCAGCGTGCCCACGGCCAGCGACGCGCCGCCCACCGCGGTCAGCCAGATCAGCCGGTTGGGCTTGGTGTCGCGCGGCCGCACCACCGACAGGAAGAAGCCCAGCGGCATCAGGATGGGCGCGGCGACGATGAGCGTCCGCGTCAACGCCTTCACGCCGTCCGGAAGGCTCGCCTGGTCCACGTACAGCATCGCGACCAGGCTGAACAGCACCAGGACGCCGGCGTGCGCGTGCCCGGCCCGCCACAGCCCCCTGCGGACGGGGTTGTCCAGGTAGCCCGGTTCGTTGCGCATGAGGAAACGCAGCAGGGTCACGCCGCCGAACGCGACGCCCGGGACTGTGATGAGGAGCACACCTGCCGTGCTCAGCGAAGAAGGTGACATGTCGGGATCTCCTTGTGCATAGGTGCATCCATTATTGGATAGGAGTGCTATCCAGTCAAGCCGCCAAGATCGCAGGCTGTTCGACGCGAAATGTCGTCAGGTTCGGGGAAGATATGCCTTAGAGGCAGTCCCCCAAGCGGAGGTAGGACATGGCAACCAAGGACACCGGCGGGCAGAAGCAGACCGGCCGGCGTGAGGCCGAAGTTGAGGAGACCGAGGCCTCGGCGGCGCCGGACGTGCAGGAGCGACAGGAGAAGCTCACTGACGATGTCGACGCGATCCTGGACGAAATCGACGAAGTGCTCGAAGAGAACGCAGAGGAATTCGTGCGTTCCTATGTGCAAAAGGGTGGCGAGTAGGGCTGACGAAGCCTTGTCCTCACCGCTTTGACCATGGGGAAGGATGAGCCCCGGCCGTTCCGGCCGGGGCTCACTCCTCGGGGGCGGTGTACTCGACCGCCACGCCGAGCAGCCTGACCGGCCGGTCGAGGTCGAAGCGGCCCAGCACGGCGAGCGCCGCCCGGGTCAGCGTGCCGGGATCGGCCGTCGGCGCCGGGAGCGTGGACTGCCGGGTGCGCGTCAGGAACGGGGCGAAGCGCACCTTGACCGTCACCCGCGCGCAGAGACGCCCCTCCGCGGCCGCGTCGCGGGCGACCTGCCCGGCGAGATCGGCCACGTGGCCGGCGATGGCGTCGCGATCGGTGAGGTCACGGGGGAACGTGGTCTCGCGGCTGTGACCGCGGGCCACCCAGGGGGTGGTGACCACCTCGGCCTCGCCCCTGCCGAGAGCCAGGTAGTGGTACCAGGGGCCGTTGACCGGCCCGAAGACGCCGGCCAGCGCGGCCGGGTCGGCGGCGGCCAGGTCGGCGACCGTGCGCAGGCCGAGCCCGGCGAGCTTCTTCGCGGTCCGGGCGCCGATGCCCCACAGCGCGTCCGTCGGGCGGTCGTTCATCACCTCCGCCCAGTTCTCGCCGGTCAGGCGGTAGATCCCGGCGGGTTTGGCGAACGCCGAGGCGAGCTTGGCCTGGTGCTTGTTGTCGCCGATGCCGACCGAGCAGCTCAGCGTGGTGCGGTCGAGCACGACCCGCCGCAGGTCGGCCGCCAGCGCCTCGGGGTCGTCGGTCGTGGCTCCGACGAACGCCTCGTCCCAGCCCCAGACCTCCACGAGCACCGGCAGCTCGCGCAGGGCGGCCATGACCCGCTCGGAGGCGGCCTCGTAGGCGGGCGGGTCGCTGGGCAGGAAGACGGCCTCGGGGCAGCGCCGCAGCGCGGTGCGCAGCGGCATGCCGGAGTGCACGCCGTGCTCGCGGGCCTCGTAGGTGGCGGTCGCGGCGACCGTGCGGGGCTGGGTGGGGTCGCCGGAACCGCCCACCACGACGGGCCTGCCGCGCAGCTCGGGATGGCGCAGCAGCTCCACGGCGGCGATGAACTGGTCGAGGTCGACGTGCAGGATCCAGGACCTGGCCATGGGTCCAGTATGCGGGCCGGGCTCACAGCAGCCGGTCGTCGCGGTAGACCAGGGCGCGGCGCGGCACGGCCCAGCGCGAGGCGCCGAGCGGCGGCTCCTCGCCCTCGGGTACGACGGCCTGGATGAGCCCGCCCGGGGACTCCAGGGTGATGAGGGCGTGGGTGCCCATGTTCTCCAGGACGGAGACCACGCCGGGGAAGGCGTCGGGGCGCTCGGCGGGGGACAGGTCCATGTACTCCGGGCGTACGCCGTACGTCACCGGGACGTCGTCGTCCGGGGCCAGGCCCTCGGGCAGCGGGCGAAGGGCGCCGGCCACCTTGAGCCCGGAGTCGGTGACCTGGGCGGGCAGCAGGTTCATCGGGGTGGAGCCGATGAAGGAGGCCACGAACGTGGTGGCCGGCCGGTGGAAGATCTCCGACGGGGTGCCGACCTGGATCATCGAGCCCTTGGACATGACGGCGATGCGGTCGGCGAGCGCGAGCGCCTCGGCCTGGTCGTGGGTGACGAACACGGTGGTGACGGCCAGCTCCCGCTGCAGCCGCTTGAGGAAGGTGCGGGCCTCCAGGCGCAGCCGGGCGTCGAGGTTGGACAGCGGCTCGTCGAACAGGAACGCGGCCGGATGGCAGGCGATCGCGCGGGCCAGCGCCACCCGCTGCTGCTGTCCGCCCGACAGCTCGGCCGGACGCCGCAGCAGCAGCTCGGTGAGGCTGAGCCGGGCCGCGACCTCGGCCGCCTTCTCCACCCGCCGGGCGCGGGGCACCTTCTTGATGCGCAGCGGGTAGGCGATGTTGGCGGTGACGTCCATGTGGGGGAAGATCGCGTAGTCCTGGAAGACCATGGCGACGTCGCGCTCGCCCGGCGGCAGCGCGGTGACGTCCCGGTCGTTGATGGCGATGGTCCCGGAGGTGGGGGTCTCCAGGCCGGCGATGCTGCGCAGGAGGGTGGTCTTCCCGCAGCCGGAGGGGCCGAGCAGGGCGAAGAACTCGCCGTCGGCGACGGTGAGCGCGAGGTCGTCGAGCGCGCGCACGCCGCCGGGGAACACCTTGGTCAGGCCGTGCAGGGAGATCAACGCTTGATTCCTCCGTGGAAGCGGAAGCCGTACCGCTGGGAGACGAACAGGTACATCAGCACCACCGGCAGGGAGTACAGCAGGGAGAAGGCGGAGATGAGGTCGAGCCTGGGCGCGCCGCCCTCGGTGTAGAGCGTGTAGAGGATGATCGAGCCGGGCGCCTTGTCGGGGTCGCGCAGCAGGATGAACTGGAACAGGAACCCGCCCCACACGCTGGCCAGCGCCCACACGGCGATGGTGGCCAGGCCGGGCCGGACGAGCGGGACCACGATGTGCCGCAGGATCTGCAGCGAGGAGGCGCCGAAGACGCGGGCCGACTCCTCGTAGGAGGTGGGCGTCTCGTCCATGAAGTCCTTCAGGATGAAGATCGCGGCGGGCAGCAGCCCGGCCGAGACCACGAGGATGACGCCGAGATGGGTGTCGATGAGGCCGAGCCGGGTGGCCAGCTCGAAGATCGGCACCATCGCCGCCGTGCCGGTCACCACGGACGACAGCAGCAGGAGCAGGTAGAGCAGGACGTCGCGGCCGGGCAGCCGCACCCGCGACAGCGCGTACGCGGCCAGCGCCGACAGGACGACGACCAGCAGCGCGGCCCCGCCGCCCTGGATCAGGGAGTTGCGGATCGAGCCCAGCGCGTACGGGTTGTCCAGGACGGCGGCGAAGTTGCGCAACGTGAACTCGGGGATCGACGTGGTGATCGTGGGCGTGTCGTCGAAGGGCGCGCTGGCCAGCCAGAGCATGGGCAGCGCGAAGAAGGCCAGGACGACGGCGACGACGACGGTGGCGGCCAGCCGCCCGACGGTGTGACGGATCATGCGGGCGGTCCTCCGGCGGCGGCGGCCTCCGGCGTGCGGCGACGGCCGCGCAGCAGCCGCAGGTAGGCCAGGGCGAAGACGAGGTTGATCAGCAGGATGAGGAAGGAGATGGCGGCCCCGACGCCGAGCTGACCGTCCTGGAGGGCGACGCGGTAGACGTACACGGGCAGGATCTCCGAGCGGCCCTCGGGCCCGCCGCCGGTCAGCACGAACGGCGTGAAGTCGTTGAACGTCCACAGGCTGATCAGCAGCAGGTTCGTCAGGACGTGCCGCCTGATCGTGGGCAGCACCACGTCGCGCAGCTGCTGCGGCACGCTCGCGCCCGCCAGCCGGGCGGTCTCCAGGTGCGAGGGCGGTACGTTCTCCAGGGCGGCCGAGTAGAGCATCATCGAGAACGCGGTGCCGCGCCACACGTTGAAGACGATGATCGACAGCAGCGGGTAGTCCAGCAGCCAGGCGAACCCGGGCGTGTGCAGCAGGGCGTTGAGCGTGCCGTCGTCGCGGTCGAGCAGCGCGAACCACAACATGCCGACCACGGTGCTGGGCAGGATCCACGAGAGCAGCACCGCGCCCTCGACGATCCTGCGCAGCGGGCCGGTCCGGGAGCGCAGGATCCAGGCCAGGGCGAACCCCAGCCCGGCCTGCCCGACGACGGCCGAGCCGCCGACGTACAGCAGGGTGAGCCACAGGGAAGACAGGAAACGCGGGTCGGCCAGCGCGGTGGTGTAGTTGTCGAGCCCGACGACCTGGGGGTCGGCGGCGGCCAGGCCGGTCAGCCGGTAGTCGGTCAGGCCGAGGTAGACGGTCCACAGGGCGGGGAAGAGCAGGAAGACGCCGATCAGGACCAGGGCGGGCAGGACGAACGCGACCGCCCTGCCCCGGCCCAGCCCCGCGGCGTCAGCCGCCGACGTTGGCCGCGCCACCGACCAGTCCCTCCAGCCTGCCCTGGTACGCCGCGGCCGCCTCGTCCGCGCTCTTGCCGCCGACCACGGCCGCCGTGGCCTCCTGCAACGCGGTCGAGACCTGCGGGTAGACGGCCAGTCCCGGACGGTAGGCGGTGACCGGCAGCACCTCGTCGGCCACGTACTTGAGCATGGGGTCGGCGGTCAGCACCTCTTCGTTGACGTCGGTACGGGAGCTGATGCGGGCCTGCCCGGCCAGCTGCGACTTGGTCGCGGCCGCGGAGTGCATGAAGGCCAGCAGCTCCCAGGCCAGCTTGGGGTTCTTGGAGAAGGGGTTGAGCACGCGTACGGCCCCGCCCGACATGCTCACGAAGTCCTGGCCGCGGATTCCGCCGCCGGGCTGCCTGGCCGGGATCTTGGCGTAGCCGACGACCTGGTCGCGGTCGGGCATGGGGGCGACCCCGGCCTTGGGCTCGATGACCGAGCGCCAGAAGTAGTCGCTCTCGGCCAGGATGGCGATCTTCCCGGCGGCGAACTGGGCGAAGGACTTGTCGCGGCCCTTGGCCTCCTGCTGGAGCTTGGGGTCGCCGAGCCCGCTGCCGCCGTAGATCTGCTGGTAGAAGCCCAGGACGTCCTTGACGGCCTGGGAGGCGCCGGCCCACTTGCCCGAGGCGTAGATCTCCGAACCGGCGCCGGCCAGCAGGGGGAGCACGCCCTGCATGGTGGTGGCCTCGCCCATGGCGGTGCCGGCGTCGATCTGGACGGGCGTGGGCACCCCGGCGGCCTTGAGCTTGACGCCGGCGTCGATGATCTGCTGCCAGCTGGTCGGCTGCCAGGTCTCGGGCAGCCCGGCCTTCCTGAACAGCGCCTTGTTGTAGAACAGCACCCGGCCGTCGGTGCCCTGGGGCAGGCCGTACTTCTTGCCGTCGAAGATGCCGAGGCCCTGGACGGCCTGCGGGATCTGCGACCAGCCCTCCCACTGCTCGACGCCGGCGCCGCCGACCTCGGTGAGCGGCTTGATGTATCCGGCCTGGGCGAACTCGCCGACCCAGATGCCGTCCAGGTCGATGACGTCGGCCCCGGTCCTGGACTTGAGGTCGAGAGCGATCTTGGTCTTGTACTGCTCGTCGTCCACGCCGTTGCCCTGGAAGAGCACCTTGACGTTCTGATGGGTCTTCTCGAACTCGGGGATGACCCACTTCTTGATCCAGGCGGCGGACTCGGAGTTCTTGCCGCCCTCGATGGAGTTGGCGGTGATGGTGAGGGTGATGCTGCCCCCGGACTGGGTGCCGGAGCCGCAGGAGGTGAGGGCCAGGACGGCGGCTGCCGCGACGAGCGCGGGCCGGCTGGGGAGTCGCAAGTCGGCCTCCTGTTCAGGACGTGCAGACATACCGACAATTGCACGGGGTGTGGCGGGCGTAAAGAAACGATCTGATGAACGGTTCGCCGTGAGCTGATCGTGGGAAGTGCAGACAGCAACGCAACATGAGTAGGGTCGGCCTAGAGACACTGATGTTGGGAGGGAGTCGCGTGGCACCTAACAGGGATCTGCCCGTCGGCCTGGTGGACCAGCTTTTCCGAAACTCAGGGAACTCCTCGTTCACCGAGTTCGTCGGCTCGTACGCGCCCGAGTTGCTGCCACAGCGTCACCAGGCGCTGGCCACTCCGATCGGCGACCAGGTCCCGCACGCGACCACGATCGTGGCGGCCACCTTCGCGGGCGGCGTGGTGATGGCGGGCGACCGGCGGGCCACCTCGGGGAACATCATCTCGCAGCGTGACATCGAGAAGGTGTTCCGCGCCGACGACTACTCGTGCATGGGCATCGCGGGCACGGCCAGCACGGGCATCGAGATGGCCCGGCTCTACCGTGTCGAGCTGGAGCACTACGAGAAGATGGAAGGCCGCACGCTGTCGGTGGCGGGCAAGGCCAACCGGCTGGCCACCATGATCCGCGGCAACCTCGGCATGGCGATGCAGGGCCTGGTGGTGGTGCCGCTGTTCGCGGCCTACGACCCCGACCGCGACCAGGGCCGCATCTTCAGCTACGACGTGGCGGGCGGCCCCTACGAGCGTGACAGGTTCGACGCCATCGGCTCCGGTTCGATCTTCGCGCGCGGCTCGCTGAAGAAGCTCTACCGCGACGGCGCCTCGGCCGACGACATGGTGATGACGGTGATCCAGGCCCTCTACGACGCGGCCGACGACGACTCGGCGACCGGCGGGCCCGACGTGTCCAGGAAGATCTGGCCGATCGTGTCGGTGATCGACGCCGACGGCTTCCGCAGGCTGAGCGATCAGCAGGTGGCCGGCCACGTCGAACAGATGCTGGAGGCCCGGATGATCTCGCCCGACGGCCCCATCGCCCCGCTGCGCTAGAAAGGACCACTGCCCGTGTCCATGCCTTTTGGATATGCGTCCCCTGAGCAGATCATGCGGGACAAGGCCGACTACGCGCGCAAGGGCATCGCGCGGGGCCGGTCCGTCGTCGTGCTGCAGTACGTCGACGGCATCCTGTTCGTGGCGCCCAACCCGTCGCGGGCGCTGCACAAGATCAGCGAGATCTACGACCGCATCGGGTTCGCCGCCGTCGGCCGCTACAACGAGTTCGAGGAGCTGCGTCTCGGCGGCATCCGCTACGCCGACATCAACGGCTACACCTACGACCGCTCCGACGTCACCGGCCGCGGCCTGGCCAACCTCTACGCCTCCAACCTGGGCCGCATCTTCACCGAGTCGATCAAGTCGCTGGAGGTGGAGGTCGTCGTCGCCGAGGTCGGCGACACCCCCGACGGCGACGCCATCTACCGGCTGACCTTCGACGGCTCGGTGTTCGACGAGCACGGCTTCGCGGCCATGGGCGGCCAGGCCGACGCCGTGGCCGGGCGGCTGAAGGAGCGCTACCGCGAGTCGATGTCGCTGGCCGACGCCCTGGAGGTGGCGCTGGCGGCGCTCACCGAGCCGGGCGGCGAGCGGCCGCCGGTCGCGCAGCTGGAGGTCGCGGTGCTCGACCGCAACCGTGAGCACCGCAAGTTCGTGCGGCTGACGGGCGCGCGGCTGGAGCGCCTGCTCGCCCGGACCACGTCGTCCGCGACGCCGCCCGCGACCCCGCCGGCCGAGTCCGACTCGGAGCCGCCCGCCACTCCGCCCGCCACTCCGCCCACGACGCCGCCTGCCGCGCCCCCGACCGGCCCGCCCACGGGCCCTGAGGGCGACGTGGACGACGGGTCAGGGCCGCTGTAAGGCCCGAAGACCACCGGCAGAGGGCGAGGGCCGCCACGGCGGCCCTCGCCCTCTGCCGTGCGGCGTCACCGTCGCGAGAGCGGCGCGTGCTGTGTGACCTGTATCACTGGCGCGACGGTGAACCCTGGGGCGCGAGGTGGGATCTCAGCAAGCGTGAACACTTCGATGCGCACCCTCCTCGCCGGCGGCACCGCCGCCGCCGCGCTGCTGGCCTCCGTCGTCGCCGCCAGCGCGGCCACCGCAACGACCTCGACGGCCACGGCCTACCCGGCGTACAAGAAGCCCGCGATCTTCGGCACGAGCTTCCAGGCCGACCCCGGCCACGACTTCACCAAGGGCATCCACTCCCGCCACAACGGCATCCTGCGCGGCTGGATCACCGACGTGCGCGGCGGCGTCGCCGAGTACGAGCCCATCAAGTGGAAGCGGTCCAAGCAGACCGAGGGTTACTTCGTCGGCCCGCCCGAGGGCGACGTGACGGCCTACGCCTCCCCGATCGCCAAGGACGTCGTCTTCCTGTCGGCCTACGGCTGCAAGCCGGAGATGGCGGCCATGACCGTCGACCGCAACACCGGCCTGGGGGCCAAGCGCTGTCCCTCGTCCGTCCTGGTCAAGCGGCACAGCAAGCAGCGGCAGCCGTCGCTCGTCACGGTGTACCAGGGCAAGATCGTCAAGGTGCAGGAGATCTACACCCCGTGAACCGGCTCCGCGCTTCGCGGGGGCGGGCGCGGACCTGGTAAAGCCCATCCAACAAACCTGGCAAATGGGACGTCCGCCGGAAAACACCTGTGAAGATCTCTCCCGATCGCCGATCCATGGGCATAGTGTGAGGTGATGGATCGTCGCATCTTCGGGCTGGAGAACGAGTACGGCGTGACCTGCACGTTCAGGGGACAGCGCAGGCTGTCCCCCGACGAGGTCGCGCGCTACCTGTTCCGGCGGGTCGTGTCCTGGGGCCGATCGAGCAACGTCTTCCTCCGCAACGGCGCACGTCTCTACCTCGACGTGGGCAGCCATCCTGAGTACGCAACACCCGAGTGTGACAACGTCATCGAACTCGTCACGCACGACAAGGCGGGCGAGCGCATCCTTGAGGGCCTTCTCGTCGACGCCGAGAAACGCCTGCGCGAAGAGGGCATCGCGGGTGACATCTATCTCTTCAAGAACAACACCGACTCGGCCGGCAACTCCTACGGCTGCCACGAGAACTACCTGGTGGGCCGGCACGGCGAGTTCGGCCGCCTGGCCGACGTGCTGATCCCGTTCCTGGTGACCCGGCAGATCGTGTGCGGCGCGGGCAAGGTGCTCCAGACGCCGCGCGGCGCCGTCTACTGCGTCTCGCAGCGGGCCGAGCACATCTGGGAAGGCGTCTCCAGCGCCACCACCCGGTCCCGGCCGATCATCAACACCCGTGACGAGCCGCACGCCGACGCCGAGCGCTTCCGCCGCCTGCACGTCATCGTCGGCGACTCCAACATGAGCGAGACCACGATGCTGCTCAAGGTCGGCGCGACCGACCTGGTGCTGCGCATGATCGAGGCCGGCACGGTGATGCGCGACCTGTCCCTGGAGAACCCGATCAGGGCCATCCGTGAGGTCTCCCACGACATGACCGGCCGCCGCCGGGTGCGCCTGGCCAACGGGCGCGAGGCCTCCAGCCTGGAGATCCAGCAGGAGTACCTGTCCAAGGCCCAGGACTTCGTCGACCGGCGCGGCGGCGACGCCATCACCCGCCGGGTGCTGGAGCTGTGGGAGCGCACGCTGCGCGCGGTCGAGACCGGCGACCTCGACCTGGTCTCGCGCGAGATCGACTGGGTGACCAAATACCAGCTCATCGAGCGCTACCGCAAGAAGTACGACCTGCCGCTGTCCTCGCCCAGGGTGGCCCAGCTCGACCTGGCCTACCACGACGTCCACCGCAAGCGCGGCCTGTTCTACCTGCTGCAGAAGCGCGGCTCGGTCGAGCGGGTGGCCTCCGACCTGAAGATCTTCGAGGCCAAGTCGGTGCCGCCGCAGACGACCAGGGCGCGCCTGCGCGGCGAGTTCATCCGCAAGGCGCAGGAGAAGCGGCGCGACTTCACCGTCGACTGGGTTCACCTGAAGCTGAACGACCAGGCCCAGCGCACGGTGTTGTGCAAGGACCCCTTCCGCAGCGTGGACGAACGGGTCGACAAGCTCATCGCGGGCATGTGAGGAACGGGCCGGGGCGTGGTGTTTACCTCGGCCCTACCTCGATGTCGGGTAGGGTGACGCGAATCTGACGTCTTTTCCGAGGGAAATCCATGCGCCGCGCTCTGGCCGTACTGGCAGCCGTGCCTCTGATCTTCTTCGCCGCCGCGTGCGGCGACACCGACGCCGGGGCGAACGGAGGCGCCGCCACCAGCACCGGCTCGGCCGGGCTCAAGGTCACCGGCGACGTGGGCGCCAAGCCCACGGTGACCTTCCCCGCCGGCTCGCCGGCGACGAAGTCCTCCTACCAGGTGATCCAGCCGGGCACCGGCCCCGAGGTCAAGACCGGCGACAAGCTGATCGTCAACCTGACCGTCTACAACTGGGACGGCAAGGGCAACGCGATCCAGGGCTCCTCCTACGACACCAAGCAGCCCGAGACCGTCCCGGTCAACGAGCAGCTGCCGCAGGTGCTGCGCGATGGCTTCACCAAGGTCAAGCACGGCGGCCGGCTGCTGGCGGTGCTGGCCAACGACTCGGCGCCGCAGGGGCAGGCCACGGCCGGCGCCGAGCCGACGAAGGTGTTCGTGCTCGACGTGGTCGGCGCCCGGCCTCCCGTGCCGAAGGCGGCCACGGGCAAGGAGACCGGCCAGAGCCTCGACGGCGTCAAGGTGGTCAACCCGGGTGGGGACAAGGCCCCCACGCTGACCACCAAGACGGACAAGAAGCCGTCCAAGGAGCTGGTGGTCAAGACCGTCATCGAGGGCACCGGCGCCAAGGTGCTGCCCACCCAGACGCTGACCGTCCACTACACGGGCAAGATCTGGGGCACCGACAGCCAGTTCGACTCCAGCTGGGAGCGCGGCGAGCCGGCCGAGTTCCCGCTCGCGAACGTGATCCAGGGCTGGCAGAAGGGCCTGGCCGGAGTGCCGGTCGGCAGCCGGGTCGTCATGAGCATCCCGCCGGACCTCGGCTACGGCGACCAGGCCCAGGACAAGATCCCCGCCAAGAGCACGCTGGTGTTCGTGGTGGACGTGCTGGCGGCCTCCTGACGGGCGATCTCCTGACGGGCGTTCCGACGACGCGGTAGCATCTCGTGGCCCGGTGGCTTCCCGCCGCCGGGCCGCTTCGTCGTGGGAGGACCGACGGGCCGCTTTGTCGTAGGAGGACCGATGCGCCGCCGTACGATCGTGCCGTCGCTGGCGCCGCTGCTCCTGCTGGCCGCCGGATGCACGGGCGCGACGGCCGGCGACCTCGACCTGAAGGTGGGCGGCGCGTTCGGCGCCAGGCCCACGATCGTCTTCCCCGACGGCAGGCCCGCCGCCGGCCTGCGGGTCGAGGAGCTGAGCACGGGCGGCGGCGACCGGCTCGGCGACGACGACGTCGCGGTCGTCCAGTACACCGCGCACGTCTGGGACGGCCGCGACAACCGCCTGGTCGACTCCAGCTTCAACCGGGGCACCCCGGCGGCCTTCCCGGTGGGTTCGCTGCTGCCGGGGCTGGACCGGGCGCTGCGCGGCCGTACGGTGGGCAGCAGGGTGATCGCGGCGATCCCGCCGGGGGAGGGCTTCGGCACGAGTCCGCCGCGCGGCGTCGGCCCGGCCGACGACCTGTTCTACGTCGTGGACATCCTGGGCGCCCACCACAAGGGCGCCTCGGTCAAGAGCGCCGGCGGGTCGCTGGCCGGGGTGCGGGTGACCGGTGACGACCGTCCTGAGCTGTCGATCCCGTCCGCCGCGCCGCCGCGCGCCTTCGCCTCGAAGGTGCTCAGGCGGGGGAGCGGGCGTCCGGCGCAGGCCGGGCAGCTCCTGGTCACCCAGTACGAGGGCGCGGTCTGGGACCGGCGGCGGGTCTTCGACGGCACCTGGCCGACCGGCCTGCCGAAGGCGTTCAAGATCGGCGACGGCACCGTGATCAAGGGGTGGGACAAGGCGCTGGTCGGGGTGCCGGTCGGCAGCCGGGTGCTGATGATCGTGCCGCCCGCCTACGGCTACGGCGCGCCCGGCCACGCCGCGTACGGGATCAAGGGCTCCGACACCCTCGTCTTCGTCGTGGACGTCCTGGCCGCCTACTGAGGCTCCGTAGACTCCGGCTGTGAGCAGTGACGACGACCTGCAGGCGCTCGGCCTGCTGCACGACCCCGTGCGCCGCAGCCTGTACGAGGCCGTGACGGCCGGCGGCGGCGACGTCGGCCGGGGCGAGGCCGCCGAGGCCGCCGGCGTGTCCCGCACGCTGGCCGGCCACCACCTCGACAAGCTCGTCGAGGCCGGGCTGCTGGAGAGCGGCTTCCGCCCCCAGGACAGGAAGGGGCCCGGCAGCGGCCGCCCGGCCAAGGTCTACCGCAGGGCCAAGGGCGAGCGCACGGTCAGCCTGCCTCCGCGCGACTACGCGACGCCCGCCTCGGTGCTGGCCGACGTGGTGGAGCTGCTGGGCGCCGAGGAGCAGGCCGAGCAGGCGGCCCGCCGGGCGGGCGCGCGCCTCGCCAGGGGGCGGTCCGGTGAGCCCGTCGACCGTGTGCTGCGTGAGCGTGGCTACGAGCCCTACGACGAGGGCGGCGCGCTGCGGCTGCGCAACTGCCCCTTCCACCTGCTGTCCCAGGAGCAGCCGCTGCTGGTGTGCTCGATGAACCTGGCGCTGTGCCAGGGGCTGCTGGAGGGCATGGGTGAGGATCCGGGCAGGGCGCGGCTGGATCCGCGGCCGGGGGAGTGCTGCGTCTCCCTTTCTAAAACAAATGAAGATTGACATAGAAGCCGCGAGAGTGATGTGCTGAGCCCCATGCATCTGGCCCAGCTCAACGTCGCGCACCTGCGCGCGCCCATCGACGCCCCCGAACTCGCCGAGTTCGTCGCCCTGCTCGAACCCGTCAACGCCGTCGCCGACGAGGCCCCCGGCTTCGTGTGGCGGATGAAGGAGAGCGAGAGCGACCCCACCGCCACCGTCGTGCACGACTTCGGCGACCACCTGCTGATCAACTTCTCGGTGTGGGAGTCCCTGCAGACCCTGTGGGACTTCACCTACCGCAGCGTCCACCTGGGTGTGCTGCGCCGGCGCAGGGAGTGGTTCCTGCGCGTGGCCGAGCCGTACATGGTGATGTGGTGGGTGCCCGAGGGGCACATCCCCTCGCTGGCCGAGGGCATGCGGCGGCTGGAACGCCTCAGGACCGAGGGGCCGAGCCCCGAGGCGTTCACGTACAAGGACTCCTACGACAGCAGCGAGGCCGCCAGCCTGCCCGCCGCCGCCGAGGTCAGGAAGTAGGCCAGGTCCTCCTCCAGGCCCCTGCCCATGGTGGACAGATTCACGGGCGCGGCGCGCAGCGCCTCGTGCAGGCCGTCCACCGGCACCGGCACCAGCCGGTGCCGCGCCGCCAGCGGCCCGGCCTGCTCGCGCACCCGCTCGCCGAACGCGCCGGGCAGCTCCGGCACCGCCACGTCGGCCGGCGACAGCGCGACCCGCCCGTAGGCGGTCAGCGAGTGGTGGGAGAGGCCGACGTGCCGCTCGCGGGCGTCGCCCTCGCTGACCCGCAGCGCCGCCACCGGACGGCCGCGCAGCACCCCGGCGGCGTTGACCGCCTCGCCCGCCGACACGCCCGAGAAGCCCCACCGGGTGCCCGTCCCCAGGTTGCCCGGCCCCTGCGCGACGACCGCCACGTCGGCCGCCAGCACGTGCCGGGCCGCCAGCAGCCCGGTGTGCACGGTCACCGTCTCGACGTCGCCGCCGAACGCCTGGCCCGTCGTGACCACCCCGGCCAGCCAGCCGACCTCGCGCAGGCGGGCCGCCGACATCGAGAACCAGGCGGGCAGCGCGCCGCCGTCCTGCATCACGTACGCCACCCGCAGGCCGGGGGCGCCGTCGTACAGGCCGGCCAGGATCGGGGCCAGCGCGGAATGCAGATCGGCCACGATCACCGGCATCCCGGCCAGGTCGTCGGCCTCGCTCAGGACGTCGTGGAACTCCGAATCCTGCTCGTCGGCGCCCAGCACCGTGGCCTGCAGCGGGGTGTAGCGGGCCTTCACCAGGTGCCCCGGACCCTCCGGATCTTGCGGCAAACGGTTCGGGACGGCCACCACCATGGCGTAACCTCCCGTACCGAGACCCATCGCGAGTGCGGTCGTGTTGAGCAGCACCTCGTCGCCGGGTTCCGGGCGGCCCACCAATGGGGGGTAGGCCAGTGCCCGGCACTCACCTTCGGGTACGGCGACGTCCAGCTCCACCGCTCCCGGCCACTCGCGTCGGATCCGGACAACCTCGCCCTTGCGCCATCTGATCACGGGGGCAGGGTAGCGTCGATGAAGGAGGAGTGAGGCAGATGTCGCGCCGTAAGACCGAGCGGTTGCTGAATCTGGTGATCTGCCTGCTCGCCACCCGGCGCCCGCTGTCGGCCGAGCAGATCCGCCAGGCGGTTCCCGGCTACGACCGCGATGGCGACGAGGCGTTCCAGCGCATGTTCGAACGCGACAAGAACGAGTTGCGCGAGATCGGCATCCCCATCGACGTCGTACGCGACCCGTGGGAGGACGAGCCGGGCTACCGCATCGATCCCCAGTCGTACGAGCTGCCGGAGATCACCCTGGAGGCCGACGAGGCCGCCGTGCTCGGCCTGGCGGCGCAGGTGTGGCAGCGGGCCAGCCTGGCCGAGGCCGCCTCGGGGGCGCTGCTGAAGCTGCGCGCCGCCGGCGTGGCCACCGACGAGCCGGTCGGCGGCCCGATCGGCGGCGGCGCCCTTGAGCTGCGCGTCGACACCCGCGACCCGGCCTTCCCCGCCCTGTGGGACGCCGTGCGCGACCGCCGCGTGGTGCGCTTCGACTACCGCGCCTCCGGCAGCGAGACCGTGCGCGCCCGCACCGTCGAGCCCTGGGGCGTGGTCAGCCGGCGCGGGCGCTGGTACCTGGCCGGGTTCGACCGCGACCGCGCCGCGCCGCGCGCCTTCCGCCTCAGCCGCATCACCGGCCCGGTCGGCGCCGTCGGCCGCCCCGGCGTCGTGGAGGTGCCCCACGGCGTCGACCTGCGGGCCATGGTCGGCTTCCCCGAGGAGCCGGTGGACGAGCGCGTCGCCGTCATCCGGGTGCGCCGGGGCTGCTGCGAGGGCCTGCGCCAGCTCGCCAGGGCCGTGCGTCCGCGCGAGGACGGCTGGGACGAGGCCGAGCTGGCCTTCACCGACCCCGAACGCCTCGCGGGCTGGATGGCCAGCCTCGGCGCCGACGTCCAGGTGGTCGGGCCGCCGGACGCCCGCGAGGCCGTCATCCGCCGACTGAAGGGAACCCTGGCATGAGCGGTTCGGCCGACCGGCTGCCCCGGCTGCTGGCGCTGGTGCCGTACCTGATGTCCCATCCGGGGGCGCAGGTAGGCGAGGTCGCCGAGGTGTTCGGGCTGAGCGAGAAGCAGCTCATCGACGACCTGCAACTGGTGTGGATGTGCGGCCTGCCCGGCCACACCCCCGGCGACCTCATCGACGTCTCCTGGGACGGCGGCGAGATCATCATCGACAACGCCGAGACCATCGCCAGGCCGCTGCGCCTCGGCATCGACGAGGCCAGCGCGCTGCTGGTCGCGCTGCGCATGATGGCCGCCACCCCCGAGCTGGCCGACGTGGCCGCCGGCGACGCGCTGCCGCGCGTGGTGGCCAAGCTGGAGCGCGCCGCGGGCGAGGGCGCGGCCACCGTCAGCAGCCAGGTCGCCTTCGACGTCGAGGCCGCCCCCGACGCCCTCGGCCGGGTGCGCGAAGGGCTCACCGGCCGGCGCCGGCTGTCGCTGCGCTACTACGTGCCCGGGCGCGACGAGGTCACCCCGCGCGAGGTCGACCCGACCCGCGTCGTGGTCGTCGACGGCCGCACCTACCTGGAGGGCTGGTGCTACCGGGCCGAGGCGATGCGGCTGTTCCGGCTCGACCGGGTGCTCGGCGTCGACGTGCTCGACGTGCCGGCCGACCCGCCGGCGGAGGCCGAGCCGATCGACGTCACCCGGGGCGTCTTCCGTCCCTCGCCGACCGACGAGCTGGTCGAGCTGGAGGTCAGCGCCGCCGGGCGGTGGGTGGCCGAGTACTACCCGTGCGAGGAGGTCGCCGAGCTCGGTGAAGGACGGCTGAAGATCACGTTGCGGGCGCGTGACGAGGACTGGATCGTCAAGCTGGCGCTGCGGCTGGGCGACACCGGCCGGGTCGTCTCCCCGCCCCGGATGGCCGAGACCGTGCGCGAGGAGGCCGAGCGGGCCCTGGCCCTGTACGCTCAGCAGTCATGACGTGGATCTTCTGGGCCGCCGGGCTGGTCCTGGCCGGGCTGGCCGTGCTCGGCGTCGCGGGCGCGAGGGCCGCGGCCGCGGCACGTTCCCTGAAACGGGAGGTCGCCGCGGCGAAGGCGCGTCTGGAGCCCATGCAGGCCAGATTGACGCCCCGGGGAGATGAGACCACGGCCCCCGGGGGCGTACCATCGGGGCTGAAGACCGGCACTCGCTGATAAAGGACGTTTCATGTCGAACCTTGGAGTTCCCGAGCTCCTGATCATCGCAGGCGTGCTCGTCCTGCTGTTCGGTGCCAAGAAGCTGCCCGATGTGGCCAGAGGCGTCGGCAGGTCGCTGCGCATCTTCAAGTCGGAGACCGCCAAGCTCCGCGATGACGACGACGACACGCCCCACACCACGGTCCAGGCCCAGGCGGCTCCGGCCCCGGCCCCGGCGCAGCAGCCCGCGCCGCAGCCGATCACGCCCGCCCCGGCCCCCGCTCCCGCCCCGGCCCCCGCGCTGTCGGCCGAGGAGCAGGCCCGCCAGCTAGAGGAGCAGGCCGCCCGGCTGCGCGCCAGCGCCGCCGCCCAGGCCGACAAGCAAGGCTGACCCCCCTTCCTCCTCCCTCACCCCTGGACTGCGAATGGCGCTGCTCAAACGGTCGAGCGATTCCGGATCGGCCCCCGACCCCGAGGGCCGGATGCCGCTCATGGAGCACCTGCGCGAACTGCGCAACAGGTTGCTCATCGCGGTTCTCGCGGTGGTCGTGGGGATCGTCGTCGGCTGGATCCTGTTCGACCCGGTGTGGGAGGCGCTGCGCGCCCCCTACTGCGAGACGGTGCAGTCGCGCCAGCTCAACGGTCACTGCAGCCTGGTCTACAACGGCATCTTCCAGTCCTTCTTCATCACGCTGAAGGTCTCGGCGATGGTGGGCGTCGTGGTGGCCTCACCGGTCTGGCTCTACCAGATCTGGGCCTTCGTCACCCCTGCCCTCTACCGCAACGAGAAGCGCTACTCGATCGCCTTCCTCGGGCTGGCGGTCCCGCTGTTCGTGTTCGGCGCCGGCCTGGCCTACGTCATCATGGACACCAGCCTCGGCATCCTGCTGAGCTTCTCCCTTGAGGACACCGTCGCGACGATCTCGATCGACGAGTACCTCGACTACGTCCTGATCATGTTGTTGATCTTCGGCGTGTCGTTCGAGCTGCCGCTGCTGCTGGTCTTCCTCAACGTCATCGGCGTCCTGTCCCACGCGGCCGTCAAGAAGCACCGGCGTACGGTGATCTTCGCGATGTTCGTGTTCGGGGCGGTCATCACCCCCGGTGGCGACCCGCTCACCATGATGGCGCTGGCCGCGCCCATGATCATCCTGTACTTCCTCGCCGAGCTCTTCATGTACGCGCGGGAGCGCCGCAGGCCCGCGGGCGAGGACTTCTCGCACCTGTCCGACGACGAGGCCTCCCCGCTGGCGGACGTCCCGCCGGAGGCCGAGGATTCCGATGGCGCCCGATAGGCGATAGGTTCCGGGCGTGGCCCCCCAAATCGCCCTGCTCGTCAACCCCGCCGCGCGCGGCGGGCGCACCCTGCGACTGCTCGAACCCGTCGCCCGCCGGTTGCGGGCCGGCGGCGCCGAGCTGTCGGTGATCGTCGGCTCCGACGCCGCCGACGCGCTCGAACGTGCCTGCACCGCCGTCGCCGAGCGTCCCGACGCGCTGGTCGCCTTCGGCGGCGACGGGCTGGTCCATCTGGCCGTCCAGGCCGTGGCGGGCACCGACGTGCCGCTCGGCATCATCCCGGCCGGCACCGGCAACGACTTCGCCGCCGCCCTGGGCCTGGCCCACCGCGACCCGCTGGCCGCGGCCAGGACCGTGCTGCGGATGCGGGCCCGGCAGGTCGACGCGGCCCGCGTCCGGGCGGGGGAGTCGGAGGAGCTGTTCGCCGGGGTGCTGTGCTGCGGCTTCGACTCGCGCGTCAACGAGCGCGCCAACCGGCGCACCTGGCCGCCCGGCAAGGGCCGCTACCTGGTGGCGGTGGCCGAGGAGCTGCGCGCCTTCCGTCCGATCCCGTTCCGGGTCACGCTCGACGACGGCGAGGTGGTCGAGCAGGAGGCGATGATGGTCGCCGTGGCCAACACCCGCTCGTACGGGGCCGGCATGCGCGTGTGCCCCGACGCCTCGCCCGACGACGGCCTGCTCGACGTGATGATGGTTGGCGCGGTGTCCAAGGGCGAGTTCCTGCGCGTCTTCCCCGGCGTCTACCGGGGCACCCATGTGGGCCATCCGGCGGTGTCGGTGCGGCGGGCCCGCCGGGTCACGCTGGAGGCGTCCGACGTGGTGGCCTACGCCGACGGTGAGCGCGTGGGGCCGGTGCCGGTCACCTGCGAGATCCAGCCCGGCGCGCTCCGCGTGATCACTTGATCTACAACGTAAAGGCCGTTCGCCGTGGGCCGAGTCCGCCGGGACGGACCGGAATGGCGATTTCGGTAGGGTGACGGGTATGACAACGCCAGCGGAACGCTACGCGGCCTTCCGTCAGAAGCACGGGGACGACGGAGGGGCGCTGAGAACGTTCCGCGGCCTCTACGACTTCGAGCTCGACGACTTCCAGCTCGACGCCTGCCGGGCCCTGGAGGCCGGCGACGGCGTCCTGGTGGCCGCGCCCACCGGGTCGGGTAAGACGGTCGTCGGTGAGTTCGCCGTCCACCTGGCCCTGGAGCAGGGCCGCAAGTGCTTCTACACCACCCCCATCAAGGCGCTGTCCAACCAGAAGTACAACGACCTGGTCAAGCGCTACGGCACGGCCAAGGTCGGCCTGCTCACCGGCGACAACAGCGTCAACGGCGAGGCCCCGATCGTGGTCATGACCACCGAGGTGCTGCGCAACATGCTCTACGCCGGCTCGGCCACCCTGGCCGGGCTCGGCTTCGCCGTCATGGACGAGGTCCACTACCTGGCCGACCGCTTCCGCGGCGCGGTGTGGGAAGAGGTCATCATCCACCTGCCGGAGTCGGTGCGCCTGGTGGCGCTGTCGGCGACGGTCAGCAACGCCGAGGAGTTCGGCGAGTGGCTGGGCGAGGTGCGCGGCGACACCACGGTCATCGTCGACGAGCACCGGCCGGTGCCGCTGTGGCAGCACATGATGGTCGGCAACCGCATCTACGACATGTTCATGACCGACGACCTGACGCTGCGCATCAACCCCACGCTGATGCGGGTGACGCGCGACGCCGAGCGGCTCATGGCCGGGCGGCGCGGGCGCGGCGGCTACGGCAAGGTCCACCGTTCGCGGCCGCCCGACCGGGCCCAGGTGATCGAGAAGCTCGACTCCGAGGGGCTGCTCCCGGCGATCACGTTCATCTTCTCGCGCGCCGGCTGCCAGGCGGCCGTCCAGCAGTGCCTGCACGCCGGGATCCGGCTGACCACCGACCGCGAGCGCCACGAGATCAGGCAGCTCGTCGACGAGCGCACCGCGCACCTGCCCGACGAGGACCTGGCCGTGCTGGGCTACCTGGAGTGGCGCGACTGCCTGGAGCGCGGCCTGGCGGCCCACCACGCGGGCATGCTGCCGGCGTTCAAGGAGGTCGTCGAGGAGCTGTTCACCCGCGGCCTGGTCAAGGCCGTCTTCGCCACCGAGACGCTGGCGCTCGGCATCAACATGCCCGCCCGCAGCGTGGTGATCGAGAAGCTCGACAAGTGGAACGGCGAGACCCACGCCGACCTCACCCCGGGCGAGTACACCCAGCTCACCGGGCGGGCCGGGCGGCGCGGCATCGACGTCGAGGGCCACGCGGTCGTGCTGTGGCAGGTGGGCATGGACCCGCTGTCGGTGGCCGGGCTGGCCGGCACCCGCACCTACCCGCTGCGCTCCAGCTTCCAGCCGTCCTACAACATGGCCGTCAACCTGGTGGGCCAGTTCGGCCGCGAGCGCGCCCGCACGCTGCTGGAGGAGTCCTTCGCGCAGTTCCAGGCCGACCGGGCGGTCGTGGGCCTGGCCAAGCAGCTGCGCAAGCACGAGGAGGCCCTGGAGGGCTACCAGGAGGCCATGACGTGCCACCTGGGCGACTTCCCCGAGTACGCCGCGCTGCGCCGGCGCCTGTCGGACCGGGAGGCCGAGCTGTCCAAGCAGCGCGGCGCGGCCCGGCGCGCGGCCGCCGCGCGCTCGCTGGAGGCACTGCAGCCCGGCGACGTGATCCGGGTGCCGGGCGGGCGCAGGGCGGGCCTGGCGATCGTGCTCGACCCCGGCCGCAACCCGCGCGGCCAGGGCCCCAACCCGCTGGTGCTGACCATCGGCAAGCAGATCAAGAAGCTCGACCCGGCCGACTTCCCGGTGCCGGTCGAGCCGCTGGAGAAGCTGCGCATCCCCAAGAACTTCAACGGACGTTCGCCGAAGGAACGCGCCAACCTGGTCTCCACCCTGCTGGCCAAGATCGGCGACCGCGACCTCGGCAAGCCGGCCAGGGCGCGCGACCACTCGATCGAGGACGACGAGGTCAACGAGCTGCGCCGGCTCATCCGCCAGCACCCCTGCCACGGCTGCGACGAGCGGGAGGACCACGCCCGCTGGGCCGAGCGCTACTACAAGCTGCAGCGTGAGACCGAGGGGCTGCGCCGCCGCGTCGAGGGCCGCTCCCACGTCATCTCGCGCACCTTCGACCGCATCTGCTCGGTGCTGGAGCAGCTCGGCTACCTCGACGGCGAGACCGTCACCGACGAGGGCCGCCGCCTGGGCCGCCTCTACACCGAGCTCGACCTGCTGACCGCCGAGTGCCTGCGCGGCGGCCTGTGGGAGGAGCTCGAACCGGCCGAGCTGGCCGCGTGCGTGTCGGCTTTGGTGTTCGAGTCACGGCAGTCCGACGACGCGCGCCGTCCCAAGGTGCCCGCCGGGCGGGCCCAGGACGCGCTGTCGTCGATGATCCGGCTCTGGGGCGAGCTGGAGGGCATCGAGTCCGACCACGGGCTGTCCACGATCCGTGAGCCCGATCTGGGGTTCGCGTGGGCGGCCTTCCGGTGGACCAAGGGCCACAGCCTCGACGCGGTGCTGATGGAGGGCGTGGCCGGCAACGAGCTGGCGGCCGGCGACTTCGTACGGTGGATCAAGCAGTTGATGGACCTGCTCGGTCAGCTCGGGCACGCGGCCCCCGAGGGCAGCAAGATCAAGCAGACCGCGGGCAAGGCGATGGACGCCATGCGGCGCGGCGTGGTGGCCTACTCCTCGCTCACCTGAGCCTCTGCGCTCACCTGAATCCCCTCGCATCACCTGGGTGTGCGGGAATGTCCGCGAAGGGCGGGCGGATCCGGCCGGATCCGCCCGCCCTTCGGGTTTTCCGATTAGGTGAGAACCAGTTCTGAGTAGCATCTTTGAGCGTTCCGTGACCGCTATTAGCGGATTTGGCGATTTACGGCTCATTTAACGGGCCTTCGGAAGCGCCTTTGTGGCCGGGATTCACCGGTCAAGTCTCGTATTAACAGCCGAACTTCTGGTGATTTGCCGTGAATTCGTGGGTATCGTCCCATTTGTCGAATGGAACAGCCATACGGGGGAGGAAGATATGGCTAGCAACCAGCTGACCCAGGCCGGCTTCCAGGAGTCCTGGCGCTGCCGTAGGCGCCGGTGGGCCCGCCGCCGCTGCTGCAACTTCCGCAGGTGGTGGGGCTGGGGGTGGTAGAGCAACCCCGTGAGAGCCGGCGGCCCAGCCGCCGGCTCTCCCTTGCGCTCTCCGGCCGTGAACTCGCTCCCGCAGTGTCTATTCGCCGAACCTTTCGCGAGTTCTGGCCGGACACGAAAGGCCTGCGCCGGTTTTTCGCGTGTGGCGTGGTGTTCGCCGTCCTTGCAGCACTCTGTGAGGTCGCCGCGATCCGCCTGTTCGGGCACATCACCGACGACGTGCTCGCCACACGGGATCTGGACGCCTTCTGGGCGCCCGCCTTCACCTGGCTCGGGCTCGCCGCCTTCGCCGGGGTGACGTCCTTCGTCGGGACGTACGCCACGGCGTACGGCGCGGAAAGATTCCTGCTGGCCCTGCGCGACCGCGTGTTCGCGCACATCCAGACCCTGTCGCCGGACTTCTCGGAGAACCGGCGGCTCGGCGACCTGATGGCCCGGCTGACCGACGACATCCAGGCCATCGAGGAACTGATCGGCTCCGGCCTGGTCAAGCTGTTCACCACGGCGGCCAGCGCGATCTTCTTCGCCGGTGCCGCCTTCTTGATCCGCTGGGACCTCGCCCTCGTCACGATGGCGCTGATCCCGGCGTTCCTGGTCGTCTCGAAGCTGTTCGCGGCCAGGTTCAGGACGGCGGCGGCCCGCGAGCGGCTCAGCAACGGCGCCATGAACAGCGTGCTGGAGGAGGGCCTGGCCAACCAGGCACTCGTCCAGGCCTACAACCGGCAGGGGGCCGAGTCCGGGCGCCTGCACGGCGAGGGCCGGCGCTGGCTGCGCGCCAACCTGTCCCAGGCCTGGCTGTCGGGGCTCTACCAGCCCGTCGTCCAGGTCATCGAGACGGTCTGCCTGATCGTCGTCATCGGATTCGGCGCCTGGGAGATCGTCTCCGGACGGCTCACCCTGGGCGGCCTGCTCGCCTTCGCCGCCTACCTGGCGATGCTCTACCCGGCCGTGCAGAGCCTGGGGGAGCTCGCGCTGACGGTGTCGGAGGCGGCGGCGGGGTCCGACCGCGTGATCGAGGTCCTGCGCGCCAGGCCCCTCGTCACCGATCCCGAGGGAGCGGTGGCGTTGCCCGGCCGGGCCGAGGGACGGGTGGAGTTCGACGGCGTCGGCTTCACCTATCCGGGACGCACGCGGCCCGCCCTGCGCGACGTGTCGTTCACCGCCGGGCCCGGCGAGCTGATCGTCTGCACCGGGCCCAGCGGGAGCGGCAAGTCGACGATGGCCAAGCTGCTGCTGCGCTTCTACGACCCGGGACAGGGACGCGTCCTGCTCGACGGCCGCGACATCCGGGGCCTGACGCGGGAGTCACTGCGTGACAGCGTGGCGATCCTGCACCAGGAGACGTTGCTGTTCTCGGGGTCCGTACGCGACAACATCGCCTACGGCCGGCCGGGCGCCTCGCTCGACGAGGTGATCAGGGCGGCCGAGGCGGCCGGCGTGCACGACTTCGTCAAGCTGCTGCCCCAGGGGTACGACACCCCGGTCGGGCAGCGGGGCCGGCTGCTGTCGGGCGGCCAGCGGCAGCGGATCGGGATCGCCAGGGCCATCCTGCGCGACGCGCCCGTCCTGGTGCTCGACGAGCCCATGACCGGGCTGGACGACGCCACGGTCGCCCAGATCATGAAGCCGCTGCGGCGGCTGATGGCCGGGCGCACCACCATCCTCATCACGCACGACCTGCGTCACGTGCCGGAGGGCGCGCGGATCGTGGAGGTGGAGCCGGTGCCTCGCGAGGAGCGGATCCGGCTCAAGCGCGTCGGCTCGTTCGGCCTCCGACCGCGCCTGAGCACGCCGCCCTGACGGCCCGGTCCTGTCGGCCCGGTCCTGACGGCGACGTCCATGTGGAACGGTCCGACGGCACCGCGCCGAAGGTCCGCGCGGGGTCCCATGCGGCCGCCCCTCCTGGCTCCGGCCAGGGCGGGCGGCCGCGCCACGCCGGGCTACCGCCCGGTAGAATCGGAGCCCTCCCTCCGCTTGCCGAAGGCAGGTTCCCCGTGGGCGACGACCACCGCTCCGCCCGGCCGTTACGCGCCGACGCCCGCCGCAACCGCGAGCGGGTCCTGCAGATCGCGCAGGAGGCGCTGGCCGCCGACGGGCTGACCATCTCCCTCTACGAGATCGCCCGCCGTGCCGGGTTCGGGGTCGGTACCGTCCACCGGCACTTCCCCACCAAGGAGGCGCTGCTGGAGGCGGTGCTGCTGGGCCGGGCCGAACGCTTCGTGGCCGACGCCCGCGCGCTGGCCACCGCCGAGGACGCCGGGCGGGCCTTCTTCGGCTGGTTCCGCCGGGTCGCCGAGCAGGCGGCGGCCAACCGGGCGCTGTGCGATCTGCTGGAAGGCGGCGCGGGGCTCGGTTCGGTCCTGGAGGCCGACTTCGCCGACGCGCTCGGCCGGCTGCTGGCCCGCGCGCAGCGCGCTGGGGCCGTACGCCGGGAGCTGTCCGCCGACGACGTGCGTGACCTGCTGCGCGGAGCCCTGGCGGCCGAACGTCACGCGCGGGCCAGGGGCGCGGCCGGGCGGATGGCCGCGGTGGTCTGCGACGGCATGCGCGCCGGGACCGACTGACCGGCCGGTCAAGCTGGTGTCGTCATATGGCTACAGATCGTCACCCTCGGGGCAGTTTCCCGGCTGAAGCCGGCGGACATCCCCAAGGCGTAGGAAAGGGATTCCCGCGCGTCGCGCCGGGGTCCGGTCAGCTCGGGAGGTAGCCCGTGTTCGCTCTCATCGCCGCCCTGTTCTTCCTGCTCGCCCTGATCTTCGACATCGCCGGCACGGCCGTCGGCAACGTGCTCACCGCGGGCACGCTCACCACCGCCGGGCTGCTGTGCGTCGCCCTCCACCTGCTGGGGGTCGGCGCGGGATGGTCGCCGCTCAAGCGGTGAGCGCAGGGCCACCGGGGGCCGCGCGCGAGGTCGTCCGCGCGCGGCCCTCACCATGCCCGTGGGGTAGGCGGGCGGTCTCAGGCCAGGGTGAAGCGGACCTCGCGGGTGGCCGGGTCGGCCTGCGTCAGGCGTACGGTGACCCGCTCGCCCAGGGGCAGGACGCCGTCGCAGCGGGCGATCACGGCCGGGTCGACGAGCTGCACCTGGCCGCCGCCGCGGCGCTCGTCCACGTCGATCACCATCGCCTCGAACGACTGCCCGATCCGCTCCCGCAGCAGGAACGCCTCCACCAGGTCCACGCAGGCCCGGTCGACCGCCCCGGCGCGGCGGCCGGTCACCGACATGATGTCGGGCAGCAGCGGCAGCGCGGCCCGTACGCCGGAGGGCACCGGCTCGCCCGCCGCGACCGCCAGGCACACCTCGGTCGCGTACCGGTCCACCAGACGCCGCAGCGGAGCCGTGACGTGCGCGTACGGCGCCGCCACCGCCGCGTGCTCGGCCAGCTTGGGCGGCGCGCCGTCGAAGGCCGCGTACCCGGCGCCGCGCAGCAGCACCTTCGACTCCTGCAGGAACGCCGCCTGCTGCGGGTTCTTCGGGTCGAGGTCGTGCACGACCGCCCCGTAACCGGCGCCCTCGGGCCACGGCACGCCGAGCGCCTGCGCGACCCTGCGCACCTTGGCCAGGTCGTCCGGCTGCGGCGCGGGCAGCACGCGCAGGATGCCGACCTCGGCGTCCAGCATCATCGAGGCGGCGGCCATGCCGGTCAGCAGCGAGATCTGGGCGTTCCACGCCTCGGCGGGCAGCGGCACGCGGAACTCCAGCCGGTAGCCGCCGTCGCCGTCCCGGACGACCTCCTGCTCGGGCGTGGGCAGGGTGACGCCGCCGCGCGCCCGCTCCAGCCCCAGCCGCAGCGCGCCGATCTCGGCCAGCAGGCCCAGCGTGCCGTCGGCGGTGGCGGTGTCCACGGCCGCCTGCACGTAGGCGTAGTCGAGCCGCTCGCGGCTGCGCACCCGGGCGCGCTGCACGTCCGCGCCGACGATCCGGGCGTCGGCGTCGAGGTCGATCCGCCAGACCGCGGCCGGCCGGGTCGCGCCGGGCAGCAGGCTCGCCGCGCCCTCCGACAGCACCTTGGGATGCAGCGGCACCCTGCCCACCGGCAGGTAGACCGTCTCGCCCCTGGTACGGGCCTCGGCGTCGATCGGGCCGCCGGGCCGGACGAAGGCCCCGACGTCGGCGATGGCGTACCAGACGCGGTAGCCGTCGCGCAGCCGTTCCAGGTGCAGGGCCTGGTCCAGGTCCATCGAGCCCGGCGGGTCGATGGTCACGAACGGCACGTCGGTCAGGTCTTTGGCGTCCAGCCTGGGCACCTGAGCCACCCAGTCGGCCTCGTCGAGCACGTCCTGGGGGAACCCGGCGGGCAGCCGCTGCTCGCGCAGCACGCGGTCGAACCCGTCCTCCAGCCTGGCGGGGATCGGGCCAGGAACCTGAATCATCGACACGCCCACAACCTACTCAAGGCGGGCCTACCGTTACGACTGGGGCGTCAGGTGCGCGTCGAGGCCGGTGATGCGCAGCAGGCGCTCCATGTTGGGCGGGACGTTGGCCAGCCGCACCCTGGTGTGCCCGCGGGCGGCCTGGTTGTGCACGGAGACCAGGATGCCGAGCCCGGCCGCGTCGATGAAGGACAGGCCGCTCACCTCGATGACCACGGACATGTCCGGCCGGTGCGCCCGCCCGGCCTCCTCCAGCACGCCGAGCAGGTGGCCGCGGACGGCCTCGGTGGTGGCGATGTCGAGCTCTCCGGACAGGGAGACGGTCACGGTCGTGTCGTGGCGGCTGGTGGTCAGGTGAAGAGAATCCATGTCGGCTCCCCGCTGTTGGTCCGGGCGGGGGAAAGTGCTGCTGACTACGGGGACCCGCCCCTGGCCGAAGACGCCGGATGCCATGATGCGTCACGCAGCGCTACGGTCTGTTTCCGAAGAGGAGTGTACATGCCCTCCTGTCCGGGCTCGCGGAGCAGGCCCCTTTCTCTCCTCCGCCGCCCAGGGCCGGAAAGGCCGGGCAGCCCGTCACGGCGGGCCCTCGCCGCGCCAGCCGGGTAACGTCTCGTCTCACGTGATATTTCATGTGTTTTCTCGACCTTGAGGAGCGTGACGTGCCCCCCGTCATCCTTTCCGCGGCCGGCTCGGCCCTGGTGCTCGACGACTCCGGCCCCGGGCTGCCGCGGGTGCGGCATTTCGGCGCCGACCTCGGGGCGGTCACCGGCGCCGACCTGCTGCCCGCCCTGCTGTCGCTGACCCCCGCCCTGTCGCTGCTGCCCGGCCAGGACGAGTCCTGGTTCGGCCGGCCGGGGCTGTCCGGCGACCGGGCCGGCGAGCACTGGCCGGTGCGCTGGACGGCCGAGAACGTCGAGACGGCGGCCGAGCCGGGCGCCGGCGGCCGCGTCACCGTCGCCGCCGTGGACGCCGAGGCGGGGTTGCGGCTGCTCAGCGAGCTGGTCATGGACGCCTCCGGCGTCGTGACGATGCGGCACACGCTGACCAACACCGCCGCCTCACCGTACCGGCTGCAGGGGTTGGTCTGCGCGTTGCCGCTGCCCGCGCGGGCGAGGGAGCTGCTGGACTTCACCGGACGGTGGGCGCTGGAGAAGGTGCCGCAGCGCCGGGAGTTCGGGCAGGGAGTGTGGTCGCGGGAGAACCGCCGCGGACGTACCGGCCACGACGCGACCGGCCTGCTCGTCGCCGGCACGCCCGGCTTCGGCTTCCGCGCCGGCGAGGTGTGGGCCGTGCACGCCGGGTGGAGCGGCGGCCACGTCCACTACGCCGAACGGCTCGTCGAGGGCCAGGCCGTGCTGGCGGCCGGCGAACTGCTCGAACCCGGTGAGATCACCCTCACCCAGGACGAGAGCCACACCACCCCGTGGGTCTACTTCACCTGGTCCGGCAGCGGCCTGGACGAGGCGAGCGGCCGCCTGCACGACCACCTGCGCGCCGCCCGCCCGCTCCCGGTACGCCCGGTCACCCTCAACAACTGGGAGGCCACCTACTTCGACCACGGCCTCGACCGGCTGCGCGACCTGGCCGACAAGGCGGCCGCCGCGGGCGTCGAACGGTTCGTGCTCGACGACGGCTGGTTCCGCCACCGCCGCCACGACCGCGCCGGCCTCGGCGACTGGTACGTCGACGAGGACGTGTGGCCCGACGGCCTGCACCCGCTGGCCGAGCACGTACGCAAGCTGGGCCTGCAGTTCGGCCTGTGGTTCGAGCCCGAGATGGTCAACCCCGACTCCGACCTGGCCCGCGCCCACCCCGACTGGATGCTCGCCCGCGCCGCCCGGCCGCCCGTGCTCTGGCGCAACCAGCAGGTGCTCGACCTGGCCCGGCCCGAGGTCTACGACCACCTCCTCGACCGCCTCGACACGCTGACCCGCGAGTACGCGCTCGACTACATCAAGTGGGACCACAACCGCGACCTGGCCGAGCCCGTCCACGACGGGACGCCCGGCGTGCACGCGCAGACGGCGGCGGCCTACCGGCTGATCGACGAGCTGCGCCGCCGCCACCCCGGGCTGGAGATCGAGTCGTGCTCGTCGGGCGGCGCCCGCATCGACTACGGCGTCCTGGCCCGCACCGACCGCGTCTGGGCCTCCGACTGCAACGACGCCCTCGACCGGCAGGCCATCCAGCGCTGGACCGGGCTGCTGGTGCCGCCGGACCGCATGGGCTGCCACGTCGGCGCGCCCCACGACCACATCACCGGCCGCGCGCTGCCGCTGGCGTTCAGGGCGGCGACCGCGATGTTCGGCCACATGGGCGTGGAGTGGGACCTGACCTCGGCGAGCCCGGAGGAGCTGGCGGAGCTGGGCGTCTGGATCGCGCTGCACAAGCGGCTGCGGCCGGTGCTGCACGCGGGCCGGGTCGTGCGGGCCGACCACCCCGACCCGTCGGCGCTGCTGCACGGGGTCGTGCTGCCCGCGCGGGCCGTGTTCGCCTGCGTCCAGCTCACCAGCCGCGTCGCCGTCAGCCCCGAGCCGCTGCGGCTGCCCGGGCTCGACCCGGACGCCCTCTACGAGGTGCGCGCCGCGGGCCCGCTGCCGGAGGGCGCCGGGCTGCCGCAGTGGGTGTTCGCGCCGGCCCGGCTGCCGGGCGCGGCGCTGGCCGAGCTGGGCCTTCCCGGCCCCGCCCTGCGCCCGGCCTCCGCGCTGGTCTTCGAGCTCGAACGGGTGACCCCGGGAGCGCAGGGCTAGTTCGGGGCCCGGGATGGCGGGTCAGTCCAGGTCCAGGTCCGAGCCGCCGAACCGGTCGCGCAGGAAGCGGCCCTGGTCGCGCAGCGCCTGCTCGTCACCGCGGTGGACGGCGTCGGCGACCTCCCGCAGGCGGGCGTCCAGGAGGGCGAGCTGGGACAGCAGCTCCTCGTGGGCGCTGCGCTCCCGGCCGGCCCGCCGGGTCAGGGCGTACCCGCGCGGCAGGTTCGCGTACGCCTCCAGGCCGGCCGGCAGGTAGCCGCGGATCGTCCGGGACACCACGTGCAGCTCGTCGGGGGAGGCGGCCAGCTGCTCGGCCCGGCCCAGCACGCCCCTGACCACCTCGGCGATGCCCTCCACGGCCAGGTGCACGTCGGCGGGGAAGCGGCCCTCGATCCGGCGCAGCAGCGCGTCGAGGTCCGCTCGCAGCGCCGACGTCTCCATCTCGGCGTGCGAGACCCTCAGCCGCAGGCGCTCGGGCGGGGCCAGCAGGGCGCCCGCGCCGTACAGGGCCGCCACGACCACCGGCCAGAACGCGCCCGCCAGCCCCAGCAGGTGCGCGGCCAGGCCGAGCAGCGCCAGCAGGCAGCCCGCGATGTTCCTGGACGAGCCCAGGTAGCGCAGGACGCGCTCACTGATAGCCACGGATCTCCTTGAACGCGCCGCTCAGCGACGTCGAGCGGGCGTCGAACACGGCCCCGCCCGTCAGCGCCGCGATCCGGCGCATCTCCCCGTCGTCGCTCTCGCCGAACAGCACCACGAACGTGGGCGTGCGCCGCCGATCCTCCGGCAGCGCGCGGTAGCGGGACTCGAAGGCGGCGTAGTCCGAGCCGTCGGTGTTCTCGCCGTCGGTCATCAGCACGATCGAGCCGTAGTGGCCCGGCGGGACGGGACGGTCGTAGGCCGCGGCGAGGCTGTCGTAGATCGCGGTGCCCCCGTTGGCCCGCAAGCCCTCGGCGAACTCCTTGATGCGCGCCAGGGCGTCCGCCGGGTCGCGCTCGGGGACGGTGAACGGCACCGGCGTCCCCGGCCGGCCGTTGAACGGGATCATCGTCACCGACTCCCGGCCGCGAAAGCGCGAGAACGTGCCCGAGGCCGAGGTGTCGGCGCCGGTCAGCGCCACCAGCGCCTGCCGCAGCGCGTCGATCCGGTCGCCCCTCATCGAGCCGGAGGTGTCCAGCACGAACCGCGCCTCGGCGGGGACGCGCACCCGGTCGAGGTAGGTGGCGATCAGCTCGTCGGCCGTGCCGCGCCGGTTGGGGAAGGGCAGCTCGATGAGCTGGGCCGCGCCGGAGCGCGGATCGGGGGCCACGCCGGGCGTGATCGGCCGCCGGTGCGTGCCGGTCACGATCTCCCGCTGCACGGCCGGGGTGCGCAGCCAGGCCGCCAGCTTCCCGTACAGCCGCCGTTTGGGCTCGGCGGCCGAGGCGAGCAGCGTCAGCGGGTAGTCGGCGCTGACCACGCCGTCGTCGGGGTAGACCAGCGTGACCGGGTCGCGCAGGCCGAGCAGGACCGACTCGTAGTTGACCATGCCGTCCACGTCCGGGTCGCGGGTGTAGGCGTCGGCCAGCCAGCCCGACGAGCCGGCCGTCAGCCGCTGCGCCGAGAAGAAGTCCTTGAGCCGGGGCGTCACCGCGCGGGCCTGCTCGGCGCTGAGCGCGCCGTCGGCGCCGGAGAGCGCGGCGGCCACCCCGACCAGGGCCGAGAACCCCGAGTTGGACGAGGCCGGGTTCGTCATCCCGAAGCTGAACCGGCCCTGCCCGGCCGCCGCCGCGATGTCCGACCACGACACCCGGCCCTTGTCCCAGCCCAGCTCCCGCGCCTTGGCGGGCTTGAGGCCGAGCACCACCGGGGACACCATGATCTTGGTCTGCGTGGACAGCCTGGCCGGGGCGCCGTCGATGAGCGACAGGTAGCGGTTGGAGGAGAACCAGGTCGCGTCCAGCTCGCCGTCGGCCCGCCCGCCCGCGACCCGTTCGGCGCCGTCCAGCGTGCCGGTGTACGTCAGCCGCACCCGCACCCCGATCTCCGCGGCGGCCTTGCCGAGCAGCGGTTCGAGGTCCTTGATCTCGCTGCCGGCCAGCACCCTCAGCACCTCGGGGCCGTCGGCGGGCGGCCCGCCGTCGCCGGACCCGCAGGCGGTGGCCAGGAGCAGGACGGCCGCGAGTGCGTACCCCACGCCGCGCCTCACGCCGACTCCCGCGAACGCGCCAGGTACGTGCGGGCGTGCTCCAGCTCGGCGCCCAGGCTGTCCACCGTCGCCGCCATGTTGTCCACGGCCTTGGCGCGGAAGGCGTCGATCGTGTCCATCGTGGCGTACACGTTGTCGAACGCCTGCCGCAGCGTGTCCAGGTCCACGGTCGTCGAGGCGGCCTGGTTCTGGATCGCGCCCGCCTGCGTGCGCAACATCTCGCTGGTGGCCAGGATGAGGTCGCTCGTGGTGGCGTTCAGCGCGGTGATCTGGTCGAGCACCAGCTTCTGGTTCGCCAGCGCCTGCGCGACCGTCACCGCCGTGCGCAGCGCCGCCACCGTGGTCGTGGCCGCCCGGTCCACGCCCTTGCTGAGCTCCAGGTTGTTCTTGCGGACCAGGTCGAGCGCCAGGTAGCCCTGCGCGGAGACGGCGAGCTGGGTGAGCAGGTCCTGGTGCTTCTGGCGCACCGCGAACAGCGCGTCGGAGCGCAGCGCCGTGGCCCGCTCCTCGTCGGCCAGGGCGATGCGCTCCTCCAGGGCCGCGTCGATGGCCTTGGCCATGACCACGTACTCCTGGAGGCGGGTCATCGTCTCCCACAGGTTCGCCTTCTCGCCCTCGATGGCGGCGTTGTCGCGCAGCAGCTCGTCCTGGCCGGACCTCAGCGCCCGGATGATGTCGTCCAGGTGCCGCTGCGCCGAGTGGTACTTGGCGAAGTAGTCGCGCAGCCGGTCACCGAACGGGATCAGCCCGAGCAGCCTGCGCGTCCCGCCGGACGCCTGTTTGGGGTCCAGGTCCACCACCGTGCGGCGCAGCGCCACCAGGTCGGCGGCCACCCTGGCCTGGGCGTCGGCGCCCTCGCCGCGGGCCGCGTCCAGGGCCGCCACCGGACGCTTGAGCATGCGGTTGGCCGCCTGCGAGGCGGACCTGATCTCGGTGTCGCCCATCGAGGCGATGTCGTGCACCTTGCGGCCGAACTCCGGCGAGCGCGGGTCGAGGCCGCTCAGCTCGCCGGCGAAGTCCTGCGCCCTGGCGGCCAGCTCGGCCGCGCGCCCGTCGGGCAGGGGCAGCATGCCGGCCGCCGTCTCGACCGGCACCGGCTGGACCGGCGCGGGCGGCGTGAGCACCAGATCGGACACGTCGGAGTTCTCCTTGCTGAAAGGGGCCGGCAGGGGCGCGTTCACGGGCGGGAGGCGTCGATCGTGGTGATCAGCTTGTCCAGGCGCTCGTAGACGGGCGGCTCGACCACGTCCACCAGGTCGGCGACCGGCGCGCCCGCCGCGGCGGCCCGGTCGGCGAACGCCCGCGGGTCGGCGGTGCGGAAGCCGTGCGCCGCGGCCAGCGAACGCAGCTCGGGGTCGCCGGTCAGCAGCTCGCCGACACGGGCGCCGGGCGCCGACAGCGGGACCAGGGTGTGCTTGCTGAGCACCGTGGGGGAGGGGTAGACCAGCCGCATGTCGGGCCTGATCGCGCCGTCGCGGGCGAAGACGTGGGAGAGGTACTGCGCCTCGTACACCACGAGCATCGGCGTCTTGCCCGCGCCCAGGGCCAGATAGTCGTCGAAGGAGGCTTCGCTCGTGGTCTCGGAGAAGCCCTGGTCGAGGACGACGGGGGTGAGAACCGGGGCGATCCGGGCGATCTGCGCGTCGGAGATGATCACGTTCTCGCCGTTGGCGACGTAGCCGAGGGCCGCCAGGTACATGGCCGCACTGTTGGACGTACGGATGTCGGTGGTGGTGAGCAGCACCCGCTTGCGAGCCCGGTAGACATCGTTCCCCGGAATTTGATCCCAGCGTGTGCCTTTAGCCGTTAATTCCAGATATTTCTTTATATCGAGTAGTTGGGGGCCTTTGTTGGAATTGTTGAGCAGGCCCGCCTTGGCCAGCAGCTTCGTGATCGGCTCGAACGTGGCGACCGCCATCGGCGAGTAGAAAGGCGAGAACGTCGTCGTCGCGCCCCGGTCGCGCTTGATCTTCTCGGCGGCGGGGGCGCTGGAGGGGAAGGCGAAGGCGTACCGGCCGAGGTCCACGTCCGTGGCGATCTGGCGGGAGCCGGCGGTGTCCACCTCGACACGCAGGCCGTGCCGGGCGAAGGCGGCCCTGACCGCCGGGTCGTCGAAGAACGGCTTCTTCTCCGAGCCGATGACGCCGCGTACCACGGACGGTTCCGGCGCTTCGGGCCCGCGGTTCCCCAGGACGACCGCGACCACCGCCACCCCGGCCAGAACGGCGGCGAGGACGACGCCGATCCACCGCTTCATCGCACCCCATTTCGCCAAATATCCCCCATGAGAGGGATTATGGGAGTGCGGTTGTCGGGCGAGCGTCCCGGAAAGGCGACCTTACGGCAGAATTCACCCGCCGTTCACGAGAGCCCGCGCGGCGGTCCTGCCGTGACCGCCCGGCGGTGTTCCAGGCGGATGTTCACGGCGGTTTCCTCGGTGACGTTCTCGATGGTGTTCACGGCGGCGTACGCGGTGGTGTGCTCAGTGGGTGGCCGGGCGCCAGGGGGCGTCGGCGGGGGAGGGGCGCCAGGCGGCCCAGTCGATGCGCACGCGGTCGGGCCGGGCCGGGTCCACCTTCACCGGCAGCACCGCGCCCGGGACCACCAGGCCCATGGGGACGCGCGGCAGCGTCTGGCGGTGGGCGACCCGGTAGGCGGGGCCCTCGTCCGGCTGCACCACCAGGCCGAAGCTGACGACGGGCTGGTCGTTGACCGTCATGTGGGTGTCGGCCATCGACTCGACCACGGCCGGCGCGGGAATCCCGGTCGCCAGGAGCCGCTGCCCGTTCCTCGCCATGATCAGGAACGGCACGCCGACCGCGGCCGTGATCAGCGTCGTCCCGGCGATGATCGCCACAGCCAGCAGGGTTCCCGTGGTCACTGTGCTTCCCCAGTTCTGTCCTCCGCCCGGTGCGCGGGCGGCTCGTTCCGTCGGATTCCGAAGGAGTTTCTAGCCGGGACGGCTTGACCGCCGCTTGATCACCGGTTGCAGGATCCGCCGTCCACCTGGTTTATTTCACGGGTAAAACACCTGGTAAACTTTTAGGGATGTCCAGTGCCCTCCGATCCCCAGCCCTGCCGTCCCCGTCCCCGTCCCCGCCGTACGGGCGTCGTGCGCGCCTGCCCGTGCGCGCCGCGCTGCGCCTGGGGCCCGTCGGCGACATCTGGCACAAACCCGCTCTCAGTGCCGTCGCCGCCCTCGCCGTCCCGTTGGTCGCCCTCCTCTGGGCCGGGCGGCTCGACCTGGTGCCGTACGCCGCCGCGGGCTCGATGTGCGCCCTGTACGGGCACGGCCTGCCGTACGCGGCCCGTGCCAGGGCGCTGGCCTGGGTGGTGCTGGGCATGCTGTCCGGCACGGCGGTCGCGCTGGTCACCTCGTCACTCACCGACTCGGTCGCCGTCCGGGTGGCGGTGGCCGCCCTGCTGGCCGGGCTGCACAAGGCGGTCTGCGACGCCACCCGGATCGGGCCGCCGGGGAACGTGGTGCTCACCTTCGTCGCCGCCGGTGCGGTCTTCGTACCGCAGCAGCTGGGCGACGTACCCGCGCACGTGGGCCTCGGCGCGCTCGGCGGGCTCCTGGCCTGGACGGTCGGCATGGCCCCCGGCCTCCTGCGTCCCGACGGACCCGAACGCGTCGCCGTCGCCCGCGCCCTCGAATCCACCGCCCGCCTGCTCCGGGCCGTCCCCGAAACCGGTGACCTCCCCCGGGAGCGCGAGACCCACGAACGGCACCAGGCGCGCCATGCCGCCGCGGCGGCGGTCAACGCCGCCTGGCAGACGCTCCTGCGCTCCGGCGTACCCGCCCGGCGGCGCGAGACGCTGTCCCGGCTGCTGATCCGCGCGGAGTCGGCGGGCGCGGGCACCGCCGGGGAACCGATCGGCTGCGCCGACAAGCTGACCGGCTGGGCCCGCGACCTGCGTGAAGGCCGCCCGCTGCCGTCGCTGCGCGAGGTCGCGCCGCCCGTGGCCGAGCGGGCCGAACTCGCCGGCATTGCCGCCGAGCAGGGCGGCCGGGCCGGTGCCGCGCGGGTGGCCGCCGAGGTGGGAAGGCGGCGGCGTGCCGTGGCGATGGTGTTCGCCGAGGTGGGAAGGCGGTGGCGCGTGGTGGCGATGGTGTTCGCCGGGGCCGCCGCGGCCGGGTGGGGCTCGATGGCTCTGGGGGTGGGCAGGCCGTACTGGGCGGTGGTGACGGCGGCCGCCGTGTTCGCGGCCAACACGACACTCTCCTGGAGCCGCGCGCTCCAGCGCGTCGTCGGCAACCTGCTCGGGGTCGGGCTGTTCACCCTGGTGGCCCCCGTGACCCGGCTGGGGGCGGTGGCGCTCGTCGTGGCCGTCCTGGGGCTGCAGTTCGCCACGGAGGCGGCGATCACGCGCAACTACTGGCTGGGAAGCGTGTTCGTCACGCCGATGGCCATCCTCATGAGCGAGTTCGCCGGGACCCGGCCGGTGGCCGAGCTGGTGGCCGACCGGTGGCTGGACACGTGTGTCGGCGCGGCGGCCGGCCTGCTGGCGTGCGTGCTGGTCCCGGACAGGCGGGCGGCCCGGCGCGTACGGGCTGGGCTCCTGCGCCTGGAGCGCATCCTGGAGGAGCCGCCGGAACCGGACGAACGGGACCGGCTCCGCGCGGCGCTGGTGGAGGTCCGCGAGGCCGCCGACGTCGCGGCGGGCGAGTGGTGGAGCGGGGCGCTGCCCCACGAGCGCGTCGCCGCCGCCGAGCGCGCGGGCCACCGCAGGCTCGCCACCCTGTACGCGTGACCGCCCCGGCCGCGCCCGCCCGGCGGCCCCGGCGCGTACGATCGGAGCCACCGGAAGATCGTCACGAGGAGAGGAACGACCACGTGGAGGACGCCGTCGCGAAGGCGTTGCGGCAATGGCGGCAGGTCCTTCCCGACGCCGACCTGGACACGATCGCCGTCATCGGCAGGCTCAACCGGTGCGCCGCGCTCCTGCAGCAGGCCGCCGACGCCCCGCTCGGACGCGCCGGCGTGAGCCGCCCGGAGTACGACCTCCTGTGCGCCCTGCTCCGGGTCGGCGGCGAGCTGACGCCGGGCAGGCTGGCCCGCGAGACGTTCGCCTCGGGAGCCGCGGTGACCAAGCGGGTCAGGCGGCTGGAGGAGATCGGGCTCGTCGCCCGGCGGGTGGACGAACGCGACCGCCGCGTCGCCCACCTCTCACTGACCGAGCGCGGCAGGGAGCTGATCCTGCGCCTGCTGCCCGAGCAGCTCGACTACGAGACCGAGCTGCTGGCCGGGCTGCCCCGCGACCGCGAACGCCAGCTCGCCGACCTGCTGGCCGACCTGCTGCTCGTCCTGGAGGGCCGCCTCGGCGGCCTGCTCGGCTGACAGTGCCGGCCAAACCTAGGGCCTCGCCCCGGACAGGCCGAGCGCCTCGCTCCGGACGCCCATCCCGCCCGCCTGCCGCCTCCCAAGGGCCGGGGTGGCGCGGGCGTACGTTCCGGGTGGCGAACGGACGGAGGAGGCGGGGCGCGGGGTTAGGGTGGCCGCGTGCATATCGACGAATGGCTGCAAGCGATCCCCGCCGCCTGGTTGTGCGCGATGGTCGCGCTCGTGATCGGCCTGGAGAGCCTCGGCATCCCGCTGCCTGGCGAGATCGTGCTCGTCAGTGCCGCCATTCTGTCCGCCAAGGGCGTGGTGAGCCCGGTCGCGGTGGGCCTGTGCGCGAGCGCCGGGGCCATCGTGGGCGACTCGGCCGGTTACGCCATCGGGCGCAAGGGCGGCCGCCGGCTGTTCGACCGGCTGGGCCGGCGATTCCCCCGCCACTTCGGCCCCCGCCACGTCGCGAAGGCCGAGAACTACTTCCACCGGTACGGCGTCTGGGCCGTGTTCGTCGGCCGTTTCATCGCGCTGCTGCGCATCCTCGCCGGGCCGCTGGCGGGGGCGCTGCGCATGCCGTACTGGCGGTTCGCGGTGGCGAACGTGCTGGGCGGCATCGTGTGGGCGGGCGGCACCACCGCGGTGATCTACTATCTCGGGATGGTGGCCGAGAAGTGGCTGAAGGGCTTCTCGTGGGTCGGGCTCGGGGTGGCCGTGCTGTTCGGCATCGGCACCACGCTCTACCTCAAGCGCCGCGCGGCCTCAGCGCTCGATGAGGGTGACCTCAAGGGAGTAGTGCGAGGCCCGATAGACGTGTGAGCCGTGCTCGACGGCCCGGCCCTGGTCGTCGTACGTCGTCCGGACCATGGTGAGCAGCGGCGCGCCGCGGCGCTCGTCGAGCAGCTTGGCCTCGACCTGGCCGGCGGCGCGGGCCCCGATGCGCTGGTTGGCCACCCGCATGCGCACGCCCGCGCCGCGCAGCAGCTCGTACAGGCCGCGGCCCTCCAGATCGGCGGAGGAGAGCGGCGCCAGCCCCAGCGGGAGCCAGTTGTGCAGGACGGCGAGCGGCTCGCCGGCGGCGAAGCGCAGGCGTTCGAGGTAGAGGATCTCGGTGCCGGGCTCGACGCCCAGGATGGCCGCCTTGTCCTCCTCGACCGGCCGCGGCTCCAGCGCGAGCACCTGCGTGGCCGGCTCCTGGCCCGCGCGGCGCAGGTCGTCGTAGAGGCTGGTCAGCTCGACCGAGCGCTTGACCTGGCCGTGGACCACCTGCGTGCCGACGCCGCGCTTGCGCACCAGCAGGCCCTTGTCGACGAGGTATTGGATCGCCTGGCGGATCGTCGGCCTGGACAGGCCGAGCTTGTCGGCGAGCAGGATCTCGTTGTCCAGCCGGGAGCCGGGCGTCAGGTCGCCACGCCGGATCGCCTCGGCGATCTGCTCGGCCACCTGGAAGTAGAGCGGCACGGGGCTGGACCGGTCCAGGTCGATGGCCAGGTTCGGGGTCATGCCGATCAGCCTAACCGAGGTCAGAATGTCCAGACAAATGGCGGGAGGCGAGCAGCGCGGGCAGCTCGGTGAGCGAGGTGAGGCGGGGGAACCCCTCCGGCGCGGCCTCGGCGCCCAGCCGGTCGATCCACACCGAGGGCATGCCGGCCGCCGCCGGGCCGCGTACGTCGTTGTCGAGGTCGTCGCCCACCAGCAGCACCTCCTCGGGCGGCAGCCCGAGGGCCCGCGCCGCCGCGGCGTAGCAGGCGGGGGACGGCTTGAAGTGCCCGCCCAGGCCCTCGCCGGTCAGCACCGGGCCGACGTCGAGGCCGATCGCCCGCACCTTCGCCTCCTGCACGCCCCGCGACCCGTTGGACAGGACGCCGAGCGTGTAGCCCCGCAGCTCGGCCAGCGCCGGAGCCGCGTCGGGGTAGGCGGCCCAGCCGCGCCGGTAGTGCTCGGCGTAGGAGGCGAAGGCCGCCTCAAGATCGGCGGGCGCCTCGACGGCCAGCTCCCGGCATAGGGCGCGCACGCGACGGCGGCGCTGCTCCTCCCATGAGCACTCGCCCGCCTGCCAGGCGGTCAGGTGGGGGATCTCCAGCGCGGCCCACAGCGCCGCGACCTCGGGCAGGCGCGGATGGCCGGGGGCCAGCGCCGACGCCCACGCGGTGATCGCGGCGTCGGCCGCGCCGCGATGGTCGAGCAGGGTGCCGTCGAGGTCGAACAGAATGCCCTTGATGGTCACCCGGCGAGCATATCGGCGGCGACGCGGGCGGCCGTCTCGCGCGGGGGGTAGCCCAGGGTCAGGCCGCGCACCGAGCGCGGCGCGCCGGCGAAGCGCGCCTCGGCGTCCTCGCCCAGCACGTAGGCCAGGGCGGGGGACAGGCCGCGGTGCGACTCCAGCGCCGCCACCTCGGCCTCGGCGCGTTCGGCGGGCAGGGCCTCGCGGTAGTCGGCGATCAGGGAGTCGAGGTCGAAGAGCCGTTCGTAGGGCTCGGTGGTGCCCGCCACGACCCTGACGCCCGCGCCTTCGGCGCGCGCCCGGTAGACCAGGCCGGTGCCGCCGCTCTTGGCGAACCAGCGCAGCGCGTCCTCGGCGGGCAGGGTGAAGGTGCCGTACGGCTTGCGCCCGTACAGCAGGGCCTCGGCGACCCAGCGGTCGCACCAGCGCTCGTCGCGGTACGGCGTCGGCGCCCCGGGCTCGCAGCTCAGCCCCTGGGCCAGCACCGGGTTCCAGGCCGAGACCAGCGGGCTGCTGAAGCGCGGCATGCGGGGGCCCAGGCAGCGGCTCAGCGCGTAGCCGTACCAGACGGTGACGACCTCGGTGCGCCGCCTGGGACGCCTGCGCTCGTAGGCGCCGTTCATCACCTGGCCGTCGGGGTGGCGCCAGGGGCCGGGCTCGGTGCAGTCGTCCGCGGGGACGGAGGGGGTGCGGTAGTCGGGATTGAGCGTCCACGCGTCCGCCACAGCGTCGGCTCCTTCGGCGTCGGGGTCGCGGCAAGACCATCAGAGTGACTCATCGTGCAACACCCGTCACGGTGAATCAATGAACCGGGTGTGAACGATGATGTTTGTCATCAGTGGTCCTTGCGGTACTCCCCGGCCTGCCGGATGTGGTCGATCATGACGCGTTCGGCGGCGTCGGCGTCGCCCGCCTCCAGGGCGGCCAGCAGCTCCTCGTGGGCCCGCAGCTGCCGCCCGGCCCGCGCCGGGTCCAGCCACAACGACGCCTCGGCGGGCACCGGGACGCCGTTGCGCACCGACCTGGCGTGCGCGCCGAGGAAGGCCGGGCCGCCGATGTCCACGATGCTCAGGTGGAAGCGGCTGCTGCGCTCGGCCAGCCGGTCGTACCTGCCCTGCTCGGCGTCGGTGACCATCTCGCGGTGCAGGTCGCGCAGCCGGACGAGGTCGTCGGCGGTGATCCTGGCCGCCGCCAGCCGCGCGCCCAGGCCCTCGACGACCGCGCGCAGGCCGTAGTACTCGGCGAGCGCGTCGTCGCCCAGGTCGATGACGGTCGCGCCGTGATGGGCCTCGTAGCTGATCAGGCGGTCCTTCTCCAGGCGGCGCAGCGCCTCGCGCACCGGCGTGACCGAGACGCCGAGCCGCCGGGCGACGGCTCCGGCACGCAGGGCGGTGCCGCCGGGGATGCGGCCGCCGCGGATCTCGTCGAGCAGCACGCTGTAAACGTAGTCGGCCTTGCTCATGGGCGGCGTGGGCTCGCTGGCTGTCATGTCCCCAGTCTCTCGCACGGGCCGGTCGCGGCTATGACTTATTTCTTATAACTTACAAACTATGACAAGTCTCGCCGACCTGCGGGTCATCGACGCGGCGACGCTGTTCGCCGGTCCCTCCGCCGCGATGATGCTGGGCGACTTCGGCGCCGACGTCGTCAAGATCGAGCACCCGCGGCGCGGCGACCCCTCGCGCGGCCACGGCGCCTCGGTGGACGGCGTGGGCCTGTGGTGGAAGTCGTTGTCGCGCAACAAGCGCACCGCCGCCGTCGACCTCTCCCGCGCCGAGGGCCAGGAGATCCTGCGCCGCCTGGCCGAGCGCTCCGACGTGCTGATCGAGAACTTCCGTCCCGGCACGCTCGAACGCTGGAACCTGGCCCCCGAGGACCTGCTCAAGGTCAACCCCCGGCTGATCGTGGCCCGGATGACCGGGTTCGGGCAGGTCGGCCCGATGTCCGGGCAACCGGGGTTCGGGACGCTGGCCGAGGCCATGAGCGGGTTCGCGGCCATGACCGGCGAACCGGACGGCCCCCCGACCCTGCCGCCGCTGGCCCTGGCCGACGGCATCGCGGGCCTGGCCATGTCGTACGCGATCATGGTGGCCCTGCACGCCCGCGCGGCGACCGGCCGCGGGCAGGTCATCGACCTGGCCATCATCGAGCCCATCCTGGGCCTGCTCGGGCCGCAGATGACGGCGTACAAGGCGCTGGGGGTCGTGCCGCGGCGCACCGGCAACCGGTCCAGCAGCAACGCGCCGCGCAACACCTACCGCACCCGCGACGGCCGCTGGCTGGCGATCTCCACCAGCGCCCAGCCCATCGCCGAGCGCGTCGTCACCCTCGTCGGGCGGCCCGACCTGGTCGAGCAGCCCTGGTTCGCCAGCGGCCACGGCCGCGTCCAGCACGTGGACGAGCTGGACGAGGCGGTCGCCACCTGGATCGCCGCCCGCGACGCCGACGAGGTCATCGCCCGCTTCGAGGAGGCCCAGGCCGCCGTCGCCCCCATCTACGACGTCACCGACCTGGCGAGCGACCCGCAGTACGCCGCGCTCGGCACGTTCGTCGAGCTGCCGGACGAGGAGCTGGGCACGGTCACCCTGCAGAACGTGCTGTTCCGCCTGTCGGAGACGCCCGGCGAGATCCGCTGGCCCGGCCGCCCGCTCGGCCACGACACCGACGAGGTGCTGGGCGAGCTGGACTACCCGGCCGAGACCGTCGCGGCCCTGCGCGAGGCCGGGGTGATCGCGTGAACGCCCCCGTCACCTGGCTGTACGTGCCCGGCGACCGCCCCGGACGTTTCGCCAAGGCCGCCGCCTCGGGCGCCGACGTGATCATCATCGACCTGGAGGACGCGGTCGCGCCCGAGGCCAAGGACGCCGCCCGCGCCCACGCCGTCGCCTACCTGCGCGAGCCCAGGGAGGCCGGGCCGGCGGTGCACGTCCGGGTCAACGACGTGACGACCGCGCGCGGCCTGGACGACCTGGCGGCCGTGGGCGAGCTGGCCGACGCCGTACGGCTGCCCAAGGTCGAGTCGCCCGCCGCGCTGGACGCCCTCCCCGGCACGGCCCCCCTGTACGCGCTGCTGGAGTCGGCGGCCGGGATCGTCGAGGCCCGCGCCGTGGCCGCCCACCCGCGCGTGGCCGGCGTGGCGCTGGGCGAGCAGGACCTGGCCGCCGAGCTGTCCGTCACGGACGAGAACGCCATGAATCACCTCAGGCTGCAGGTCGTGCTCGCCGCCGCCGCCGCGGGCCTGCCGCCGGTTCCCATGTCGGTCTACCCCGACATCAAGGACGAGGACGGGCTGGTCGCCTCCTGCCGGGCCGGCCGCGCGTTCGGCCTGTTCGGCAGGACCGCCATCCATCCCGCCCAGCTCCCGGGGATCCGGCGGGCCTTCCGTCCCACCGAGGAGGAGACGGCCAGGGCCGCCGAGATCGTCGAGGCGGCCGAGCGGGCGGGCGCGGGGGCCGTCGCCCTGCCCGACGGCCGCTTCGTGGACGCCCCGATCGTCGCCAGGGCCCGCCGCGTGCTGGATCTGGCGCTCCGGCTGGGCTAGCGGTTCGGGTACCAGCGGACCGACAGCTCCTCGTCCTCCGGGGCCGGGCCGGGCAGGTCGCGGTGGGCGGGCGGCACCCGCAGCGAGTCCATCATCAGCGTCAGGTAGCGGTGGCGGAGCTGGGAGGTGCGCTCGCCGTCGCCGAGCTTGATCGAGGCGATCTGCTCGAACAGCAGCGCGATGTCGGCCACCGTGACGTCGGCCCGCAGCACGCCCGCCTCGACCGCCCGGTGGTGCAGCCGGGTGGCCAGGTCGCCGGCGTGGACGGCGTCGTGGTAGAGCTCCTCCGTCGGCTGGAAGGTGCCGGCCAGCTTGATCGTCAAGGAGTTGGTGTCGGCGTCCACGATGCCGCGCAGGTAGGCGGCGAACGCCTCCCAGGGGTCGCCCTGGTCGTCCATCGCCTGCTGGGCCACGGCGGCGTAGAGCTTCAGCCCGTCGCCGCACAGCTTCTGCAGCAACGCCTCCTTGCTGGGGTAGCGGCGGTAGAGCGCGCTGATCCCGACGCCCGCCTTCTCGGCCACGGCGGCTATGGGGGCGCCGGGGTCGGCGGTGAAGACCGCCCGGGCCGCCTGGAGGATCAGTTCGTCGTTGCGGGCGGCCTGAGCCTTGCGGCCGCTCATGGGTGCGCTGGTCATGCCTTCAGCATACGGGAACGAATGATTCCGTTCTACTATTCGCGTAGATCGAATGCTGGTCCGTATGTCTATACAAAGAGATCGCGGTGCGGTAGAACCAGGCTAGCCCGTTGGTCTTGGAGGTATCCGATGAGACGTACCCCGATCGTGCTGGCGCTGGCAGGCGTACTCGCCCTGACCGGCTGTTCCTCCTCCGGAGGGCAGGGCGCGCAGAGCGCCGCACCCGCCGCCGGCTCCGCCCCTGCGGCCGGCGGTGGCAACTTCGCCGTCATCACCCACGGCGGCGCCGGCGACGCCTTCTGGGACGTCGTCAAGAACGGCGCCGAGGCCGCCGGCAAGCAGTACGGCGTCAAGGTCACCTACCAGGGCGACGGCGACCCCGCCAAGCAGTCGCAGCTCATCGACCAGGCCGTCTCGGAGAAGGTGGACGGGCTCGTCGTGTCCATGGCCAACCCCGACGCGCTCAAGGAGGCCATCGGCAAGGCCGTCGCGGCCAAAATCCCGGTCGTGACCATCAACTCCGGGGCCGACTCCTCCAAGGCGTTCGGCGCCATCACCCACGTCGGCCAGTCCGAGGACGTCGCCGGGCGCGGCGCGGGCGAGCAGCTCAAGGCCGCGGGCGTCACCAAGCTGCTGTGCGTCGTGCACGAGGCCGGCAACGTCGGCCTCGACCAGCGCTGCAAGGGCGCCGAGCAGACCCTCGGCGGCACGGTCGAGCGCCTTCAGGTGGACGTCGCCAACCTGGCCGACGTCACCTCCAAGGTCACCGCCAAGCTGCAGTCGGACAAGCAGGTCAACGGCGTGCTCGCGCTCAACCCGGCGGTCGCCGTGGCGGCCAGGGACGCGATCAAGGACTCGGGGTCGCAGGCCAAGCTCGCCACCTTCGACCTGTCGGGCGACGTGGTCGCCGCGATCAAGGACGGCGAGATCCTGTTCGCCGTCGACCAGCAGCAGTACCTCCAGGGCTACCTGCCGATCACGTTCCTGAAGCTCTACAAGGACAACCTCAACACCGTCGGCGGCGGGCTGCCGGTCAACACCGGGCCGGGCTTCGTGACCAAGGACAACGCCGAGCAGGTGGCCAAGCTGGCCGAGGCGGGCACCCGATGAGCGGCCGCGAGGACGAGAAGAGCCGCCGATGAGCGGCCGCGAGGATGGGGAGGGTCGCCGATGACGGCCGCTCCCGCGCGGGCCGACGAGCGGGTCGCCCGGGTCGGCCTGGCCCGCCGCCTGATCGTCCGGCCCGAGCTCGGGGCCGTGGTGGGGCTGGTCGCGGTGTTCGCGTTCTTCGCCGCGCAGTCGGAGGTGTTCCGCTCGCCGGCCGGCATCGCCAACTGGCTCGACCCGGCCGCCACGCTCGGCATCATGGCGGTCGCGGTGGCGCTGCTCATGATCGGCGGCGAGTTCGACCTGTCGGCGGGCGTGCTGACCGGCACCAGCGGGCTGATCCTGGTCACGCTGGCCACCCGCTACGGGTTCGGCGTGTGGCCCGCCATGCTGGCCGGGCTGGTCGTGGCGCTGGCCGTCGGGTTCGCCAACGGCCTGGTGGTGACCCGGACGAAGCTGCCCAGCTTCATCGTGACGCTGGGCACGTTCCTCATGCTGCAGGGCGTCAACCTCGGCGTCACCAAGGCCATCACCGGGACCGTCCAGGTCGGCGGGCTGCGCAGGGCGCCGGGGTTCGACGGCGCCAGCGCGGTGCTCGCGGGCACGATCCAGATCGGCGGCACGTCCTTCCGGGTGGCGATCCTGTGGTGGATCGCGATCACCGCGCTGGCCACCTGGGTGCTCATGCGCTCCAGGCCGGGCAACTGGATCTTCGCGGTGGGCGGCGACGAGCAGGCCGCGCGGGCGGTCGGGGTGCCGGCGGCCCGGACGAAGATCGCGCTGTTCATGACGACGGCGGTCGCCGCCTGGCTGGTCGGCTCGATCCTGGCCCTGCGGTACACCTCCGTCCAGGCCAACATCGGCATCGGGCAGGAGTTCATCTACATCATCGCGGCCGTCATCGGCGGCTGCCTGCTGACCGGCGGGTACGGCTCCGCCGTCGGCGCCTCCATCGGCGCGGTGATCTTCGGCATGGCCGACAAGGGCATCGTGTTCCTGGGCTGGGACGCCGACTGGTTCAAGTTCTTCCTCGGGGCCATGCTGCTGCTGGCGACGCTGGCCAACCGGATGGTCCGGCGCTATGCCGAGGAGGTGCGGCGTTGATCCTGCAGACCCGGGACATCGGCAAGACGTTCGGCTCGGTGCTGGCCCTGCGCGGGGTGTCGATGGGCGTGGCGGAGGGCACGGTCACCTGCGTGCTGGGCGACAACGGCGCCGGCAAGTCCACGCTCATCAAGATCCTGTCCGGGGTGCACCAGCACGACACGGGGTCGTACCTGGTGGACGGGGCCGAGGTGCGCTTCTCCAGCCCGCGCGAGGCGCTCGACCGGGGGATCGCCACCGTCTACCAGGACCTGGCGATGATCCCGCTCATGTCGGTCTGGCGGAACTTCTTCCTCGGCTCCGAGCCCCGCAAGGGCCCGGCCTTCGACGTGGCCAGGGCCCGCCGGGTCGCGGCCGAGGAGCTGCGCGCGATGGGCATCGACATCCGGGACGTGGACCAGCCCGTCGGCACGCTGTCGGGCGGCGAGCGGCAGTCGGTGGCCATCGCCAGGGCCGTGCACTTCGGCGCGCGCGTCCTCATCCTGGACGAGCCTACCTCGGCGCTGGGCGTCAAGCAGGCCGGTGTGGTGCTGCGGTACATCGCCCGCGCCCGCGACCGGGGGCTCGGCGTGGTGTTCATCACCCACAACCCGCACCACGCCTACCCGGTCGGCGACCGGTTCCTGCTGCTCAACCGCGGGACCAGCATGGGCGAGTACGCCAAGGCCGACCTCGGCAAGGAGGAGCTGACCGCGCTGATGGCCGGCGGCGCGGAGCTGGAGGAGCTGGCTCACGAGCTACGGCGCGAATGAGAGCCGCTTGGGCGGAATTTGACGTAACCGGGCGATCGGATCGAGGTAGGCGCAGGCAGGAACCGGGTGGATGACACTGACAACCGAGGGCGGCCACCGTGACGACGATGATCAGCAAGCAGATCGTGCTGGAGAAGGCGGCGCAGGAGTTCGCCGACGCCAACGCCAAGCGTCCCTTCATCTACGAGCTGCCGCCCGAGCAGGGCCGCGAGGTGCTGGAGAAGCTGCAGTCCGACCCGGCCGTGCCCAGGCCGGAGGTGGACGAGGAGTGGATCCAGGTCCAGGGCGGCCCGACGGGCATCGTGCCGGTGCGGATCGTCAGGCCCAAGGGGGCCACGGGCACGCTGCCGGTCATCTTCTACATCCACGGCGCGGGCTGGGTGTTCGGCTCGGCGCACACGCATGACCGGCTCGTCCGCGAGCTGGCCGTACGGACCGGCGCCGCCGTCGTCTTCCCCGAGTACGACCGCGCGCCCGAGGCGAAGTACCCCACGCAGATCGAGCAGAACTACGCCGCCGCCCAGTGGGTGGCCCAGCACGGCGCGGAGAAGGGCCTCGACCCCTCCCGCATGGCCGTGGCCGGGGACTCGGTGGGCGGCAACATGTCGATCGTGCTGACGCTGATGGCCAAGGAACGCGGTGACGTGCGGCTGCTCGGCCAGGTGCTGTTCTACCCGGTCACGGACGCGAACTTCGACACCGAGTCCTACAAGCAGTTCGCCACGGGCTACTACCTCAACCGGGACGGCATGAAGTGGTTCTGGGACCAGTACACGACAGATCCGGCGCAGCGCGCGGAGAGCCACGCCTCGCCGCTGCGCGCGAGCGACCGGGAGCTGCGCGGCCTGCCGCCGGCCCTGGTGCTGAACGGCGAGGCCGACGTCCTGCGGGACGAGGGCGAGGCGTACGCGGCCCGGCTGCGGGAGGCGGGCAACGACGTCACCGCGGTCCAGCTCGCGGGGATGGTGCACGACTTCGCCATGGTGGACCTGCTGCGCGACACCAACGCCAACAAGGCCGCCATGGGCCTGGCGGTGGCCAAGCTGCGCGAGTGGCTCAATCCCTGATCTACACCGTAAAGACGCCGGCGTTCCGCGCTACCCATACGGTGAGAAAGAACCATATTTCACCAAGACAAGGGAGTACGGAAGCGTGGCACGCGACGCTGTCTGGGCCGTTATTACCGGCATGTACGACGCCTACGCACAAGGCGACAGGCAGGGCATCGACCGGCTCCTCCACCCGGAGGCCACGATCTGGGACTCCGCCGAGCCCGGCCTGATCACCAGCAGGCGGCAGCTCGACAGAGTGCGCGACGCGCGCCCGTCGGACGGCCCGGCGGAGACCTCCGTCCGGGCCATCGACGAGATCGTGGACGTGTGGGGCGACACCGCCCTGGCCAGGTACCTGCTGCAGGTGGACTTCGAGCACGGCGACCCCGAGCTCGTCCGGACGACGTGCGTGCTGCGCCTGGTGGACGGCGAGTGGAAGATCGTCCACGTGCACGAGAACACGCTCTGACGCAAGGGGTGGCCGCCGTCCGGCGGGCCTGGAAGTGCGCGGCGCACAGCCGGACCGGCCCCGGCCGGGCGTCGCGCACACCGAGGCGGAAGGGGGACGGCCCTATGGTGCGGCAATACTTCGCGCCCCCCTCCGAGGAGCCTTGCATGACCGCCACCGAAGCACCGACGCTCCCCATCGGGGCGGCGTTCGACCGGATGCCGTTCTCCCGCCGGCACGTGCTCATCGCGCTCGCGCTGTTCATCGCCTTCGTCATCGAGTCGTGGGAGCAGCTCGCGCTGGTCTACGTCTCCGGCGACCTCGGCCCGGCGTTCGGCATCGACGAGGCCGGGATCGGCGTCGTGCTGTCGGCGGTGGCGTTCGGCATGATCCCCGGCGTGCTGGTCTGGGGTCCGCTCGCCGACCGCATCGGGCGCAAGCCGACCGCGTTCTGGTCGCTGCTGGCCTACGGCGTGATCGCGTTCGCCTCGGCGTTCGCGCCGAACCTGGCGACGCTGGTCGCGCTGCGCGTCGGCTCCGGGCTCGCGCTGGCCGGCGTCTACACGATCACCTTCCCGCTCTTCCTGGAGCTGCTGCCCACCAGGCACCGGGGGCGGGCGGCGGTGTACCTGTCGATCGGCTGGCCCATCGGCATGCTGGCGGCCATCGCCGCCTCGGTGACGCTCGGCGGCCTCGGCTGGCACGTCGTGGTGATCGCCAGCGCGGCGGCCGGGCTGTGGGCGTTCGCGATCAGGGCGTGGGTGCCGGAGTCGCCGTACTGGCTGGCCGCGCGCGGGCGGCAGGAGGAGGCGCGGGCCGTGCTGCGCACCCTGGGCAGCCCCGACGCCGAGGCGACGTTCACCATGGCGGGCACGGCGGCGAGCGGCCGCGTGGGCAATCCGATGGACCTGCTGCGCGGCCGGCTGGCCCGGATCACCGTGCTCATGCTGGCGCTCAACTTCGTCTTCAACTGGGGCTACTGGGGGCTGCAGACCTGGCTGCCGACGTTGCTCCAGGCCAAGGGCCTGTCGTTGTCGGCCTCGCTGGGCTTCGCCGCGCTCAGCGCGCTGATGATGATCCCCGGTTACGTGAGCGCGTCGCTGCTGACCGGGCGGTTCGGCCGCAAGAAGGTCTTCCTGTTCTACGTCGTCGCGGCCGTGCTGGGCGGCCTGTGGTTCGCCACCGCGAGCAGCCTGCCGGGCCTGTACCTGGGCAACTTCGTCCTGTCGTTCTTCAGCCTGGGCGCGTGGGGCGTCTGGAACACCTGGAACGGCGAGTTCTACCCGACCGCCCTGCGCGGCACCGGCTACTCCTGGGCCACGGCGTCCCAGCTCGTGGCCACCACGGTCGCGCCGTCGGCCGTGGGCGCGCTGCTCGCCCACGCCACCGGCTTCACCGCGACGATGCTGGTGATCAACGCGTTCATGGTGGCCACGGCGCTGCTGGCGGTGCCGCTGCCCGAGACCGAAGGGCGCGAGCTGGAGTGATCCTCGGCGTCGCGCTGGACGGGCCGTCGCCGGCGGTGGTGGCCGTCGGCGACGGCGCGCCGCCGCCGGAGGCGGTACGCGCCTGCGTGGCGGTCGACCTCGACGGGATGCCGCGCGCGCCGGTGGCCGCGATCCGCGTCGGCGGCCCGTGCCCGCCGGTGTTGCGGCCGGTGGCCGAGCCGGGGGTGGCGACGATCGTGCGCGGCGGGCACAGCCTGACCGGCCGCCCGCTGGCGCCGCTGGACACCGGCGCGGTACGCGAGTTCGCCGCCGGCTGCGGCCTGATCGACTTCGCCGTGACGGCGACCGGGTCGCCGATGCTGGCCGACCACGAGCTGGCGGTGGCCGCGATCATCGCGGCGGAGGTGCCCGCGGCCCGGATCACGCTGTCGTACGAGTTCGGCCGCCCCGGCCTGCGGGAGCGCGAGGCGCACGCGATCAGGAACGCGGCGCTCGGCCCCGAGGCCGGCCGGATCGCCGACCGGGTGGCGCGGGAGCTGCCCGGGGTGCCGCTGTTCTTCGCCCGCTCGGGCAGCGGCCTGGTGTCGGCGCACTACTTCCGCCGCTACCCGCGGGCCTGCGACCGCGGCGGGACGACCAGCCTGCGCCGCGGCCGGGCCGCCCTGGCCACGGCGGACCGCCCGGCGCCGTTCGAGGTGATCGAGCCCGGCGGCGGGGGCGAGGACCTGCTGGCCGCCGCCTACGGGGCCGCGCTCGCCCGGCCCGAGGCCCAGGTGGAGCGCATCGTGCAGGCGCGCGGCCGGGCCGAGCTGGACCGGGCGCTGCAGGACGCCAGGGACGAGGCCCTGACCCGCGTGGTCAGCGCCGGCGCCGCCCCCGGCTTCGCCCGCATCGCCGAGACCATCGTCAACCCCCTGTCCTACCTGCCCGACGGCTTCTACCGGGTGCGCGTCACGGCGGAAGGCGCGACGCCGTGACCCGGCTCATCGGCCCCGACGAGCTGCGCCGCTTCTCGGCGGGGTCGCGGCTGTTCGCCACGGGCGCCGGCGAGTCCTCCTACAGCCTCACCTTCGCCTGGGCGGAGTCGGTGCTCGGCGACGGCGTCGAGCTGGCCGCCGCCGGCGAGCTGGACCCGGGGACGTTGTGCATGGTGGTCAGCCTGGCCGGGTCCACCACGGCGCTCGGCGAGCAACTGCCCGCGGGCGACGAGCCCGTACGGGCGGTGCGGGCGCTGGAGCGGCGGCTGGGGGAGCGGACCGGGGCCGTGGTGGCGCTCAACCTGGCGGCCGAGAACGCGCTGATCCCGCTGGTCGCCGCGGCGGCCCTGGGCGTGCCGCTGGTCGACGGCGACGGGACGGGACGGGTGTTCCCGCTGGTGGAGCAGACGACGTACACGCTGGGCGGGCTCAGCGCGACCCCGCTGGCGCTGGCCGGGGCGTCGGGGGAGCTGGTGCTGCTGGAGACGGCGGGCGGCCGGGTGGAGGAGCTGCTGCGTCCGGTCGTGCTGGCGGTGGGCGGGTGGGCGGTGGCCGCCTGCTACCCGATGGCGGCGCGGGACCTGGCCCGGGTGCTGGTGCCGGGCACGGTCAGCCTGCTGCTGGCGGCCGGGGCGCCCGGCGCGCCGCGCTCGGCGGCCGCCCCGTACGGGGTGCGCACGCTGTGCGCGGGCCGCATCCTGGCCGTCGAGGGCAGCACGGGGCACGGCGCCGACGTGGCCATGCCCTCGCTGCCCTCCAGCATCGTGGTGCAGGAGTCGGCCGGGCTGCGCAGGCTCGTCCGGCTGGAGGCGCACAACGAGATCGTGCTCGCCCTGGCCGACGGGGCCCCGGTGGCGATGGCGCCGGACCAGATCTGCATGATCGCGTCCGCCGACGGCCTGGTCGTGGACGTCGACAAGGCGGCGCCCGGCATGGAGGTGGAGGTCATGGTGGTCAAGGCCGCGCCGGTGTGGCACACGGGCCGGGGGCTCGCGCTGGGCGGGCTGCGGGCCTTCGGGATCCCGTTCGAGCAGCGGGCGGAGTCGCCGTGAGCGGGCTGCGCGAGCCGGGCTGGGAGGCGCCGGTCACGGTGGCGGAGCTGGTCAACACCGGCCCGCTGGCCGGGGCCCGGATGTACGGCAGCGGCGACAACCCCGTGCACCAGGTCCGCATCGTGGACGACCTGTCGGTGTTCGGCGCGGTGACGCCGCACACGGCGGTCGTGCTGATCGGGGCGGCGGCCGGCGGCGGCTGGGCGGTCGAGATGGCCATGCGCCGGGCCTGGGAGCAGGCGGCGGCCTGCGTGATCGCGCCGTCGGGCGGCCTGAGCGCCGGGTCGGGCGAGGTGCTGGCCGAACGGCTCGGCGTCACCCTGATCTTCGTGGACGAGGACCCGCTGATCGTCGCCGTCCGGGTCGCGTCGGCGGCCTCCCGTCCCGAGGCGGCGCGCACCCAGCTCGTGGCCCGCTGCGCGACCCGGCTGGCCGACGCGGGCCCGTCGGCGCGGCGGGTGCTCGGGGTGCTCAACGCCGAGCTGCCCGGCACGTCGGTGGCCTTCCTCGACCGGTACGGCCTGCACGTCGCCGGCCGCCAGAGTGCCGCCCGCGCGCCGGGCGACCACGAGCAGCCCCGGCCGTCGGGCTCCCGGTGGGCGGCCGAGGTCGAGGTGCCCGGCCAGGACGGCCCCGCGCTCGGCACGCTGGTGGCCGCCGGGACGTCGCGCTCGCCCGGCTGGCCCGCGGTGGTGCGGACCGTGCTGGGCCTGGCGGTGGCGCCGCTGGCGGCGTGGGCGGCCCAGGAACGCCTGCGCGCCTCACGTGACTTCGCCCTGCAGTCGGCGCTGGCCCGGCGGCTGCTCACCGAGGGACGGCCCGCCCACGAGCCGGCCGGGGACGGCGGCATCTGGCTGGAAGGGGCCCCGGCGGAGGCGGTGGCGCTGGGATGGGCGGTGCGCGGGGCCCTGACGGCCTACCACGTCCGGCCGGTGGGGGCGCTGGCCGACGACGGGCCACTCGTCCAGGCGCTGGTCACCGCGGCGCTGGGCCAGGTGCCGGTGCTGCGGCGCGGCGAGGGGTGGGCCGGCTGGTCGCCGGAGCCGCCCGGCGGGCTCGCCGAGCATCTGCGGCGCTGCGTGGAGAGCATGCCGTGGCCGTGCGCGGCCGGGGTGGGCGCCGCGGTGGAGGGGCTGGACGCGGTGGGGGAGTCGCTGCTCGGCGCCGAGGCGGCGGCGTTCGTGGCCGGCGCGGGCACGGTGGCCCGCGCCGACCGGATGGGACCGGCCGAGCTGCTCGGCGCGCTCCCGGCGGGGGTGCTGCGGGCGCCCGCGGCCGTCGTGCTCCAGCCGCTGCTGGCCGTCGACAAGGACGGCACGCTGCTGGTGACGCTGGCCGCCGTCCTGGACGAGGGCGGCGCCCTCAAGGCCGCCGAACGCCTGGGCGTGCACCGCAACACGGTCACCACCCGTCTGGAACGCATCAAGGCCGCCGGCTTCGACCTGGACGACGCCGCCACCCGGCTGGCGCTCCAGCTCGCCTGCCACGTGCTGCTGCGCTGAACCGGGGGGCGGCGCTTCGGGTCAGTAGCCCCTGGTGAGGTGCACGCCCGCGCCGACCTTGCGCCGCTTCCCGACGCCGTCGAGGAGGTTGCCCGAGGAGGCGATCGACATCGACTCGCCCTCACCCTTGGCCAGCAGGATGCCGGTCTCGCGCTTGGTGCCGTGGCCGACGACGGTGTTGCCGGTGATCGCGGCGTGGCCCGCGCCGTAGTTGACCTCGTTCAGCGCCAGGTAGACGAAGTCCACGCCGTCGGGGAGCGGGCCGGTCGCGGCGATCTTGCGCTCGGGCGGCGCCGCACCGCTCTGGCGGGCCTTGCGCAGTTCGGCCAGCGCGTTCGGGTGCGGCAGGAACTTGTGCACGCGGTTGCCGGTGATCGTGGTCGCGGCATCGCCCTGCAGGTCGCAGCGGATGCCGTAGTACGTCTGGCCCGCCGTGCCCTCGGAGCCGAAGTCCTCGATGTAGTTGTCCTGGATCGAGGTGCCGAAGCAGCGGTGGGCGTCGATGGCGTTCTTCGGCGTCCCGTACAGGTGCAGGCCGCTCATCGTCCAGCCGGCCGCGTTGTCGCTCTGGATGGCATTGGTGCCGCTGAAGCCGATCCAGGAGCGCTGGAGCGTCCAGTCGGTGACGGAGTTGCCCGGGTCGACGACGCGGATGCCGGCCTCGGCGGCGCCCTCGATGTAGACGTCGCTGATGACGCTGTTGACCATCGTGTTGCGCAGCGTCGTGCCGTTCCTGGACGGGTTGCTGATGCGGATGCCGTCGGACGGCGTGCCGTAGATGTCCACGTCGTAGACCCGGGTGTTCCACGAGCGCAGCAGCAGGCCGACCGTGCCGGTGTTGTGGTCGCGGTTGCCGTCGATGGTCAGCCGCTCGACGCGCACGCTCTCGCCGCTGAACTCGGTGTCCTCCAGCCAACCCTTGGAGGCCAGCACCGCGGGCAGGTTGGCGCCGTCGGCCTGCTTGAGCACCGTGCCGGCCTTGGCGTCGCCCCGGTAGGTGCGCCGGTCGGCCAGGCTGATCGTGGCGTCGATCAGGCACGGCCCCTTGATGACGATCTCGTCGCCGTCCTTGGAGGAGTCGATGGCCGCCTGGATCGCCGCGGCGTCGCCGGCGGCGTCGGAGCAGGCGGCCTCCACCCTGGCGGCCGAGGCGGGCGCGGCCGGCGTCAGCACGGCGACGCCGGCCAGGCCCGCGGCGAGCGCGGCGGAGCCGGCCAGAAGGCGCGTTCGTAACATGGTCATGGAAGTCCCCTCGTGAAGATGGTCATGGCGGGGACACAGCCTCCCCAGGCCGCGCGTGCCCCCGCGTTGTCGATCATCTTCACAGACCGGGGAACAATCCGTGCGATTTTCGGGCGAACGCGGATCAGTTCGTGATCATGCCCTCGGCCAGGTCGGCGGCCCGCGCCTGCGGGGAACGGCGATCGGCGGGGCCGTAGCCGCCGCCTCCGCCCGACTCGCAGCGCAGCACGTCACCGGCCGACACCGGCAGCGCGTTGACCTTGAGCATCTCGCGCTCGCCCGCCGTGCCCGGGTTGAGCGTCACCCGCGGGGGAGCGCCCGCCGCGCCGCCGGCCAGGCCCCACGCGGGCGTGACCGAGCGCTCGAACCACAGCGACAGCGAGGTGTCGCCGCAGAACTCGTACTCGCGCACCACGCCGTCGCCGCCGCGCCACTGCCCGGCGCCGCCGGTGCCCGGACGCAGCTCGTAGCGGCGCACCCGGACCGGGAACAGCGTCTCCAGCACCTCGATGGGCATGTCCCGCAGCGAGCCGTTGACGTTGTTGATCAGGCAGGACTCGCCGTCGCCGCCCTCCCACGCCCCCCAGCCGCCGACCGTGGCCTCCTGGGAGACGTACAGCTTGCCGGTGCGCGGGTCCGTCCCGGTGAACTGCACGATCATCGAGTCCCCGTACGAGGCCGCCGCCGCCTTGCCCGGCAGCACCGGGGCCAGCGCCTTGACCACCAGGTCGATGAGCAGCCCGAGATGGGAGTAGTAGTACTGGCACGCCGCCGGGGCCCGCGCGGCCAGCATCGAACCCGGCCGGGTCTCGACGCTCAGCGGACGGAACGAGCCCCCGTTCAGCGGCACGTCCCCCGACACCAGCAGCTTGTACCCCACCCGCACCGCCGCCACGGCCTGCGCGGCGCCGCAGTTGACCGGGCCGAGCGCCTGGTCGGCGCAGTCGGTCAGGTCCACGTGCATCGACTCGCCCGACACCGTGACCGTCACGTTCACCGGCAGCGGCGTGTCCAGGTCGATGCCGTCGTTGTCGAGGAAGCCGGACGCCTCGTACTCGCCGTCGGGGATGGCGGCGATGGCCTGGCGTTCCATGCGCTCGGTCTGGGCGAAGATCTGGTCCCGGGCGGCCATGACCGTCTCCAGGCCCCAGCGCGAGACGATCTCCCGCAGCCGCCGCTGCCCGGTCATCGCGCAGCTCACCTGGGCCCGCATGTCGCCGAGCGTGGCGTGCGGGAAGCGCACGTTCCCGGCGATCACCTCGTGCAGGTCGCGGCACGGCTGCCCGCCCGCGTACACCTTGACCGGGCCCAGCCGCAGGCCCTCCTGGAAGATCGACGTGGAGTTCATCGAGCCGCCGGGGTCCTTGGAGCCGACGTCCAGCCAGTGCGCCCGCGAGGCGGCGAACCCGGCCAGCTCGCCGTCGGCGAAGATCGGGCCGTAGACGGTGACGTCGTTGAGGTGGGTGCCGCCGACGTAGGAGTCGTTCAGCACCCACACGTCGCCCTCCTGCCACACCTCGCGGCCGTACAGGCGCTCGGTCTCGCGGGTGCACACCTCCAGGTTGCCCAGGAAGATCGGCAGCCCGGACGACTGCCCGAGCACGTTGTGGTCGCGGTCGAGCAGCGCCACCGCGCAGTCCTTGGCCTCGTAGATCACGGGCGTGTACGAGCTGCGGATCAGGGTGGTGTTCATGTCCTCGGCGGCCTGCAACAGGGCACACCGGATGATCTCGGTCGTCACTGGGTCGATCACTGGACGTCCACCTTCACGATGAGGAAGCCGTTGTCGTCGATGGCCGCCAGGCAGCCCGGCGGGATGACCGTGGTCGCGGTCTCCTCGACCACGATCGCGGGCCCGGCGAACGAGCCGGACAGGCCCGCCCGCCGCAGCACGGGCGTGCGGTGCGGCACGCCGTCGAAGATCACGTCCCGGACGCCCGCCGCCGTCTCCTCCGGCGCCTCGGCGGCCGTGGCGGCGGCGCGCGGGAACGAGCCGAACCCGGTGCTGCGCAGCATGACGAACTCGACCGGCGCCTCGGGGCTCGCGTGGCCGTACCGGCTGGTGTGGGCCTCGGCGTAGCGGGCCGCGATCGTGTCGAGGAAGCCCGGCTCGCCGGGTTCGGCGGCGTCGCGCAGCGGGATGGTGAGCGTGTAGTCCTGGCCCTCGTAGCGCAGGTCCACGGCGTGCTCGACCCTGCGCCGCTCCTCAGGGACGCCCTGCCCGGCCAGCGCGTCCAGCGCCTCCCGCTCCAAGGCGACCAGGTGCCGGGACATGCCGGGGCCGTCGAGCGCGTCCTGCGGCCGGAAGTAGGGCCGCGTCAGGTCCCGGCGCACGTCCGCCTCCAGCATCCCCCAGGCCGAGAACGCGCCCGGGAAGCGCGGGACGACGACCTCGGAAATGCCCAGCTCGCGGGCGATGAACACCGCGTGCATCGCCCCCGCGCCGCCGAAGGCGACCAGCGCGAACTCCCGCGGCTCGACCCCGTGCTCGATCGTCAGCGTGCGGATCGCCTGGGCCATCTTGGCGTTGGCCACGTCGCACACGCCCTCGGCCAGCCGCAGGGGGTCCAGGCCCAGTTCCTCGGCCAGCGTGACCACGGCCGCGCCGGCCGCCTCCTCGTCCAGCGTCATCAGCCCGCCCGCGAACCAGGCCGGGTCCACCCGGCCGAGCACCACGTTCGCGTCGGTCACGGTGGGCCGCGTGCCGCCCCGGCCGTAGCAGGCCGGGCCGGGTACGGCCCCGGCCGACTCGGGGCCGACGCGCAGCGCGCCCGCCTCGGCGTAGGCGATCGAGCCGCCGCCCGCGCCGATGGTGTGCAGGTTCACGACGGGCATGAGCACCGGGTAGCCCTCGATGCGGGCCTCGGCGCTGACGTCGGGACGCCCGTTCACCACGAGCGAGACGTCGAAGGAGGTGCCGCCCATGTCCACGCAGATCGCGTTCTCCCGGCCCAGCATGCGGGCCGCGGCGACCCCGCCCATCGTGCCGCCGACCGGCCCCGACAGCAGGGTCTGCAACGGCCGCCGCATCGCGTACGAGGCGTTGACCAGGCCGCCCGACGACTGCATCACGTGCACCGGCACCGGCAGGCCGCGCTCGGCGAAGCGCCGCTCGATCCTGGCCAGGTACCGGCGCACGACCGGCCCGGTGTAGGCCTCCAGCACCGCCGAGGAGGTGCGCTCGTACTCGCGCCACTCCCGGGCGACCTCGTGCGAGAGCACCACGAGCACGTCCTCGCCCAGCTCGGCCCGCAGGATCTCACCGGCCCGCAGCTCGTGCGCCGGGTCGGCGAAGGAGAACAGCAGGCACACGGCGACGGCGTCGAAGCCCTCCTCGCGGGCCCGCCGGGCGGCCAGCCGCACCGCCTCCTCGTCGAGGGGTTCGAGCTCGCGGCCCCGGAAGTCCAGGCGGCCGCCGGCCTCCATGACGTCCCGGGGCGGCACGAGCGGCGACGGCTTGCGGTAGCGCAGGTCGAACATGCGGTCGCGGTTGCCGCGGGCGATCCGGTAGACGTCCCCGGCGCCCCGGCTCGCCAGCAGCAGCACCCGCGCGCCCTTGCGCTCCAGCAGCGCGTTGAGGCCCTGGGTGGTGCCGTGCACGAAGAACGAGATGGCCGCGGGGTCGTCCACGACCCGGCCGAGCGCGGCGAACACGCCCTCGGCCAGGTCCCCCGGTGTGGTGGGCGCCTTCGAGGCGGTGACGGCCCCCGTGCGCTCGTCGTAGCAGACGACGTCGGTGAAGGTGCCGCCGATGTCCATGGCGACGCGATAGGTCATGCGCCGCACCGTATGCGCCGGACGGCGCATCGGTCGTGTGCGTCCCGCACAGCGGAGGGGCGCCTCCCGTGCATCCCGCTCAAACCCTGTCCAGTGAATCTACAACGTAAAGGAGGTAGCCTGGCGGACGTGTCCCAGCCGTACCTCACCCTCGCGGCCGGCGTCGAGCACGAGACCGAGGTGCGCCGCTCCCGGTTCGTCTGCGCGCTGGCCCCCGCCCGTACCGTCGAGGAGGCCGCCGCCTTCATCGCCGGCCGCCGTCGCGAGCACGCCGGCGCCACCCACAACTGCACGGCGTACGTGATCGGGCAGCGGCTGCAGAAGGGCGACGACGACGGCGAGCCCGGCGGCACGGCGGGCACGCCGATGGTCCAGGCGCTGGTCGGCCGGGGGTTCAACGACGTGGTCGCGGTGGTCACGCGCTATTTCGGCGGCGTGCTGCTGGGCGCGGGCGGGCTGGTGCGCGCCTACGGCGGAGCGGTGACCGAGACGCTCGACCTGGTGCAGCCGGTGCGGATGGTCCCGGCCAGGCTGGTCAGCGTCTCGGTGGCCCACGACCAGGCGGGCCGGGTGGAGAACGACCTGCGCGCCTCCCGCTTCGCGCTGCGCGAGGTGACCTACGCGGCCGGGGTGACGTTCGCGGTGGCGGTGGGGGAGGACGAGGTGGCGGCGTTCGCCGAGTGGGTGGCCGCGCTGACGGCCGGCCGGGCGCGCGTCGAGGTGGGCGAGGGCGTGCACGTGCCGGGCTGAGGCCGTTCAGCCCTCCAGCGCGTACTGCATGACGCGGAACTTGGCCTGGGCCTCGGCCAGTTCGGCGGCCGGGTCGGAGTCGCCCATGATGCCGCCGCCGGCGAACAGCCGGGCGCGGTTGCCCTCGATCAGCCCCGAGCGCAGGGCGATGCCCCATTCGCCGTCGCCGTGGGCGTCGATCCAGCCGACGGGGCCCGCGTAGCCGGCGCGGTCCATGCCCTCCAGCTCGCGGATGACCTTGATGGCGGTGTCGGTCGGGGTGCCGCCGACGGCGGCGGTGGGGTGCATGGCGGCCACCACGTCGAGCACGGACGCGCCGTCGGCCAGCCGCCCGGTGACGTGGCTGGCCAGGTGCTGGACGTTGGGCAGCACGAGGAGCTCGGGCTCGTCGGGGGTGTCGAGCGAGGCGCAGAGCGGGGCGAGGGTCTGGCGCACGGAGGCGATGGCGCACTCGTGCTCGTGGCGGTCCTTCGGGGAGGCGAACAGCGCGGCGCCGCGGGCGACGTCGTCGGCCGGGCCGGTGCCGCGGGCGGTGGTGCCGGCCAGGACGAGGGATTCGATCTCCTGTCCGGTGCGGCGGATGAGCAGCTCGGGGGTGGCGCCGACGAGCCCGGCCACGGAGAAGGTGTAGCACTCGGGGTAGCGCCGGGCCAGCCGGGTCAGCAGCAGGCGCACGTCGATGGGGTGCTCGGCGGTGGCGAGCAGGTCGCGGGCGAGCACGACCTTCTCCAGCTCGCCGTCGCGGATGCGGCGGGCGGCCCGGGCGACGACGTGCTCCCATTGGGGCGCGGTGAGGCTGCCGTCGCCGTAGCTGATGCGGCCGGGCTCGCGGATGGGGCTGAACGTCTCCAGCGGGGCCTCGCCGACGGTGGTGAGCCAGGCCCGGCCGCCGCGGCGGGCCAGCACGGCGCGGGGGACGACGAGCACCGACCCGGGGGCGTCCTCGTCGAAGGTGAAGCTGCCGAAGGCCACGGGACCGGAGCCGGAGCCGGGGGAGCGCCCGGCGTCGTCGGCGGGCGCGTCGCCGAGGACGGTGCGCAGCCACTCGCGGGCCCAGGCGAAGCGGCCGGGGCCCGGCGGCACGGCGACGCGGGCGGCCTGACCCCATCCCACCAGGCCCTCGCCGTTCCTGATCCAGGCGTAGGGCGCCGTCTTCGGGAGGGATGCCAGCAGGTCACCGGGGTCGCCGACGGGGGTGGTGCGAACCGGTAGCGGGCGGGTTGTTCCGAGCGCGACACTCACTCAACACACTCTATGCGGGAACTGAACACGTTCGACTCGGACCCCCGTGAATGCGGTGTTACTACCCGCGAACCAGGAAAAAACCGGATCTTGACCTGGGATGTGGGCAACCTGCCCGCGTACAGGCTGTCAAGCGGTGATAGGAAGACGGTCCTGAAATGGCAGACCTCGCCTTGAGGACATGGTGCCGCCTTGATCGACTCCCTACCTTGGGGCCATGATCGGTCGCCTTTCCCCCGTCGTCACCGCCCTCCTCGTCCTGGCCGCCGCAGGGCCCGCGCAGGCCGTCGCCGCAGCTCAGCCCGTCCCTGAGACGATGGCGGCGCTGGGCGACTCGATCTCCACGGGCTTCAACTCCTGCGGCTGGTACGTCTCCTGCGCGGCCCGTTCGTGGGCGGCGGGCGACAACGCGGCGGTGGACAGCCATTACCTGCGGCTGCGGAGCCTGGCTGGAACGCTCCATCGCGAGAACTTCGCCGTGCCGGGTTCGACGAGCGCCGATCTGCTCGGCCAGGTGAACAAGGCGATCGAGGCGAAGGCCGATTATGTGACGATCCTCATAGGCGCCCAGGACGCCTGCAAGCGCACCGAGCGGGAGATGACGCCGGTCGCGCTCTACCGCCGGCGGATGGACGCCGCGTTGTCGGCCTTGCGCGCCGGCATGCCGCAGGCCAGGGTGTTCATCGCCAGCGTCCCCGACCTGCGGCGGTTGTGGCAGGTCGGCAAGGGCAACCCGCTGGCCCGTACGTTCTGGACCATCGGGAAGGTCTGCCAGACCATGCTGGCCGACCCGGCCTCGATGAGGAAGGCCGACGTCGAGCGCCGGGCGCGGGTGCGGGCGCGGGTGATGGCCTACAACCAGGAGGCGGCGCAGGCGTGCCAGGCCATGGGGCCGGCCTGCGACACCGACGAGGGCGCGATCTTCTCCTTCCCGTTCACGCTCGGCCACGTCAGCAAGTGGGACTTCTTCCACCCCAACCTCGCCGGTCAGAAGGCGCTGGCCGAGCAGACGTTCGAGCACGGGTTCACCTGGGAGGACCCCCGCTAGCCGCAGCCGTGGGTCGGCGGTCGGGAAGAAAGACCGCGTGCGCCGCGAAGGGTGGGTGAATGTAATGATCACCCACCGGAAGGCACACTCATGACAAAGACCGGCACATGACCGCCCACGTGGGCGAGCAGGTGGCCGACGCCGACCTCGTCGCCGGCTACCGGCGGAACCCTGAGCTGTTCACCGCCGTGTACGACCGGTATTTCCATGACGTCTACCGGTACGTGGCGGGACGCCTGGGCAGCCAGGTGGCCGAGGACATCGCGGCGGAGACGTTCCTGCTGGCGTTCGACCGGCGTGACCGGTTCAACCCGGAAATAGGTGGTCTGCGGCCCTGGCTGCTCGGCTTCGCCACCAACCTGGTGGCCAGGCACCGCCACAAGGAGGCCCGCCGCTACAAGGCGCTGGCCCGGCTGGACCCCGCGCCGGTCGTGGAGGGGCACGAGAACCGGGTCGTCACGTCCGCGACCGCGCAGCCGTACCTGGCGAAGGCGCTCGCCTCGCTGAACGGCGGCGAGCGTGACGTGCTGCTGCTCCTGGCGCTGGGCCAGCTCAGCTACAACGAGATCGCCCAGGCGCTCGGCATTTCCCTCGGCACCGTGGGGTCGCGGCTCAGCCGGGCCCGCGCCAAGATCCAGGCCCTCACCGACAAGGAGACCACCCATGGATGACCTGGAAGAGATCGCCACCTTGCTGGACGAGCCGGAGCCGTCCGCCGGGGCGGTCGCGCGCGGCAGGGAGCGCCTGGAGCGAAGGGTGCTGGCGGGCCGGGCACGCCGGCGTGCCGGCTGGTTCGTCCCGGGTGTCGCCCTGGCCGCCGCCGGTGCCGTCGCGGCGGTCGTGTTCGCCACGGGGGCGCCCACGAACGGCGGCGCACCGGTCACGGGCAAGGAGGTCCTGCTCATGGCCGCCGTCCACGCGGAACGTACGCCCCAGGGCTCCGGGACGTACTGGCACGTCACGCGTCGGTGGCTCGCGTCGGACGCCCCGCCGCCGATAGAGAGCTGGACCAGGCGCGACGGCAAGCGCTGGACCAGGGCCGTGCCGGGGGATCACGCCGGCGCCGTCATCCAGGCGCCGGACTCGAAGACGCTCAGGCTCAAGGGCGCCAAGGTGAGCTTCGAGGAGCTCGAAGCGCTGCCGACGGACCCGGAGGCGCTGAAGGCGTGGATCGTCGCGCGCGAAGGCCGAGAGACGGACATGTCCGCGTCCGAGATCCGCGGCGATCCCACCCTCACCCTGCTCGCGCTGATCACCGACCTGCCGACGCCCGCGGCGGTCCGCTCGGCCGCGTTCCGCGCGCTCGCCGCGACACCGGGGGTGGTGAACATGGGCGCGGTCGAAGGCGGCCAGCGTCTGAGCCTTCCGGACCCCGACGACGGCACGGACATCGAACTGGTCATCGATCCCGAGAAGGCCCGGGTGGTCCGCGCCAACCTCATCCTCGTCGACGACGGCGACTTGGCGTTCAGCGCCGAGTTCATCTCCGTGACCACCGAGTGGACGGACCAGCTTCCTGCGGTGAAGAGCTGAAGCGGGATCCCATGAGCCCCGCGGGTGATCGCGACCGCTGACGGGCCTCCTCACCCGCACTCGTCCGCCCCCGGGCCGCAAGGCCCGGGGGCGGACGAGTCGTGATTCGCCGGGAGCCTCAGCTCACCGGCCGTACGGGTCAGCCCACGGCGTAGGCGCGGGTCACGGTCTGGGTGACGCCGTCGCCCGCCTTGTCGGTGACGGTCGCGCGCAGCGAGACGTACCCCGCGGTGGCCGGGTTGTCCAGCCGTGCCGTCCAGCCCGATCGGCTCGCCCGGACGGGCACCGGTCGCCACGTCCTGCCGTCGTCGGCGGACGCCTCCAGCTTGATCGAGGAGACCGCCGCCCGGCCGGCGCCGGGAGCGCGCTCGACCCGGATCGGGATGGTGGTCCGTGATCCCGGCTTGGCGCGGTTGTCGTCATCGAGGTCCTGCGGCGTGTAGCGCACGGCCATCAGCGGCAGGGGCTCGGGCTTCGCCGTACGGGCGGAGCGGAAGGTCCAGACGGCGTCGACCGCAGTGGACAGCTTCGCCTCCGGCCGCCGGGAGGAGGCGGTCAGCGCGTAGGCGGTGTCGGCCTGCGGCAACGTGGCGGTGAGCGTGCACTCCTCGCTGCGGTAGGGGAGGCAGCCGGCGATGCCGGTCGTGGCGATCTCCTTTCCGTTCCCGGTCAGGGTGAGGGTGCCGGTCGCGGCCGCGTCCATGCCGGTACGCCCGGCGGTTCCGCTGCTGTACAGCCCGTCGGCGGGGAAGGCCAGGGTGTCGCCGGCCCGGCTGCCGCCGGAGACGGCGAACGAGGGGCCGGTCACCGCGGCGTTCCAGACCTGGGTGAAGTTCCTGTCGCGCACCGGGCCGGTGCCCTGCTCGATCAGGCCGCCCGTGCTGAACTCGTCGTTCCACGCGAAACCCGGGGTGAGGTACCGCGTCAGGCGGCTCGGCAGCGGCATGTCCTCCCACATGCTCAATCCCGGCGAGAGGACGCCGCCGGGCAGCACCGGCCCCGTGTTCAGCAGGCCGGTGGCACCCGGGACGGTCGAGCGGTACGTCTCGGTCGCCTTGACCATGTCCCGCGTCCGCGCGGCGTACCCGGGGTTGTCGGGGAAGCCGTCCGTCCGCTGGTCGACGAGGTCGTAGCGGTACGGGCTGGGCGTCGTGTCCTTCTTGGTCCAGACGGTCTGGGCCAGGTAGGTGAGCCCCGGCTGCCGCACCGGGACGAAGTAGAAGCCGCCGGAGTAGCCGAACGCGATCATCGCGGTTGTCCAGGGCCCGTTGACCACGGAGAGGGAGAGCGCGGGATCGGGGACGGCCGTGGGGTCGTCGACCGTGAACGTGATCCGCTTCGCCTTGCTCCCGTCGACCGTCAGCGACACGTCGGCGTCGTCGATCTCGAACGGCTGGTGCGCGAGCGTCAAGCTGCGTTCCGCCTTCCCCCAGATCTCGCTGTAGAGGTTCCAGCGTCCCTTCGGCAGCCTGATCGTGGCCGTGTCGCCGTGGAAGACGAGGCCGCGCTGCGCGCCGGTCGCCTGGTCGTAGACGAGGCTCTGTACGCCGTCGGCGGTCCCCCCGTCCCTGCCCTTGACGGTCACCGTGACGTCATGGGACTCCGGCTCCACGTAGGCCCCGGCCGGGGTGCGGACCACCGTGTCACCGGCCGTGGCGGTGACGATGCCCGGATAGTCGCCGGGGCCCTTGCCCTCGGCGTCGATGGTCACCGTGACCGACGCCTGCCCGCCCGCGGGCACCTCCAGCCGCTGCGGCGACAGCGTGAGCACGTCGGAGCCGTCCGCGAGGTCCAGGGTGACGGGCGCGGCCCCGGTGTTGCTGTAGGTGATCTTCCCGGTGGCCCGCCGCTCGCCGGGCCGGCCCCAGGGGAAGGCGGCCCACACGCCGGTGGGAGTGGCGATCACCTCCTGGGTCAGCGAGCGGAGCACGTCCACCCGCCCGGCGCCCTGCTGGTACGGCGTGGCACCGTCGGTCGGGCTGGCGCTGCCGACGAGCGCCGCCTTGAGCTGCTGCCCGGTCCAGTCGGGATGGCGCTGGGCGAGGATGGCCGCCGCTCCCGCCACGTGCGGGCTGGCCATCGACGTGCCGCTCATCGCCACGTGGGTTCCGTCGGCGGTGCCCGCCGCGGCGGCGGCCACGATGTCCACGCCGGGGGCGGTGAGGTCCGGCTTGACCGCATGGTCGCCGATACGCGGGCCCGTGCTGGAGAAGTCGGCCACCTGGTCGGAGCGGTCCACCGCGCCGACGGTCAGCGCGGCGTCGGCGCTGCCGGGGCTGCTCACGCTGCCCCCGCTCTGCTCGCCCTCGTTGCCCGCGGCCGCCACGAACAGGGTGCCCGTGGCTTGCGACAGGGTGTTGACCGCCTGCTCGATCGGGTCGAGGCCGGGTTCGTCGGGGCCGCCGAAACTCATGTTGACGATCTTGGCCTTGACCTCCGTGGCGGCCCACTCCATCCCGGCCAGGATCGCGGAGTCGCTGATGCGCTCACCCAGCTTGCCGAAGGCGATGCGGGCTCCCGGCGCCACGCCGCGGTACTTCTCGCCGGCGCCGGCGATGATCGAGGTGACGTGCGTGCCGTGTCCGACTCGATCGGTGATGTCAGGCTCGTCGGAGAAGTTCCGCGACTGGGTGACCACGTCCTTCAGGTCGGGATGCGTGGGGTCGTACCCGCTGTCGAGCACCGCGACCGTGACGCCCTGTCCGGTGAGACCCCGCTGCCACGCCTCGGTCGCGCCGATCTGCTTGGTGCTGCGATCCAGGGTGTACGAACGCCGGCCGTCCAGCCAGATCCTGCCCTTGCCCGCGGCCAGCGTGGACGCCCCGCCGAGCAGGCTCCGCCACGCCTCGCCGGCGCCCTTCTTGGCCACCCGCTGGGCCGTCATGTTCAGGCTGGTCAGTTGCCGGGTGGCCGCCGCGCCTCGCAGCGCGGGGGCCGTTCCCCGCGGCGACTGTGTGATCAGCGGGATGTCGGGCGTGTCCGCGTCGCCGTAGCGCCAGGCGAGCAACTGGGTGACATCGAACAGCCGCTCGTCCAGCACCCCCTGGGCGACCAGGGGCGCGGCGTCGGACGGGACGACGTACAGGTGCCCGTCGCGGTACCCGGAGGAGAAGTGCACCTCCCGGTCCGCGCCCGGCTCCACCCGGAAGCTCCTGCCCGTGACCACGACCCGGTCGCCGGTCAGCAGCGTCACACTGCCCGCCGTGCCGGAGCGCGGCTGCCCGGGCCCTTCCCGGCCCGCGTCGGCCGTGCCGGTTCCCGTCGTCGCGCTCACACTCAGCGTGCCTGCCAGGACCGCTGCCAGCAGTCCCTTGCCTAACGTCATTGATCCTCGCAAGAAGAGAAAACGATCGCTTTCCTCTCCTCTTCCGCGTAAGGCCGTTTCTTCTTCCATGGCCCCTGAAGCGGACCGGGGCTAGCGGCACTGGGCGAGCATGGCGTTCTTGTCGGCCCTGGTCACGGGCAGGTCGTACTTGAGCGCGACCTGGGCGAAGCGGGTGACGTACGCGCAGCGGACGCTGCGCTGGGGAGGCAGCCAGCCCGACGGGCCCGAGGCGTCCTTCTCCTCGTTGGCGCGGCCGTCCACGGGTAACAGGTTGAGCGGGTCGTTGGCGAAGTCGAGGCGTTTGGCCATCGGCCAGCGCGGCGCGCCCATGCGCCAGCCGTAGTTGAGCGGCACGACGTGGTCCACCTGCACCTCGTCGGCCTGGGCCTTGCGCCAGGAGATGAGCCGGCCGGTGTAGGGGTCGGTCAGCTTCATGGCGACCACCTCGCAGCTCGACCCGGCCCGGTACTCGACGCCGGTGCCGTCGCGGGCGAGCAGGTCGTCGCGGGTGCGGCAGCCGTTGCGGGCGTAGGGGACGCCGGTGGCGGTGTCGGCCCAGTTCTCGCCGTACCGGCTGCGGGCGTAGCCGGTGTTGGGGCCCCGGCTCTTGACGCGTAAACGGCCGATGAGGGCGCGCGCCCTGGCCCTGTCGCCGTCGGACAGGACGGGGGCGAGGCCGGGCAGCGTGCCGCTGGCGTTGCTGAGGGGGCTGGCGGCGGTGGCGGCGGGGCTCTTGGCGCTGCCGACGAAGGAGACGACGATGACCGCCCCGGCGAGCAACGCGATGACGTCCTTCGTGCCCAAGCAGCCCTCCGTGGATCCCGTGGGCGAAGTTGTCTAGAGAATTCCCGGCATTCCCGGATTTGACACGGGAAGGCTTCCCTCACTGATCGCCCCCGCGCCCGGGGCCATGTCCCGGGGGACGTCGCGGCCGAGCCGGTGGAGGTCACCGGCTCGGAGCTGTGACGCCCGCCCCGCTAGATCCGGGGCTCGGCCGGTTCGGCGGCTTCGTCGGCCGTGGCGACCTCGGCGGGTTCGGGCCGGGGCGGGCGCACGTACGTGCCGTTGCGGCGGGCCACCAGTTCGGCCAGCAGTGCGTCCCACTTCTGGCCCACGGCGTCCACGTCGTAGGTCCGCGCCGTCTCCAGCGCCCCCGCCGCCAGCGACCGGCGCAGCGGCTCGTCCTCGATGACCCGGATGATCGAGGTCGCCAGGTTGGCGTTGGTACGGGGCTTGACCAGCAGCCCGTCCACCTCGTCAGTGATCATCTCCTTGGGCCCGTGCGGGCTGTTGAAGCTGACGATGGCCAGCCCCTTGGCCATGGCCTCCAGGATCGTCATCGGGAAGCCCTCGTGCCGCGAGCTGAGCACGAAGATCGACGCCTTCTCCAGCTCGGCCCCCACGTCGCTGGTCGGCCCCGGCAGCTCCACCTTGCCCTCAAGCCCGGCCTCGACGATCTGCGCGGCCAGGTTCTCCTGCTGCGGCCCGGCGCCGAAGATGCGCAGCGTCCAGTCCGGATGCGCGGCGGCGACGGTCTCCCACGCGGTGATCAGCCGGTGGAAGCCCTTGAGCCTGGTCATCCGGCCCACGGCGACGACGACCTTGGCGTCCAGACGGGACACCCCGCCGGTCATCGGCGGGACGGCGTTGGGGATGCGGGCCAGCTTCTTCGGCTTCTTCGGCAGCGTGCTGCGGTAGTCGCGCAGGTCGGCCTTGGTGAGGGTGACCAGCGCGTCCATGCGGCGGTAACGCCACTTGATCAGCTTCTGGATCGGCTCGGCCTGGGTGCGCAGGGCCACGTGCTCCTGCCCGACGGTGATCACGCCCGGCTGCGCTAACTGCGCCATGGCCAGGTTGAGCCCGGGACGGGTGGCCATGAGCACGCCGCTGTCGAGCGAGCGGATGTAGCGGGCCAGCCGGTAGTCGGTCCACAGGGTGAAACGGTGGTAGGCCGTCTCCTCCGGAGGCATCAGCTTGCTCGGGAACTTCGACAACATCGCCCGCAGCGGGTCGGCGCTCGGCTTGAGCCGGTCGTCGAGGAAGCGCAGGCGCACCCGCGGGTCGAGCGGGAAGAACGGCTCCTCGGCCTCCTTCAGGATGCTGACGATCTCGACGTCGTGCTTGCCGGCCAGGTAGCCGGCCAGGTTGAACACCGTCCTGATCGTGCCGCCCATGCCGTTGGCGTGCAGGAGCAGGATCCGGATGCGGTCGGTCGACGGAGGTGGCGCGTTGCGTGCCTTGCGGCGGTTGTACCCCCGGTACAACCGGACCATCGCCGACTTCCCCCTGCGTGCCAGTGCGCGCACCTGGACGATCCCCCTTGTGCTCGGTTGCATTCGCGAACGCGCGGTCCCGGTCGCCGGGCCGCGTGCGAGCGGAGTGCACACGTCATCCCCTGTGCGCTTTCCCCGCCTATGATCTTTAGACGCCGAATGGGTTCCTAAGGTTGCATCCCCGGCCGATGCGACGGATCGGGCGTATGCGGCGAATGCTCGGCCAGCAGGCTCAGGGCGACGTCGATGGCCCGTTCGAGCTGCGTGTCCACGCCCCTGGCGTAGTCCTGCGGGGTGATGTCCACCTCGATGTCGGGGTCCGTGCCGTAGTTCTCCACCTGCCAGCCGACGTCGTCGAAGGCGAAGGAGAACTCCGGCTGCGTGGTGACGGTCCCGTCGGCGAGCCGGTGGCGCGGCCAGATGCCGATCACCCCGCCCCAGGTGCGCTTGCCGACCAGTGGGCCCAGCTTGAGCAGCTTGAAGGTGTGGCTGAAGATGTCGCCGTCCGAGCCCGCCCACTCGTTGGTGATGGCCACCAGCGGCCCGCGCGGCGACTCCGGCGGGTACGGCTCCGGATCCCCCCAGCGCGGGTAGTCGTAGCCGAGCCGCCGCCTGGCCAGCTTCTCCAGCAGCAGCGCCGAGACGTGCCCGCCGCCGTTGAAGCGCACGTCCACGATGAGGGCGTGCCGGTCGTACTCGGCCAGGAAGCCGCGGTGGAACTCGCCGAACCCCTCGGTGCCCATGTCGGGGACGTGCAGATAGCCGATGCGGCCGCCGGACCGCTCGTGGCACTCGGCGCGGTTGAGGTTGACCCAGTCGCGGTAGCGGGCCGGCTGCTCGTCGGCCAGCGCGCGCACGGTCGCGGTGAAGACCCGCTCCTCGCGCCGCAGGGTCAGCTCGACCTCCTCGCCCGCCTGGTTGACCAGCCGTTCGTTCGGGGTGGCCGCGCGGCCGATGGGCGCGCCGTTGATGGCCAGCACCGCGTCCCCCGGCCGTACGTCGAGCCCCATCCGGTTCAGCGGCGAGGTGGCCTCGGGGTCCCACCGGTCGCCGGTGACGATCGCGTGAATGTGGTAGACGCCGTCGCGGAAGTCCCAGTCGACGCCCAGCTTGCCCTGGCTGTAGTCGGGCCCCGGGCGGTACTCGCCGCCGCTCTCGTAGGCGTGGCTGGTGGCCAGCTCGCCGTGCAGCTCCCACAGCAGGTCGGAGAACTCGCCCCGGGTGGTGACCCGGTCCACCAGCGGCTCGTACCGCCGGAAGACGGCCGGCCAGTCGACGCCGGCCATGTCCTCGGTCCAGAAGTTCTCCCGCTGCAGCCGCCACGCCTCGCGGAACATCTGCCGCCACTCCGACTCCGGCGCCACCGACACCTTGATGCGCGACAGGTCGATCCAGCCGCTCTCGCGTCCCGGCGGGTCGTCGTCGTGCTCGGGCACCTCGCCGGCCTTGACCACGCGCAGTCGGCTCCCGGCCCGGTACAGCAACGTCTTGTGGTCGCGGCCCAGCTCGAACGCGGTGACCCCGTCGGCGAACGTCTCGTTCCTGCCCTTGGCGAAGTCGTACAGGTGCAGGGTGTTCTCGCCCTCCAGCGGGCTGGTCAGCAGCAGCGCCTTGCCCTTGAGACCGGCCACGCCCTCGTAGCGGCCCTCCGGCAGCGGGAAGGCGGTGACGCGGGCGGCCAGCCCGTCCAGGTCCACCCGGACGGCCTCCTCCGGCTCGTCCTCGTCCTCGTCCTTGCCGTTGAGCGGGCGCTGTCCGGGCACGAACGGGTCCGGCGCGTCGGCCCGCAACGCGATCGCGTACGGCCGGGTGCCCAGCGGGAAGCCCAGGTCGAACTGCAACTGGTCGTAGACGGGCGAGAAGACCCGCTGGCCGATGAAGTACAGGTAGCGGCCCTGCGGGTCGAAGGCCGGCATCGAGTCCTTGAGCACCGGCTCGGAGGCGGCCACCGTCCGGCCGGTCTCCGGATGGTGCAGCTTGATCGCGGTGGTCTGGGCGTTGAGCGGCCCGGCGTAGGCCAGCCACTGCCCGTCGTGCGACCAGGCCGGGTCCTCGGGCGGCCCGTGCGGGTTGCGTTCCACCAGGGTGGCCGCGCCCGTGGCCAGGTCCAGCAGGTGCAGCTCGTGGCGGTGGTTGACGACGGCCACGCGGTCGTGCGCGGGGTCGGGGACCAGCTCGTTGATCCGGCCCAGCCTGGCCACCTCGACGCCGCAGCCGCCCTCGCTGCCCTCCAGGATGACCAGCGTCTCCTCGTCGGCCTCGCCGCTGGCCGCGGCGATCAGCCGTACGCCGTCGTTGAGCCAGGTCAGGAAGCGGTAGCGGACGCCGTCCGGCTCGCCGTGCTGGCTGACCGGGCCCTCCCAGTCGGCCATCGCGTACGCCTTGCCGCGCGAGGTGATCGCCAGCGCGCTGCCGTCCGGGCTGAGGGTCGCGCTGTCGAGGAAGTCCTCGGCGTCGACGAACCGGCGGTTGCGCTGCGTCCTGGAGCTGGCCAGCCGCACCTCCAGCCGCCTGGGCTCCTCGTCCGGCTCCAGCAGGTACAGGTCGGCGCCGGCGTGGTAGACCAGCCGGTGGCCGTCGCTCGACAGGTTGCGCGCGTAGTAGTCGTCGTGGTGGGTGTGCTTGCGCAGGTCCCGGCCGTCGGGCAGGCAGGAGTAGACGTTGCCGACGCCCTCGTGGTCGGACAGGAAGCAGACCCGCCGCCCGCTCCAGCAGGGCGAGGCCAGGTTGCCCGGCAGCCGGATCAGCCGCCTGAACTCGCCGTCGCCGTCGGTGTCGATCCACAGGTCGCCGACCGTGCCGCCGCGGTAGCGCTTCCACCGCGCGGGGTCGGCCGTGTTGCGGCCGAGCACGATCATCTCGTCGGGGCCGTAGGCGATCGAGTTCGCCGGTCCGTACGGCAGCCGCTGCGGCACCCCGCCCGGCGTCACCCGGTGCAGCCACTTGCGCCCGGCGAACGGCTGGGACTGGTCGCTGGCGTAGAGGATGCGGCCCTCGTGGTCCCAGCCGGTGACCGTGCAGCGCGCGCCGTGGAAGGTGACCCTGCGGGCGGCGCCGCCGACGACCGGCATCACGTACACCTCCTCCGGACCCTCCTCACGGCCGACGAACGCGATCTGGTCGCCGCGCGGCGAGATGCGCGGATAGCCGGCCTCGGCCGCGCCCGCGGTCAGGCGGAAGGCGCGGCCGCCCTGGGCCGAGACCATCCACAGGTCGTCCTCGGCGGCGAAGACCACCACGTCCTGAAAGACAGTGGGAAAGCGGAGATAGGCCGACATGTGCGCAGCTCCTCCTCCACCGGACAGCCGGGGGCCGCCGGCCCCCGGCTGCGCGATTCACCTCACGGGGTCATCCCTCGTCGGTCCTTCTCGTTTCCTTCTTGGTCTCCTTGGCCTGCCGGTTGGTCTTGATGGCCTGCTTCTTGGCCTTGCCGGACTTGGTGGCAGGTTTCTTCTTCGTGTCAGCCATCGTCTTCCCCCTGTGACGGTTGCGCCCGATTGGCACACTATGGCGGTTAAATACCCATCTATCCCCGAAATCCGACATTCTGCCTATCGTGCGCGAATCGGGCGATCTCCGGACGGTCGCGACCACCACACACCCTCGCCGTGCGACAGGCCCGGCAGCCGCCGCTCGGCCTCGTGCACGGACGCCGCCGGGATCTCGCCTTCGAGCACCCACGTCTCGGCCCGCCTGCTCGTGCCGTCCAGGGCGGCGCCCAGCCCGGCCAGGGCCGCCGACACGGTGGCGAACGCGTCGGCGGGCACCTCCAGCTCGAAGCGGTGGCACGGCTCGTAGACCCTGGTCCCGGCCCTGCGCAGGGCCTCGGTCAGCACGGCCCGCGCCTGCCCGCGGAAGTCGCCCGCCGCCGTGACCGGAGAGGCGTACCCGGTCGCGGTGAGCGTGACCAGCACGTCCGTCACCGGCCATCCCCGCGGCCCCGCGCCCAGCGTGTGCCGTACGCCCTCCTCGATCGCCCGGTGGAAGGCCGGCGGCAGCGAGCCGAGGTCGACCTCCAGCCGGTAGAGCACGCCCGAGCCCGGCGCGGCGGGCTCCACGCGCAGGCCCACGGTCGCCATGAACGCGCCTCCGGCCTGACGCATCTCCTCCCGGGCCGCGCCGGTACCCGACGGGCGCTCGAAGTAGACCGGCCGGCTCGGCTCGAACTCGGCCTCCACGCCGAAGTCCCTGGCCAGGGTCTCGCCGATGACCTCCTTCTGGACCTCGCCGTACAGCAGGACCGCCGTCCCGCCGCCGGGCAGCGTACGGGTGCCGATCAGGGGGTCCTGCTCGGCCAGCGCGACCAGCGCGGCGTGCAGGCGCGGCTCCTGGCCGGGGATCCGGGGGCGTACGACGGTCTCCAGGCTGGGCGGGGCGAAGTGGGCCTGCCCTGCCGGGCCGGGCTCGCCCAGCCGGTCGCCGACCCGGATCTCCGGCACCCCCCGGACCGTGGCGATGTCCCCCGCCACCGCCACCCGCGCCCCTGACCCCACCACGGCCACCCCGCTCGGACGCCCCTCGTAGGCGTGGACGCCCCCACCCGGCTCGCGGCGCAGGAACGTCACCCGCTGCCGCGCCCGCAACTCCCCGCCGCGCAGCCGCAGATAGGCCACCTTCTCCCCGGCCCGCCCCCGCTCCACCGCGAACACCGTAGCCCTCGTGAAACCCCTGCCGGCCGCGTCCGCCGCGCCCGCCGCGCCCGCCGCGCCTGTCATGCGCTTCGTGGAAGTCCTGGTTGTCGCGCCTGTCGTGGCCGTCGCGTCCGTCATGGTCGGCTTGGCCGTCGTGGTGCGGCTGTCGGCTTCGTCCGAGCCGGTCGGCGGCTGGGGAGCCGCGGGCAGCAGCCGGATCGCCCCCAGCAGCTCGGCCACCCCCTGGCCGGTGATCGCCGACCCGAACGACACGGGATGCGCCTCACCCGACGCGCACTGCGCCGCGAGCGCCTCCCGCACCCGCCCCGGCCCGGGAGCCACCCCGTCGACCAGCAACTCCAGCAGCCCGTCATCCCCCTCGGCCAACACCTCGACCGCCTCGACCTCCCGAGCCTCCACGTCACGAGCCTCCACGTCACGGGCCTCTGCGCGACGGTCCTCTGCGCGGCGGGCGTCGGCGCGGACGGCCTCCGCCTCGACGGGCCCACCGGCCCGCACCACCTCCTCCGAGCCCCCGCCCGCCGCCCCCGAAAGGCCGCGAGCCCCCCGGAAGGCCGGGGGAGCGAAGGCGAAGGGACGCGTGGCGGCGCCCGGCCCGCCGATGCCGGAAACCGTGCTCAACGGAACCGCCCGCGGCGACAACCACCGCCGGATCTCCGCGAGCACCCCCGCCTCCCGGGCCCCCACCCGGTCGATCTTGTTCACGAAGATCAGCGTGGGCAGCCGCAACCGCCGCAACGTCTTCATCAGGACCCGCGTGTGCGGCTGCACGCCCTCCACGGCCGACAACACCAGGACGGCGCCGTCGAGCACGTCGAGCGCGCGTTCGACCTCGGCCACGAAGTCGGCGTGGCCGGGGGTGTCCACCAGGTTGACCCGCAGGTCGCCCACGGTGAACGAGGCGACCGCCGAGCGGATGGTGATGCCGCGGCGGCGTTCGATCTCGCCGCTGTCGGTCTGCGTGCTGCCGTCGTCGACGCTGCCGAGGCGCGCGATGGCGCCGCTCTCGAACAGCAGCCGCTCAGTGAGGCTGGTCTTGCCCGCGTCCACGTGCGCGAGGATGCCGATGTTCAGGATGTGCATGAGTGGTGGAGCCCTCGAGAACTCTCGTGCCAATGGGGCGCTGGAAGATCTCTGGGCGGCGCCGCATCCCATGCTCCTGAACGTCGTCCGGCAAGTGCCCGGTCATCCTGTCACCGATGCGGAGGGACCGGCCACCGATTTAAACCGGGTCACAACAGGCGAAGCTGCTCCGGCTCGGCGACGGCGGCGGGGATCGGGCGGGGCGGTACGCGGCGGGCCATGGCCGGGGTGGCCCTGCCGACGCCGTGGCGTTCGGCCAGCTCCCTGACCTGGGCCACGACGCGGTCCTGGTAGGAGGTGGGGGCGTAGGCGCCGCGGCCGTACAGCTCCAGGTAGCGCGGAACCAGACGCGGGTGCTCGCGCCCGAGCCAGCTCAGCCACCACTCGCGCGCGCCGGACCGCAGGTGCAGGACGATCGGGACGACGTGGGTCGCACCGGCCTCGGCGATCTCCTTGACCGTGCGTTCGAGCTGGGCGGGGGAGTCGGTCAGGTACGGCAGGATCGGCGCCATCAGCACCCCGCACGCCACGCCGTTGTCGTTGAGCGTGGCGCACGCCTCCAGCCGCCGGCGCGGGTTGGGCGTGCCGGGCTCGACCCCGCGCCACACGGCCTCGTCGACGAAGCCGACCGACACGCTCGTGCTCACGTCGGTGACCTCGGCGGCCTCGGTGAGCAGGTCGAGGTCGCGCAGGATCAGCGTGCCCTTGGTGAGCACCGAGAACGGGTTCGCCGCGTCGCGCAGGGCGGCCAGGATGCCCCGCATCAGCCGGTAGCGGCCCTCGGCGCGCTGGTAGCAGTCGACGTTGGTGCCCATGGCCACGTGGTGGCCGCCCCAGCGGGCCGCGGCCAGCTCCTTGCGGGCCAGCTCGGCCGCGTTGACCTTGACGACGATCTTCGAGTCGAAGTCGGCCCCGGCGTCGAGGTCGAGGTACTCGTGCGTCTTGCGGGCGAAGCAGTAGACGCAGCGATGCCCGCAGCCCCGGTAGGGGTTGATCGTGTACTCGAACGGCACCCGGCTGGCCCCCGGCACCCGGTTGATGATGGACCGGGCCTGGACCTCGTAGAAGGTCATCCCCCTGAACTCGGGCGTGTCGAACGTACGGGTGACCGCGCCGCGGGCGAACAACGGCACGGCCGGATCGGCCTGACCGGGCCCGGCCAGGCGCAGGTTGTCCCAGCGCATCCCATGATTAGAACAAAAGTTCGAGCGTGATCGCAAACCGAAAAGAGGCGGTAATTAGGGGGTCACGCCAAGGCTAATGATCTTCATGGTTGGGGAGGAACACGCCACAGTGCTTGCGTTCCGGAGGTGCGTCTATGGCCTGGTCGCAGGACGAGGAGCGAATGCTGGCCCAGATCGAGCAGCACCTCGTCGACGACGATCCGCGTCTCGTCGCCCGGCTCGAGTCGTTCAACGAGCGGGCCCGTCGCGGTGAGGCGAGGGCGAAGGGGCAGCCGGGCAGCAGGCGGCCGCGCCGGTCGACGGTCATCATCGTGATCAGCTGGGTGCTCATCGCGACGCTGGTGGCCACCCTGTTGATCATGGTGCTCCAGCACGAGGCCGCCACCGCCGTGGCGCTGGCCGCCTCGCGCTGACCGTTCCCGGACGGCGTCCGGCTCCGGTGACGCTCAGGCCGTGCGGACGGTCGGCTCGTGGCGTACCGGGAAGTTGACCGAGGCGGCGATGAAGCACGCCTTGTGGGCGTCCGCGTGCAGGCGGGCGGCGGTCTCGGCCATCTCCGGCGCGGCCACGGTCACCTCCGGGCGGAGCACGACCTCGGTGAACCGGCCGCCGGCGCCGTTCTCGGCCATGGTGCCCGCCGCGCGGTCGGCGTACGCGGTGACCACGACGCCCGCGTCGGCGCACAGGTGCAGGTACCAGAGCATGTGGCACTGGGAGAGCGAGGCGACCAGCAGCTGCTCGGGGTTCCAGCGGGCGCGGTCGCCGCGGAAGGCGGGGTCGGAGCTGCCCGCGATGACCGGCGGGCCCTCGGCCGACACGTCGTGGTCGCGGCCGTAGGTGCGGTAGTCGTCGGTGCCGGCGCCCTTGTTGCCGGTCCAGGTCACGGTGACGTCGTACGTGTGATGACGGGTCATGTGGGTTCGTCCGTTCTGTGGGTGACGGCACGGGTGTCGAGGACGTGCGCGCGGGCGATGGCCGCCGCGTCCTGCGGCCGGGCCTCGATGATCGCGGCGAGGAGCTGCTCGTGCTGGCCGGAGACGTGCGCCGGACGGGACGGCGGCGCCAGCGAGCGCAGCGTGGACACCTGGATCTGGTCCCAGACGCGCTCCAGGGTGTGCAGCGCGATGGCGTTGGCCGCCAGCTCGGCGATCCGCCGGTGGAAGCGGCGGTTGAGCCCGACGGCCTCGGTGAGGCGGCCCTGCGCGGTGGCGGCCGCCGTGGCGTCGGCGACCTCGCGCAGCGAGACCAGGTCGGCGGGGGCGATGCGGCCCTCGCCCTGCCGGGTGGCGGCCAGCTCGGCGGTCAGCGCCTCCAGGGCCGCCCGCACCTGGAAGGCGTCCTCCAGCGCGGACGCCTCCAGGGCCACGACGACCACCCCGCGCCCCGCCGGGCGCACCAGCCCGTCGGCGGTCAGCGCCCGCAGCGCCTCGCGCACCGGGGTACGGCTCATCTCCAGGGTCGCCGCGACCTCCATCTCGGTCAGCCGGGCCCCCGGCGGGTAGGTCCCGTCGAGGATCAGCTCCCGCAACCGGCGCCAGGCCACATCGCTCTGCACGGGACGTGACTCTAGCGGTTTGCATACATTGCATGCAATGGTGGGGCCCGCGCATGCGAGTCAGCGAGACAGGAGGACTCAGAGGCCCTTGAGGAAGGTCGCCGCCACCGGGGCCGCGACCTTGCCGCCCGTGCCGCCGCCCTCCACGACCACGGCGAAGGCCACGTCACCCTTGAAACCCATGAACCAGGCGTGGGTCTCCAGCTTGTCGCCGGTGCCGAACTCGGCCGTGCCGGTCTTGCCGTGGGTGCCGGCGGGCAGCCCGCTGGCCCTGGCGGTGCCCTTGGAGACCACGGCCGCCATCATGCTGTGCAGCTGCTCCTTGACCCCCTTGGGCAGCGGCTTCTCGCCGGCCTTCTGCTTGAGCGAGGGCACCAGCGTGGGCGGCCGCCAGGTGCCGTCGGCGATGGCGGCGGCCACCGAGGCCATCGACAGGGGGCTCGCGGTGATCCTGGCCTGGCCGAAGGACTCGGCGGCCAGCTCGGCGTCGGACTGGGCCCTCGGGAAGCTGGCCTTCGTGGCGGGCACGCCGATGTTGAGCGGCTGGTTGAAGCCGACCCCTTCGGCCGTCTTGAGCAGCTTGTCGGCGCCGAGCCGCTGTTCGGCCAGCGGCGCGAAGGTGGTGTTGCAGGAGTGGGCGAAGGAGTCGAGGAACGACAGCGAGCCGAACTCCTCCTTCTCGGAGTTGCGGATCTTCAGCCCGCCCACGGTGGCGTACATCGGGCAGGTGACCGTGTCGCCGGGCGACATGCCGGCCGCCAGCAGGCCGATGGCGGTGACCGCCTTGAACGTCGAGCCCGGCGGGTAACGGCCGTCGAGGGCCCGGTTGAAGCCGCCCTGGTTGTTGACCACGGCCAGGATCTCGCCCGTGGAGGGCCGGATGGCGACCATGGAGGTGGGCTTGGGGACGTCTTTGACCGCGGCCACGGCGGCGGCCTGCGCCTGCGGGTCGAGCGAGGTCTCGACGGGCTTGCCGTCGGTGCCCTCGATGGTGGCGAGCGTCTTGCCGCCGAGCTGGATCTGGGTGGTGGGGGTGCCGGCCAGCCGCTTCTGGAACGTCTCCTGCAGGCCGCCGCGCCCGACGGCCTGTCCGGGCTTGTAGGAGGAGCCGAGCTTGGCGACGTCCTTCTTGGTGGCCTTGTCGAGGAAGCCGACGAGCTGCTGCACCGAGCCGCCGGACGTGCCCGCGTCGATGCGGCCGCCGCCGGCGTCGGTGATCCCGGCCCGCTGCGGCCAGTTCGTCTTGATGCCGAACGTCGCCCCGGAGGTCATCTTCGGGTGCAGCGCGGTGGGCCGCCAGTCGACCTTCCACGCGCGGTCGGCCACGACGAGGTCGATCTGCCCGTCGTAGGACCAGGAGCCGATGTTCTTCAGCGCCAGCGTCGCGCTGTAGGGGACGTGCGCCCGGCCGTCGCCCTCGACGACCTGCCCCAGCTTGACCGTGGCCGACTCGACGCCGAGCGCGCTGCGCTGCTGGTCGTAGGCGGTGAGCTGCTGCGGTGTCGCCAGTTCGGCGGTCATGGCGGTCTTGTCGCCCGCCTGCCAGGCGGCGGCGAAGCGCTGCGCCGTCTCGCCCGGTGTGCCCTTGGTGCGCAGCAGGTAGTAGGCGCCGCCGCCGGCGGCCCCCGCCACCAGCACTGCGGACACCGACACGATCGCGATGGTACGGCCCCGCGCCACTGGTCAGCCCCCCGGTCCTCGACGACAGGTGTCAGAAGCCTAGCGGTGATCCGTCATGACGTCCCGTCGGAGGCCTTGTGGCTGGAGGCGTAGGCGGGCACGTACTCCTGGCCGGACAGCTTCTGGACGGCTTCCATGATCTCGTCGGTGACCCGGCGCCGGTCGCGTGCCTTGGTGTGGTCGCCCTCGAAGCGCATCGGCTCTCCGATGGAGATGCCGATCTTGGCGGGCCTGGGGACCTTCGACCCGACCGGCAGCACCTTCTCGGTGCCCTTGAGCGCCACCGGCAGCACGGGCGCGCCCGTCTTGAGCGCCAGCCAGGCCACGCCGACCTTGCCGCGGTAGAGGCGGCCGTCGGGGGAGCGGGTGCCCTCGGGGTGGATGCCGAACAGCTCGCCGCGCTCCAGCAGCTCGGCGGCGGCGTCGAGCATCGCCTGGGCGGCGTGGGCGCTCTCGCGGTCGATCGGCAGGCTGCCGCCGATCCGCATGAAGAAGCCGGAGACGGGGTTGCCGTCGAAGTACTCGTTCTTGGCGGTGAACGTGACGTGCCGGGGCAGCAGCGCGGGCAGCAGGAAGGAGTCGAGCACGGAGAGGTGGTTGGCCGCCAGGATGGCCGGGCCGACCCTCGGCACGTTCGCGGCGCCGGTGATGTGCGGCCGGCACATCGCGTGGGCGAGCGGCGCGGCGGCGAACTTGACCACTTCGTACAGCAACGGGCTCTCCTGGATCATGGGCAGTCGGCCATGCCACCCTAAGGCAGCGGGACGCCCGGAAAGCTTTAAGGCCGATGTGGTGGTCGCCTCCTCGGCGAGATGCACAACACGGTTCCAGCCGAACGGTATTCCGTGAAGGCGGTAATTTGCGGCCCGGGGGACACAGCCACATCGGCATTTCCGAGTTAAGCACAGCCTCCGGCGTTGGAGGTAATCGTGCCCGCCACATGGGGCACGCGTGACCTGCGCGCCGGGGCTCAGCGGCGCGGCGGGCCGCCCGCGAGCTGTGCGAAGGCGTGTTCGGCGGCGCTCACCGCGTCGGCCTCGGCCTCGGGCAGGGGGCGGCCCCCGGCGAGCTGTGCCCAGGTGCGGCGGGCGAGCACCCGCTGCACGGCCAGCACCTGAGCGGCCAGCAGCGCGGCGGTCAGCTCGTCCATGGTCTCGGCCAGGGCCTCGGTCAGCTCGGCCTCGTCCTGGGTCATGTGGTGGGACAGCCGCAGGGCCAGGCTGGGGGTGTCGAACACCATGCGGTGGAAGGCCAGCACCTCGGAGTGGTCGTTGAGCCCGGTGACCGGATCGTGCGCGGCCAGGCCGTCGAGGTAGTGGCGGCGCAGCGCGGCGACCGGGTGCTCGTCCGCCCCCCGTCCGCGCACCACGCGGGCGGCCTCGCCCTTGTGGTCGGCGAACCGGTGCAGGACGAGGTCCTCCTTGGTCGGGAAGTACTTGAACAGTGTCGGCTTGGACACCCCGGCCGCCGCCGCGATCTCGGTCACCGGCACCTCGTCGAAGCCGCGTTCCAGGAAGAGCGCGATCGCCGCCGTCGAGATGGCCTCGTGGGTCTGCCGTCGTTGCAGCTCCCGCAGTCCTGTCATGTCGCCAGCCTAGCAAAGTGTTAACCTGGTTAATGACTTAACCGAGTTAACGCTTTTGGGGGTGTGCATGGGAACGCTCGACGACGAACGGCGTCACGTCGAACGCTGCAGGGCGGGGCTGCGCAGGATGCTGGAGGGCGCGCGCGAGAACGTGATCGTCGGGGAGACCGTGGCCGGCGACCGCTACAGCGCCGAACGGCTCGGCCGCCACCTCAAGAGCCTGGCCAAGGAGCTGGGCGAGGAGCCCGACGGGCCGCCGTTCTTCGGCCGGCTGGACTTCGGCCAGGAGTCGGCCGAGCATCGCGGGCGGTCGTACCACATCGGCCGGCGGCACATCACCGGCGAGCACGGCGGGCCGCCCGTGGTGATCGACTGGCGCGCGCCCGTGGCGCGCGCGTTCTACCGCGCCGGCGCCCGCGACCCCCAGGGCGTCGAGGTGCGCCGCCGTTTCGGCTGGTCGGGCAGCACGCTGACCGGCTTCGAGGACGAACGCCTGGGCGCGGGGGAGGAGGGCGGCGGCGCGCTCCTGGCCGCCGAGATCGAACGTCCCCGCGTCGGCCCGATGCGCGACATCGTCGCCACCATCCAGCCCGAGCAGGACGATCTCGTCCGCGCCGACCTGGACACCACCATCTGCGTGCAGGGCGCCCCCGGCACCGGCAAGACCGCCGTCGGCCTGCACCGGGCCGCCTACCTGCTGTACGCGCACCGCCGCCGCCTCGAACGCTCCGGCGTCCTGGTGCTCGGCCCGAACCGGGCCTTCCTCGGCTACATCGCGGCCGTGCTGCCCGCGCTCGGCGAGGTGGACGTCGAGCAGACCACCCTCGAAGGGCTGCTCGGCGCCCACCCCGTACGGGCCGTCGACACGGCGCGGGCCGCGGCGGTCAAGCACGACGTCCGCATGGCCGAGGTGCTGCGCCGCGCCCTGTACGGCCGCATCCGCAGGCCCGCCGAGCCGGTCGTGGTGGCCGACGGCTCCTACCGCTGGCGCGTCGGCGAGGACGAGCTGCGCCGCATCGTGGAGGACACCCGGCGGGCCGCGCTCCCGTACGGGGTCGGCCGCGACCGGGTCAGGGCCAGGATGGTTGCGGCGATGCGCCGGCAGGCCGAGGCCCGCGGCCTGACCTGCAACGCCGCCTGGGAACGCAGGACCGGCCGCGCGGTGGCCCCGGCGCTCGACGCGACCTGGCCCGCCGTCCGCCCCGAGGACGTGCTGCACGAGGTGCTCAGCGCCCCGCCCGAGGGCCTGCTGACCGACGACGAACGCGCCGCCCTCGCCTGGTCCCGCCCGCCGCGCGGCGTCAAGAGCGCCAGATGGACCGAGGCCGACCTGGTGCTCCTGGACGAGCTGGCCGGCCTGCTCGAACGTCCCCGCGGCTACGGCCACGTCATCGTGGACGAGGCGCAGGACCTGTCGCCCATGCAGTGCCGCGCCGTCGCCAGGCGCAGCGAGCACGGCTCCCTGACCGTGCTCGGCGACCTGGCCCAGGGCACCACGCCGTGGGCGGCGGCGTCGTGGCCGGAGCACCTGGAGCTGCTCGGCAGGCCCGACGGCCGGATCGTCGAGCTGACCACCGGCTTCCGGGTGCCCGGCGTGGTCGTGGAGCTGGCCAACACGCTGCTGGCCGCGCTCGACGCCGACGTGCCGCTCACCCGCTCCTACCGCTCCGACGGCAGGCTGCGCGTCATCGCGACCGCGGGGCTGGAGAAGGGGGTCGTGGAGGCCGTACGGGAGGCGCGCGGGTTCGAGGGGTCGATCGGGGTGATCGCGGCCGACGCCCACGTCGAGGCGATCACCTGCGCGCTCTGGGACGAAGGGCTGGACCTCGGCGAGCGGCTGAGCGTCCTGCCCGCCTCGATGTGCAAGGGGCTGGAGTACGACCACGTGGTCCTGGCCGAGCCGGCCGCCGTCGTCGCCGCCGAGCCGCGCGGCCTCAACCGCCTGTACGTCGCCCTCACCCGCGCGGTCTCCCGGCTCGACGTGGTCCACGCCGAAGCCCTTCCCCCGCAGCTTTCCCGCCCGTCATAAGCCTTCTGAAATGGGCAGATGTCTGGACTCGGCGGCTCGACAGGCCCACGGCTCTGGTGTGTGATGTGATTCACTTCACGAGGGAGCCGGAGATGACCGCTTCGCAAGACCCGCCGCCAGGCGACGACGAGCACACGCGTGAGGGGCGCCGGCCGCAACCGCCGCCCTACGGCCGGCCGCCGCAGCCGCGGCAGGGCGCCCAGGTCCTGTCGATCATCGGGTTCGTCAGCGCCGCGGTGGCCGTCCTGTTCATACCGATCCTGTTCGGCCTGGCCGGCATCGTGCTGGGCATCGTCGGCCACACCCGTGGCGAGCCCCTCGGCAAGTGGGCCGCCATCGCCGCCGCGGCCTGCATGATCGTCGGCATGGTCCTCGGCGCGCTGGCCACGCGCGCGCTGGGCTCCTGACCCGCTGTGCCCGCGTGAATCCGCCGTCGCGCGGGCACAGGGACGCCTCCGGAATGAAGCGCGCCTCCCCGGTGCTGTCAGGGACGCAGTCGCTCATGAAAGAAGGCGTTACCCATGTCTCCGCAGGCGGACGCGGCCCATCTGATCGTGCGAGCCCTGGAGGCGGAAGGCGTCGAGTACGTCTTCGGCATCCCCGGCGAGGAGAACATCCACTTCGTCGACGCGCTCAACGACTCCTCCATCCGCTACATCCTCGTCCGGCACGAGCAGGGCGCGGCGTTCATGGCCGAGATCTACGGCAGGCTGACCGGCAAGGCGGGGGTGGCCTCGGCTACGCTCGGCCCCGGCGCGATCAACCTGCAGCTCGGCGTGGCCGACGCCACCACCAACAGCACCCCCGTCGTGGCGATCACCGCCCAGGTCGGGCTCGACCGCATCTACAAGGAGTCGCACCAGGTGGTCGACCTGGTGTCGCTGTTCCGGCCGATCACCAAATGGGCGGACATGGCGCCGACGGCCCTGGCGCTGCCCGAGATGATCCGCAAGGCGTTCAAGACCGCCCAGACCGAGCGGCCCGGCGCGGTCTACCTGGCCATCCCCGAGGACGTCGAATCGGCCCCCGTGCCGGCCGACCTCGGCCCGCTGCCCGTCAACGTCGTACGCCCCCAGGACCCCTCGGCCGCCCAGATCGCCCGCGCGGCCGACGTACTGGCCGGCGCGCGCAGGCCGATCGTGCTCGCCGGGCACGGCGCCGGCCGGGCCGGGGCCTCCGCCGCGCTGGTGCGCTTCTCCGAGCGGCTCGGGCTGCCGGTGGCCACCACGTTCAACGGCAAGGGCGTCTTCCCCGACGACCACCCGCACGCGCTGGGCGCGGTCGGCTTCATGCGGCACGACTACGTCAACTTCGGCTTCGACGAGGCCGACGTGCTGATCAGCGTCGGGTACGAGCTGCAGGAGTTCGACCCCGTCAAGATCAACCCGAACCGGGACAAGAAGATCATCCACCTGCACCGGTTCCCCGCCGAGGTCGACGACCACTACCCGGTGGACGTGGGCGTCCACGGCGACATCTCCCGCTCCCTGGACGCGCTCGCCGACGCCGTCCCCCGCCGCTTCGAGGTCAACGGCACCGGTGAGAAGATCCGCCGGCTGATGCGCGAGGAACTGGAGCAGGGGCGCTCGGAGGACGGCTTCCCGCTCTCGCCGCGACGCGTGGTCGCCGACATCCGCGAGGCCATGGGCCGCGAGGACATCGTCCTGGCCGACACCGGGGCGGTGAAGATGTGGATGGCCCGCATGTACCCGACGTACGAGCCGAACACGATGCTGGTCTCCAACGGGCTGTCCTCGATGGGATTCGCCGTGCCGGGGGCGCTGGCCGCCAAGCTGGCCTTCCCACGGCGCAAGGTGCTGGCCGCCACCGGCGACGGGGCGTTCCTGATGAACTCCCAGGAGCTGGAGACGGCCGTACGGGAGCGCATCCCGATCACGGTTCTGGTGTGGGTGGACGACGCGTACGGGCTGATCGAGTGGAAGATGGACCTGGAGCTCGGCCGCCACTCGGGCATCCGCTTCGGCAACCCCGACTTCGTCGCCTACGCCGAGAGCTTCGGCGCGCGCGGTTACCGGGTCACCAGTGCCGGGGAACTGCTTCCCACGCTGCGCAAGGCGCTGGCCGACGAGACGGTGTCGGTGATCGCGGTGCCCGTCGACTACGCGGCCAACCTGGAGCTGACCGGCAAACTCGGCGAACTGACCGGCCCCTTCTGAGCCGCCCGGGTTCCGGGCGTGGTCCGGTGGGAGGGTCAGGTTCTCGTCCAGTGGGGCTGGGCGACGTCGAACACCCGCTGTTCGCGTCCGCGCAGCGCCACTTCGGCGAACTGCCACAGGATCGCCCCGGTCGGCGCGTGGATCACGATGCCCGGCCCGAGCGGCATCTGCAGCATCTCGCCCTGCCAGCGGGGCACCCCGGGCGCCAGGAAGCGCTCCAGCGGGACCGCGTGCACCGAGGCCACCTCGTGGGCGTCCCCCACCGGCTCCTGCCGGCCGCCGAACGCCACCACCGGGGTGATCACGAACCCGGAGTCGGCGACGAAGTCGTCGAGCAGCCCGGCCACCTGCACGCCGGTCACCCCGACCTCCTCGGCCAGCTCCCGCAGCGCAGCCTCCACCGGCAGCTCGCCCTCGTCGAGCCGCCCGCCCGGCAGCGCCCACTGCCCGGGGTTGCGCCCGCGCGCCGCCCTGCGGATCAGGACCGTGTACGGGACGCGCCCGGCGTCCTCCAGCACGCACACCGTCACGGCCGCCCGGCGCACCCCCGAGGCCGGCGGCACCTCCCGGCGGTCGAAGGCGGCGAGATGAGCGGTGACCTGCTCGCGCAGCACGTCGATCGGGGGCAACATCCCCTCAGGATCCCACGCCCCCCACCTCCGGACCCGCCCCGTCCCCCGCTCCGGGACGCCCCCCGCGTTCCTATCCCCCCATGCCCCCACGGCCCGCACAACGCCCGTCACCCCCATGACCTTCGCATCGCCCGCTCCGCCTGCGCGCCCCCGCGCCTCCCGACGAGTCAGGCATGCACCAGTCGAACGCCGATATGCGAGCTAGCGATGGGTTTCGTGGTGGGACTGGAGGGGCTGATGCATTGCGGCAGCGAACCTCTTGTGTTGGCACGTTCGCGTTGGTATAACGTTTTAGCGTAAGTGCGCAAACGTTATACCAAGGAAGGTGACCTCGTGCAGGTGACCGAACGGCGCTTCGAGGACCACGAGATCGGCGAGCGGCGGCAGAGCATGGGCCGTACCATCACCGAGTCGGACATCGTGCTGCACGCCGGCCAGACCGGTGACTGGTTCCCCCACCACATCGACGCCGAGTGGTGCGCGACCCAGCCGTTCGGCGCCCGGATCGCGCACGGGACGCTGATCATCTCGATCGCCGTCGGAATGATGGCCGGTGACATCAACCCGGCGTCGATGAGTTACGGCTACGACCGCATCCGGTTCGTCAAACCGGTCTTCATCGGGGACACGATCACGGTCACCGCGGAGATCACGGAGATGCGGCCGAACCCCCGGCGAGAAGACGCCGGTTTCCTCGACGAGAAGCTGACCGTGACCAACCAGCGCGGCGAGGTCGTGCTTACACTGGTCCACCTGTATCTGGTGGCGCGCCGGTGAAGCGGCGTCCCGGACTGTCCGCGGTCGCCGAGCGGGCGGGCGTGTCGGTGTCGCTGGTGTCACGCATTCTCACCGGGGACGCGAACCTCCGTGTCCGTGAGGAGACCAGGCAGCGGGTGCTCAGGGCGGCGGCCGAGCTGAAGTACGTGCCGCAGGTGTCCGGCCGCGCCCTCCGGCTGGCCAGGTCGGGCGCGATCGGGCTGGTCGTGCAGGACGTGAGCAATCCGATCCACGCGGAGATCATCCGCGGGGCGCAGGTGGCCACCGCCGCGCATGGTCAGGTGCTGCTGCTGGCCGACTCGACCGAGCTGTCCTCGCGGCCCGAGGCGTTCGACCGGCTGATCGGCGAGGGCCGGGTCGACGGGCTCCTCTGGCAGAGCAGTGGATTCGTCTCCGAGGAGGAGCTGTCGAGCCGGGCCGCGAAGCTCCTGCCGACGATCCTGGTCAACAACCGGCCGCGGGCAGGGGTCCAGGGGATCAGGCTGGCCGACGAGGAGGCGGCCGCGCTCGCCGTACGGCATCTGATCGAGCTGGGGCATCGTGACATCGGATTCGTCGGCGGTTCCGGTGCCACCGACATCTCGATACGCCGCTTCGACGGCTTCACCAGGACCATGCGCGCGCACGACCTTCCAGTCAGGCCCGAGTGGACGGTCTTCAAGGAGTGGGACGCGGCCGCCGGGCACGCCGCGATGTCCGAGCTGCTCGCCGTACCGGAGCGGCCAACGGCGGTGTTCGTGGCCAACGTCGTCGTCTGCGTCGGCGCACTGGCCGCCGCCAGGGAGAACGGGCTCGCCGTGCCCGGCGACCTGTCGCTCGTCGCGCTGCACGACACCTGGTTCGTCGAGCACGGCGCGCCGCCGCTGACCACGGTACGGCTGCCGCTGCGCGACCTCGGCAGGAAGGCGGCGGAGCTCATCATCGCCGGCGACCTCGGCGGACCCGACGACGGCTTCCTCCTCACAGAACCGCCCCCCGAGCTGGTCGTACGCGCCTCGACCGGACGACCGTAACCTCGATTGGACAGCTGGATGCCACATCTACGCGGGATGACCTGGAACCACACCCGTGGAGTCGACTCGATCGAGGCGGCCACCGCGGCCTTCCTCAAGGATCGCGACGATCTGACGGTCGAGTGGGAGGCGAGGTCGCTCCAGGAGTTCGAGGACACCTCGATCACGGAGCTGGCCGCCCGGTACGACCTGGTGGCGATCGACCATCCGCACGTCGGGGTGGCGGCGGCCACGGGAGCGCTGGTCGATCTCCACACCCTGCTGCCCGCCGGCGTGATCGACGAGCAGCGGGCCAACAGCGTGGGTCCGAGTCTGCGCAGCTACGAGCTGGACGGCGCGCTGTGGGCGCTGCCGATGGACGCGGCGGCGCAGGTCGCCGCCCACCGCCCTGATCTGTTGCCGATCGAGCCGCCCCGCGACCTCGACGCGGCGATCTCGTTGATGGGTGAGGTCAGGGCACAGGTGCCGGCGAATCCGACGCATCTGTGGTCGACGTTGCTCTCGCTGTGCCAGCACGTCGCCGGCGACGTCTCCTCCGGTGCGAGCGGCAGGCCGGCCTGGTGGCCCGACAGCGGGATCGATGCCGGTGTCGCCGCCGGCGCGCTCGCCCTGCTGCGCACGCTCCTGGCCGTCGCCGATCCGGTCTCGCTCGCCCGGGATCCGATCCAGACGCTCGACGCGATGGCCGGCGGCGAGCCGATCGCGTACGTGCCGTTCATCTTCGGCTACTCCAACTATGCCCGCACCGGTTACCGGCCGCACCTGATCAGGTTCACGGACTCGCCGGTACGGCACGGCACCATGCTCGGCGGCGTAGGGCTGGCCGTCTCCGCCCGCTGCGCGGCCCCGGCGGCGGCCGCGGAACTGGTCGGCTGGGTCGTGTCCAGGCAGTGCCAGACCGGAGTGTTCACCACAGCGGGCGGGCAGCCGGGCCACCGGGCCGCCTGGACCGACGACGAGCTCAACCGTCTGACGCACGGCTTCTTCGCCGACACGCTCACCACGCTCGACCGGGCCTTCGTCCGCGGCCGAACCCCCGGATACCCGCTCTTTCAGCAGCGCGCCGGCGAGACGCTGCACCGGCTGATCACCTCAGGAGCCGGGGACAAGGAGATCCTCTCCGCGATCGAGGATCTGTGGAGGGCGTCGTGAACACGCTCGCCGCGCTGACCAGGAACGCGCACGAACGGTACGCCGGCCACCGGGCGGTGCATGACGGCTCGGCCTGGCTGACCTTCGCCGCCCTCGGCGCGCGGGCCACGGCGGTCGCGGCCAGGCTGCGTCGACGGGGCCTGAACCCGGGCGACCGGGTCGTCATCGCGCTGCGCAACCGCGCGGAGATCCTGCAGATCGAGCATGCGCTGTTCCTGTCCGGACTGGTCAGGGTGGCGGTGAGCAACCGGCTGCACGGCAGGGAGATCGCCGGGATCGCGCGGGACTGTGCGGCGGCCCTGGTGCTCTGCGAGCCGGAGCACGTTGTCGCGCTGGACCGGCCGCACATCTCCGCCGCGGAGCTCGGCGAGCTGACTGCGCCGGGACCGGAGCTGCCCGAGGTGCCCGAGCCCGATCCCGGCGATGTCGCCGCGCTCATGTACACGTCGGGAACGACCGGCGAGCCCAAGGGGGCGATCGTCACCCACCGGCAGTGGCTGGCGATGGTCGGGGCGATCAGGGCGCGGCTGCCGGTGCGCGGGCCTGGCGACGTCGTGGTGCATGTGGCGCCGATGAGCCATTTCGGCGGTTCGATCGGTTCCGCGTACACCTTCTCGGGCGCTGCCGCGGTTCCGCTGCCGACGTACGGGACCGACGCGGTGCTCGGCGCGGTCGAGGAGTTCGGCGCCACGGTGCTGCCGCTCGTACCGACCATGCTCAAGGAGCTGACCACCGCGGTCGAGCTGGGCAGATACCGGCTCGGCAGCCTGAGCGCCGTGCCGTACGGCGGGGCGGCGATCTCGGCGCCCTCGGCGGTACGGGCGGCCGGAGCGTTCGGCGAGGTCCTCTACCAGTGCTACGGCCTGAGCGAGGCGCTCGCCCCGCTGACCGTGCTGCCACCTGAGGCCCACATGAGGGCCGGTGACCCGCGGCTGACCTCGGCGGGCCGGCCGGTGCCCGGCGTCGAGATCAAGATCATCGACGCGGTGGGCGGGATCGGCGAGGTCGCGGTCCGGGGCGCGTCCGTCATGCCCGGGTACTGGAACCGGCCGGAACAGTCGGCCGAGGTGCTCGACCAGGAGAGGTGGTTCCGCACCGGCGACATCGGCCGGCTCGACGAGGACGGCTACCTCCACCTGGTCGACCGGCGCCGCGACGTGATCGTCTCCGGCGGGTTCAACGTCTATCCGGGCGAGGTCGAGCGGGCCATCTCCGAGCTTCCCGACGTGAGAGAGGTTGTCGTGTTCGGCATCCCGCACGAGCGCTGGGGCGAGGCCGTGGCCGCCGCCGTGGTTGTCGCGCCGGGCAGCCGGCTCACCGGCGACGACGTCGTCCAGGCCTGCCGCGATCGGCTGGCCGGTTACAAGAAACCCCTGAAGGTCGACCTGGTCGCCGAACTGCCCATGTCGAGCACAGGAAAGATCAACAGGCGCGAGGTACGCGACCGCTACTGGTCGGTGAGGAGCAGGAATGTCGGCGACTGACGTGAGGACGAAGGAGGGGCTGCGCTACCGCTGGTACGTGCTGACCACGAACTTCCTCGTTCTCGGGCTCAACTACGCGGACCGGGCGGCGATCGGCGTGGCCGCGCCGCTGATCATCGCGGAGTTCGGCTTCTCGAAGGCGACCTGGGGCTGGATCTCGGCGATCTTCTTCGTCGGGTACGCGCCGTTCTGTTTCGTCGGCGGTTTCACCGCGGACAAGTTCGGCCCGCGCAAGGTCATGGCCTGGGCGATCGGCTGGTGGTCGCTGTTCACGGCGCTGACCGCGGCCGGGTTCAGCACGGCCAGTTTCATGGTCATCCGCTTTCTGTTCGGCTTCGGTGAGGGGCCGCAGGCCTCCGTCACCGCGAAGACCATGTCGAACTGGTTCCCGCAGCGCCGGCTCGGCACCGCGCTCGGCCTGTCCCAGGCATCGACCCCGCTCGGCGGCGCCGTCGGCACCCCGCTCGTCGTGGCGCTCATGGAGGCGTTCGGCGGAAGCTGGCGGGCGCCGTTCATCATCTTGGGCGCGCTCGGTGTCTGCTTCCTGATCGGCTGGTGGACGGTCGTCCGCGACCGTCCCGCGGAACACCCCAGGGTCTCTGCGGCCGAGGTCGAGGAGATGGCCGTGGACGAGCGCGAACTCGCCGCCGCCCAGGACTTCGCCGCCGGCCGGAACGGGGGAACGGGCGGCGAGAACGCCTCCCTGCTCAGCTATCTCCGCAAGCCGCTCGTGCTCACCACCGCGCTGAGCTACTTTGGCTACTCGTGGGTGCTGTACACCTTCCTCACCTGGTTCCCGATCTTCCTGACGGAGGCGCACGGCGTCGACCTCAAGGGCCTGGCCGTGGCCGGCGCGCTGCCTTGGGTGGCCGGCTTCGTCGGACTGGCGCTGGGCGGGATCTTCACCGACGCGCTCGGCCGTAGGGTCGGCCTGTTCGCCGCGCGCAAGTGGACCGTGGTCATCGGGCTGATCGTGGTGGCGCTCGCGTTCACCCCGGTGGGCATCGTCACCTCCACCGGCGCGGCGGTCGCCCTGATGGGCCTGGTGGTGTTCGTCCTCTACATCGTCGGCGCGCAGTTCTTTGCACTGATCGGGCCGGTCATCCCCAAGGCGCGGTACGGATCCGTCTCCGGCTTCGTGCACTTCATCGCCAATCTTTCCGGCATCTTCGCGCCGATCCTCGTGGGCTACCTCGTGGAGGACACCCAGTCGTGGATCCTCGCCTTCGGCGTATCAGCGCTGATCGCCGCCGTCCCCGCCGTCCTTCTCGCGGTCTTCGGCCGTTCCCAGACCTCCGTCAACCCGGCATAACTCAGCACTAGGGGGCAACCATGCCAGGAGCACTCGAAGGAATCCGCATCCTCGACTTCACCCAGATGATGCTCGGCCCGTACGGCACGCAACTGCTGGCCGATCTCGGCGCCGACGTCATCAAAATCGAACGGCTCGACGGGGAGTGGGAACGCGGCCTGGAGATGATGGGCGACCTGGTCGTCGGGGAGTCGGCCGCTTTCCTCGCGATGAACCGCAACAAACGGTCCGTCGCGGTGGACCTCAAGGCGTCCGCCGTGCGGGACGCGCTCTTGAAACTGGCGGCCACCTGCGACGTCGTCGTCGAGAACTTCCGTCCCGGGATCCTCGACAAGCTGGGGCTCGGCTACGACGACCTCAAGGCGGTCAAGCCCGACATCATCTACTGCTCGGGGTCCGGCTGGGGGCAGGACACGGTCTTCGCCAAGGAGAAACGACCAGGCCAGGACCTGCTGATCCAGGCCATGTCGGGGCTCGCCGCGGCCGGCGGGCGGGCGGATGACCCGCCCACCCCCGCGGGCACCTCCATCGTGGACGCCTCCACCGCGCTCTGCCTGGCCAACGGCATCCTCGCCGCGCTGCTCGCCAAAGCCAGGCACGGCCTCGGCCAGCGGGTCGAGGTGGACCTCTACTCCACCGCGATCGCCCTGCAGTGCCAGGAGATCTCCGCCATGGTCAACCAGGGCCAGAACTGGGAACGCTCGCGGGCCGGGATCGGGCAGGCGTGGCTGTCCGCGCCGTTCGGCGTCTACCGGGCCGCGGATGGCTGGATCGCCATCGCCATGGCTCCGGTCGCCGAGGTCGCCGCGACGCTGGGCGTCAGCGCACTGGACGAGCTCGACGCCTGGACCGACCGGGACGAGATCAAGGACCGGCTGGAGGCGGTCACGGCGGGCCGGACCGCCGGCGAGCTGGTCGAGGCGCTGCTCGGCGCGGGGCTGTGGTGCGCCCGGGTACGCAGCACCCGCGAGGCCGTGGACGAGCTCAGGGAGCAGGGCCACGACCTGATCGTGGAGGTCGAGCACCCGCGCGCGGGTAAGCTCGAACTGATCGGCTGCCCGATCCGGTTGTCGGAGACGCCGTGGCAGCTCCGCCAGGCGCCGCCGCTGGTGGGTGAGCACACCGACGAGGTGCTGGGCGAGGTCCTGTCCGCCGCCGAGATCGCGGCGCTCCGCGAGGCGGCGGCGGCCAGGTGAGAATCCACGAGAACCTGGTCGAGACCGCGGAGGGCGGCGTCGCCACCCTCCGCGTCGACCGTGAGGACGCGCTCGGCGCACTGTCCAAGTCGATGGTCGCCGCCCTCGGCGACTACCTGCGCGACCTGCGCGGCCGCCGGGACGTACGCGTGCTCGTGCTGACCGGCACCGGGCGCGGCTTCATCGCGGGCGCCGACATCGGCGAGTACCACGGCGCCACGCAGGCCGAGTTCGACGCCTACCAGCGCATGTCCCGGGCGGTGTTCGACGAGCTGGAACAGCTGCCCCAGCCGACGATCGCCGCGGTCAACGGGTACGCGCTGGGCGGCGGCTTCGAGGTGGCCCTGTGCTGTGATCTGATCGTCGCCTCCGAGTCCGCCCGGTTCGGCCTGCCCGAGGTCAAGCTCGGCCTGCTGCCCGGTGGCGGCGGAACGCAGCGGCTGTCCAGGGCCATCGGCATCCGCGCGACCAAGGAACTCGTGATGACGGGCCGGATCATGCGCGCCGACGAAGCCGACCGGCACCGGCTGCTGCACCAGGTCACCTCCGCGGACGAGCTCCTGCCCGCCGCGACGGAACTCGCCGGACGGCTGGCCTCTGCCGCGCCGATCGCCGTCCGGGAGGCCAAACGGCTCATCGACGACGGCGTCCAGCAGGCGCTCGGCGCGGCGCTGACCACCGAGCAAGCTGTGCTCTCCCGTCTCTTTGCCACCGCTGACGCCACGGAGGGCATCGAGGCGTTCGTCGCCAAGCGGGAACCGCGCTTCACGGGAGATCTGAAAGGCTGACCGGTTCGCCGTTTCTCCGGGGCCGGCCGCGCACGCGTCATGGCGCGCCCAGGTGGCCGCCCTGGTCGAGGCCGGGACAGCCGAGGACGTCGCCCGCAAGCAGACAAAGGTAGCCGTTCCGCGCAAGCCGGAGGTGCAGACGGCGTGGATCGCGAGCTGCGGGGACTCCCGCGCCGGCCAGGACGGGGCGTGTCCGTGGTTTCACGAGGTCAGCACCTATTGCTTCCCATCCGCCTTCAAGGACGGGCCGGTCCAGGGACTCCTTCCGCATCCCATCACGACGTGAACCGGCCGGGCATCCGGCTGGCCACGCACCGCCGGCTGCGCATCCCGCGGCTGGGCGAGGTGCGCCTGCACGATTCGGCCAAGCGGCCGGCCCGCCTGCTCGCCCGTGGTGAGGCGGTGGTGCAGTCGGTGACGGTCTCCCGGGGCGGGGACCGCTGGTACGCCGGCGTGCTGTGCACGGTCGGCGCGGACCTGCCCCAAAGCCCACGGCGTGCCGTACCTGGCCTCCCTGGTCGACCGGCCGCTCTTCCCCGAGATCTACGCCGCCCGCACCGTTCTCGACCCCTGACCGACCCGACAGCCACGCCACCCAGAAGGACCCGCGCCACCAGCGTGGCCTGGAGCTGATGAACGAGATCGACCCTGCCGACGGCGGGCGCATGCTCGACGAGTTCGCCACCATCGCCCCCGATCTCGGACGGTTCCTGGTCGAGTTCGCCTTCGCCGGCATCTACGACAGATCCGTGCTGTCGCTGTGTGAACAGCAGTTCGTCCGGCTCGCCGCCCTGGCCGCAATGGGCATCGGCGACGCGCCGATGAGAGCGAACATCAACTCCGCCCTGAACGTCGGCCTCCCGGTCTCCGACATCGCCGAGACGTTCGTCCAGTGCCTGCCCTACGCGGGCTTCCCCCGGGTCATCACCGCGACGGAACAGCTCAAGGCCATCGTGGAGGAGCGGCCGGACCAGGACTGACCCGACCGGCACCCCGGCGCACGGAACGACACCGCACGAGGACGGCCGCCGCGGGCGCAGCGACCTGCGGCTTGTCCCCTGCATGTGCCGGCGCGATGTCGCGGATCTCCGTTCCGCGATTCTGACCTGCGCCTTATCCGGTCCTGACGTCCGGCCTACGTCGAGTTCGGCCGGCGTTCGCGGCATGGGGCGACGGGTAGGAGGCGGCGCCTGCCGGAAGGAACCTTCCGGCGCGGCGTCCCGCACGTCGACTCCATGACCAAGGAGTTCCCATGAAGCTGGAGCGAGCCTCCGCGGCGGAGGCCGCCGCGATCCTGCCGTGGTTCGAGGACTATCTCACCCGTTCACACCCGCAACTGGGTCGGGACAACGCGGTGTGTCCCTTCGTGCGCTCGGCCCTGGACGCGGGGACCGTCACGATCGAGGTGGCCGGGCTGGCGGAGGACGAGGGACTGGCCGAGCTGTGCGACGCGATGCGAGCCCAGGCCAGCCGGTTCGCCCGGCGGCGGTGGCCCGCGGGCAAGGAGGGCCTGGCCACGCTGGTCACCTTGGTACGGGGCCTGCCCGAGCACCGTACGCCGCTGCTGGACGAAGCACATCGGCGGGTCAAGGGGGACGTGGTGGCGGACGGGCTCATGATCGGCCAGTTCCATCCGGACTGCCCGGAACCGGCCGCCCGCAACCCCGGCTTCCCGGTGTCCCGCGCGCCGCGCCCGCTGTTCGCGATCCGCCACATGGCCCTGCACGACATCCTGTTCCTGCACACCGATCCGGCGAACTTCGCCGGGTCCAGAGCGGGAGCCCCGGCCACCCACCGCGCGACGTCGTCCGCGGACACCTCCCGCGCCCGGATCTCCCGCACGTCCACGTCCGGCTGCCAGGGTTCGCCGACAAGCTGGCGCAGCCCGTGCTCGCCGGCGTGGAAGCGGGTGCGGAGGATCTCGTGCCGCCCGGTCAGCTCGGCCGCGGCGCGGCGCAGCGCGCCTTCGTCCAGCCGCCCGGCCGCCCGCCAGGCGACGGTTTCCTGGTAGGAGCCGGGCAGCAGGCGGTCGGCCAGGTGGATCTGCCGCTGGGTGGCCGAGGCCGGGGCCTCGTCCGCGCCCGTCTTGCGCAGGTCGGCGGCGTTCTCGGCGAGCGCCTCGACGTCGAGCTTGCCGTTGACGGTCAGGGGCAGGCCGGGCACGGTGGCGTAGGCGTGCGGGATCATGTACGGCGGCAGCCGTTCGGCCAGGTGGCCGCTCAGCTCGTCGGGCGTCGGCGGCGCGCCCGAGAGCACCAGGTAGGCCACGATCCTGCCCTCGGAGCCGCCCTCCAGCAGCACGGCCGCGTCGCCGACGCCGGGGTGCTCGCGGAGCCGGGCGGCGATCTCACCCGGTTCGATCCGGTAGCCGTGCCACTGGAACTGGTCGTCCATGCGGCGCACGTAGAGCAGGCCGCCGTCGGGGCCGCGGCGGGCCAGGTCGCCGGTCCGCAGGAGCACGTCCGCGCCGAACGCGTCCCGCACGAACCGTTCCCGGTCGAGCTCCGGCCGGCGCAGGTACCCCGCGGCGACGCCCGCTCCGCCGAGCCACATCTCGCCGGTCGCGCCCTCCGGGACGAGCCGCCGTCCGGTACGCGGGTCCACCAGGTGCACGCTGGTGTGCGGGAGGGGGTGGCCGATCGGGCTGACGTCCCGTTCGCAGTCCTCGGCGGTCACCTCGTGGGCCGTGGCGTGGATGGTGGCCTCGGTGATCCCGTACAGGTTGACCAGCCGGACGCCCTGATGGCGGCGGCGCCACTCGCGCAACCGGGGTGGGTCCAGCCGCTCGCCGCCGAACAGCACGTACCTCAGGTCCGGCACCGGCACGGGGTCGGCGTCGTCCACGGCGACGAGCCGGGCGAAGGCCGACGGCGTCTGGTTGAGGACGGTGACGCGCTCGCGCAGCAGCGTCTCGCGCAGCGCCCAGGGGTTCTGGACGTCCCTGTCCGGCAGGACGACCAGCCGGCCGCCGGTGGCCAGGCAGCAGAAGATCTCCCAGACGGACAGGTCGAAGGCGCAGGAGTGGAACTGCGCCCACACGTCGCGCGGTGAGAAGTCGAAGGGGAAGTGCGGGCCCGAGATCCGGGACACCACGTTGGCATGGGTGACCAGGACGCCCTTAGGCTGCCCCGTCGTGCCCGAGGTGTACAGGCAGTAGGCGGGCGACGATCCCGGCAGCTCCGGAAGCGGGCCGTTCCCGCCGCCGGACGGCCCGGCCGCCGCACGGAGGGCGTCGAGCGTGACGGCGCTGTTCCCCCCGGACGGGGTCTCCTCGACCAGGAGCCGGCTACGGCTGTCCTGGAGGATGAACGAGGCCCGGGATCCGGGGTGGCGGGGATCGATCGGGACGTACCAGGCGCCCGCCAGGAGCGTGCCGAGGATGGCCTCCACGGTGGCGGGGGCGGGCGGCAGTCTGAGGGCGACGGGATCCCCCGGCCGGACCCCCATCGCGGCCAGACCGCCCGCGATCCGGGTGGCCCGTCGCCACAGCTCGCCGTACGTGACGCGCTCGCTGTCCCCGACGAGCGCCACCGCGTCCGGCCGCGCCTCGGCCTGTGCCCGGACGAGGCCGTGGACGGTCGCGCCGGACGCCGCCCGCGCCGCCGGAGCCGGATCCGGGCGCGTCACGAGGTCGAGGTCGCCCAGCCGCCGGTCCGGCGATCCGGCCACCGTGTCCAGCAGCGCGCCCAGGCGGCCGGTCAGCTGTCCGACGCGTTCCGTGGCCGGGCGGGGGCCGGACACGCCCAGCCAGGCCCGTGGCCGTCCGTCCTCCAGGGCCAGGCGCACGTGCAGCGGGCCCGGCGCCTTCCGGCCGGGGCCGGCCGTCCGTACCTTGAGGGTGCCCGGCGGCGGGGAGAGCGCGGGGCACTCCGACACCTCCCGGCACAGCCGGGAGAACGGGACGTCCACCCCGACCCGCACCTCGACCGTCCGGGGCGGGCCGTCGCCGGGGCGGTGCAGGGCGAGCCGCACGCCGCCGTCCGCGCCGTACAGGGACAGCAGGGCGGCCAGGCCCGCCACGAGGAGGACCGCCGGCTCCCGCGCCGCGTCCGGCGGAACGGGGATCGGCCGTTCCACGGTCGTCTCATGCAGTCCCGGGGAGGCGTCGCCGCCCACTTCTGCCAGGAACGCCTCGATCCCTTCCTGTGGTCGTCGTGTCACTGGAGCTCCCGTTCGACTGGTCAGGTGGTCGCGTGAGCGTCTGCTCACGTGATGGTGCCGGTTTGCTCGACCGATCGCCTGCTCGCGGGAATCCGCGGGCCGGGCGCCGCCCCTACCCGGCCCTCCATGGGGGCACACGGCGACCGCCGCGCACGTCAGAGCCTTGTCACGGCACGGTCAGCCGCACGTCAGGCCGGGTTGGCAGAAGGGGGCCGACGCACGTCCCATCGACGACGGGAGAACCATGTACACCGACTTCGAGCCGACCCCCCTGGCCGGCCAGGCCGTACGACGGCTGCGGCAGATGCGCGACGAGAACCCCGTACGCAACCGGTTCCTCGAACGCATGGACGCCGGGACGCTCACGATGGACCACGTCAGGCAGCTCGTGGGCGTGACGCACAAGTGCCACCCCGCCGAGATCACGGCGTTCGCCACGCTGATCGCCCGCGACCCCCACCCGCTCGCGGTCGAGTTCTTCGACGACATGCTCGGCCTGATCCACCGTGCCCGGCCCAAACTGCGCAGGGTGATGGCCGCTCTGAATCTCGACGAGCAACGCCTGCGCCGCTGGCCGACCGACCCCGCCGCCTACCAGGTGGCCGGGACGTGGGGCTGGCTCGGCTTCCTCGGCAGCCAGGCCGACGCCGCGCTCGCCCTGTACTGGGACATGGTCCGCTACTTCCCCGACAGCGACGAGATGCTCGCCCGCCTGCCCAAGACGGGGCTCGACGTGCCGGAGGAGTTCGTCGCCTACTACGGCGGCGGGCAGTCCGACGAGCTCGAACGGCAGGCGCTGGCGGTCGCCGAGCACGGCCTGCGGCGCGGGGAGAGCATGGACGACGCCGTGTTCGCCGCCCGCCTGATGGAGGAGAGCATCGGCCAGTACTGGGCCGCCGCGGCCGCCGACCCGCGCGGGTCCCGGCCCTGACCCCGGCGATCCCTTCTCGAAGGCGCGGCTCCCCGCCCAAGCGACCTGGGTCTTCGTGCGCGACGCCCGGCGGCGCGCACGGCCCGTGCCGGCGCACGGCGTCACCGTCTTGTGCGGCGAGGGCGAATGAGGTGGACTCGCTTGTTCATGACAAAGCGCGGGTGTGTGCCGGCGCCGGCTCCATCAGGACCAGCGCCAGCGGGCGGTTGACGGCCAGGGTGTTGACCTCGTCCTCGACCTGCGAGCCGGACAGCTCCGCCGGATGCACGCCCGCTGCGAACGTAAGGGCGATAGAGGCTCGTCTCGGTACGCCGCCGGCGGCCGATCAGGTTCGAGGCGATGCCGTACAGCCACGGCCGGGCATCGGGACGACTCCGGTCGTAGCCGCTTCGGTGCTGGAAGGCGGCCAGAAAGGTGTTGGCCACGACGTCCTCGGCCTCGCTGGGCCCAGGCGTCTGGTCACGTAGCGGTGCAGGAGCGGCGCATGCCGGTCGAACAACGTGGCGAAGATCTCGGGTTCGTCCAGCGATCTCTCGATGAGGAGCCCTCTTTCCCCGTCCGCTGCTTCTCGGACCGGTCGAGACCGCGGGCGAGCCAGTTCACCTCCGTCTGGGCGCACGGCCACGTGCCCCGCCATGGCTCGGGCAGCGGCCACAATCCGCGAACCGACCTCGCTGCCGTACTTCAGGCGAGCGAGGCATGAATGACGTGCACGCACTCCTAGCTAGCGGACCGTGAGCTTGGCGCGGTCGGTGTCGGGCAGCCAGTCCCGCTGCGGCGTGTAGTCCAGCCAGCGGCGGGTGCGGCCCGTCTCGGCGAAGCCGCGCAGCAAAGCGTCCAGCAGCGGGTGGCGGTGCGCGGTGCGCCAGGCCAGCGACCACGCGTACAACGGGGTCGGCTCCATCAGCGGGATGGAGCGCAGGCCCGTGCGGTCGGGAAGCGGCGCGTCGGCCGGGAACAGCGTGAAGCACGAGGCGTCGGCGCGGATGTGCTGGACGAGGTGGTCCAAGCCGAGGTTGGGGCCGTCCTGCCGCCGCGTGATCTTGAACTCGTCGGCGAAGCGGCGCAGGAAGTCCAGGCGGGTCAGCTCAGCCGGGCACCACAGGGTGCTGTCGCGCAGGTCGGCCGGCCGCACCGCGGCGGCCTGGGCCAGCGGGTGGGACGTGCTCAGGACCGCGTCGACCGGTTCCAGCCGCGCCAGCCGCGCGGTGAGGCCGGCGTCGAGGCCGCCCGCAAGCGCGTGCACCCGGCCGAAGCCCAGGTCGGTGTCGCCGCGCAGCAGCGCCGCCGCGACCGAGGGCCAGTCGCGCCCCGGGCCTGGTTCCAGCCGGACCATGTCGAGCACCCGCACCGCTTCGGCGACGGTGCGCATCGGCGCGTACAGATGACCCCAGGTGTCGATGCGGGCGACCGGCCCGCCGCCCGCCACCACCGCGACCGCGCCTTCGCCCGCCGCCAGCGCCTCGTGCGCGGCCGGCAGGAACCGCTCGCCCGCCTCGGTCAGCCGGGTACCGCCCTCGCGTTCGAACAGCCGGGCCGCCAGCACCGTCTCCAACCGTGCGACACGCTTGGACAACGCTTGCTGGCTGGTGCCCAGTCGGTCGGCGGCACGCCCGAAGTGCAGCGTCTCAGCGGTCACGGCGAACGCGCGGACCAGGGCCAGGTCAAGATCCATGACTATGACCATAGGCGACAACCGGGCGTTGTCGGCCAGGCGGTCGCGTTGTTGGGCCGGCCACCACCCGATCCGGTGAAGTAGTCGCAGACGCCACCGAGGAGGCAGAAACCATGAAAGCGCTCATCCCCACCGGAGACTCCGCCGAACCGGTCGTGCTCGCCGATGTTCCCGAGCCGACGCCACGCGCGAACGAGGTGCTGGTGAAGGTCGAGGCGTTCTCGATCAACCGGGGCGAGACGTTCAAGCTGGAGAATCCCGCGGCCGGGGACCGGCCCGGCAAGGACGTCGCGGGGCTGGTGGTGCAGCCGGCCGCCGACGGCAGCGGGCCGACCGGCATCGTCCGCGTGGTCGGCCATCCCATGGCGGGCGGCTGGGCGGAGTACGCCGCGGTGCCCACCGACGCGCTCGCGGTGCTGCCGGACACCGTCTGCGCGGTGCGGGGCGCGGCGTTGCCGCTGGCCGGTCTCACCGCTCTGCGGCTGCTGCGCACGGCCGGGACCCTGGTGGGACGGCGTGTGCTGCTGACCGGCGCGTCAGGAGGGGTGGGGCACTATGTGACCGAGCTCGCCGCCGCGTCCGGGGCGGAGATCACCGCCGTGACCCGGGACGCCGAACGCGGGGCGCGGCTCACCGAACTCGGCGCGGCCGAGATCGTCCACGACGTGGCCGAGGCGCGCGGACCCTACGACCTCGTGCTGGAGTCGACCGGCGGCCCGGCCCTTCCCCTCGCCCTGGCCCGGCTCGCCAGGCGCGGCACCCTCATCTGGTTCGGGCAAGCCAGCCGGACCCCGGCCACGCTCGACTTCTTCGCCTTCTTCGACGGCCCCGAGTCCGGCGTCATCCGCCACTTCCACTACCTTGACGCCGACACCCGCCTCGGCGACGACCTCGCGGCACTCGTCCGGCTGACCGCCGAAGGCCGCCTGCATCCCGAGATCGGTCGCGTCGGCGACTGGGCCGACACCGCGACCGTCCTGACCGACCTGCGTGAGCGCCGCATCCGCGGCAAGGCCGTCCTCACCCTCGCCTGAACCACCCCGATCAAGGAGCACAGATCATGAATGCCACCACCGACCCCCGCACCGTCGTCATCCGCTACGTCGAAGCCGTCCGCGACGGCGACGCCGACGTCATCTTCGACAGCTTCGCCGAGGACGCCACCTGGTACTACCCGAGCGACCTGCCGATCTCAAAGGTGTGGCAGGGTCGCGACGCGATCGTCAACGACTTCCTGGGCGGCATGGGGCCGATCCTGGTCCCGGGCACCATGGAGATCGAGCTGGTCAGCACGATCGCCGAGGGCGACCGCGTGGTCGCCGAGTGGACCTCCAAAGCCACCACCGTCCACGGCGGCGCCTACGACAACCGCTGCCTGGGCATCTTCACCGTCCGAAACGGCCGTATCGCCTCCGTCATCGAGTACGCCGACACCCGGCACGTGGCCGCCGCCCTGTTCCCCGAGAGGTAGAAACCGATGAGCTCCACGATGGTGACCACCCTGCTGCACCGGACACCGCCCTTCATCCCCGACGGCGCGGAGGTGATGACGGCGACGATCGAGCTGCCGCCCGGCGATCCGGGAACCCCGCCGCACCGCCACTCAGGACCGGTCTTCGGCTACCTCCTCGCCGGGGAACTGCTCTTCGAGCTGGAGGGCGAACCGGCTCGGGTGATCCGTGCCGGAGAGGCGTTCTGGGAACCTGGCGGTGACGTCATCCACTACCAGGCCGCCAACAACCTGCCCGACTCCTGGACCCGGTTCGTGGTGGTGATGATCGGCGCCCCCGGCGAACCGATGCTCACCCTCGTCGATGAGCACGAACTCATCGCCCGGCGCGACCGCCGCGCACCGGCGGAGCGCTGAGATGCGCGTCTTCCTGGCCGGCGCGACCGGCGTCATCGGCCGTGGCCTCCTCCCGCTCCTCCTTCGGGCCGGTCACCAGGTCATCGGCACCTCCACCACGGCACAGGGCGCGGCGCGGCTCGACGACCTCGGCGCCACCGGGGTGAGGCTCGACGTCTTCAACCGTCCCGCCGTCCTCGCGGCGGTCAGGGACTCGGCACCCGACGCCGTCATCCACCAGCTCACCGCGCTCGGCGGCGGCAGCTCCGCCGACAACGCCCGGATCAGGCGCGAGGGCACCCGCAACCTCGTCGACGCCGCCCGCGACGTCGGCGTCGCGCGGATCATCGCCCAGTCCATCGCCTGGGCCTACGAGCCGGGCGAAGCTCCCGCCGACGAGTCCGTCGCGCTGGACCTGGCCGCCGGACAGCCGCGCGCCACCACGATCGCGGGCGTGAGCGCTCTGGAGTCGGCCGTGGCCGAACTGCCCGAGCACGTCGTGCTGCGGTACGGGACGCTCTACGGCCCCGGCACCTGGTTCGCGCCCGGCGGGCTCATGGCGTCCCGGCTGCGGGCCGGTCAGCTCGCCGCCGACGACGCGGTCAGCTCCTTCGTCCACATCGAGGACGCCACCCAGGCCGCCGTGCTCGCGCTGGCCTGGCCCAGCGGGACCGTCAACATCGTCGACGACGAGCCGGCCCCGGCCCGCGCCTGGGTGCCGGAACTGGCCGCGGCCCTGAGCGAGCCCGCCCCCGCACCAGGCAATGGCCGGCAGGGCTGGGAACGCGGCGCGACCAACGCCAAAGCCCTCACCCTCGGCTGGCACCCGGCCCACCACACATGGCGAACCGGTTTCCACCACCCGTAGCACCGCCCGCGGGGCGTGTCCCCGCCCCCAACCCCAACCGGGACAACCCCGTTCCCGCACCCACCAGAAAGCGGGACATTACGTCCGACCTCCCCGCGCCGTCCTGGTCGAAGGCGTGGCGGCGAATCGGAAACCGTTCGGGGAGCGGGCACTGTGCCCTCATTACGGCCCGGAACTCCCATGGCTACGGCGAGCCGCCACTCAGTTGATCACTGGGTACGGCGGCGGGAGCGAGGACCTCGGTGGCCTTGGCGATGGCTTCGGCGCCGGGTATGACGTAGCGCATGGCGGTGCGGGGTTCTTGTGCCGGGTCCTGCCCCCGATGAGCTGCAGCGGCACCTCGGCGGCGGCTCATGGCCCGGATGTTCACCGGAGTCGGCCCCGGATCCGCCACCAGATCGCCGTCGGCCCCATCCGCGACCTCCCGGCCCCTCTACTCGTCCAGCAGATGGTCTATCCTGTGGTGCTGCCCTTCCTGCTGCGCCCCGTTCTGCGGGACGCCCCCGATGCCCTGCCCAGTCCCGAACACGCCTGCGAAGTCTTCACCCAGGTGTTCCTCCACGCCGCCGCAACGGACAACCCCACTCCCTGAGTGCTACGGGCCGCGGCATGGTCGGGAACTGTCGACGTCCGGCGCCGGGGCTTGGGACGAGGCCCCGGCGCAGCTCAGCTTTCGCTCTTCCCGCCCAAGGTGCCTGACACGCCCTCATAGAGCTGACCAGCACAATTGCCTGACAACCCTAGATGACTCCAGAGGCGGTCGGCGAGGGGCCGGGAGGGCTCAGCCGCTCGCGGGCAAGCTCGCGGCGCTCACCCGGCACCGGGGCGGTCGCGTCGCGGCAGCTGTTCGACGACCAGGTCGTAGGAATCCTCGACCACGTCGGTGACGAGGCGCCCGGTGGCGCCGGGTCCCGGCCCGATCGAGAGTACGAGGTCGTGGGCAAGGCGTTCCTGATCGTCCACGTCGTGCTGGGGGGTGAAGGGGCGTGCGTTGCTGACGCCGGACGGCACAGATGGCCAGCTCGGTCTTCCCGGTCCCCGGCATCCCCGCGATCACCAGGACGAGAGGACCGGGCCGGTTCTCCTCGGGAACAGGAGCGGTCAGGCGGTCCAGTTCCTTGGTGCGTCCGATGAAGACCCGGGTGCCGGTCGGCGGCTGCAGCGCCCACCCCGGCTGCTGGTCCTCACCGGGTGACGCCGCCGGGTTCGGGGGAGCGTCGTGCGGCAGTGCGATCAGCGTGCCGGCGCTCACCACGCTGGTCACCAGGACGAGCCCGCCGAACAGCCACCAGTTCCAGGTCGTGGTGAGCAGGTTGGTGAGCGCGCCCGCCGTCACGCCCGCCATCGGGCCCAACGCCGCGACGACCAGGCGTCCCCGCCGCCGAGCGGGCAGTCCGCCTGCCATCGCGATCACCTGACGCCGCTTCACGGGCGGTACGGCCCTTCGCAGGGCCGCCCGCAGGTCCGGTAGGTCCGTGCTGTCGTTGTAGAGCATGAAAGGACCGATGTCGAGCGGTTGAGGTGATCCGGCCACCGGTCGAGGCGTGGACGCTGGTGGCGTCAGGACAGCCGGGCCACTCCTTCCAGGAGGCGGGTCACGTCGGAGTGGTCGTTGTAGTGGACCAGGCCGGCGCGGACGGCGCCGCCCGAGTCGCGCAGGCCCAGGGCACCGGTCAGTTCCCAGGCGTAGTTGTGGCCGTTCCAGACGTTCACCCCCAGACCGGCCAGGTGCTCGGCGACCTGGCGCGGGGTGTGGCCGGCGACGGTGAAGTAGGCGGTCGCGGTGCGCCGGGCCGGCTTGCCGTGCAGGGTGACGTGGGGCATCGCCTCCAGGCCGGCGATCATGGTGGCGAACAGCTCCAGCTCGTGCTCCTCGGCGGCGGCCATCGAGGCGAGGAGGCGTTCGCGGCGGGTGCCGGAGCCGGGGACCATGGCGGCCAGGTGGTCGACCGCCGCGGTGACCCCGGCCAGGTCGGCGAAGGCGGACGTACCCGTCTCGAACCGCTCCGGCACGGTGTCGGGGGAGGGGCGTAACTTGGCCGGCCGGACCGTCTCCAGCAGGACCGGGTCGGCCACGACGGCCCCCACGTGCGGTCCCGACCACTTGTAGGCGCTGGTGGCGTAGAAGTCGGCGCCGAGGGCCCGCATGTCCACCGGGCCGTGCGGGGTGGCGTGCACGCCGTCCACGTACAGCAGGGCGCCCGCGCGGTGCGCCAGCTCGGCGATGGCGGGCAGGTCGGGACGGGTGCCGAGGATGTTGCTGGCCGCCGTCACGGCGACGACCTTGGTCCGCTCCCCGATGAGGCCGGCGTACTGGTCGACCGGGAGTTCGCCGGTCACCGGGTCCACCTCGGCCCAGCGTACGGCGGCGCCGGTCTGGGTCCAGGGGCGTACGTTCGCGTCGTGGTCGAGCCTGGAGACCACCACCTCGTCCCCGGGGCCGGTCAGCGCCCTGGCCAGCCGGTACGTCAGCGTCGTCATGTTCGGACCGAGGATCACCCCGTCCGGATGGCCGCCGACCAGGTCCGCAACGGCGGCACGGCAGGCGGCGACGATCTCGTCCGCCCGGTGGCTGGCGGGGAAGGCCCCGCCCACGTTGCCGAGCCCGGCCCGGTAGGCGGCGGAGACGGCGTCGATCACCGAGTCCGGCGTCTGGGTGCCGGCCGCGCCGTCAAGGTAGGCGAAGCCATCGGAAAGCGCGGGATAAGAGGAACGTACGGACTCCAGGGGGAAAGGCATGATAAGTAGATGCTCACCCTCAGAGACCTCAACCGCGCCACCCTGGCCAGGCAGCACCTCCTCACCCGGCACAAGGGGCAGCCGGCCGACATCGTGCGCCGGCTGGCCGGGCTGCAGGCGCAGGAGCCGAGGCCGCCCTACCTGGGGGTGTGGACGCGGCTGAAGGGGTTCGTCCGTGACGACCTGCACGACGCGCTGCACGACGGCAGCCTGGCGCGGGCGACGATGATGCGGGCCACGCTGCACCTGGTGACGGCGGAGGACTTCGCCGCGTTCCGCCCGCTGCTGCGTCCCATGCTGGCCGCCGCGGCGCGCCGGTTCGAGGGCGTCGACTTCGAGGCCGTCTCGGCGGTCGCCGACCGGCTGCTCGCCGACGGGCCGCTCACGTTCAACGAGCTGCGGCCCCTGCTGCTGAAGGAGTTCCCCGGCGCGGACGAGCGCGTGCTCGGGTACGCCGTACGCATGATGACGCCGCTGGTCATGGTGCCGACGCAGGACCGGTGGAGCTTCCCGCGCGAGTCCGCCTTCGGCCTGCCCGGCGTCGAGCTGGACGCGGACCCCGGCGTGGAGGGCATGGTCGAGCGGTACCTGGCCGCGTTCGGGCCGGCCACGCCCGCCGACGTGCAGACCTGGTCAGGGCTGGGCGGCCTGCGGACCGTCATGAAGGGGATGGAGCTGGAGAGACTCGCCGACGAGACGGGACGCGAGCTGTTCGACCTGCCGGGCGCGCCGCGACCGGGGGGCGACGTGCCCGCGCCGGTGCGGTTCCTGCCCGACTTCGACAACCTCGTCCTGGGGCACGCCGATCGCAGGCGGGTGCTGGCGGACGAGTTCAGGCCGCTGGTCGCGACCAAGAACCTGCGCATCAAGGCGACGTATCTGGTCGACGGGTTCGCGGCGGGCACCTGGCAGATCAAGCGGTCCGGCAAGAAGGCCAAGCTCGTCATCAGCCCCTTCGCCGACCCGACGCCTCTGGACGTCCTGGAGGAGGAGGGGCTGGCGCTGCTCGCCTTCGCCGAGCCGGACGCCACCGGCCACACTCTCGAACACGCTCCGGCGAGCTGACCGTCCCTGAACCGCCTTCGACGGGTCAGGGGGATGGAACTGTCGGTGGCGTGTGCGACCTTGAGAACGGCGTGCCGACGGCGCGGCCCTTCCATCCGCTGGGCGACGGCGTGATGGGGGAGCCCGTCGAGGAGGGGGCGCGCCTGATGGCCTTCGCCGGAGTCGAGGAGGGGAGCGTCGCATGGCCACCGCCCAGGAGCTCTGGCGGAGAAGCCCCGCGCGACACCTGGGAGGGGGCGTCTTCTGGAGTGCCGTGGATCGGACGGGGTGGAAGAGGGGTGGCGGGGTTGGGGTGCTGGTCAGGGGGCGCTTGCCGGCGGCGGCCCATCAGTGGTCGCCGTTCCGTCGAAGCCGCGTTCGAGGAAGCGTTGGGTAGCCTGGTCAGAGACGGCCCTGCCAGGCCCCGCTTCTTCCGTTCCCTCATGTCCTGAAGGTTCCGACGCCTATCGGCCCGCTACGTTCCCCCGCCGGCCCTGCCCGCAGGCCGGCTCAGTCACTGAGCGTCCACCCAACGCGAGCGAGGAGAGAATTTTGTCCCAAGCAGCAGAGGTTCTCGAACTGGACGACACCATCGCCGACGGTGGCACGGCCGTCGGCGCCGACTCGGTCAAGACCTACCTGAAGGAGATCGGGCGCGTCCCGCTGCTCACCGCCGAGCAGGAGATCGAGCTGGCCAAGCGCATCGAGGCCGGCCTGTTCGCCACGGAACGGCTCGACAGCGAGCCCGGCCTGCCCCCCGAGCTGCGCGCCGACCTGGAGTGGATCGCCGACGACGGCCTTCGTGCCAAGCGCCGCATGCTGGAGGCCAACCTCCGGCTCGTCGTCTCCATCGCCAAGCGTTACACCGGCCGGGGCATGCTCTTCCTCGACCTGATCCAGGAGGGGAACCTCGGCCTGATCCGGACGATCGAGAAGTTCGACTACCGGCTCGGCTACAAGTTCTCCACCTACGCCACCTGGTGGATCAAGCAGGCCATCACCCGTGCCATGGCCGACCAGGCCCGGACGATCCGCATCCCCGTCCACATGGTCGAGCTGATCAACAAGGTGGCCCGCGTGCAGCGCCGCCTGCAGTCCGACCTGGGCCGCGAGCCCACCCCCGAGGAGATCGCCGCCGAGACCGATCTCGACGTCGAGCGGGTGGCCGAGGTGCAGAGCTACGGCCGGGAGCCGATCTCGCTGAGCACGCCGCTCGGCGAGGAGGGCGACAGCGAGTTCGGCGACCTGATCGAGGACACCGAGGCCGTCTCGCCGGCCGACGCGGTCTCGTTCACACTGCTCCAGCAGCAGTTGCACAGCCTGCTCGACCAGCTCTCCGAGCGCGAGGCGGGCGTGATCACCATGCGTTACGGCCTGGCCGACGGCAAGCCGCGTACCCTCGACGAGATCGGCCGCGTCTACGGCGTCACCCGTGAGCGCATCCGGCAGATCGAGGCCAAGACCATGTCCAAGCTCCGCCACCCCTCCCGGGCCATGGCGCTGCGCGACTACCTGAGCTGATCGCCCCGGCCCGGGAGCGTCACGTGACACGCCGAGCAGGGCTCGCCGTGTGGACGTGGAGCGTCACCGCCTTGTCGACCGAACCAGCCGCCGCGGTGCCGGCGACACCAGCGACAGGCACGACCTCCGTCCATCCTGGCGAGAACCACCCCGGCGAGGGGCCCGAAGCCGGGAGAGCGGGCCGGACGGGTCCGCAGAGGAAGAGACAGGGGGCGGGAAAGAGGGGGTAAACGGTGGCTCATCAGTGTGCCGAGCCCTGAGCGGGCCCGATGAGCCCGACCTACTCTGCCCAACGTGAAACGCTCCCGTACGAGCCTCGTCCACCAGGCCGCCTACGCGTTCCGGCACCCCCACAGGATCGCCCCGCACCTGCGCCGGCTGGCCCGCGACACCTGGTTCAGGCTCCGCACCCACGACCACGTCACCTACTACCGCGCCGTCATGAGGTCCGACACGGCCCGTGACCCCGAGGGCGCCGTGGGCTCGCACAAGCACCGGCGCTGGCTCGCCGTGGGACGCATGCAGTTCGACTACCTGGTGGAACACGGGCTCAAGCCCGACTGCCGGATGCTGGAGATCGGCTGCGGGAACCTGCGCGCCGGCCGTCTGTTCATCGGCTACCTGTTCACCGGCAACTACTACGGCATCGACATCTCGCCCGACATCCTGCTGGCCGCCCAGGACACGATCGACAAGCACGCCCTGCAGGAGAAGCTGCCGTACCTGGCGCCGGTGCGGGACCTGCGGTTCGCGTTCCTGCCGGACGAGTACTTCGACGTCGTGCACGCCCACAGCGTCTTCTCGCACTCGCCGATCGAGGTCATCGAGGAGTGCTTCGCCCACGTGGGCCGGATCATGAAACCGGACGGCTGGTTCGACTTCACCTTCGACAGGACCGAGGGGCAGGAGCACCACGTCCTGCGCGAGGACTTCTACTACCGCACCGAGACCCTGGTCGAGCTGGCCCGCCAATACGGACTCAAGGCGACGTTCATGGACGACTGGGAGCAGGGCCCGCATAAACAGTCGAAAATCCGCATCACCCGGCGATAACCTCCCGGAGAGTGAGAGACCTCCACCTGCTGCCCAAGGCACACCTGCACGTCCACCTGGAGAGCACCGTACGGCCCGGCACCGTGCGCGAGCTGGGCGGCCCGCCCGAGCCCGAGGGCAGCTTCACGAGCTTCCGTGAGTTCGCCGACCAACGGGCCAAGGTGCGTGACCTGCTGCGCACCCCCGAGCACTTCCGCCGCGTCGCCCTGGAGTTCTGCGAGGACGAGGCCGCCCAGGGCACCCGCTACGTCGAGGTCACCTTCACCGCTGCCTCTCACGGGGAGCGGCTGGGCGCGCCGGAGATGCCGCTGGAGGCGGTGCTCGACGGCCTGGCCGAGGGCAGACGGTACGGCATCGAGTCCAGGGTGCTGCTGGACCACTCCAGGCGGCGGCCCCTGGAACGGCTGTGGCGGACGTACGAGCTGGCCACCCGCTACGACGAGGTGATCGGACTCGGGCTCGCGGGCGACGAGGCGTACCCGCTCGCGCCGTTCGCCGAGGTGTTCGCCGCGGCCGGGGACGCGGGCCTGCACCTGGTGCACCACGCGGGCGAGGCGGCCGGGCCGGCGAGCATCCGCGAGGCGCTGGACCTCGGCCGCACCGAGCGGCTCGGCCACGGCATCCGAGTGCTGGACGACCCGGAGCTGGTGGCCGAGGTGCGCGAGCGCGGCGTCCCGCTGGAGGTCTGTCCCACGTCGAACGTGCTGCTCGGGCTCGTGCCGTCGCTGGCCGAGCACCCGTTGCCGCGTTTGCGCGCGGCGGGGCTCGCGGTCACGGTCAACACCGACGGCGAGACGGCCCTGGCCGGCGAGTACCAGCGGCTGCGCGAGGTCTTCGGGTACGGCGACGACGTCCTGGCCGAGCTGGCCCGCGCCTCGATCAGGGCCTCCTTCGCCCCCGACGCGCTCAAGACGGACCTGCTGGCCGCTGTCGACGCCTGGCTCCACTGAGCCGCCGCCCCGGCCCGCCCGCCCCGACCCGTGCCCGCCAGGTGCGGCGATCTCCGTCACATCGTGGAATAGTTGGCGAATCCACGACCGTTGCGAACGGAGGTGGCGCGAACGCCACGACAGTGGCAGGCCGCGGCATGGATGGGCCGGGGCCGACCGCCCGACCGAAGGAGCAGCGTTTGCGCACCGACTCGGCAGACTTAAGACCCAGGACCGCGTCGGCGGTCTACCCCGCGGGCATGCTGGCCTCGCCGCCCCGCACACTGATCGACATCCTCGACGAGACCACCCGCCGCCACCCCGAGGCGCCCGCGCTGGACGACGGCGCCGTGTGCCTGGACTACCGGTCGCTGCGCGCCGAGGTCGACCGGGTCGCCGCCGACCTCGCCGCGGCCGGTGTCGGGCGCGGTTCCCGGGTCGGCGTGCGCATCGCCTCCGGCACCGCCGAGCTGTACGTCTCCATCCTCGCCGTGCTGGCGGCCGGCGCCGCGTACGTCCCCGTGGACGCCGACGATCCGGACGAACGCGCCGAACTCGTCTTCGCCGAGGCCGCCGTGGACGCCGTGCTCGACGGCGGCCCGGCCACGCGGGCCGGGCAGGCGGCCGCCACCGAGCGGCCCACCCCGGACGACGACGCTTGGATCATCTTCACCTCCGGCTCCACCGGCAGGCCCAAGGGCGTGGCGGTGACGCACCGCTCGGCCGCCGCGTTCGCCGACGCCGAAGCCGGCCTCTTCCTCCAGGACCGCCCGCTCGGCCCCGGTGACCGGGTGCTGGCCGGGCTGTCGGTGGCCTTCGACGCCTCCTGCGAGGAGATGTGGCTGGCCTGGCGGCACGGCGCCTGCCTGGTGCCCGCCCCCAGGGCGCTGGTGCGCACCGGCATGGACCTGGCCCCCTGGCTCGCCGAGCAGGGCGTCACCGCCGTCTCCACCGTGCCGACGCTGGCCGCGCTCTGGCCCGCCGCGCACCTCGACGGCATCCGCCTGCTCATCTTCGGCGGCGAGGCGTGCCCGCCCGAGCTCGCCGAACGGCTGGCCGTGCCCGGTCGCGAGGTGTGGAACACGTACGGGCCCACCGAGGCGACCGTGGTGGCCTCGGCGGCCCGGCTGACGGGGGAGGGGCCCGTACGCATCGGGCTGCCCCTGGACGGCTGGGACCTGGCCGTGGTGGACGGCGCGGGCGAGCCGGTCGCCATGGGCGAGACCGGCGAGCTGATCATCGGCGGCGTCGGCCTGGCCCGCTACCTCGACCCGGCCAAGGACGCCGAGAAGTACGCGCCCCTGCCGTCCCTCGGCTGGGAGCGCGCCTACCGCAGCGGCGACCTCGTCCGCGCCGAGCCCGAGGGCCTCGTCTTCGCCGGCCGCGCCGACGACCAGGTGAAACTGGGCGGACGCCGGATCGAGCTCGGCGAGGTGGACGCCGCCCTGAACGCGCTGCCCGGCGTCACCGGCGCGGCCGCGGCCGTCCGGACCGCGGGCGGCGGCCACCAGGTGCTCGTCGGCTACGTCGTGACCGGGCCCGGCTTCGACGCCGGACAGGCTCGCGAACTGCTGGCCGGCTCGCTGCCCGCCGCGCTCGTGCCCCGCCTGGCCCCCGTGGACGCCCTGCCCACCAGGACCTCCGGCAAGATCGACCGGGACGCGCTCCCGTGGCCGCTGGACGGCCCGGCACAGACGGACGCGGGCCTGAGCCCGGCCGAGGCGCTGCTGGCCGAGCAGTGGACCGAGGTCCTCGGCGTGCGTCCGCAAGGGCCGGGATCGGACTTCTTCGCCGACGGCGGCACCAGCCTGGCCGCCGCCCGCCTGGTCTCCACCCTGCGGGCCACGCACCCCGACGTGGCGGTCGGCGACGTCTACGCGCACCCGACCCTGGCCGGACTGGCGGAGCTGCTGGCCTCCAGAGGCGGGACGCGGGCCCCCGCGCACGCCGAGGCGGCCGCCCCCATGCCCGTGCGCGCCTCGCTGGCGCAGACCGCGCTGATGATCCCGCTGCTCACCGTGGGCGCGCTGCGCTGGGTCGTGCCGCTGGCCGCCCTGGGCAACCTGCTCGCCCCGCCGTGGGCGCCGGCGTTGTCGTGGTGGTGGGTGACGCTGGGCGCGCTGGCGTTCGTCACCCCCATGGGACGCATGGGTCTGTCGGCGGCGGTGGCCCGGCTGCTGCTGCGCGGCGTCCGCCCCGGCGCCCACCCGCGCGGCGGCGGCGTGCACCTGCGGCTGTGGTTCGCCGAGCGGTTCGCCGAACGGCTCGGCGTCCCCGACCTGGCCGGTGCGCCGTGGATGGCCTGGTACGCCCGGCTTCTCGGCGCCACCGTCGGCCCGGACGCCGACCTGCACTCGCCTCCGCCCATCACCGGCCTGCTCAAGCTGGGCAGAGGCGCCTCCGTCGAGCAGGAGGTCGACCTCGCCGGCCACTGGTACGACGGCGACCAACTGCACGTCGGCGAGATCCGCATCGGCGCGGGCGCCACGGTCGGCTCCCGCTCGACCCTGCTGCCCGGCGCGCGCGTCGGCAAGAACTCGCAGGTCGCCCCCGGTTCCGCGGTCGCCGGGACGGTTCCCTCCGGCGAGCGCTGGGCCGGCGTTCCGGCCTTCCGCCAGGGCAAGCCGCGCCGCTCCCGCCCGGCCGGGCGCGCCGCCCGCTCCCGCCCGTGGGTCGCGCTGTACGGGGTGAGCGCGATCGTGCTCAGCCTGCTCCCGGTGGCCGCCGCCGGCGCCGCGCTCGCGGTCCTGGCCGCCTTCGCCGGGGACGAGCCCACGCTCGGCGGCGCGCTGGCCGCCGCCCTGCCCGCCGTGCCCCTGGCCACGCTCGCCGGGATGGCCGCCTTCGCCCTGGTCACGCTGGCCGGCGTACGGCTGCTCGGCCTCGGGCTGCACCCGGGCCACCACCCGGTGCACAGCCGCCCGGCCTGGCAGGCGTGGGTCACCGGCAGGCTGATGGCCTCGGCCCGGGTGTGGCTGTTCCCGCTGTACGCCAGCGTCCTGACGCCCGTGTGGCTGCGGGCGCTCGGCATGAAGGTGGGCCGCGGCGCCGAGCTGTCCACGGTGCTCGCGCTGCCCACGATGACCTCCGTCGGCGACGACGCGTTCCTGGCCGACGACACCATGGTGGCCCCGTACGAGCTGGACGGCGGCTGGATGCGCCTGGCCTCGGCGCGGATCGGCAAGCGCGCCTTCCTCGGCAACTCGGGGATGACCGCCCCCGGCCGCAAGGTGCCCAAGGACGGCCTGGTCGGCGTGCTGTCGGCGACGCCCAAGAAGGCCAAGTCGGGCTCCTCGTACGTGGGCATGCCGCCCATGAAGCTGCGCAGGACCGCCGAGGAGGCCGACCGCAGCAGGACCTACGACCCGCCCGCGCGGTTCAGGGCGGCGCGGGCGCTGGTCGAGTTGTGCCGGGTGGTGCCCGCGATGGGCGTGGTCGCGCTGGCCGTCCTGGCCGTGGCGGCCTTCGAGTGGCTCGCCGCCGGGTACGGGTTCGCCGTCGCCGCCGCGCTGGGCGGCCTGGTCGTGCTGGCCGCCGGGGTGCTCGCCGCGGCCGTGGCGACGGCCGCCAAATGGGCGCTGGTCGGTCGCATCTCGGCCGGGAACAGGCCGCTGTGGAGCTCGTTCGTGTGGCGCAACGAGCTGGCGGACAACTTCGTCGAGGTGCTGGCGGCGCCCTGGTTCGCCCAGCCGTGGCTGGGGACCGCCCCGCTGAACGTGTGGCTGCGCTCCCTCGGGGCACGCATCGGGCGTGGGGTCACGTGCGAGACGTACTGGCTGCCGGAGGCGGATCTGGTGACACTGGGCGACGGCGCGTGCGTCAACCGGGGGTGCGTGCTGCAGACGCACCTGTTCCACGACCGGGTCATGAGCATCGACACCGTGACGCTGGAGGCCGGCGCGACGCTCGGCCCCCATGGCGTCGTCCTGCCGGCCGCGCGGGTGGGCGCGGGCACGACGGTCGGGCCGGCGTCCCTGGTCATGCGCGGCGAGGCGCTGCCCGGCGGCGGCCGGTGGTTCGGCAACCCCGTCTCGGCGTGGCGATGACGCCGTACTTCCCGGGGCACGGCGACCACCGGTACGCGGTCGAGCACTACGATCTGGCGCTGCACTACCGGGTCGCGGCCAACCGGCTCGACGGCACGGCCCGCCTGACGGTCTCGGCCGTCGAGCCGCTCGGCGACCTGGGCCTCGACCTCGGCCACTTCCGCGTCTCGGGCGTCGCCGTCGACGGCCGGGCCGCCCGCCACACCCACGGCCAGGGCAAGCTGCGCCTCAGCCTGCCCAGGCCGCTGGCCGCCGGGGACCGGGCCGTCGTCGAGGTGCGGTACGCGGGCACGCCCGTGCCGGTCCGCAGCCCGTGGGGCGGGCTCGGCTGGGAGGAGCTGACCGACGGCGCGATCGTGGCCGGCCAGCCGATCGGCGCGCCCTCCTGGTTCCCGTGCAACGACCGGCCGGACGACAAGGCGCCCTACCGGATCGCGGTGACGACGTCGCCGGCGTACCAGGTGATCGCGAACGGCGTGCTCACCTCCAGGCAGCGGACGGCCGGGACCACCACGTGGGTCTACGAGCAGGCCGAGCCGATGGCGACGTACCTGGCCAGTGTGCAGATCGGGCGCTACCAGCTCTCGGAGGCGGCCGGGACGCGGCTGGCCCATCCCGCGCGGCTGGCCGCCCGCGTCCGGCACGACTTCGGCCGGCAGGGCGAGATGATGGCGCTGTTCGGCGAGCTGTTCGGGCCCTACCCGTTCAGCGGCTACACCGTCGTCGTGGCCGACGACGACCTGGACATCCCGGTCGAGGCGCAGGGCATGTCGATCTTCGGCAGGAACCACGTCGACGGCGCCCGCGGTTGCGAGCGGCTGGTCGCGCACGAGCTGGCGCACCAGTGGTTCGGCAACAGCCTCACCGTGGCCCGCTGGTCCGACATCTGGCTCCAGGAGGGCTTCGCCACCTACGCGGAGTGGTTGTGGTCGGAGCGGTCGGGCGGCCCGCCCGCCGACGAGCACGCGCTGCGCTGGCACCGCAGGCTCGCCGCGCTGCCGCAGGACTTCGCGCTGGCCGACCCGGGCCCGGCCGCGCTGTTCGACGACCGCGTCTACAAGCGCGGCGCGCTGACCCTGCACGCCCTGCGCCGGGCCGCCGGTGACCAGGCGTTCTTCGCCCTCCTGCGCTCCTGGGCCGACAGCCGCCGGCACGGCAGCGTCACCACCGAGGAGTTCGCCGCCCACGCCGAGCGGCACGTCCCGGCGGCCGCGCTGCTGACGGCGTGGCTGCGCGACCGCCCCCTGCCCCCGATGGCGGGCGGCGCCGTCAGCCGCCCGTCAGGCTGGCGCTGAGACCGGGCGGACGGCCGCCCGGGGTGGCGGCTCGGGGACGGGCGCGTCCGCTCATAGCCTGGTCACATGGTGACCCGGCTCGCTACCTGCAACCTGTGCGAGGCCATGTGCGGCCTCCGCGTCGACCTCGACGGCGACCGGATCACCGGCATCCGCGGCGACGAGGACGACCCGCTGTCGGCAGGCCACCTGTGCCCGAAGGCGGTGGCTCTGCAGGACGTGCGCGAGGACCCCGACCGGCTGCGCCGTCCCGTGGTCCGCACCTCCGGCGGCTGGCGCGAGATCCCCTGGCCGGACGCGTTCGACCTGGTCGCCGCCCGGCTGGCCGGGACCCGTCTCGTGCACGGCGCCGACGCCGTGGCCGTCTACCTGGGCAACCCGGTGGTCCACAGCCTGGGCGCGCTGACGCACGCGCCGCCGTTCGCCCGCCTGCTGGGCACCCGCAACCGCTACTCCGCCGCCTCCCTCGACCAGCTCCCGCACCAGTACGTCGCCCGCCACCTGTACGGCAGCCAATGGCTGCTCCCCGTGCCCGACATCGACCGCACCGCCTACTTCCTGACCTTCGGCGCCAACCCGGCCGTCTCCAACGGCAGCGTGATGAGCGCGCCCGGCATCGTCCGGCGCATCCGCGACCTGCGCGCCCGCGGCGGCCGGATGGTGCTGTTCGACCCGCGCCGCACGGAGACCGCCCGGCTGGCCGACGAGCACCACTTCGTCCGTCCCGGCACCGACGCCGCGCTCATCCTGGCCATGGTCGCCCTGATCATCGACGGGGGCGCGGCCCGTCCCGCGCCCTACGTGGACGGGCTCGACCGGCTGGCGCCGGCGCTGGCGGCGTTCACGCCGGAGCGGGCCGCGGCGGTGACCGGCGTACCGGCCGAGGTGATCACCCGGATCGCGGCCGAGTTCGCCGCCGCCCCCAGCGCCGCCGCCTACGGCCGGATCGGCGTGTCCACCCAGCGATTCGGCACGCTGTGCCAGTGGGGGATCCAGCTGCTGAACCTGGTCACCGGCAACCTCGACCGGCCCGGCGGCACGCTGATGTGCAGGCCGGCCGTCGACCCGGTGCGCAACCGTCTGATCGACCCCGGCCACGAGGGCAGGTGGCGCAGTCGGGTGCGCGGCCTGCCGGAGTTCGGCGGTGAGCTGCCCGCCGCGGCGCTCGCCGAGGAGATCGGCACGCCCGGCGAAGGGCAGGTGCGGACGCTGGTGACCATCGCCGGGAACCCGGTGCGCTCGGCCCCCGGCGGGCACGAGCTGTCGCGCGCCCTGGCCGGGCTGGACTTCATGGTCAGCCTCGACTTCTACGTCAACGAGACCACCCGGCACGCCGACGTCATCCTCCCGCCCACCGACCTGCTCGAACGCGACCACTACGACCTCGTCTTCAACCTGGTCGCGGTCCGCGACCACGCCCGCTACACCCCGGCCGTGCTGCCCAGGACGCCCGGTGCCCGGCACGACTGGGAGATCCTGCGCGAGCTGGCCCGCCGCTACCGCCGCCTGGTCCGCGCCGGCTCACCGGCCGACCGGTTCATGCTGCGGCTCTCTCCGGAGCGGATCGTGGACCTCGGGCTGCGGGCGGGGCCGTACCGGCTGAGCGTGGCGCGGCTGCGCCGCCACCCGCACGGGCTGGACCTGGGCCCGCTCAGGCCCAGCCTGCCGGGCCGGCTGCGCACGCCGGGCCGCCGCGTCCAGGCAGCGCCGCCCGTCCTGCTCGACGGCCTCGCCCGCGCCCGCGCCGAACTCCTGGCCCCCGCCTCCGCCGGGCTGCTGCTGATCGGCCGCCGTCACCTGCGTGACGACAACTCCTGGCTGCACAACTCCGCCAGGCTGGCCAAGGGCCGACCTCGTCACCACCTGCTCATGCACCCCGACGACCTGCGCGCCCGCGGCCTCACCGACGGCGCGCCGGTCCGGGTGCGCTCCCGCAGCGGCGAGGTGACGGTCGAGGTCGGCGCGAGCGAGGACGTCATGCCCGGCGTCGTCAGCCTGCCCCACGGCTACGGCCACGACCGGCCGGGCGTGCTGCTGTCGGTCGCCTCCACGCTCGGCGGCGCCAGCGCCAACGACCTCACCGACCCCGCCCGCCTGGACGAGCTCACCGGCACGGCGGCGCTCAACGGCGTCCCCGTCACCGTCGAGTCGCTCAGCTGACCGGGACGATCTCCGCGCGGGTCAGCACGCCGTCCTGGACGGTCAGCAGGCCGAGGGTGCCGTGTGGCTGGCGGCGGCGGTCGGTGGGGGAGCCCGGGTTGAAGATGCGCAGGCCGTCGCCCGACTCGTCGAGCGGGATGTGCGAATGGCCGAAGACCACCAGGGCGGCCTCGGGGAAGCGGCGGCGCAGGCGGGCCAGGCGGCCCTTGGCGGGTCCGCTGTCGTGGATCATCCCGATCCGCAGGCCCTCCAGGGTCAGCTCCAGCGTCTCCGGCGCCACCACGTCGGGGCCGTCGTTGTTGCCCTTCACCACGTGCACCGGGGCGTAGGCGGCCAGCTCGTCGAGCACCGCGCGGACGCAGACGTCGCCCGCGTGCAGGATGACGTCGGCCGTACGCAGGTGCTCGGCCACCCGGGGCGGGCAGGAGCGCCACCGGGCGGGCGCGTGGGTGTCGGACAGTGCCACCAGGTTCATCCGGAAGTCATGCCCGTTCCGCGTGCGCATCCTCCAGCCAGGGCCGCCAGGCCGCGGCCTGGCCCGTGGGGTCGCCGAACAGCAGGTGCATGGCGAGCATGCTGCCGCCCATGCCCTGGACGAACCGGTAGAGGGCGTCGGACGTGCGGACGCCGACGGACTGGGCGTTGCGGAAGTAGACCACGCCCTCGACCGGCGGCAGGCCGGGCGGTGTGATCCGGACGGCGTCGCCGGGCTCGGGGGTGCCGCCGAGGGCGGCGTGGAGGGACCGCCAGGCGCGCGGCCAGTCGCTCACCGGCGGGCCCGACTCGGTGAACGGGGTCGCGGCCCGGCCGGCGAAGTGGCCGAGGTACTCCGTCAGCGTCGCGAAGAACAGGGCCAGGCCCGTGGACATCGCCTCGTACTCCTGCTCCCAGTCGTCGCCGGGCAGGAAGCCGCTGGTGACCATGCGGACCAGGGTGCTGCCCTGGCCGCGGGCCTCCAGCAGGAACTCGTAGGCCACGAACCGGCCGTCGGGGCCGGGGACGCCGGAATGGGCGAAGCGCTTGAGCGGCTCCTCGGCGGTCACCCTGGACTCGGGCAGCTCGACCCCGGCGAACGCGGTGCGGATGGCGCCGCCCTCGACCTCGTTGCGGCCCATGAACCACGAGTCGATGCCGGGCCCGGTGGTGATGGCCTCCCACACCTGCTCGGGCGTCGCCTCGACCAGGGAGTCGAGGGGGATCTCGAACTCGTGCCCCACCTCAGGAGCCCTTCTTCACGGACGGGTGCACGGCGACGATCAGCCGATGATCCCGCCCGCCTTCCGCGGATTCGTCATGATATTTGCTGACCAGCGACGTCACGCACTGCGCCAGCTCCTCGGCGAACGCGGCCCGGTCGGCGGCCGAGGCGAAGCGCACCTCGCCGTCGATGGCGAACGTGGCCACCTTCTTCTGCGCCTTGGCCGCGCCGGTGATCAGCGTGCCGACGTCGCGGACGAGCTGCGCCGCCAGGGCCAGCAGCCAGCGCGCCGACAGCCGGTCGGGAGACCGGGCGGGATCGGGCTGCACCGAGGCCAGCGCGGTGGGGGAGATCACGAAGGAGGCGGCCGTGGCCTGCATCACGCGCTCGGTGACGTTGCCCTTCCTGCGCTCCTCGACCAGCTCGACCAGCCCGTGGCGTTCGAGGGTGCGCAGGTGGTAGTTGACCTTCTGGCGGGCCAGGCCCACCTTGGCGGCCAGGGAGGTGGCAGAGCCCGGCTCGACGAGCTCGGCCAGCAACTTCGATCGCATCGGGTCGAGCGACGCCTCCGCGGCCGCCGCGTCTTCGATCACTGCCACTTCGTGCATGCCTGAACGATCGCACCGAAAAAAATCGTTGTCAAGCCAGCCGGGCGGCCTTGCCCTCCAGATAGCGCTGCTCAGGCAGGCTGAGCGTACGCCGGGCCGCCTCGCGGAAGGCCAGCGCCGCCCCCTCGGTGTCGCCCTCCAACTCCAGCAGGTGGGCGCGTACCGAGGCCAGCCGGTGGTGCCCCGAGAGCCGGTCGTCGGCGGCCAGGCCGTCGAGCAGGTCGAGCCCGGCCCGCGGGCCGTGCACCATGGCGGCGGCCACGGCCTGGTTGAGCCGGACCACCGGGTTGTCCTCCAGGCCGGCCAGCACGCCGTAGAGAGCCAGGATCTGCGGCCAGTCGGTCTCGGCGGACGTGGGCGCCTCGTCGTGCACGGCCGCGATCGCCGCCTGCAACTGGTACGGGCCGAGGACGCTGGTGGCCAGCGCCTTGCTGACCAGCTCGACGCCCTCCTCGACGAGCCGCCGGTCCCACAGCGAGCGGTCCTGCTCGGCGAGCGGGACCAGCGACCCGCCCGGCCCGGTACGCGCCGCCCGCCGCGCCTCGGTCAGCAGCATGAGCGCCAGCAGCCCGGCGACCTCGCCGTCGTCGGGCAGCAGCCGGCGGACGAGCCGGGCCAGCCTGATCGCCTCGGCGGTCAGCTCGGGCCGCTGCAGGTCGGGCCCGGAGGTGGCGGTGTAACCCTCGTTGAAGATCAGGTAGAGCACGTGCAGCACCACGCGCAGCCGCTCGGCCCGCTCCTGCTCCGGCGGCGGCCCGAACGCCACCCCCGTGGACCTGATGCGCTGCTTGGCCCGGCTGATGCGCTGGGCCATCGTCGCCTCCGGCACCAGGAACGCCGCCGCGATCTGGGCCGTGGTCAGGCCGCCCACGGCCCGCAGCGTGAGCGCGAGCTGCGAGGGCTCCGACAGCGACGGATGGCAGCACAGGAACAGCAGCGTCAGCGTGTCGTCGCCGGCCGGCGTGCGCTCCTCGCCCGGCGCCGGCTCGACGAACTCGTCGGCCGGGACGGCGACCGCCGCGCTCTCCTCCCGCCGCCGGCGCGCGCTCTCACTGCGGAAATGGTCGATGACCCGCCGGGAGGCGACCGTGATCAGCCAGGCCCGCGGGTTGTCCGGCACGCCTTGGTCGGGCCACTGCACGGCGGCGTCCAGCAGGGCTTCCTGGACGGCGTCCTCGCAGGCGTCGAACTGCTCGTAACGGCGCACGAGCACGCCGAGCACCTGCGGCGCCAGCTCGCGCAGCAGCCCTTCGATCACTCCGCCACCTCGTCGATGATCGGCCGCACCTCCATGGCGCACAGCCGAGCGTCCGGCCAGCGCGCGGCGATCTCGGTGGCCCGCTCGACGCTCGCGCAGTCGACGATCAGATAACCCGCCAGGTACTCCTTGGCCTCCAGGAACGGGCCGTCGGTGACGGCGGGCACGCCGTTGCGCACCGTCACGGTCTTGGAGGAGGCCGGGTCGCCCAGCGCCTGGCCGCCGGCCAGCTCGCCGTTGGCCTCCAGCTCCGCCATGAGCGCGTCGACCTCGGCCATGACCTGGTCGAAGCCGTCGGCGACGGCCTGCTGGGCGGCCGGGTTGCTGTAGATGAGCAGCATGTATTTCACCTGCCTCATCCTAGGGTTCCGGGGATTCCGGCCGGGTCAGGCTAGGCGGGTTCGGCCGGCGGCAGGACGGTCCGCGACGGGCCGGCGTCGCGCGGGACGAAGGGTGCGGGCGGCTGTTCGTCCGGGACGAGGAGGGCCGGTTGCGCGAGGTGCGCGGCCCGGACGTCCATGTGCAGGCGTAACCGGCTGCCCTGCGGGCTCTGGTCGAGTTCGACCTGGTCGCACAGGTGCTGGATCAGCCACAGGCCGAAGCCGAACCCCGCCGTGTGCGCGCGGCCGTGTTCGGCCGCGGCCAGGTGGGCGGCGCTGAGCAGGCCGGCGTCGTCCGCGACCTCCACGGTGACGCCGCCCGGCTCGTCGAGGCCCACCACGGTGCCGGTGCCGCCGCCGTGGTCGAGGACGTTGGTGACCGCCTCGTTGACCGCCAGCACGAAGTTGTCCAGGGGCTCACCGGACAGCCCGCCGCGGCCGGCGTGCTCGCGTACGAGGCGGCGGATGCCGTCGAGGTCGGTGCTGATGGGACAGCGTAGCTCCGGTTCCATGGCCATGGTCTGATCAGTCCTGCCTGGGTGTGGCGTGGCGGGTCACCCGGCTCTCGATGCTTACCGGGCGGAGGCCCGGCAAACTCGCGGGATCGGTGTCCCGTGGCCCGGCCTCGATGAGGACGGTCACTGGAGGCGGGCGCCGATGATGCACGTGTCGTCGTCGGTGTCGGAGTTGCTGTGCGTGAGGAGGTGGTCGAGGCGTTGCTCCAGGGTGGCCACGGGCTGGCGGGCGACGTCCAGGAGCCGCTGCTGGGACTCGTGCAGGTTGACGTCCCGCCGTTCGATCAGGCCGTCGGTGTACATGAGCAGGATGTCGTCGGAGGCGAGCTGGAGGTGCGTCTCCTCGTAGTCGGCCTCGGCGACCGCCCCGAGCAGCAGGCCCTTGGTCATGTCGAGCTCCCTGGCCTGACCGTCGCGGACCAGGATGGGCGGCAGGTGCCCGGCCCTGGCGTAGCGCAGCACGCGCGTGCGGGGGTCGAACAGCGCGCAGATGGCGGTGGCGGTGACGTTCGCGGTCAGGTGGTGGGCGACCAGGTTGAGCCAGGTCAGGAGCTGGCCCGGCCCGGCGCCCGTGGCGGCCAGGCCGCGCAGCGCGTTGCGCAGCACGACCATGCCGGTGGCCGCCTCGATGCCGTGCCCGGCCACGTCGCCGACCGACAGCAGGATCTGCTTGGTGGGCAGCACGACCGCGTCGTACCAGTCGCCGCCGACCAGGTGCTCCTTCTCGGCCGGACGGTAGCGCACGGCGATCTGCAGGTCGAACGCCTCCAGCGGCTCCCGGCTCGGCGGCATGATCGCCTGCTGGAGCTGCAGGGCCAGCCGGTTGCGCTCGGCGGCCTGCTGCTCGGTGTGGGCGAGCTGGTCGCGGGTGGCGGCCAGGGCCACCTCTGTCCAGTGCTGGGAGGAGATGTCCTGGTAGGCGCCGCGGATGGCCAGCAGCAGGCCGCTGTCGTCGAAGACGGGCTCGGCGACGACCCTGATGTGCCGTACGGTGCCGTCGGACCGCTGGAGCCGGTAGGCGGTGGAGGCCGGACGGCGATGGTGCAGCACGGCCCGGACGAACCGGCCGATGGCCACGGCGTCATCGGGGTGGGCGTGCGTGGCCAGGCGTTCGAGCGGGATGGGCGGCTCGTCGGCGGACATCCCGTACAGGTCGTGGAGCTGGGCGCTCCAGACGATCTCGCCGGTGAGCAGGTTCTCCTCGAAGCCGCCGATGCGCCCGAGGCGCTGGGCGTGCTGGAGCAGGTTGGCGAGCTGGGCGTCCTGGTCCTGCAGCCGCCAGATGAGCAGCACGCCGTCGCCGAGCCGGATGATCGCGATGCCGGCGACGGTGTGCAACGGGATCTGGTCCACCAGGGCCGTGATCGCCATCTTCTCGGCCCTGAACGTCTCGCCCGTGGCGTGCACGTGCTCGATCCTGGCCAGCAGCGCGCCCTCCTCGGCGGCCAGCGGGTACGCCTCCAGGAACAGGCTCCCGACGACCTCGCCGCGCGGCCGTCCGGCCGGGTCGAGGAAGCGGGGGTTGGCGTGCACGATGCGGAAGTCGGTCAGCCGGCCCTCGGTGCCCAGTTGCGGGCGCAGCACCAGGGCCGCGTCGGGCAGCGCGTCGGCCAGGTCGATCAGCTCGGGCAGGACCTGCGGCTCGTGGGCGGCCTGGTCGGCGGTCTCGAAGGTGTGGGCGCACAGGTCGGCCAGCACCTCGATCTGCTTGATGACCCGCGGGTCGGGCCGCGGCATGGCGTGCGGCCAGCCGATCTCCAGCACGCCCAGGATGCGGCCGCCCGTCCCGGCCGGCGCGGTCGCCCGCGCGCCGGACGTCTGGCGCTGCCCGATCGAGGGCAGGCCGACGGCGGTCAGGTCGTCCAGCCACACCGTGCCGCGGGCCAGCAGCGCGCGGCGGGCCGGCGTGGCCACGCCCGGCGGCACGTAACGCCAGCGCCGGGCCTCCTCGTCGGCCAGCCCCGCGTAGCCGGCCAGGGTGAGCGACGCGTCCGGCCCGGCCTCCCAGATGGCGACCGTCGTCGCGCCCAGCGCGGACAGGGCCTGCTCCAGCAGCGACTGCGCCACGGCCTGCGCGTCGGTGGCGGTCAGCGCCCCGTTCTCGGCGGTACGCAGCCGCACCGCCACCTCCGCGGACTCATCGGCGCAGGCCGAGCTCAGGAAGTCGCGCGCGGTCTCGCTGATGCGGTCGTGGGCGGCCTGGTTGATGATGTCGGCGGCCAGTTCCAGCTGCGTCACCCCCGCCTGGTCGGCCAGGGTGGCGAGCTGCCTGGCGGCGGCGGACAGGCTGCACTGCAGGCGCTCGACCAGCACGCCCTTGGCCACCTCGACCAGGGCGCGGCCCTCGGCGGCCCGCTGGGCCTCCAGGATCTGGCTGTGCAGGCGGTCGACCGTCGCGGCCAGGCGGCCGAGATTGGGCGGCTCGATACGCTCCGGCGGTACGGCGGCCGCCGGATCGTGCAGGTGGTGCACTGCGTTGCTCCTCGGGGGGGACGGGTCAGGCGCCGAGCCAGTGGCGGATGCGCTCGACCAGATGGTCGGCCTCGACCGGCTTGGTCACGTAGTCGCTCGCGCCGGCGGCCAGTGCCTTCTCCTGGTCTCCGGGCATCGCCTTGGCCGTGACCGCGATGATGGGCAGGTCGGCGTACTGCGGCATCGTCCGGATGCGGGCGGTGGCGGTGTAGCCGTCCATCTCCGGCATCATCACGTCCATCAGCACCAGGTCGATCCGCGGGTGGGCGACGAGCGTGTCGATGCCCTTGCGGCCGTCCTCGGCGTGCAGCACGTCGATGCCGTGCACCTCCAGCATGCTGGTCAGGGCGAACAGGTTGCGCGCGTCGTCGTCGACGATCAGCACGGTCCGGCCCGTCAGCGACGTGTCGATCTCGGCTCCGGCGAGCTGGTTGACGTTCCCGGCCCTGATCAGCGGCAGCACGTCGCCGGGCTGGTCGGCGGTCAGGTGCAGGGCGATGCGCTCGCGCAGCTCGTCGAGGCTGGACAGCAGCTCCAGCGGCTGCCCGCCCTCACGGGCCTGCAACGGCGCCGCCTGCTGGGAGCTGGCCCGCCAGTTGTTGTAGGCCAGGACCGGCACCGAGTTCAGGGCCTGGTCGCCGTCCATGGCCTCCAGCAGGCGGTAGGCGCTCTGGTCGGGCAGGTCGAGGTCGAGCACGATGCAGTGGCAGGGGTCGGCGGCGAGGGTGGCCGCGGCCTCCTGCGCCCCGGCGGCCGTGACGATCTCGATCGTCTCGTCACTGCCCGGCGCCAGCTCCGTCACCACGCTCTCGGCCACGTGCGACAGCAGTCCCTGCGGGCGTTCCTCGATCACCAGCAGGCGGCGCGGCTGCGGCTGGTGCGACCTGGCCGGGGCGGCCGCGTTCGGCTCGGGCATGGTGGCGGGAGCGGCCTCGACGAGGATCGAGGGGTCGGCCAGGAGCTTCTTCGGGGAGAGCCCGACGAAGTCCGGCCGGGCGATCGGCAGGTAGAGGGTGAAGACGCTGCCCTGGCCCGGGGTGCTCTGCGCCGCGATCGCGCCGCCGAGCAGGTGGGCGATCTCGCGGCTGATGGACAGGCCGAGGCCGGTGCCGCCGTACTTGCGGCTGGTGGTGCCGTCGGCCTGCTGGAACGCGCCGAAGATGGCTTCGAGCTGCTGGGCCGCGATGCCGATGCCGGTGTCCACGACGCGCAGCGCGATGGCCGCGCCGTGCTGGCGCACCGAGGCGGGCAGCTCGTCCTGGGCGGCCGGTTCGATGCGCAGCTCGACGCTGCCGGTCTCGGTGAACTTGACCGCGTTCGACAGCAGGTTGCGCAGCACCTGCCGCAGGCGCGAGTCGTCGGTCATGACCTCCACGGGGATGCCGGGGGCGTTCGTGATCGTGAAGTCGAGGCTCTTCTGCGAGGTCATCGGCCGGAACGTGGCCTCGACGTAGTCGAGGAGCTGGCGCAGCGGCACCCGTTCGGGGTTGATGTCCATCTTGCCCGCCTCGACCTTGGACAGGTCGAGGATGTCGTTGATGAGCTGGAGCAGGTCGGAGCCGGCCGAGTGGATGATCTCGGCGTACTCGACCTGCTTGGGGGTCAGGTTGCGCGTGTGGTTCTGGGCCAGGAGCTGGGCCAGGATGAGCAGTGAGTTGAGCGGGGTGCGCAGCTCGTGGCTCATGTTCGCCAGGAACTCGCTCTTGTACGTCGAGGCCAGCGTGAGCTGGTGGGCGCGGTCCTCCAGCTCCTGCCGGGCCTGCTCGATCTCCAGGTTCTTGGTCTCGATGTCCTGGTTCTGGCGGGCCAGCAGCGTGGCCTTCTCCTCCAGCTCGGCGTTGGAGCGCTGGAGCTCCTCCTGCTGCTGCTGGAGCTCCTCCGACCGGGCCTGCAGCTCGCCCGCGAGCCGCTGCGACTCGGCCAGCAGCTCGTCGGTGCGGGCGTTGGCCACGATCGTGTTGAGGTTGACCCCGATCGTCTCCATGAGCTGATCGAGGAAGGCCCGGTGGACCGGCGTGAACGCCTGCACCGAGGCCAGCTCGATCACGCCGAGCACCTGCTCCTCGACCACGATCGGCAGCACGACCACCGAGGCGGGCTCGATCGTGCCGAGACCGGTCGAGATCCGGACGGCCCCGGAGGGCACCTCCTCGACGGCGATGACCCTGCGGCTGCGGGCGGCCTGGCCGACCAGCGCCTCGCCGAGCCGGAACCTCGTGGGCCTGCCGGGGTCGGCCGGGTAGCCGTAGGCGCTGATGAGCTGGAGCTCGTTCTCCTCGGCGAGGAAGAAGGCGCCGTACTGGGCGCTGACCAGCGGGGCCAGCTCGTTCATCACCAGCTCGGCCACGGCCGCCAGGTCGCGGTGGCCCTGCATGAGGCCGGACATTCGGGCGAGGTTGGACTTGAGCCAGTCCTGCTGCTCGTTGGCGGTCGTGGTCTCGCGCAGCGACTTGACCATCGAGTTGATGTTGTCCTTCAGGTCGGCCAGCTCGCCCTCGGCGTCGACCGTGATCGACCGGGTCAGGTCGCC
>NZ_JBSFGF010000015.1:0-219438 GCF_053596455.1 Nonomuraea sp. NPDC001699 | reverse complement strand
AACCTCCCCACCCCCACCACCAACACCCCCCCACCCACCACCATCAACACCCTCCACAAAAACCAACCCGAAACCCCCACCCTCCTCCACGCCCTAGCCACCATCCACACCCACACCACCACCCCCATCACCTGGAACACCCTCCTCACCCCCACCCCCACCCCAACCAACACCCCCACCAACACCCCGACCAACCTCCCCACCTACCCCTTCCAACACCAGCGCTACTGGCTCCTCCCGAAGAGCACCCGCAAACCGGTCTCCACGGCGGACGACGGCTTCTGGGAGAAGGTGGCGTCGGCGGACACCGACGACCTGGCCACCCGGCTGAACGTCGACACCGATTCTTTGAAGGCCGTCCTGCCAGCCCTGACGTCACTGCGGGACGAGGAACGCAAGAGGTCCAAGCTCGACACCTGGCGCTACAAGGTGACCTGGCGCACGACCACCGCCCCCGCCCAGGAGAAGCCGAGGGACGCGACGTGGCTGGTGGCCGTACCGAGGCAGGACCTGCCGATCGTCCGCGACGTCCTCGCCGGCCTGCCGGAGAACGGCGTCCAGGTTCGCACCCTTGTGGTCGGCGATGAGGACCGCGCGACGCTCGCGGACACCCTTCGCGCGGAACCTCCCGTGTCCGGCGTGCTGTGCCTTCTTCCGCTCGACGACGAACCGAGCGCGGCCCACCCGACCTTGTCCCGCGGCACCGCGTCCGTCCTCACGCTGGTGCAGGCGCTGGCTGACGCCGACGTGACCGCGCCGCTCTGGCTCGCCACCGCGGGTGCGGTGGCCGTCGACGAGGCCCGCGAGTCCGTGAACCCGTTCCAGACCTCCGTCTGGGGGTTGGGCGCGGTGCTCGCGGTGGACCATCCGGACACCTGGGGCGGGCTCGTCGACCTGCCGCACACGCCCGGCGCGGCGGACGTCGCGCTGCTGCACGATGCGCTGGCGGGAACGACGGGCGAGGACCAGGTCGCGATCCGGGCGGGCGTCCTGCACGCACGCCGCATGGTGCGATCCCCGTACGGCGAGGAAGAGCCGACGCAGGGGTGGAAGCCGCACGGAACCGTCGTGATCACCGGGGGAACCGGCGGGGTCGGCGCGAACGTCGCCCGGTGGCTCGCCCGGGAGGGCGCCGACCACCTGGTGCTGGTGAGCCGGCGCGGCCGCGACGCCGAGGGCGTCCCCGAGCTGGAAGCGGAGTTGACGGGCCTGGGGGCCGCGGTCACGGTCACGGCCTGCGACGTCACCGACCGCGCAGCCGTGCGAGACCTCCTCGGCTCGCTGCCCGGCGGTGCCCCGCTGACCGCGGTGATGCACGCGGCCGGCATCGGACACGACGACGTGCTGGTGGCCGACATCTCCCTGGACGACTTCGCCCGTTTCGGACGGGCCAAGGTCGGCGGAGCCGTGATCCTGGACGAGCTCCTGGGTGACCGCCCTCTGGAGGCGTTCATGATGTTCTCGTCGGGCGCGGCCGTCTGGGGGTCGAGCGGACAGGCTCCCTACGCCGCCGCCAACGCCTTCCTCGACGGGCTGGCCCTGCGTCGACGTGGCCGAGGGCTGGCCGGCTCCTCCATCGCCTGGGGCGGCTGGGGCGGCGGCGGAATGATGGAGGCCGCCGGAGAGCGGCTCGGCCGCAGCGGGTTGAGGGCGATGGCGCCCGACGCCGCCGCGATCGCGATCGGCCAGGTCGTGGGCGGTGGCGCCGCCCACCTGGTGGTGGCCGACATCGACTGGGAACGCTTCGCGCCCGTCTTCTCGCTGGCCCGGCCCCGCCCGCTGATGAGCGGCGTGCCCGAGTTCGGTCAGGCGCTCGACGGTCCGTCCACCCGCGAGGACGACGAGGAGAACAGGGGGCTGGCGGCCTCCCTGGAGGGCCTGCCCGCGGCCAAGCGGGAGCGCGTGGTGGTGTCACTGGTGCGGTCGGCGGCCGCGACGGTCCTGGGACACGTCTCGGACGACTCCGTCGAGCCGGACCGGGTCTTCAACGAGCTGGGGTTCGACTCGCTGACCGCCGTCGAGCTGCGCAACCAGCTGAACCAGGCCACCGGGCTGGAGTTGCCGGTCACGCTGGTCTTCGACCATCCCACCCCGACGGCCCTCGCCCGCTTCATCCTGAACAGGCTTCTTCCCGAGGCGCCGAGCACGTCCGGTTCCGTCCTCGTCCAGTTGGAGGAGCTGGAGCGGCTGCTGCGGGAGCAGAGCATGTCCCCCGAGGACAGGTCCGAGATCGGCAAGCGGTGCCGGGCCATCCTGCTGGCGGCCGAAGAGGCGTCCGACCTGCCCGAGGAGCAGGACCTCGACGACCTCACGGACGAAGAGCTCTTCGCCACGCTGGACGATCAGCTCGGCCCGTCCTGATCCGGGCACCACCTCCCAGCCACAACCCACCCAAGGAGAATCGATGGACGAGATCAGAGACGTCCTGGTGTCGGGGGAATTCGACGCCGAACAGGTCCGGCATCTCCCGATACCGGAGAGCTACCGGGGCGCGGTCGTGCTCCGCGACGACGTCAACCTCTTCGACGGGACCCCCACGGAGAACCGCGATCCCGCCAAGTCCCTGACCATCTGGGACATCCCCACGCCGGAACCGGGCCCCGGCGAGGCGCTCGTCGCGGTGATGGCCAGCAGCATCAACTACAACACGGTCTGGAGTGCGATCTTCGAGCCGATGCCCACCTTCGGCTTCCTGAAGCGGTACGCCAAGTCGGTCCCCTCCGCCAGCGGCCACAACCAGCCCTTCCACGTGCTCGGCTCGGACATGTCCGGAGTCGTGCTGAAGACCGGTCCGGGGGTGCATCGCTGGCAGGCCGGCGACAAGGTCGTGGCGCACTGCCTGTCGGTCGAGCTCTCCTCGGCCGACGGCCACGACGACAGCATGCTCGACCCCGACCAGCGCATCTGGGGCTACGAGACCAACTACGGCGGCCTCGCGCAGCTCAGCCTGGTCAAGGCGAACCAGCTCATGCCCAAGCCCGCCCACCTGACCTGGGAGGAGGCGGCCTGCTCCGGCCTCGTCCACTCCACGGCCTACCGTCAGCTCATCTCACGCAACGGGGGGCAGATCAAGCTCGGCGACGTGGTGCTCATCTGGGGCGCCGCGGGCGGGCTCGGTTCGTACGCGACGCAGCTCGTCCTGCGCGCCGGGGCGATCCCCGTGTGCGTGGTGTCCAGTGAGACGAAGGCGGAGCTCGTCCGCGCCCAAGGGGCGGAGCTGATCATCAACCGGAACGCGGAAGGCTACCGGTTCTGGAAGGACCCGGAGACCCCCGACACCACGGAGTGGAAGCGTTTCGGCTCGCGGATCCGCGACCTCACCGGCGGCGACGACCCCGACGTGGTCTTCGAGCATCCCGGCCGGGAGACGATGGGCGCCAGCGTGTACGTGGCGCGCCGCGGCGGCACGATCGTCACCTGTGCCTCCACCTCCGGCTACCAGCACCAGTACGACAACCGCTACCTGTGGATGGCCCTGAAGCGGATCATCGGGACCCACTTCGCGAACTACCGTGAGGCGTGGGAGGCGAACCGGCTCATCGCCAAGGGGGCGGTCCACCCCACACTGTCCGCCGTGTACGGCCTGCACGAGGTCGGGGCGGCGGCCCGTCGCGTCCACGAGAACACCCACAGCGGCAAGGTGGGGGTGCTGTGCCTGGCGCCGCGTCCCGGCCTCGGCGTCGACGATCCCGAGTTCCGCGCCCGCCACATCGACCAGATCAACCGCTTCCGCGAGGACTGACCGCGTTTCCGGAACGAAGCGTCAAGGTCTCAAAGGTCGCCAGGGGCCACCGTCGTCCCCGCGACCAGTTCCGCGGCCCTGTCCCGCAGCCCCGCCCGGTCGACCTTCCCGTTGGGGTTCAACGGCAGCTCGTCCAGATGGCGGTAGTGACGGGGAATGAGACCCGTCGGAAGCGTCCTGCGGAGCTGGGCGGCGAAGCGGGAGATCGACGTGGGTCGCCCGGTGTAGAACACGACGAGCTCGGTGGCGTTCCCGGCCGTGGTGCTCACCGTCACCGCGTTCTCGACGCCCTCGCAGCCGCGCACGGCGTGGTCGATCTCGGCCGGCTCGACCCGCCAGCCCTGCACCTGGACCTGGCTGTCGGCCCGCCCGAGGTAGACCAGCTCGCCGTTGGCAGCCCGCCGGACCCGGTCGCCGGTGTTGTACCAGACGCGGTCGTCACGCTCGACGAATCGTCCCTTGTCGTGGTCGGGGTCGAGGTAGCCGGGAGTCAGCTGCGGCCCGGTGATCCACAACTCTCCCTCGGTGTCCGCGAGCCGTCCGTCCTCGATCAGCAGGTGGTCGTGCCCGGGGTTCACGGACCCGATCGGCGACAGGCCGTTGACGCCCAGCCCGGGCGAGGTCTCCTGGGACCAGCGGTGGCCGGCGATGGTGACGGTCAGCTCGGTCGGGCCGTACAGGTTCTCCACGACGGAGGCGGGGGCGGCACGCTGCCAGTCGGCGGCGTCGGCGCACCTCAGTGCCTCTCCGGCGAAGAAGCTCCAGCGCAGGTGCGGCATGGCGGCCGCGCGAAGGCCGCCGGTCCGCCGGACCGTCCAGATCGCGCTCGGGGTGGAGAACCACACCGTGACGCCCTGCTCCGCCAGGAACGACGGCAGGTCCCGGTAGGCGACCGGGGGCACGGCCACCGAGGTCGCGCCCGCTCCCCAGGCGCAGAACAGGTCGAACATGGCGCAGTCGAAGGTCAGGTCGAAGGTCTGCGAGAAGACGTCGTCGCAGGTGAAGTCGTACCGCCCGGCCAGGAACCGGAAGTAGTGGCCGGTGTTCCCGTGGGTGATCGGCACTCCCTTGGGAACGCCCGTGGAGCCGGAGGTGAACAGCACGTAGGCGATGTCGTCGGCGCGGACCGGCCGAGGTTCCGGCAGGGCGCGGCTCGCGCCGACCGCGAGGACCTGCACCTCCAGGCCCTCTGCCCGAAGGGTGGCGGCGACCTCTCCCCCGCGTTCGTCGACGATCAGCGTGGACACCCGGGCGGCCTCGATCATCTGCCTGGTGCGCGCGGCCGGGAAGTCCGGGCGCAGCGGCACGACGGTGACCCCTGCGGCGAGGCCGGCGAGGATGCCCGCGTAGCAGACGGTCCCCTTGCCGGCGAGCACTCCCACGGCAGTGGGCCGCGGGGAGGGCGTCCGCAGCAGCGCCCCGCCCCACGACAGGGCCAGCTCGTGCAGCCGCTCGTACGTCGCGCTGTCGTCGCCGACCCGGAACGCGGTCCGGCCCGGCGACTTCCGCAGGCCGTCCAGAAAAAGTCCGTAGAGGGCCGAGACGGATTCCCCTGCCATTCTTTCCTCCTTGCCTGGCATTCACTTATGTTTTCTGGACTTTGCCGCAGACGGCCTATATCGTCACAATAGACCTACGCTCCGAATCCGCCGACAAGAAAGGGTTCGCACATAATGTGGAACGATCAGTTCGAGACCATTCTGCGAATGCGCCTGCCCTTTCTCGCACCCGACGAGAAGGTTCAGGAGGACCTCGACCTGATGGCCTTCGGCCTGGACTCGCTCGGCATAGTCGACCTGCTGGCCGCTCTGGAAAGCGCATTCGACGTACGGTTCCAGGACGAGGCGCTGGCCCTGGACACCTTTCGCACTCCGGGCACGCTGTGGGGCGTGCTGAGCGGGCTGTCCGACCGGTCGCCCGGCCACTGACAGGCCGGGCCGGTCTAGGCGACCGGGGCCCGGGGCGGCGTCATCGCCGTCCTCGGGGTCACCGGCGTCACCTCGAAGCTCTCCCTGGTGATCGCCACCCGGCCGAACAGCGCGTCCGGACCGGCGACACACACCTTGGCGATCTCCAGCCGCCGCAGCGCGGCCACCACCTCCGGCCAGCGGAGGGGCCTGACGAAGCCGTCCAGCAGCATCGTCCGCACACCTTCCCCGGTGGTCAGCAGGGTCCCGTCGTGGTCGTCCACCACCGGCAGCCTCGGGTCGGCGAAGCACAGCTCCCCCATGACCCGCTCCTCGGCCAGGCGTCGCAGCGGCTCGAACGCGGCCGAGTGCATCGGCGGGCGCATCGTGTACAGCGGCAGCCCGCCGGCCGCGCGCACCCGCTGCTCCAGCCACTCCACCTGCCGCTCCCTCAGGGAGAGCATGAAGAAGTCGTGGTCGACGGTGCAGGAGAGGTCGTGCCATTCGCCGCGTTCGTCGAGCTCGGCCAGCACCTCCTGGAGCCTGGGCTCCAGGGTCCTGACGAACGAGCAGGTGACGATGTCCTGATGGGCCCGGCCGAAGTACTCCTCGGTGCAGCGGGCGAGGCCCGCCGTCATGCGGACGGCGTCCTCGAAGGACAGGGCGCCGGAGTACGCCGCGGCCGCCTTCCCGCCGAAGCTCGGTCCGGCGCACACCGCCGGCGTCACGCCCAGGGTGCGCTCCGCCCAGTCGGCGAGGGCCAGGCAGTTGACCATGAACGCCACCTGGGCCGCCTCCGAGTAGTCGCCCTCCGACCGGTGGAACCGGTCCGTCAGCGGGTAGCCGACGACGTCGTCGGCCAGGGCGATCAGTCTGCGCGCGGCGGGATCGCCCCGCATGAACTCGGCGACGTCCGCGAACCGGACCGGGCCCATCCCCGGGAAGATCATCGCGGTGCCGCCCTTGGCGCTGTCGCTGAAGTCCACCAGTCCTCCGGTCAGGATCACGGATAGTCGTAGAAGCCCCGGCCGACCTTCTTGCCCAGCAGGCCGCCGTCGACCATGCGCAGCAGGAGCGGCGGGGGCGTGTAGAGCGGTTCCTTGAACTCCTCGTACAGGGCCTCGGCGATGGAGGCCACGACGTCCAGGCCGATCAGGTCGGCCAGCCTCAGCGGGCCCATCGGGTGGGAGCAGCCCAGCGTCATGCCCTTGTCGACCACTTCGGCGGGGGCGAACCCGCTTTCCACCATGCGCACAGCCGACAGCAGGTAGGGGATGAGCAGCGCGTTCACCACGAATCCGGCGCGGTCCGGCGACCGGATCACGTCCTTGCCGAGCGTCCCGGCGACGAACGACTCCACCCGCGCGAACGTCGCCTCCGCCGTCAGCAACGATCCGATCAGCTCCACCAGGGGAAGGACGGGAGCCGGGTTGAAGAAGTGCACCCCGATCACCTGGCTCGGCCGGCCGGTGGCCCGTGCGAGCCTGATGATCGGGATCGAGGAGGTGTTCGAGGCGAGGATCGCGTCCTGGTCGTCGAGGATCTTGTCCAGCGCGCCCAGCACCTCAAGCTTGATCGACTCACGTTCCGGCACGGACTCGAAGACGAGGTGCCGGTCGGCGAGTTCGCCGAGATCGGCGACGAACGACACGCGCCCCAAGGCCGCGTCCCGCTCGGCCTCGGTGATCCCGCCCTTGCGCAGGCCCCGGTCGAGCCATGCGACCAGGCGCCGCCGGGCGGGTGCGAGCGACGTCTCGGCGGAGACCGCGACGCGCACGTCGAGCCCCCGGCGGGCGCACACCTCGGCGATGCCCGAGCCCATGACGCCGCCTCCGACGATGCCGACCTTGCTGATCTCTCTCATCGTGTCTCCCGTGACGTCTGCCTCGACCAGCGAAAGGGAGCACGCGCCGGCTCTCGGGCGACGTCGGGACACACCTCTCCCGTCACCGTGACCATCGATGGACGGCCATTACGGAAAACGGCGCTTCCCTTTCGAAAGGCTGGCTTCCTGCCTGCTCAACCGGCACGCTATATGGGCGTTTTTCACACCCCAACCCTTACGTCCCCCCTAGCGGCTTTCGCTACAAGCATCTGGATGCGGCGTCTCTCCCCTATCCCTCCCGTAAAGGCGCTTCCACAGTGCTCGGCAAAGGCTGTGCTCAGCAGGACATCCCCCTACCCGTCCCGGGTTCGCCGGGAGCGGACTGTGGCGAGTGGGTATGATCGGCATTCTCGCGAGAGATGATTCGCCGTTTCATCGTCCCGGCTTCTTTTGCGAAAAGAGCACGGTCGTCACGAAGGAGGGACGCAGTGACCCGAGCGAATCCCTGGCTCCACCGCTTCCATCCGTCGCCGGAAGGCGACCTGCAGGTGGTCTGCTTTCCGCACGCCGGCGGCTCGTCCAGCTTCTACCACGCCTTGTCGGCCGTCCTTTCGCCCTCGGCCGAGGTGCTCGCGGTGCAGTACCCCGGCAGGCAGGAACGCCGCCACGAGGCGTTGGTCAAGGACCTGCGGACACTGGCCGGCCAGGTCGCCGACGCTCTGGATGCCGAGGCCGACGACCGGCCGCGGCTCTTCTTCGGGCACAGCATGGGGGCCCTCGTGGCGTTCCAGACCGCCGTGGCTCTGGGCGCCCGCGGCCCCGTGGCGCTGTTCGCGTCGGGGCAACGCGCCCCGAGCCGGGCCCGCTTCGAGATGACGCACCTGCTCGACGACCAGGCACTGGTCGAACACGTGAAGATGCTGGACGGCAGCGCCGCCGCGGTGCTGGATGACATGGAACTGCGCCCCCTCGTACTCCCCGTGATCCGCTCCGACTACCGCGCGATCGAGACCTACCGGTTCGGCGGAGAGGCCCCGCTGTCCTGCCCCGTCGTGGCGTTCTCCGCCGATGACGACCCCCTGACGAGCCTGGCGGAGGTGCAGGCGTGGAGTCTGCACACCAGCGCCGGCTTCGAGCTGCGCGCCTTCTCCGGGGGCCACTTCTTCATCCGCGACCACTACGCCGACGTGGCCGAGGCGATCGGCGAGTTCCGGAAGCGGTCCGCGTACCGTGACTGATCGGCAGGCGGCGGGACGCCCGTAGGAAGTGGGTTTACCCCAAGGCGATCTCGCCCTCGACGCGGGCCGGCGGTGCGCCCCGGCAGTAGTGGATGCCGTGGCCGATCAGCTGGACCGTCCTCGTCGTGCACCCGGACCATGGCGCTGATCAGGTCGTCGGCCGGATCGGCCCGCTCGGCCGCGCACAGGTCCCGTCAGGTACGCCGGCGTCTCCTCCGCCGCCACCACCACCTCCCGCGGCTCCCCTGCTGTCGCCGCCCTGACGTCCTCGAACCGGGTGACCAGCCCCCGCTGTGTGCGGATGAGGTGGGCCAGACGGGTCGAGGTGTGGTTGGACAGCGGAATCGAGGCACGGTAAGACAGCAACGAGGATCTTCTCGGCCCGACCGGGAGCCTCCCGTCACCCCGCTGTCGCTCTAGGCATACCTCCCTTGTGACCAGCGTCGCCAGGGTGAGAAGGCTCGGTTGGGTTCGCGCAGGAAACGAGGGAAGAGAATTCGATGGGCGAGCTGATCGCATGGTGTTGTGAGTTTCTGGAAGAACTTCGCGAAGAAGCCGTCGAGCATGACCTGTCCGAGGAGTTCGAGTCCTGCCTCGACGGGATCCTGCGCGGAGAGGATTGCACCGACCGGCTCACCGGGCTGTTGGTCAAGATGGGGCAGGACGTCGAGCCCACCCGTGGCGGCTACGGCCTCCCTCCCGGGCTGCGGGGTGATCAAGGTGCTGTGCTGAAGGCCGTCTGCCCCAACGGTGTCTGCTCGCGGATAGTGCCGTGCGACATGGATGACCCCGGGAGGCCGGTGCTCTCGTGCGCGATCCAGAATCGGACGATGCCTGAGAAGTGGGTGCCGCGCGCATGACCAGCTTCCTGGCCGGTCTCGGCGGCAAACTGGCCGAACGCTGGCTCGCGCGACTCGCGCTGCCCGGCTTCCTGTACGGCGTGTTCCTGGTCATCGCGTTCCGCCTGAGGCAGGAGCACGCGGTCGACTGGAACCATCTTGCGCATGCGAGCGCCGACCTGCTGGACGAGCTGGCCCGGACGCGGCCCGGCATTCTCGCCGCGGAAGCCGCCGGAGTGCTGCTGGGCGCGGCGCTTGCCGGGGTTCTGGCTCAGGGCTTGGCCAGGTTGCTGCTCAGCCTCTGGTTCAACCCCAGGTGGAAGCGGCTGGCCGCGCATTCCGCGATCGGTGCGCGCATGCGGTCGGCCGAACAGCGGGTGTCCGATTTCTACGCTCTGGATCTGACTCTCTTCTGGCCCCGCCTGTGGCTGGTCCTGTCCGCCCAGGTGCGCGGCGGGCTGCGCGACGCTGCGTCGGCGCTCGACTCGGCCGTACTGACCAGCGCTTGGGGGCTCGCCTACCTGTTGCTGGGCATCGTGTGGTGGCCGGCCGCCGTAGGCGGGGCGGTGGTGTACGCGACCGGGTGGTTCCTCGCGCGAGAGCGCACTGCCAACCTGGCGGCGCTGGTGGAGGCCGCCGTGGACATCGGGCTGAGACCGGTGGCCAGGTCGCTGGGCATCGCACCGTCGGGCGCGGCGACCCCGGCTGAGCTCGGCATCCTGCTGGCGCCCTACCTGCACAAGGTCCGTCCACCCTCACCACGCTCTCGTCCAGCCGCGCCGAGCGCACCCCCGGTCAGGAGCCGACGTGAATGAACGGCGCCCACGCAGCCGGGGTGGTCGACTCGCCCCGTAGGGTGCGCGCAGCCGCGTGGACGGCGGCGGCGACCGGGTGTCCCCCCTGCAGATTCTGGTAGAAGAGCTCGGTGAACCGCCTGGCGGACTTGTCTCCCGCCTGCCAGAGCGTGCCGACCGTGTGACGCACGCCGGCGATCTGCAGGGCGGAGGTCAGGTGCAACATCTCGTCCGGCATGTGCTCACTGCCACGCGCTGTGTGACACGCGGACAGCACCGCGAGGTCCAGGCTGTCCAGCCGCTGCCGCATCAGGTCCGAAACGGTGAGTCTCTCGTTCTGCAGGACGAGATGGCTGTTCGATGGATGGTGCGCGTCGGTCTCCCCGTGGCAGGCGAAGTGCACGCGCCGGCTGCGGCCGAGTGCCGCGAGCACGCTGCCGGCGTCGGCGTCGTCGTGCTCCAGCAGTACCGACTCGGGGAAGGCCCGAACCAGCGCTTCGACTTCGTGGGCTGCTTCGTCGAGCGGCCGGCCCGGCAGCAGCGTGGAGCGCGGCACCGAGACGATGAGAGAGGGGCCGGTGGCCGGAGGTTCCCGTCGGGCGGGGAGCAGCCGCAGTGTCGGAACGTAGGAGGAGACGACTCGGTCCAGCACGCAGTTGCCATCGCGCTCGGCCGCGTGCAGCGGCAGGAAGACGAGCGGCCCGGTCGGCGACCAATGCACCCGCGGCGGATCGTCGGTGGCGGAGGTGACGCCCAAAGCCGTGAGTACCGGCTCGGACACCACCTCCCACAACCAGGCGAGCGTTTCCCGCAGGGCGCCTGTGAGCTGTTTGCGCTCGCGCGGCCCTGGGCGGTCGGACAGCCTGGTGACCGCTGCCGTGAACCCCGCCGCGTGCTCGCCGGCCTCTTCCAGGGTCAGATCAGGCAGGGGAACCACGGTGACATCGCGTGAGCCGGTGACGATGAGAGCGTCGCATCGATGGCGGCTGACATTGATCACCACCAGCGGGTCGGACCCGAGACGCGTGCGCACGTCGGCAAGCCGAGGGGGCAGAAGATAGCGCTCCAGCCCTGGCAGAGATCGGATCGTCCGCGTCAGCCTGAGCATCTCGTCGGCCAGCGTGTGGCGGCGGTCGGTCGCGGCTCCATGACGGGCCTCCCCCGTTTCCGCGAGCTGCTCGCGCAACTCTGCCATCCGGACGGCCTCGGCCGGGGCGTATGGCCGGATGAGGTCGAGGTCGTGGTTCTGGCGTCCGGCGAGAGCCTGGTCGATGAGTGTGGCCCGGCCCTGTTCGAGCAGTTCCAGGGCCCGTTGCGGGGAGCCCGTGGTCAAGGCGCAGGCACAGGCGTCACGGGCCAGATCGGTGGTGAGCCCGGCCAGGCCGCGCTCACGGTCCCTGAGGCTCAGCGCGGGCGAGGCCACGTGCGGCAGCAACTCGATGACCTGTGCGCTCAGATCGGTCGCGAGCGACCAGTCTTCCGCGGCGGCGGCCAGAGCGACGCTCATGCTGCCCGTCAGCACGCTGTTGACCGTCTCCCCTCCCAACCGCATGGCTGCGGCCAGCCCGGCCCTCGCCTGCTCATGCCGGCCGGCCGTGGCGGGGTAGTGCTGAACCCACAGCCCGGTCAGCGTGCCCACGAGCCCTTCCAGATGTCCGAGGTGCTGGCGGGAGGTGGGGTTGGCCGCGGCCGAGTCGCGGGCGTCCGTCGCGACGCGGACCGCCTCGGCGAGGACGGCCGGGCTTCGCCCGCGCTTCCACAGCGTCCACAGGCCCATGGCGAAGTTCGACGAGAAGGACGCGTAGTCGGCGGATGCGTGGGGTGTGCGTTCGACCGAGCGGCGCAGTAAGGAGAGCGCCGTGGCCAGCTCGCCTTCGTCGTCACGGACCAGGGCCCGCAGGTGCAGACTGGAGCCGAGCTCGTTCAGCAGGCCCACGGCCAGCGCGTGGCCGGCCGGCAGGAGGTCGAGCGCTTCGCGCAGGAGCTCGATCGATCTGGCCAGCAGCTCCGCGTCTTTGGTGTGCCAGCCCTTGACCGCGTACGGCTGAGCGGCACGCATCAGCAGAAACCATCGCTCGCCGGCGTTCTGGAAGGCGGGATCCAGCGCCTGCCCGGCCAGTGCCAGCGCCTCGTCCAGCGCTCCGGTGTCCTGGCTCTTGCGGAAGCGGGCCAGAAGTTCGGTGATGGTGCTGAGCAGAGCGCGACCTCGGGTGCCCGGATCAGTGTCGCCGTCCTCGGCGGAGGCGCGATGCCTGCTGCCGATCCTGTCCGGACCGCCCACGAGGTCGTGCACGGTGGCGCGGCTGTGCCGGATCCTGGCATGCAGGGGGTGCTCGGGCCCGGCGAGTGCGTGGGCCTCGTCCACAGCTGCCACTGCTCGGCTCAGGTCAGTCTCGGCGCCGTTCCTGAGATATCGCAACCGCCAGGCGTTCGCCTGCACCGCCAGCAGTGCCGGGCGTTCGGCGGAGTCCGCCGGGAGCCGGGAGAGGCAGTCCTGGAGGAGCTCGACGGCGCAGTCCGCCAGAGCCAGTGTGGCGCCGCCGGTCACGAGCCGGTTGCACGCCTCGGACACCGAAAGGCAGTCCGCGGGCACCGGGCGGCACGCTCCCAGGGCGGACACCTGTGCCGCCAGCTCCGTTTCCGTGCTGCGATCGGGCTCTCGCAGCAGGCAGAGCAGCACGCCCGCGGCGGACGCCGTCAGCAGGGGGCTGTCGAACTGCTGAGCCTGGGTCAGGAGCCGGGTCGCCGTCTCGCTCCAGTCCGCCTGACGCTCGATCTCCTGCCACACCAGCGCCACGGCCGCCGACTGCTCGGCTGTCGCGGTGAGCAGCTCGCGCAGGCGCTCCGCCACCTTGTCATGTTCCATGCGGGCGAGCTTCCCTCCGAAGTGCCGTTGCCGCTGTTCCCGGGGGTCATTCGTGGGAGCATGGCCATTCAGGTCAAGACATGGCAGATCACCAACTCTAGACTGCGTGGGAAACGTATTCGGTTGGTGGGTACGGGGTGCGCGTTGGGCGATTTGGTGGTCTCGGCACATGGCCAGGGTCAGTTCTGGACAATTGGGGACGCAATACGCGCTTCACGTGCGTCCGACGTGGTGACGGTGCTGCCCGGAGAGTACCGAGAAATGGTGCATTTGAATCGTTTCGTGGTGCTCAGAGCGGCCGATGCGGGCACCGTACGCGTGGTATCCCCCCAGGCGGCACTTCTGGTCACCTCTCCCGAAGAGGTCATTGTGCGCGGGATCGCGTTCCACGGGACGGCGACCGACTGGGCCGCAGTCGTGGTGGGCGACGGCGGCCGGGCGTTGCTTGAGGATTGCTCCGTTTCGGCGTCCTCATGCGGTGGCGTTTACGTGAATCAGGGTGGTATGGCCCGTATTCGCCGCAGCCGCGTCCACGACTGCCACGAATACGGACTGTTCGCCGTGCCCGACTCTCGCCTTGTCGCGTCAGATGTCACAATTGCCGGAACCGGTGGGCACGCCATCGTCTTCGACGGCGCTCGGGGAGAAATCAAGGAAAGCCGAATTCAGGAGACCTTGGGCTTCGCCTTCGTCAACGGCACGGACGCCGCCATCCGCGACTGCGAAATGGCGAACTCGACCGGAAACGCCATCGTGGTGCGCGGAAGCAACCCCACGATCGTGCGCTGCCGGATCATAGGGGGCCCGGAGAACTGCCCGGCCGTGGTGGTGAAGGAGACAAGCGCCCCCACGGTCGAGAGGTGCGACATCGAGCGGGCTTCGGCGACCGGCCTCCTCATCGAGGGCGACTCCACGGGAACGTATTCGGACTGCCGGATCTCCGACCCGGGAGCCGGGACGCAGTTCGGGGTGTCGGTCTCCGACAGGAGCTCCCCGGTCTTCCGGAACCTCCGCATGAACGGCGTCGGACTGCAGATCACCGACGCGTCAGGCACGTTCGAGTCCGTGGACATCAGGGATGACAGCCGGGCCTCCGCCATATCGATCCTGGGCAACGCCAGGCCCACGCTGCGCGACTGCACGATTCATCGCTCCCGGAGCAACGCGATCTTCATCAACGGGGGCCGGCCCGTCATCGAGAACTGCACCATCGACGGCGGGGAGAACGAGGTGACCGCCGATCCGGCGATCTTCGTCACCGGAGGGGCAGCACCCGAGATCACCAACTGTTCGGTACGGAGAGTGGCCGGCAACGGGCTGGCCATCCTGGAACGTTCTCGGGGAACCTACAGCTCTCTTCGGTTCTCGGCGACCGGCCGGGGGACGACAGCGGCGGTGGGGGTGGCCGGCGGCAGCGACCCCGTGCTGCGTGACCTGATCATCGAGGCGAGGGGCAGCGGCCTGCTGATCAAGGGCGCCGGCGGCACGTATGAGGATGTCGACATCAGCGGCGGGACGGAACCGAGCTTCTGGATGACGGAGGCCGCCGGACCGGTGGCCCGCCGGGTGAGGATCCGCGATGTCGCGGGCAACGGACTGAAGATCGACGCCTCGGGGGGCTCCTACAGCGACATCGCCATCGAGGGCGCGACCTACCCCGCGATCTATGTCGGCGAAGGCGGCGACCCCACTGTGGAGGACGCGCGCATCGCGAACTGCCAGTCGGGGCTGGTGGTGAACTCTTCGAGTGGTGTCTTCGCGGGCCTGCGCATCACGGACCCGCAAGTGTTCGGGGTGGAGGCCGGCGGGGGCGGTTCGATCACCGTCCGGGACTCGGTTGTCGAGCGGGCGGGCCGTCACGCGTACACGGTCGACAACGGCAGTTTCACCCGGTGTCGTGCGGTCGCCGCCGGCGGAGCCGGCTTCCACGTCCATGGCGGGCGGGTGCGGCTGGAGGACGTCACCTTACAGAGCTGCGCCACCGGCGCCGAACTTGCGGAGGGGGCGGCGGCGACCCTGCGGAAGACGAAGGTGACCGGCAGCACCGGGAGCGGTGTGATCATCCGTACGGATGAAAGCGTGCTCCTGGACGGATGCACTGTACGGGACAACGCAGGCGGTGACCTGATCGGCGCCCATCGTCCCGGAGTACGGCTGGTCGACCACGACGGGGAGTTCGGGCCCGCCACCGCCGTGGGGGAAGAACCCGCCGTCGTCGCGACCGCTGCTCCCGCACACGCCGGTCCTGCCGAGATCGGCGAGTCCACCAGCGGCAGACCGGACGTCGAGAGCCCGGCCGGGTCCGCGATGGCGGCACTGGAGGCGCTCATCGGCCTGGAACAGGCCAAGGCCCAGGTGCGACGGCTCGCCGACCGGCTGCGCCTGGACATGCGGCGCCGACAGGCAGGGCGACCTGTACGCAGCGCGCAGCAGCACCTGGTCTTCGTGGGTCCACCCGGTACGGGCAAGACCACCGTCGCCCAGCTCTGGGGCAGGATCGCCGCCGAGCTCGGGGCACTGAAGAGCGGTCATCTGGTGGAGGCGAAACGAGCCGACCTTGTCGGCGAGCACATCGGTGAGACCGCGCCGCGCACCCGGAAGGCCTTTGAACGGGCCCTCGGCGGGGTGTTGTTCATCGACGAGGCCTACACGCTCGTGCCGGAGGATTCGGGCCGCGACTTCGGTGGCGAGGCGATCGGCGAGCTGCTCACGCTGATGGAGGCGCACCGGGATGAAGTGATCATGATTGTGGCGGGTTATCCCGCCGAGATGGAACGCTTCCTCGACAGCAACCCGGGGCTGCGCGACCGGTTCAGCCGCACCATTTCCTTCCCGCACTACTCGCCGGCGGAACTGGTGGAGATCACCGCCAAGCTGGCCAGGGACGAGGGGTACGAGCTGCCCCAGGAGACTCTGCCGCTGCTCGCGTCCCACTTCCAGCAGCAGCTCGTCGGGCCGACCTTCTCCAACGGGCGTGCCGCCCGGAACCTGCTGGAGAAGATGGCGGACAACCTGGCGGCGCGAGCCGCGGCGGGCGGGGCGGATCTGGACACGCTGCTCCCCGAGGACCTGCCCGCGGAGGTGCGCGGCGGTGGACGCCGCCGGGACGAGGCGGCGCTCGCCGAGGCGCTGGCGCAGCTCGACGCGATGATCGGGCTGTCCGAGGTGAAGAGTGAGGTCAAGCGCCTGGTGATGCGCATGGAGAACACCCGTCGGCGGGCCGAGGCCGGACTGCCGACCACGGTCCCGGTGCGCCACCTGGTCTTCACCGGCCCGCCCGGCACGGGCAAGACCACGGTCGCCGGCCTGTACGGACGGATCCTGGCGGCCCTTGGCGTGCTCCCGCAAGGCCAGGTCACCGTCGTGACGCGGGCCGACCTGATCGCGCCGTACGTGGGGAAGACCGCGCCGCTGACCCGGCAGGCGTTCAAGCGCGCGGTCGGCGGGGTGCTGTTCATCGACGAGGCGCATTCGCTCATGCCTCAGAGCGCGACGCAGAACGACTTCGGCCCCGAGGCCCTGTCCACGCTGCTGACTCTGATGGAGGAGCACCGGGACGACACCGTGCTGATCGTCGCAGGTTATCCGCAGGAGATGGAGCACTTCCTCGACGCGAACCCGGGCCTGCGCCACCGTTTCGGCGCGACCGTCCCCTTCACCTCCTATGACGATGAGGAGATGGTGGAGATCGTGCGCCGCAAGGCGGAGGCCGAGGGCTATCGCTGCGCGCCCGAGGCGCTGGAGCGGCTGCTGGAGGCGTACCGGCAGTATCCCCGCACAGACTCCTTCGGCAACGCAAGGCATGCGGAGAAGACGCTGGAGCGCATGATCGACCGCCAGGCCGAGCGCCTGTCGGAAACCCTCGCCCCCGACCGCGACGCCCTGACCCTCTTCACGGGCGACGACGTCCCCGACCCACTTCCGTGAAGGGGATCGGGAACGTCGTCCTGACCGACCGCTGCGACCTCGGTGCCCGACGGATTCAGACGCCGGTGGGCGTGGGGCGACTTGGGGTGGAGCTCTTCTGCGAGTGAGGGGGCACCGCTGCCGGGCGCCGGGTCCCCAGCGGTGCGAGGTCAGTTCGCCAAGGGGAGCATCACGTTGCTCGGGCCGAGGTCGACGGTCACGGACCTGGCGACGGGGTCGGTAATGACGTGGTCCTTGTCGTTCGCGACGAGCACGATCCCGATGCGATGGCCGGCCGGGAAGACGTGGTCCGTGGCGTGCAGGCGCCGGCTCACGGTGTACGCCTGGCCGGGGCGACGGCCTTCGGGCGGGTCACGGAGTCACGGTTCTTGACGTCGATGGAACCGCGCGTGACGATCGGCAGCTTGGTCGGCTTGACCCTCGGGGCGAGAGCCAGGGGGCCGCGAGGTAGGCGAGCCGGTAAGGTGCGCCGGCCGACGGGTTGGCGATCATTTCCGCTGCGTACCGCGTGGGGTCGGCGGTGAAGGTCTGGGTCGCGCTCGTGGCGGGCGTGTCTCCGAGGGTGCCCACAGCCGACGAATCGGCCGGACCGAACCACATGCGAACCGGCCGGGAATCGGGATAGGCGATCCCCTGATCCCGCGCGTAGTCGTACCAGCTGGAGATCGCTCCTTCGGGAACGATGGTCCTGAGCCCCTCCCCTCGGGCGGCGACCGCTTCGGCGAGAGTGCCGTCGCAGGACAGGCCGATCATGCCCACGGCGCCGGTGCTCCAGTCGACGGCCACCGCGCGCCGTTCGCGTCGGTCCCTCCGTTGAGCCGGTCGACGGCCGCGGTCGCGCTGAGGACGTCCTCACGGCCACCGGTCGTCGGGCATCCTTCCAAGGCGCCCGTGCCCTGCGCCTCGACCTCCACCGCGGCTTAACCCCGTGGCACGAAGTACTCGTCGTACCAGTCGTTGAACACTCCCGGCCCGAGTACGGCGTCGCCTTCAGGATCGTGGCGACCCTCATCCCGTTCAGGGTCTCCGCGGGGCGCATCACGGCCGCGGCGACCCGGTCGCGGCGGCCGTCGCGACCGCTGTCCATCGGCGTCTCGACGTACACCGTCTCGCGCACCGCCTCCGCGCAGGAAAAGGCGGGCCGGGTCCGCCCGTTCCGCACAAGGAGGGGCGGCGCGGCCGACGCCGGCGCCGCGGGCAGGCGGCGAGCGGCGCTTGACCACGGACGTGTGTAGTACTGGCAGGGCCTGCTACGCCCTTGGTGGCCGGGCGGGCGAGGAAGCAGACTTGGGGCATGGGCGACAACGACTTGGGCGACTTCCTGCGGGCCCGCCGTGCCGGACTCACGCCGGACGAGATCGGCCTGCCGGTCGAGTTCGACGCCGGTCGCCGGGTCGCCGGTCTGCGGCGCGGGGAGGTCGCGCAACTGGCCGGGGTGAGCACCGAGTACTACACCCGTCTGGAGCAAGGCCGCGCCCGGCAGCCGTCCGAACAGGTGCTGCATGCCCTGGGCGACGCGCTGCGGTTCGACGACATCGAGCGGCGGCACCTGTTCGCCCTCGCGGGCGCCGCGGCCGGGCGCAAGGACCGGGCCGAGCACTCGTCACGGCTACGACCGGCGCTGCGGCAGGTGCTGGAGTCGATGGAGACGGCTTCCGCCTTCGTCACCGACCGGAACCTCACCGTCGTCGGCGGGAACAGGTTGTGGGCGTCGCTGTTCCCCGACGTGGCCGAGCTGCCACGCCGGGAACGCAGCATGGCGCGCTGGACGCTGCTGGATCCGCGTGCCCGCCTGGTGTGGTGCGACTGGGAACGCGTCGCCCGCGACTACGTGCACGGGTTGCGGCTGGCCGCCGCCGCCCAGCCGCGGAACCAGCACATCGCCAACCTGATCGGTGAGCTGATGATGCGTTCGCCCGAGTTCCCGGCGTGGTGGTCGGAACACCGCGTCCAGGAACGCAGCACCGGTCTCAAACGCCTCCGTCACCCGGTCGCCGGTGACCTGGAACTGCAGTACGAGATCTTCACCTCGGTCGCCGACCCGGGCCAGTCGCTCGTCGTCTACTGCGCGCCGTCCGGCTCGCCGTCCGAGGAGCGCCTGCGGCTGCTGGCCAGCTGGGGCAGCGAACCCGTCACCGCTCGGGACGCCGCCGCCGGGTCCTGACCACCACTGAAACCACCCGGACACGACCCCGCCCAACCTGTGGGGTCGATGCCGCCGTGCGCACGCACGCCCGGCGTCCACGAAAGGACATCCGTAGTGAGCAAGACATTCCTCATCACCGGCGTCAGCACCGGCCTCGGACTGGCCGTCGCCCGGCGAGCCCTGGCGGCCGGTCACCGGGTCGCGGGCACCGTACGCACCGAGCGGCACGCGGCCGCCTTCCGGGCGCTGGACCCCGACCGCGCCCGCGCCTTCATCCTCGACCTGTCCGACGCGGACCGGATCGACCCCACGGTCCGGGCCGCCGAAGCGGAACTGGGCCCGATCGACGTGCTCGTGGCCAACGCCGGCTACGGGCTCGAAGGCACCTTCGAGGAGTCGTCGATGGCCGATCTGCGCCGGCAGTTCGAGGTCAACGTGTTCGGGACGGTGGCGACCATGAAAGCGGTCCTGCCCGGCATGCGGGAACGGCGCGGCGGCCACATCTTCGTCATCACCTCGATGGGCGGGCACACCACCTTCCCCGGACTGGCGTTCTACGAAGGCAGCAAACACGCGCTGGAAGGCATCACCGGCACCCTGGCACAAGAGGTCGCCCAGTTCGGCGTGCGGGTCACCGCCGTGGCGCCCGGCGCGTTCAAGACCGACTGGGCAGGCAGGTCACTGGTCCGCGCACCCCGCAGCATCGCCGACTACGACGCGCTGTTCGACCCGATCCGGACCCGCCGCCAGGCCCTCGCGGGGCAGGGCATCGGCGACCCGGATCGTGCGGGCGACGCCATCCTCACCCTCCTGGACGTGGAGGAGCCGCCCGTGCACCTTCTGCTCGGCTCGGACGCGCTGCGCCTGGTCAGCGCCGGGCGCCGACGCGTCCAGGACGACTTCGACGCCTGGGCGGAGCTCAGCCGCTCCACCGACTCCGCCGAAGGCGGCGTGACGGTCGCCTGACCGCCGAGGGCGTCACCAGCAGGTCAGGTCGGGGTTGGGGGTGGGGCCGCAGGGTCCCTGGTTGCCGCCGCCGTCGGCGACCGTGCCCGGGGGCGCCCAGATCAGATGGCCGGCGTTGCCGGTGCCGACGTTGTTCCTCAAGGTGACCGGCGGGGTGAGAGCCGCGCGCGACGTCAGGTGGATGCCGCCCTGGACCATCTGCCCCAGGCGGTCGACGAGTCCACTGGGGTTGTGGCCGTTGCCGACGAACACGTTGTCGGAGACGGGATCAGGACCGGCCCGGTTTGTCCCCCACGGGTTCTCCACGAAGATGCCGACGGTCTTGTTGCCGTTGAACACGTTCTTGCGGACGATGAGGTGCTTCAGCATGGAGCTGGAGTGCAGGCCGATGTCGTTGCCGGTGAACACGTTGTACTCGATGGTGTTCGCGTCCTGCGGCAGGAAGGTCTCGTTGGCGCCGAGGCCCGCGGTGGGCGAGTTCTTGAAGACGTTGGTCTTCACGAGGTTGCGGCGGCTGTCGTTCGACAGGCCCATGGGGAAGGCGTCGAAGACGTTGCCGGTGAAGACGCTCCGGTCTGTGGCGCTGACGGTGAGGCTTCCGCCGGTCAGGGCGCTGTCGCGGATCGTCGAGCCGGAGCTGCGCACCAGGACGGTCTGCCCGGTCACCGTGCACCGGTCGGCCGTGAGCAGCCCGTCGATCAGCCTGATGCCGGACAGCAGGCAGGCGTCCCGGCGGGTGCCGGTGAAGGTGACCGTGCCCCGCCAGACGTCGACGGGGGCGAGCAGCCGTACGTCGGTGGCGGTGAGGACGGTGCCGCCGAAGTCGACGTAGATCCCGTAGGCGAAGCCGGCGATCGTGCCGTTGCGGACCGTGGTGCCCCGCCGGCCGGCGACCAGCAGCCCGTTGCCGGTGCCCGAGCCGGTGATCGTGTGCCCGTTGAGGTCCAGGTCGACGTCGTCGGCCCCGATGGTCAGGGCGCCGCCCGGACAGGTCAGGTCGTCGGTGAGCGTGGTGTTCGTCGTCAGGACGTCCCCGCACGCCACCGCCGAGGTGCTCGCCCCGGCGGGGTTCGCCGACATCAGGGCGGCCGATAAGAGGAGCAGGCACGCGGCCGCTCCGCGCGCGATCGCCACCGTGGGTGCTCCGGGCATGATGATCTCCTGTCGGTCCGTGGAACAGGGGGTCGTGATCAGAAGCATGCGCGGGATGATCCCTGCGGAGGAGTCACTCGATCGCGACCGACGAGTGGGAAAACTGTGGCCGCCGCAGCTGTAACGCATCGCACCGTGCGCCGTTGATGATCAACCTCTGGTATTGTTACCTTTCCGGCCTGATGTTGATTTCGGCCGGAAAGTGCTTGTATGACCACTTTTCAAGCAAGCGTGCGGCCTGCGAGCGCTGCGGACTTCCCCACCATCGAACGACTCTGGCTCATGTTCCGCCACGACATGTCGGAGTTCCAGGGCGGGCTGCCCGCCGCCGACGCCACCTATCACAGCGACCGGCTGCGGGCCGCGTTCCAGGACGACGACTGGGCGTCCTACCTGTTCACCAGCGACGACCACCCGATCGGGTTCTCCTTCGTACGCGCGCTGTCCGGCCCGGAGCGGGTGCTGAACAGCTTCTTCGTCGTACGCGGCGCACGCCGGTCCGGGATCGGGATGACGGTCGTGCGGGACGTGATCTCCCGGCATCCCGGCCCGTGGAAGATCGCCTTCCAGGACTCCAACACGGCGGCCGTGGCGTTCTGGAGGCGCGTGGCCACCACGATCGCCGGCGAGGCGTGGACGGAGGAACGCCACGCGGTCCCGCACCGGCCGGACGTCCCGCCGGACGTGTGGATCTCCTTCACGACCGCCTGACAGGTGAAGCGGCCGGCGGCTGGAGCCCGTCCCGGGCGAGAGCCGCCGGCCGGCGCGTGCGTCGAGCGGCCGAACGGTCACTTCTTACCTTCGACGTCGTAGGAACTTCATGCAGGTCGGCGCTTCCGTACATCTTGGTGCTCCAGGTTCAAGTCGTTAACTTTTGAAGCACACGTCACAGCGCCGAGTGCGTCGTGACGAGATCGGGGCAACCACATGCCACATGCCAACTTCACCGGTCGCCGGGAATCGGCAACCTGGCGCCACATCGCAGCAGTCTCGGTTGGCCTCGGTATGGGACTCTTCCCGCTGGCACAAGCCGCCTCAGCCGTCCCGGGCGGGACGCCACCGGCCCCGGCGTTCAGCGTCGACGGCGGCCGTCACGAGCAGGCGGTGTCCGTCGAGCTCAAGGCCAAGCAGGGTGAGACGATCCGCTACACCACCGACGGCAGCATTCCCACGAAGAGCAGCCCGACGTACGCCGGCAAGCCGATCCGCATCACCGCGGACACGAACCTGACGGCACGCGCCTTCAAGGGCAACCAGGCCGGCGCCTTCAAGTCCGAGGAGTACCTCATCCGCGAGGGTGAGCAGCCGATCGCCCGCATGATGATCGTCTCTGACGTGCACATCGGCGACTACGAGGCCGATCGCCACCGTTGGTCGTCCTACTTCGACACCTTCGCCGGAGTCCTGGGCACCCCGGACGCCATCCTCTCCAACGGCGACATGATCAACGACAACTGGGACGGACGCGGCAAGGATCACCAGCTGACCGCCCGCATCTTCAAGGAGAACCTCGAACGCAAGGGCATGAACGCGACCCAGGTGCTCATGGCGTACGGAAACCATGACGCGACCCTGGCCGAAGTCCGTGCGGGCTACCCCAAGGAGTGGTTCCCGGACTCCGGTGCCGGTTACTACCGCACCGACGTCAAGGGGATCCCGATCGTCACGGTCAACACCGAGGACTACTCCCCCGCCCAGGCCGCCTGGCTGCGCGATCAGCTCGGCCAGATCTCCGCGAACCCCGCCTACCGGGACCTGCCCATCATCGTCGGGGGGCACCGGCCGGTTCCGGGAACCGTCATGGACGGCCAGCAGACCAGCAACCCGCGCCTGGCCGAGGATCTGTCGAAGTTCCCGCGCGCCATCTACTTCTCGGGCCATTCGCATCTGAACCTGAACGACCCGCGCTCGATCCACCAGAAGAACTTCACCGCGGTCAACGACTCCAGTTCGTCGTACATCGAAATCGACCACGGTTACCAGATGCTCGACGCGGAAGGGCGACTGGCCAATCGCTTCGAGACCCCCACCGCCCAGGGGCTGGCCGTCGAGATCTACCCGGGCCGTACGGTCATCAACCGCATCAACCTGAACGCCGACCTCCACGACATGTACACCGGCGGGAAATGGTCGGCGAACTGGAAGCCGCCGTTCCAGAGCGACGGGACGTTGGCCGGCAAGCCCTGGGAGATCAAGACGGCCGGTAGCGATGCCCAGGTCGTGGAGAACTTCACCTACACCGACGCCAACCGCAACCGCACGGCCCCGCGCTGGACGTCGTCGCACCCCCTGTCGGCGCAGACCGGCAAGGACGGCCAGTTGGCGCTGCGCGTCGAGCAGGCCGCGGACGACGAGTTGGTGTACCACTACAAGGTGCGCGTCACCCGGGCCGACAACGGCGACGAGGTGCTCAGCACCAGGGTCGCCAACCGCTTCGACGTGGTGCCCGCCGCCGGCTCCATGGACATTCCGGTCCCGGTCACGCGCGACGGCGTGAAGTATCGCGCGGAGGTCGTCGCGGTCGACGCACAGGGCAACCAGTCACCTGTCGCCGTGGACGTGCTGAAGTAGTAACCGCCTTCGACATCCCGTTACCGATCAGGCACGTGATCGGTAACGGGACTCTCAGCTCTTGGGGACCCACCAGTCCGGGGGGTCGCTGCGCGCCTGTGGGCTGTCTGGTCGATTTCTCTGGGCGGACGAGGCGGATGGCGGCCGGTCTCACTGTGAGGCCGGTTGAACTCGTCCCCGGGCCGGATTGCGGCCGGCGAGCAGCCAAGCGGCCATCAGCAGGGCGACGGCGAACACCAGGGGGCCGATCGTCTGAGGGACCTGGTGGTGAGCCGCGCCGATCGCCGTGTCGCCGAGCTGGACCGCGCCGTTGAACGCGAGCAGCAGGGCAAGGGCACGCCACGCGCGCAGGGCCAGCAACCAGGCCATTCCGCCGAGCAGCACCACGCTGCGGACCACCATGTAGGCGGCATAGGTCCTGGGGGCGGCCTGATCGCCTCCGGGCACCAGCGCGCCCGGGTCCACCAGGCTGGTGACCGCGAAGTAGCCGGAGGCGATCACGTTGAGGACGGCGACGAGCGCGCCGAATCGACGCGCATTTAGTGAGGTAGCCATATCATTCGGTTGCCGAATCATATGGGCACGCTAGCATTGATGCTGTGACAGCGGAAGGGTCGTTGACCGACACGGTGGGGTTCTTGCTGGGCAAGCTGGGCCAGCAGGCGAACGGGCAGTTCGCGGATCGCCTGGCCCCGCTCGGCCTGCGTCCGCGGCACTGTGCCGTCCTCGAACTCCTGGCGGGCGGGCCCCGGGCGCAACTGGAGCTGGCCAAGGCCGTCGGGGTGACCGCCAGTGTGGTCGTCGACATGCTCGACGAACTGGAGAAGCTCGGCGCCGTACGACGAGTACGGGACACCGCAGACCGTCGGCGTCAGCTCATCGAGCTGACACCGACCGGCCAGGACCTGCGGCACCAGACGCTCTCGCTGGCGCGGCAGAACGACGAGGACCTGCTGAGCGCCATCGACCCCGCCGAGGTGACGGCCCTACGCCAGATCCTGGGGCGGATCGCCGCTGCGACCGGCCTCGTGGGGCAGTGACGGTCACTGACGATCACCTCTCGGCGCGACCTCCATGGGCCGAGCGCGCCCACAACCACCAGACCAGCGATGATGACGCCGTTCTTGGTGACTGCGAGCCTTCGCCGGGGGCGGCTGACCGGCGACAAGGGGAGCGGCTCCCACGACAGCCCGCATTCGAGGCACCGCCACGGCTGCCCGCCGGCGTGTGCGTCGGCGGGGCGCTCACATCGGTGGTCGCTCAAAGAGCCGTCCGTCCGGAGCTGCCTGCTTGAACCAGGAGCTTGGACGCGCAGTCGGGGCCCACGCCGAGAGCACGGGACTCCGCGGCGCGCAGGGAGTGCTTGCAGGCCGCGCACTTGGTGACGTGGTCCCGAGCGGCGGGCTCGTCGAAGTCGAGGATGGATAGGGACACGTGTTCCGCCGCAGACGTCAGCACAGATTCTCCCGACGTTGGCCATCGCGCTTGGGACAGGACCCTGCTGCGGAGAATGTAGCGGATTGCCGCAGTACGCAGCCGCGCGTAGAGCCGGCCGAGGCCGTGACCGGCGCGCTCTCGCACCGCCGGCGGTCCGGAGGCGGAGGCCGACCGGGAGGAGACACCTTGGCTGATGGGGCCTGATCCATGACATCAAGCCGGCTGCGGAGCCCGTCAGGGAGATGATGGAGCAGGCCGGGTGGACGCCGGCCGGCTTCGGGGACCGGCCGGGCGCAGCGGGCCCACCCCCTGAGAAGGAGGGCGGAGTGATGTCGCGTGCCTGGCGCGGCTGGTGTCTCCTGCGGCCCGGCCTCATGCTGTACGGCGGCGCGATCGGCGGCAACGACCTGCACGCGCACCACGCGGTCCAGCTCATCATCGCCGCCGAGCCGGTCACCTTGGCCGACGCCCACGGCGAACAGCTGACCACGCGCGTCGCCGTCGTCCCGCCCGACACCGGCCACACGGTGCTGACCGGGGCGCGCGACGCCCTGCTCGCCCACCTGGATCCGCGCAGTTCGCCGGGCAGGTCCCTGCTCGCGCGCGCCGGCGCCGGGCCGGGGGCTTCGTCCTGGTCGCCGTCCGCCACCCGGGCCGGACACGGCCTTCCGCCGATCGAGCCCGTGAGCTCGCAGCCGGCGAGCCGCGCGGGAACACGGCCGCTCATGTTCACCGAGCCGCCGGTCGGTCACGCGCGCTCGGCCGAGGCAGCCGGCGCGCTGCGCGCCGTCGAGGCATGGAGCGGCTCCGGCGGCCTCGTCGGCCCCGGCGGCCCCGGCGGCGTCCCGCCGCACCCGGCGGTGGAGGCGGCGATCGCCGTCATCCCCGCGCTCCTGGCAGGAGGGCCGGTAAGGCTGCGGGCGGTCGCGGACGCGGTCCACCTGTCGCCGAGCCGGCTCGCGCACCTGTTCAGCGCGCACGTGGGGCTCCCGCTACGGCCGTACGTGCGGTGGCTGCGCCTGCGGCGGGCCATCGACCGGGTGGCCGCCGGGGAGACGTTGACGGCGGCCGCGCACGCGGCCGGGTTCGCCGACGGCCCGCACTTCACCCGGGCCTTCCGGCGCACCTTCGGCAGCGTGCCCTCCGAGCTCGCCGCCGCGATCGACTGGCTGCCCTGACCCCCGGGCGAGCGCCTGGCGCAACTCGCGCTTGAGGATCTTGCCGGTCGCGGTCATCGGCAGGCTCTCACGGAACTCGATGGTCCGCGGGTACTTGTAGGCCGCCATGTTCTCCCGGCACCAGGCGACGAGCTCGTCCTCACTCGCCGTCGCACCGGCCGACGGGACGACGTACGCCTTGACCTCCTCCCCGTACGAGCCGTGCGGCACGCCGACCACCGCCACCAGCGAGACCGCCGGGTGCGTCATCAGCACCTCCTCCAGCTCGCGCGGGTAGACGTTGAACCCACCCCGAATGATCAGGTCCTTGGTGCGGTCGACGACGGCGTAGTAGCCGTCCTGGTCGCGGGTGGCGATGTCGCCGGTGCGGAACCAGCCGTCCCGCAGGACCTCCGCGGTCTCCTCGGGTCGCCCGTGGTAGCCCTTCATGACGTTGTGACCGCGGATGGCGATCTCGCCGGGCCCCTCGCCCTGGACGGTGTTCCAGTCGCCGTCCACCAGCCGCATCTCCACCCCCCAGAGGGGGAAGCCGATGGTGCCGGGCTTGGTGGGCCGGCTGAGCTGGTTGAAGCAGGCCGCGGGCGACGTCTCCGACAGGCCGTAACCCTCCAGGATCGGGATGCCGAACGTGGCCTCGAAATCCTTGAGCACCTCGACCGGGCAGGCGGCCGCCCCCGACACCGCCACCCGCAGCGTCGGGGGCACCTCGGCCCCCTCCGCGTGGATCTTCGACAACATCGCCCAGTACATGGTGGGCACCCCGGCGAACATGGTCACCTTCTCCCGGCGCATGAGCTCCAGGGCCTGGCCGGGCTCGAAGCGTGGCAGGAGCACCAGGGTGGCGCGGCGGCGCAGGCTCACGTTCATGACGGAGGTCTGGCCGAAGGAGTGGAAGAGCGGCAGTACGGCGAGCGAGACGTCACCCTCGGGATCGGCGGGGAACATCTGGTCGCTGACGACGGCGTTGATCAGCAGGTTCGCGTGGGTGAGCTCGGCGCCCTTGGGCGGGCCGGTGGTGCCGGAGGTGTAGAGGACGGCCGCGACGTCCTCCGGCCCGGTTCGAACCGTCTCGAACTTCCCGGGCATGCCGTCCAGCGCCGCCCAGAACGACTCGCCGTGCTCCGACTCGGCGGCCAGCGGCGTGGCGGGCAGGACGAAGAAGTGCTCACAGCCCTGCGTGCCGTCGAACCCCTCCCGCCCGCGCGCCCCCGTCGGCAGCTCATCAGTGCCCTCGAAGCAGAAGAGCGCCTTGGCGTCGCTGTCGGTCAGGTGGTAGGTGATCTCGCGCGGCTGCAGCAGCACGCTGAGCGGGACCACGGTCGCCCCGGCCTTGAGAATGCCGAAGTAGACGAACGGGAAGTAGGGGAGGTTCGGGCAGAGCAGCGCCACCTTGTCGCCCCTGCCGATCCCCCGCGTCACCAGCAGGTTGGCCACCTGGTTCGCGACGGAGTCCACCACGGCGTACGACAGGCGCAGGTCACCGAGGACCAGGGCGGTACGGTCCGGCGCGTTGCGGGCGCTGTCTTCCAGAACGATCGACAAATTGAGCATCGTGACCCTCTCCCGGGAACGGTCGTCCGTCCCCAGGATGCTCCGGTGGATCACGGCGGCACTTGTACGAACGTGCCGACTCCTCCCCCGCTGCGGGCGGCGGCCGGTCAGCCCATCGAGATGAGGATGGGCGCGACGTATCGCCCACGGTCGCCCGGGTGGCGGCGGGCGCCGTGGACCATCGTCGGCAGGGCCGCGGGTCCCTCCGTGGGCCCCAGCTTGGTGAGCCACGGGCGCAGGCCCGGGTAGGCGTCCAGCAGGTCGATCCGCACGTCGCGGTCGGAGCCGTGGGCGGCGGCCAGGATCAGCTCGCGGGCCGCCTCCTCCGAGGGTGAGACGACGGGGCCGATGACGCGGTGAGGGCCGGCGTTCCAGGCCACGGCGAAGCCGCCGTCGGTGACGACCGTGCGCTCGGCCGTGGCCAGCAGCGCGGTCAGCGCCTTGCTCCGGTCGGCGCCGGTGACCTCGGCGTCCAGGGCGAGGAGCGCGGCGTGGTCCTCCGGTGTCGCCACGCGAACCCCGGACGACGACGCCCCCTCCATCGGGCCCATGGTGATCGTCAGGCTGCCGGTGGGCCGGAAGCCCAGCCGCTCGTAAACGGGGCGCCCGAACCGGGTCGCGGTCAGCTCCACGACGCGGTCCCCGGCGACTTCCAGGGCGTGCTCCATCAGCCGCGTGCCGAGCCCCTGCCTGCCGTACCTGGCGGCGACCAGCATCATGCCGACGTCGGCCAGCGCGTCGCCGTGGCGGGTCACCACCACGCACCCGGCCAGGCCGTCGCCGTCGGCCGCGTCGATGGCGTACACCTCGCCCACCTCGAACATCAGCCGCCATTTGGCCTCGTCGGTGGACCACTCGCGATCACTTTCGAGCCGCCGGCACAGGGGCAGTTCCGCTGGAGCGAGAAGTCGAATGTCAGTCACGGGAGAGAACCTACTCCGTCGGCCACTGCGGCCCGGCCCCGGACGTCCCTGATCACCTCAGGCATTGACCTCGACCGCCGCGACTGCCTGGGCGAACGCCTCGACCAGGGGAGTCTGCCTGGCGGTGGGCCACACCAGCCCCGACTCGATCGGCGGTGCGTCGTGGAACGGCACGAAGACCAGGCCGGGCCGGACGTGGTACTCGGCCGCCCAGACGCCGGCCGGCGAGACGCCCTTGCCCGCCGCGACCAGCGAGAGCACCACCTGCCAGTCCGTCACTGACGGACCGGTGCGCCGGGGCTGAACGGGGCGCTCATGTCGGCCGGGGTGACTGCGTTGTCACGGTGACGTCAGGTGCTGCGCGGCAAGCCATGTGATTACTTAACGTTGCGACTCGCTACGCAACGCAGTCACACCTGGTGAAGGGACCCCATGCGCAGCATCCTGACCAAGACCCTCACAGCTCTCGTCGCCGTCGCGGCCCTCGGCGTCACCGCCCCCGCCCCCGCCCAGGCGGCGGACGCGGCCTACTTCGTGATGACCGACATCACCCGCGAGGAGTTCATCGTCAAGCTCACCGACCCCGCGAAGATCCAACACGCTCGCGACCTGGTGAACGGCGAGACCATGGACCGGCCGCACGTCGTCGGACGCATCCTCAAGCGCCAGACCGACTTCAACCCGCGCTGGAGCTACCACCTGAACGCCGACACCATCGACTTCTTCGACCAGTTCATCGAGGTCTGCGACGCGACGATCCCCTACGTCGAGGATCACCTGGACGAGGCCGGCGGGGCGTTCCTGCCGGGCCTCGTCTGGTGCGGCTGGACCACCAGGCTCGTGCGCGAAATCACGCCGTAGCCCCTGGCGCCGCCCGCCCTCGCGGCCCCTGGAGAACCACTCCGGGGGCCGCCCGCATGCACCGGAGCCGACCCCGCGACATGCGTCGCCTGCAAATGCATCGCCGCATTCATCGCGTACGCGTTCAGTCGCCGTACCGCGAGTTCGGCAAGGAGCCGCGCGCCGTCGTTCAGCACCACGTCGTCGAACTCGGCGCGTGGCGAGTGGTTCTCCTCCGCCTCGTCGCGGCTCAGGCGCGCCGGGCGCGCGCCCAGGAACACGAAAGCCCCGGGCACCTGAGCCGGCACGCGGGAGAAGTCCTCGGAGGCGGGGTGCGGGTGGGGGATCGCTTCCCGGGGTATTTTCCGCGCCCGTACGCCCTCCGACCCGAGTGGACAGTCACGAGGAGGAGGGCCCCATGACACTGCAGAAGTCCGACATCGACTCCCTGGTCGAGTGGATCGCCGGCAAGAAGTTCGGCAAGACCACCAACTACACGCTCGCCATCGTCGACGACAACCTCTGGTTCACCAAGTCCAACGGCCTCGGCGGCGTCACCGGCGAGGGCCCGGACGCCATCGTCAGCGAGATCGAGTCCCGGGGCCTCAACACCGACCGGCTGGTGTGCATCGCCGGCCCGTTCTGCGACAACGTCAGCAACCACGCCGAGATGTGCATCCTGGCCGCGGTGGGCGAGAAGAAGTTGTCGTCCATCAAGTACCTGAAGTGCTGCGCGCCCGTCTGCGACTTCTGCAAGGTGGTCCTCGACCACTACGAGATCCCCTACAGCTTCCGGCCCGCGCAGCGCGAAGGCGAGACCGTGACCGACGCCGCCTCCCAGCAGGGCTGGCGCCACCCGTTCCTGCCCATCGGGTTCGGCACCCAGAGCGGCGACACCTCCAAGCAGCTGCAGGCGCTGGCCGAGCTCAACACGTCCGGGGTCGTCGAGGAGCGCAACGTACCCGCCGGCGGCACCTACCTGTACACCAAGCGCAAGGTGGGCAACTACAAGGAGGTGGTCTTCGGCTAGGTCCGCCAGGGGGCGTCCGGGGTCGATCGGCGCGGCCAGGTCGGTTGCAGGCCGGACGCAGCGGCGCTAACCGCCGCCCAGCACCACGGTTGACGGGCCATCCGGTCCGGCAGGACTGCAAACGGCCGGAGGAGCGGACGTGCTGCCACCGGCCGACGCGATGGCGGTGGTCCCGGCGACGATCCACAAATGGGCGGGCGGGATCTCCGACACGCCGGCACTCGGGCTGCTGAACGAAGCGATCGGCCTGGGGCTGCCGCTGGTCGCGATGCCGTGGCCGAACGTGGCGCCGGCCGCCCACCCCGCCTTCACCCTCAGCGTGGAACGGCTGACCTCCTGGGGCATCTCGCCGGTACTGGATCCGGCACGGCTGCCGCAGCCGTCCTCCGGCGCACCGGAGGACGGCCACATTTCCGTGGACGGAACTGGAGGCGGAACGGCCGATCAACCGCTGCCCCGGAGTTGGCAGCCCAGCCGATGATCGCCTTAGAGACGGCAGGGTGCTCTCGGCACCATCGCGGCCATGGCGGCGACGGCGTCGCGGCCGACCTGGCGGCGGGTCCTGATGCGCCGTTCGGCCATCAGGGAGGGCCCAAAAGCCGGCCTCTCCTCTTAGTGGCCCGTTTCTAAGCCCGCAGATTTCACTACTGGACAAATCTCGCTCGATATGGCTACGCACCGACGAGCAGAGAGACATCTATCTCATTGTGCGGAGCGCCATTCTGTGGCTTCACCGCCGACACCCCATCTGACCTGGGAAAAGATATCCCAGAGGCAGTTTTTTCGGTTTTTTGAGCGCTTGTGGCGTGCCATTAGGGTGCACATTCATGGAATCGACTTTTTGATCGCGGAGCGTCCAGGTCGGCGAAGCGGGCGCTAACCGATGGCCGAGCTTGGAGAAGATTCCGCACACCCTTGACCGCGTTCACAGCGCGAGAATCAACTGCTCTGAGGAAGGATTTGCGTGAAAGCGTTGCTGACCCTGACCTGCGCAGGTCAGTTCATGGTGCTGCTCGACAACACGATCGTCGGCGCCGCCCTGCCCGACATGCAGCAGCGGCTCCACACCGGGCTGACCGGCCTGCAGTGGATCGTCGACGCCTACGTGCTGCTGGTCGCCATGCTGCTGCTGTCGGGCGGCGTGTTCGCCGACCGGTTCGGCCGCAGGCGGGTGTTCCTGGCCGGGGTGGTGGTGTTCACGGCCGCGTCGGTGGTGTGTTCCCTGGCGCCCTCGATCGGCTGGCTGATCGCCGGGCGGGTGCTGCAGGGCGTCGGGGCCGCGGCGCTGAGCCCCGCCTCGCTGGCCCTGATCGCCGCCGCGTATCCCGCCCCGGGGGAGCGCGTCAGAGCGATCGGGTTGTGGGCCGGGTTCAGCGGCATCGGCCTGGCCGCCGGACCGCTGGCGGGCGGGATCCTGGTGGAGTCCTTCGGCTGGCCCGCCATCTTCCTGGTCAACGTGCCCATCGGGGCGGTCCTGCTGCTGGCCGGGCTGCGCGTGCTGGGGGAATCCCGCAACGCGAGCGCGCCGCCGATCGACGTCCCCGGCACGGTTCTGTCCGTCGCGGGCGTGGGCGTTGTGACCTACGGCCTGATCGAGGGCGGTTCCCGAGGCTGGACCTCGCCGGTGATCCTGGGCAGCTTCGCCGCCGGGCTGGTGCTCCTGGTCGCGTTCGTCGTGGTCGAGGGTCGTGTGTCGACGCCGATGCTGCCGCTGCGGCTGTTCCGTCAGCGGCTGTTCACGGTGTCCAACACGGCGATGGTCGTGGTCGGGTTCGCGCTGATGGGGTCGTCGTTCTTCTTCTCCCAGTTCTTCGTCTACGTCCAGGGCACTTCGATCCTGGTCGCCGGGCTGCGGACCCTGCCCGTCTCGCTGGCCATGGTGATCGTCAGCCCGTACGCGGGCCGGTTCGCGGCCAGGTACGGCTTCCGCGTCGTCGCCGGCCTCGGCCTGGCGCTGGCCGGGCTGGGGCTGCTGGCGCTGGGCTTCGTGCACGCCGACACCGGCTACGGGAACGTGTGGTGGCGGCTGGCGGTCGTCGGCGTCGGGTTCGCTCTCACCATGTCGCCGCTGACCGGGGCCGCCATCCAGGCGGTCAGCCCGCAGGAGGGCGGCCTGGCCTCGGGCGTCAGCAGCACCACCCGGCAGATCGGCGCGGTGCTCGGCGTGGCGGTGCTCGGGGCGATCGTTCACACGCGGGAGTCCGGCGGCGCCTCCTTCGAATCCGGCCTCAACAGCGCCTTCCTCGTGGCGGGTGCCGTGACGCTGGCCTGCGCCGTGTTCACCGTCCTGTGGCTGAGCGCTGGCCGGACGCCGCGGGCCGTTCCGGACGGCGTCCCCAGGCCGAGGGCGGCGGCGCGCGGGTGAGCTCGTTCAGATGCTGGTCGCTGACGGCCGCGCCGACCGGGCGGGGGCCTCGGCGATGTTCGGGAGACGGGAACGGCTCCGGAGAGAGCGGAAGGGCCCTCGCATGGTCGCGGGGCCCGTCGCTCGTGGCGTCACCTGGCCGAGACGGCCTTCCCGGTGCGCGGGATCGCCTACTGCTGGTCCTGCGTGCGCTTCGCGGGGAGCGCGTAGGCCAGGGCCGCGCCGAGGCAGACCGACATCGCGAGCCCGAGGAGGAGGTTGTGGAGGGTCACGCCGAGGCCCATGCCCAGCGCGACGCCCGCGGCCAGGCCGACGATCCAGTTCGGGGTGGTGTTCTTCGCGTTCTTCGTCATGGTTCGATCCTGTCGGAGGTGCGGCGTTCGGGTCAGATGCCGCAATCACGAGCGGGAGATGACAGGAGTCATGACGTCCGCCAGGCAGCGCCCACGCCAGGCGTCCGTGCAACGTGGTGCATGCCTCGGAGGGGTGGGCGGTTCTCGCGGTGATGTGCGCGAGCCTGTTCCTGGTCGGCATCGATCTGACCGTGCTGAACGTCGCCCTGCCGAGCCTGACCGAGGAGCTGATGCCCGGCGCGACCGAGGTGTTGTGGATCGTCGACGTCTACTCGCTCACGGTGGCGGCGCTCCTGGTGACCTGCGGAACGCTGGGCGACCGGCTCGGCAGGAAACGGATGGTGCCGGCCGGGTTCGCCGTGTTCGGCGTCGCCTCCGCCGCCGCGGCGCACAGCGCGGGCGCCACCGTCGGGCCGGTTCTCGGCGGCGCGCTGGTGGTGGGGCGCGGTCTTCCTGGTCAACGTGCCCCTCGTGGCCTTCGCGCTGATCGCCGGCCTCGGGCTGGCGGTCTACGCCGGAAGCAGGTGGGCGACCACCCGTCCGCCGGGACGGCGCTGGCAGGGGCCGCAGGCGTGGCGCTGCTCGTGGACGGGTTCACTCCCCTCCAAGCGGGGCTGGCGCTCGCTCCGCCGGCCGCGGCGAACGCGGTGGGTGCGGCTGGGGCGCCCTTGCTGGCAAAGCATTGGGGGCGCCGGTCCGCCGTGGCGGCGTCGCTCCGGTGTCGCGGCGTCGCTCTGGCTGACCGCCCTTGTCGCGGTGGTCTTGTTGCGTGACCCGGGTGAACCCTCCGGGGTGGTGGCGGCGAGCAGCGGCTCGACCATGGCGAAATGAGCGAGCTGCGAACGTGGCCATGTCCGCGCACGGCACCTCCGACCCTCTCTACGTGCCGCCCGTGAGCTGCCGGAGCGCCACCGCCAGGACGAACGCGGCCGATGACCGGGTGTCGCCCCGCTGGTGGCTCAGGTGGCCGGCCCGTCGTGGTCGGTGGGGGCGCGGTGGAGTGGCACCGAATCGGTGGCGAATCGCGCGGCACGAGGCTCGCGTTCGTCTCCGAACCGGCGGGTGAGGATGTCGTAGAGTTCCGGGCGTCGTCCCTGGAGCCATCGCCGGCCCGTCGACAGCGGCAGCAGGGAGAGGTCGAGGTCGGCGATCACCATGTCGTCCCCCGCCTTCCAGGTCTCGCCGAGGATGCGGCCGTAGGGGTCGATGACCATCGCATTGCCTGTGCGGATCTCGTCGTCGTCCTGGCCGATGCCGTTGCTGAACAGGATGAACAGGCCGTTGTCATGGGCGCGGGCGGGCAGCCAGCGCATCAGCCACCCGCGTCCGCTGGGGCCGCGCAGCTCGGCCTCGATCGCCTCCGGGGCGCGGCGGCGATCGTGCCAGAGCTGCGCGGGGATCGGCCGCATCCCGTGGGGGCTGCGTGAGTCGGTGCCGCCGGTCTGGTGGGGGGCCAGCAGGATCGACGCACCCAGCAGCGCACTTGCCCGGACGTTCTCGACCAGGTTGTTGTCCCAGCAGATGAGCACGCCCACGCGTACGCCCCAGGGGGTGTCGAAGACGGTGTAGGAATCGCCACTGCTGATCGCCTCGTGTTCGAAGGCGTGCAGTTTGCGGTGACAGTGGACGTTCCCGTCCGGCATGCACACGGCGTAGCTGTTGAACAGGCGACCCTGCTCGTCGATCTCCAGGAAGCCGGCCCCGATGGCCATGCCGTGATCGGCCGCCAGCTGCCGGACGACCGAGATCGACGGCCCGGCCAGCGGCTCGGCCAGCTCGCGGAGCCGGTCGACGGGGTGTCGGCGCAGGTGCCAGTACCCCAGCAGGCACATCTCCGGGAAGGCGAGGATCCGCACTTCCGCGGCGGTCGCCTCGCGCACGTAATGCTCGATCCTGGCCAGGTTGTAGCTCTTGTCGTCGGGCCGGGGCTCGAACTGAACGGTCGCGCCGCGCACCGCCACGTCACCTTGTTCCACTGCTGACTCCTCCACGTCGCCGTTTCGACAGCAGGTGACCATACGCGTCTTCCATGCGTCCAATGAATTCCATATGGCTTTCTATAGACTCCAGGAATGGAATTGATGCTGCTCCGCGCCTTCCTGACGGTGGCCGAGCTGGGCAGGTACGGTTCGGCCGCGCAGAAGCTGCTGGTGACGCAGCCGACGCTGACCAAGCAGATCCAGTCCCTGGAGGCACGGGTGGGAGGCCGGCTGTTCCACCGCGGGCGGCACGGTGCCACGCTCACCGACCTGGGGGCGATCCTGCTGCCCGAGGCGCAGGACCTGGTGCGGCGCGCCGATGCCCTGGTTCTGCGCATCACCAGGGCGGCCGCCGGGGAGATCGGGCGCCTGTCGGTCGGCTTCGGGCTGTCGAGCATCGATCTGGCCCCGCGCGCCGTGGCCGCCTTCCGTCGGCGCCATCCCGACGCGCACGTCACCCTGGACGACATGTCCTCCCAGGAGCAGTTCGACCGGCTCGCGACCGGGGAACTCGATGTGGGCTTCGTCCGGCTTCCCGAGGGGGACGCCTGGGCCCACATGGTGCTGGACACCGATCGCCTCGCCCTCGCCTCGACCGGCGAGCACACTTCGCCGCCGCAGGACGCGTCAGACCTGCCGCGCTGGGTCGCTCGTCACCGGTTCGTGCAACTGAGGAAGGACAGAGGGCCGGGCCTGGTCGGGCAGATCGAACGGCTGTGCGGGGCCCTCACGGTTCGTCCCGACGTCGTCCAGGAGGCGGACGACCTGCAGACCGTGCTGGCGCTCGTGGCAGCCGGGGTGGGCGCGGCGTTCGTCCCGGCCCGCGCCGGCCGCATCGCGCCCCCGCCGGTCACCGTCACCCCGGTCCTTCATCCGGTGGCGGAGTGGCAGATCGCCGTGGTGTGGAACCGTGATCGCGTTCAGCCCATGACGGCCAACTTCCTCGCTGTTCTTCGAGACACTCCCGCGTTGTCCGGCCGGACGACATACGGTGCGACGTCACCATCGGACGACTTCGGCTGAGGCGGCGTCCTGTATCCGCCGCCTCACCTCACGAGCGGGCACAGGGGCCATCACCTCCTGGTTTGGGGAGATCGGGAGCGATGGCAGGCGGTCGTCGAGAGCTTGCGCTGGGGTTCTCCGGCCGGAGCCCGTACGGATCTCCAGGCCGGCCTCACTGCTCTTCTCTTCGATGTCTCTCCATCGTCAGACCCACATCCACGAAGAAGGCCGCGAGGAGCAACACACCGCCGACGGCCAGCAGAATCGTGGTCGGGATCTGAACGAGATTGCGAACGTCCTCGCACGCGTTCACATGGTCCTGACCGGCGGAATCGGACGGCGAGATGAAGGCCGAACCGCACTCCGAGCCACCTTCGGTAAGGGGCATCACCCCAGCAAGCACCCCGGCACCAACAAAGAGGAAGGCAATGAACACGATCGCCTTGATGGACATACGTGATCCTTCGGCATGATCGATGCGGAGAAGGATCCTTCCATATCGCCCGCAGATGCGAAAGTGCTGGCCCAGCGCCTGATGACCCACCGCCCCCGGGGTGATCCATCCAGATGGTCGTGTGAGCCCTAACGGGCGATCACCCGCACCTCGGGAAACCGCGAGGAACGCTTGTCGAGCAGGTTGCCCTTGCGCCGTAGATGCAGGTCGAAGAAGGCCGTGGTGTAGGCGCGGGTGACGGCCACGGAACGCGCCGCCGACAGTGTCCCGTTCACCGCCTGCAACTGCTCCTTCGACAGGCCGATCACCGGCGCCGCCTGCTCGTACACCAGCGGCAGGTCGGTGTAGGAATTGTGCTTGGCGCCCTTGGTCTTCACGTGCAGCCGCCAGCCCTTCAGCCGGGACCAGAAGGCCTTCTGCCCGCGGATGGGCTTGTCGAAGATCTCGGCCTCCATCAGCATGTACGGCCTGGTCAATCCCTTGGCGGCCACCTTGCCGAGTGCGGGGCCGTCCAGGTTCAGCACCGCCTTGACCCGCCGATCCTCCAGCATCGTCGCGGCGGCCGTCGCTCCTCCCGCGGAATGGCCGAACATGCCGACCCTGCTCAGGTCGAACGCGCCACGCAGACCCTTCGGCAGCTTCCGGCCTTCGGCATCGGGGTTCTGCCCCTTGTTCAGTTCCTTGAGCTGGTCCAGCACGAAGCGCGTGTCAGCCACCCGTACCTTGACCTCTTCGGCCTTCTCCTCCAGCCGGCTCACCGGGACCGGCTTCAGGACCCGGCCGGTGACCGTGCCGTCGGGGAACTCCACCTCTCCCGCATCGCCTGGGTGATCGATCGTGACCACCATGTAGCCCCGGCTGGCCAGTTCTTCGACCGTGGCGGTGTTCATGGAACGGTCGGCGCCGTTGCCGGGCGAGAACAGCACGACGGGCAGCTCTCGGCCCGCCACCGGGGCCCCTTCTCGGCCATGGGTCAAGGGCAGGCTGACAGCCGCGGGCGAGAGGCCGTTGGTGCGGTAGAAGGCCTCGGCGGCGCGAGGCGGCAGCCAGGGCGCGGCGGGGTGGCCGTCCGGACGACGGGTGGGGTACCACAGGCTGACCATCAGCTCACGCCGGTCGTGCGTCTTGATCCACGGGTCGGCCCTGGAGCTGTCGCGCAGGTGCAGCGCGACGGTGCCGATCTCGCGCGGACCTGTCGGCTTGGGCAGGGCCACAGTGACGGGCTTCGACGCGGCCTGTACGGCGGGCCCGGTGACCAGAAGTCCGACCGCGACCGCGGCGGCCACGCCCCGTCTGAGCAATGCGTAGTTCATGACGGCCACGCTAGGGTGGCTCGCTGTCCGGAAACTCCTCACCGGAGATGAGTTCGGCCTTCCTGCGAACGGCGGAAGCACCCGTCCGCTCGGAGGGGAGATCAGGGCCCGTTTGAGGTTGAAACGGGCGGCACTCCCTGCTAGATCGATATGCACCGCGCGAGGCCGCCGTGTGACCGTAATTCAGCGGACATGTGGGTCCTTCGGCCGCTAGGGTCGGAGCCGATGCGGAATCCCGTCCGCCTGGGGAACTGAGGAGCCTGATGTCCACGACGATGACCGGAGCTTCCGTTCGCCCCTTGGTGACCGCAGTCGCGGCCTTGTGACGCCGCGCGTGTAGCAGCGAAGTCAGCACACATCCCGGTCACCGGGGCGAAGTGACACGTGTCACCGACCCTTGGCGCTGTTCGGCGTCTCCGTTCGCCCTTCCGGGAGTTCTGCTGTGTCCGCTCGTCATTCTTCACTGCTCCATGTTCGTGTCCTGGTCGAACGCCTGCTCGGCAGGAAACCTCAACCGTCGACGTCGGCTCCGAGCCCCGCTGACCAGACTGTCAGCCGGAATGTCCGCCTGCTGAGCTGGTTCAACTTCCTCGGCGACTTCCGCATGTACGGGCCGATCATGGTCATCTACTTCGCGCAGGTCACCGGCTCGTACGCCGCCGCCGCCAGCCTCCTGGCGGTGAAGATGCTGTCTTCGGCGGCGTTCGAAGTGCCTACCGGGGTGCTCTCCGACCGCCTCGGCCGACGCGGCACGATGATCGCCGGCGCCGTCGTCATGACGGCCGCCCACCTCGGGTACGCCGGCGCTTCCGGCTACGGCCTCCTCCTTGCGGCCGTGGTGCTGGAGGGGCTGGCGACCTCGCTGTGGAGCGGCAACAACGAGTCTCTGCTCTACGACACGTTGCTCGAAGCCGGCCGGGAGGAGGAGTTCCCCCGGCACTCGGGCCGGGTGAACTCGATGTTCCAGATCGCGCTCGCACTGGCGGCAGCCCTGGGCGGCGTGGTCGCCGGCACCTGGTCGCCGCGGGTGGTGGTCGTCTTGTCGGTCGTGCCGCAGGTGCTGTGCGTGCTCGTCGCCCTGCGGGTCCGGGAACCGCGGGTGCACGGCCCGCGGGAGTCGAGCGTGCCGGCGCATCTCGGATCGGCTCTGCGCGGCATCCGACGCAACCCGGTGCTCCGCCGGATGACGCTGGTGTCGGCGCTTCGTTACAGCAGCGAGAGCGCGGCCCAGTTGTCGCCCGTGTTCGTGACGGGGCTGTGGCCGCTCTGGGCGCTGGGCCTGTGGCGCACCTTCGGCCATGGCGTGGCCTTCATCGGCTTCCGCGTCAGTGGCTGGGTGATCGGCCAGGTGGGCGCGGCCCGCACTCTGCTGTTCGGTGAGCTGTTCGACAACGTGGCGAACTTCCTGGCGCTGGTCAAGCCGACGGTGTTTTCGCCCGTGCTGCTCGGGTCCCCGGCCTACGGCATGTCGACGATCGCCCAGCAGACGTTGCTGCAGCGCGAGTTCACCGACCGGGAACGCGCGACGATGGGTTCGCTCGCGTCGCTGCTCGGCAGCGTGCTCTACGCGCTCGTCGCCCTGGGAGCCGGCCTGGTGGCAGACCGCTGGGGCATCGTTCCGGCGTTGCTCGCGATCCAGGCGGTGGTGCTGATCGCACTCCCGCTCGCCTGGTGGGTGCACGCGCACGCTTCCTCGCTCCCCGCGGGCGCCGGGACAGCGACGGACTGAGCGCCCGCTCGCCCACGGCCCGGCCTGCGGTCGACGTGGTGGGCGCCGGAAGCTCACTTGTGTGGCCATAGGCCGGCGAGGCGGGCGATGCGGAGGCCGGCGTGCAGTTCCAGGCGGACCGACCCGTCCGTGATGTCGCAGTCGATGACCTCGCGGATGCGGTCGAGCCGGTAGTAGAGCGTGCTGCGGTGGATGCGCAGACGTCGTGCCGTGCCCTGGATCTCGCCGCCGCTGTCGAGGTAGCCCTCCAGGGTCGTCGCGAGTTCGACGCCGTGGGGCGCGTTCAGCAGGCGTCGCACTCCGGTGGGGAGCTGGCTCGGCGTCAGCCGGTCGAGCGGCAGTTGCAGGAACAGGCGGTCGATGCCGAGGTCCTCCCAGAAGACCCGCTTGCCGTAACGGTGCCGATCCAGCCGGGAGGCGCGGGAGGCGAGCTGGGCCTCGTGGTAGGAGTGCACCGCCTCCGTCAAGGACGGCTTCACGCCGCCCACGCCCGCCACGACCTCTTCCAGATCGGGACCGGCGAGTGCGCGTTCAAGCCTGTCGTGATTGACCGGACGCGGAAAGAGAACGATTCCCTCGGCCCCGAGAACGGCACCGACGATCTTCACGGTCGTCGATCTCGTGGTGAATTCAAGGGTCGCCTCGACGGCAAGTCGCGTCACCGACTTCGAGGACGATTCCGGAGCCTGGAGAACGAGAACCGAGTAATTCTCGACATCGTCGATGAGATCGTCCCGGACGAGGGTTTCGGCTGCCTTCGAGCGGGCCTCCGGCGATCCTCCGAGCAATGCCGCGAGAAGGTGCTTCGAATTCTCCTTGCCGTGCCTGCGCTCGGAGACCCGCAACGAGAGCAGCGCGCCCATTTCCGGCGCGGCGGATTCCAGGATTTCGAGGTCGTCGGCGCACGGCGTTTCCCGGTCCTCGACGTAGTAGACGTAGCCGAGCAGTTGCTGCTCGTGACGCAACGGCAGGACGACCAGCTCCCCGTCGTCCTGGGTCACCCGCACGCCGTGCTTGGCGTGGTGCAGCCGATGCTCCTTGACCAGCGACTTCGTCACCGGCGCCGTCGAGCCCGCGAGCAACCGCGCGAGCCGGGCGAGCCGGGCGTCGGTGTCGTGGACGCTGAACGCCGCGATCTTCAGTTCGTGGTCGAGCACCACCAGCGCCACGCCGAGGCGATCGGCCAGATCTTGGACGGCGTCATCAAGGCTCACCGGGGTTGCTCCTCTCCTGCGACACAACGTCGGATCGGCACCAACAAATAGCGACAGATCGTACGAAGCGCTTCAACAGGGTGTCTGTCTACGGTGGTGCGACAGCGCACAAGTTAGCAATGCGAGAGGTGAAAAGGCCAAGCCCGCCGTCGCCTGGCGGGCCTGATCCCGGCCGTTCACCCGATCACTGCGCATCCTGAGCAATGCCCGTGCATGACGGGAAGGAGCCCATTCTAGTGACCGAGCGCACCGTCGAAACCCATGGCTATTCCACTTTCTTCCTGGAAAGCGGCGACGAGGCCCACGAGACCGTAATTCTGCTGCACGGCGGCGGCCCCGGCGCCAACGCGGTGTCGAACTGGAGCGGCTTCATCCCCGCCCTGAGCGACGACTATCACGTGCTGGCTCCCGACCTCGTCGGCTACGGCCGCACCGACCATCCCGAGGACATGCCGGGCAGCCTGACCGGATGGATGCGCATGCGGGTCGAGCAGGTGCTCGCTCTGATGGACGTCCGCGGGATCGAGCGGGCGCACCTGGTCGGCAACTCGATGGGCGGCGCGCTCGCCATGCACCTGGTGATGACGGCGCCGGAGCGCTTCGCCCGCGTTTCCCTGATGGGCAGCGCGGGCGGGCACTCGCAGCCGACGCCCGAGGTCATGCGGATGGTGTCCTTCTACAAGGACCCGACGATCAGCGCGCTGGAGAACCTCACCAAGTGGTTCGTCCATGACGAGGACGCGCTGGGCACGTCGATCTCGGAGATCACCGAGACGCGCTACAAGGAGGTCATGCGGCCCGAGGTGCGGCGTTCCTTCGAGCGCTTCTTCTCCTCCTCGCCCGCCGAGATGGCCGTGCCGCCGTCGGCGCTGCGCCGGATGCCCCACCCGTTCCTCATCGTGCACGGCCGCGAGGACCGTTTCGTCACCCCCGACTCCAGCGTCTTCCTGCAGCAGCACCTGCCCAACGCGCAACTGCACATCTTCCCGCACTGCGGCCACTGGGTGCAGATCGAGCGCGCCGCCCAGTACGCGGCGCTGCTGCGCGGCTTCCTCACCGACGCGTTCTGACCTCGTACGACCAGGAGACAACAGGCATGGACATCAAGCAGCTCGGCTACCTCGGCCTGTCCGCGCGCGAGCCGGACGCCTTCACCACGTACGCCACGGACATCCTCGGCATGCAGCGCGTCGCGGGAGAGGACGGCGCCACCCACTTCCGCATCGACGACGTGCACCACCGCGTCACCGTCGAGGCGGGAGAGCAGGACGGCGGCGCGTACTACGGCTGGGAGATCGCCGACGCCGACGCGCTGAGCGCCGCGCTCGACGAGCTGAGCGACCACGGCGTCGTGGCCCACCAGGCGACGCAGCGCGAGCTGGAGATCCGCCGCGTGGCCGGCATGGCGCACTTCCTCGACCCCGCGGGCAACCGGGTCGAGCTGTTCCACGGGGCCTCGCCGGGCGAGGGGCAGTTCACCTCGGCGCGGGACATCGAACGGTTCGTCACGGGTGACCTCGGCCTCGGCCATGTCGTGCTCGCCAGCCCGGACGTGGCGGCCCAGCAGCGTTTCTACACCGACGTCCTCGGCTTCAAGATCAGCGACACGATGCGCGTGCCGTTCCAGGCCACGTTCCTGCACACGAACCCGCGTCACCACAGCATCGCCTTCGTGGACGGCCCGTTCTTCGGCATCCACCAGCCGTTCCTGCACCACTTCATGCTGGAGGTCCCCGACATGGACCAGGTCGGCCGGACCTACGACCTCGTGCTCGACCGCGACGTCCCGGTCACCATGACGCTCGGCCGGCACAGCAACGACCAGATGTTCTCCTTCTACGCGCAGTCCCCCGTCGGGGTGCACACCGAGTTCGGCAGCGGCGGCGTCCTCATCGACGACGCGACCTGGGAGGTCACCGAGATCCCCGGCCCCGACCTCTGGGGCCACCGGCACTGACGTCACCCTTCTAGGAGCCATTGACATGGAAACCCTCACCCCCGTCGTGGAGACGGACGTGCTGATCGTCGGGGCCGGCCCGGCGGGCGCGACGGCCGCGGCGCTGCTGTCGACGTACGGCATCGCCAACGTGGTGCTCAACAAGTACGCCGGCGTCTCGAACACACCTCGCGCGCACATCACCAACCAGCGCGGCGTCGAGGTGCTGCGCGACCTCGGGCTGGAAGGCGAGGTGACGAAGAACGCGACCCCGCAGCACCTGATGGGCGAGCACGTGTACGCCACCAGCCTCGCCGGGCAGGAGCTCGGCCGCCTGCGCACCTGGTACACCCATCCGCACTTCAAGGCCGAACACGACCTGGCCAGCCCGACCTCCGTGTGCGACCTGCCGCAGCACGTGCTGGAGCCGATCCTGGTCAACGCCGCCGCCTCGCGCGGGTCGTCCGTGCGTTTCAACACCGAGCTGCTGACGTTCACGCAGGACGACGACGGCGTGACCGCCCTGGTCAGGGACAGGCTGACCGGCCAAGAGTACGGCATCCGCAGCAAGTACCTGATCGGCGCGGACGGCGGCAACTCGACCGTCGCCGCGCAGGCGGGCCTGCCGCTGGTCGGCAGGATGGGGCTGGGCGGCTCGATCAACGTGGTGTTCGAGGCGGACCTGACCCGCTTCGTCGAACACCGCCCGGGTGACATGTACTGGTTCGTTCAGCCGGGCGTCGGTCACGACGGCAACGGCATCGGTGTGCTGCGCATGGTGCGCCCGTGGACCAAATGGGTCGGTGTGTGGGGATACGACGTCGACGCCGGGCGTCCCTCGCTCACCGAGGAGGACGGCGTCCGCATCGCGCACCAGCTGATCGGGGACGACCAGGTGCCGGTGAAGGTCGAGTCGATCTCCATCTGGGCGGTCAACGACGTCTACGCCACCGACAACATGGCGGGCCGGGTCATCTGCGTCGGCGACGCCGTGCACCGGCACTCGCCGATGAACGGCCTGGGGTCGAACACCTCCATCCAGGACAGCTACAACCTGTGCTGGAAGCTCGCGATGGTGTTGCGCGGCGAAGCCGGGCCGTCGCTGCTCGACAGTTACCGGGACGAGCGGCTGCCGGTCGCCAAGCAGATCGTCCAGCGCGCCAAGCGCAGCGACGGGCTGATGCCGCCGATCTTCATGGCGCTGCGCCTGCCGCCCGCCTCGGGCGCGCGGGAACTGCGGGACGCCCTCGACGCCCTGCTGCGGCCGACGGCCGAGGGCGCCCAGCGGCGGCAGGAGTTCGACGCCGCGCTGCGGGCCACGATCATGTGCTTCAACACGCACGGCGTCGAGACCAACCAGCACTACACGTCCGGCGCGATCGTCCCCGACGGCACGCCCGAGCAGCCCGCGCCGCGGGACGAGGAGATCTACCACTTCGCCTCCACCCGTCCGGGACGCCACCTGCCGCACGTGTGGCTGACCAAGGACCAGCAGCGCGTCTCCACCTTCGACCTGTGCGGCCGGGGCCGGTTCACCCTGCTCACCGGCCTCGACGGCGCGGCCTGGCGGGAGGCGGCCGGACGCGTCGCCGAACGCCTCGGCGTGCCCGTCCGCGTCCATTCGATCGGCCGCGGCTGCGACTTCGAGGACAGCTACGGCGACTACCGCGCCCTTTCCGAGGTCGCTGAGGACGGGGCTCTCCTGGTCCGTCCCGACCACATGGTCGCCTGGCGGTCCGCCACCGCGGCGGACGATCCGGAGGCGGCGCTGAGCGCCGCGCTCGGCCGGATCCTCGGCCTGACGACCAAGGAGTAGGGGGCCATGCGCATCGCGGTGGTCGGCGGCGGGCCCGGCGGGCTGTTCTTCGCCGCGCTGATCCGGCAGGCGGACCCGTCGTCCGCAGTAACCGTCTTCGAGCGCAACCGCGCCGACGACACCTTCGGCTTCGGGGTCGTCTTCTCCGACCGGACCCTGGAGGCGATCCACGAGGCCGACCCCGTGCTGCGCGCGGCCCTGACCGAGCACGGCAGGCACTGGGACGACATCGAGGTGCGGCTGAAGGGCGAGCGGATCAGGTGCGGCGGCAACGGCATGGCCGCGGTCGTCCGGCGCACGCTGCTCCTGCTGCTGCAGGAACGGGCCCGCTCGGTCGGGGCGGACCTGCGGTTCTCCTCCGAGGTGACGCTCGACGACCTGGCGGGCTACGACCTCGTGGTGGCCGCCGACGGGTCCTCCTCGCGGATCCGCGAGGCGCTCGGCCCCGGCCTCGGCTCGCAGGTGGAGACCGCCACGGCCAAGTTCATCTGGTTCGGCACCGACCACCTCTTCGACGGGCTCACCTTCATCCACGAACGCGGCCCCGACGGCGTCTTCGCGGTGCACGGGTATCCGATCTCCGACACCATGTCGACGTTCATCGTGGAGACCGACGAGGCGTCCTGGCGGCGTGCCGGTCTCGACGCGTTCGACGAGAGCCTGCCGCCCGGGGCGAGCGACCTGCGCTCCAAGGCGTACCTGGAGAGGTTGTTCGCCGAGCAGATCGAGGGCGGACGGCTGCTCACCAACAACTCCCGCTGGGCCGGCTTCCGCACGCGCCGCACCCGTCACTGGCACACCCTGACCCCGCGGCCCGTCGTGCTGCTCGGCGACGCCGCGCACACCGCGCACTTCTCCGTGGGCTCGGGCACCAAGATGGCCATGGAGGACGCCGTCGCGCTCTCGCGGGCGCTGGCCGGACACCCCGGCGACCTCGGTACGGCCCTCGCGAGCTACGAGCGGGCGGCCCAGCCGCCGGTCCGGCACATCCAGGACTCGGCGCGGCCCAGCCTCGCCTGGTGGGAGAGCTTCGGCAGCTACTACGACGCCCTTGAGCCGTGGCAGTTCGCCTACCACTTCATGTCCCGCAGCATCTCCGACGCGCGGCTGGCCAGACGCGCGCCGCAGTTCACCGGCTGGGCCCACCGCCGGTGGCGGGACCTGCACGGCGCCGCTCCCCTGGAGACGCGCTTCGACTCCGCGGGCTGGTCGGCGCCCGGCCGGCTGCTCGACGTCGTGGCCGCCGCGGACGGCGTCCCGGCCGCCGTCCGGGGGGAGAGCGAGCTGCCGCTTTCGGCGACTCCGCTGCCCGGCGCGTGGGGGGCTCTGCTGAGGGCCCCGGACACCGAGGCCGGCCTGCCTGGTCTGTGCGATTCCATCGCCGCCGGACCGGCGCTGGTCGCCGTGCACGGCGGCACGGCCTTGACCCGTACCCGGCTGTGCGAGGAGGCACGGATGCGCGCGGGACTCCCCGTACTGCTGGTCGAACGGGAACCTGACCGGGACCGGGCGCTGACCACGGTGCTGTCCGGCCGCGCGGACCTGGTCGGAGTCCTCACGTGAACGGCCTCGGAACCGGGCGGGGCGATCGCGCGAACGACCTCGGCCCGCTGTTCGCCCCGCGCGGCGTCGCGGTCGTCGGCGCCTCCCGCGACCCGGGCAAACTCGGCGCCGCCATGGCCCGTTCGCTGTCCGGTTTCGACGGGTTCCTGGCACTGGTGAACCCGCGCGACACCACCATGCACCCGTCCGTCGGCGCCGCGGCCGGCGCGGGGCCCGTCGACCTCGCGCTGCTCTGCGTCCCCGCCGCGGCCTGCGCCGACGTGCTCGGCGAGGCGGCCGCCGCGGGCGTGCGGGCCGCCGTCGTGTGCGGCGGCGGGTTCGCCGAGGCGGGCGGCGCCGGGATCGAGCATCAGCGTCGGCTCGCCGCCGTCGCCCGGGACTCGGGCCTTCGGCTCCTCGGTCCGAACACCAGCGGCTTCCTGGCCCCCCACGCGCGGCTGACCGCCAGCTTCGTCCCCGGCGCCCACCGGGTGGCGCCCGGCGCCGTCGCCGTCGTGGCCGCCAGCGGCGGCGTCAACCACGCCCTGGCGTTCGCGCTGACCGAGGCGGGGCACGGCGTCAGCCTCGCCGTCGGCCTCGGGAACGCGGCCGACGTCACGGCCCCCGACGTCCTCGACCACCTCGCCGGCGATCCCCGAACCACCGCCGTCGCCCTGCACGTGGAGTCGGTGGCGGACGGGCCCCGGCTGGTCGCGAGCGTGCGCCGGCTCACCGCGACCCGGCCGGTCGTCGCCCTGGTCGTCGGCCGCCACGATGTCGGAGCCTTCGCCGCGTCGCACACGGGGGCGCTCGCGACCTCCTGGCGCACCACGCGCGCCGCACTGGCCCAGGCGGGGGCGGTCCTCGTCGATGACGAACGCGAACTCGTCGACGCCGTCGGCGCGCTCGCAGTGACGCGGGCCCGGCCCTGCGCCGACCCGGGGGTCGGTGTCGTCACCGCCCAGGCGGGTCCGGGGCTGCTGCTCCTCGACGACCTGCGAGGACGCGGGATCCGGGTGCCCGAGCTCACTCCCGGCACCCGCCGGAGCCTGGCCGGGCTGCTGCCGCCGCTGACCTTCCAGCGCAACCCGGTCGACACCGGCCGCCCCGGGCCCGAGCTGGGAGCGGTGCTCGCCGCCACCGGCTCCGACCCCGGCGTCGACGTCATCGCCGGGTACGTCCTGCACGAGCCGGTCGCGGTTGACGTCATCGCCGCCGTCACGGAAGGCGGGACCGCGGGCGTCCCCGTCGTCCTCGGGCTGGCGGGAACGGGCGACGACGTCAACCGCGACCGCAGGGCCCTGCGCGAGTCGGGCGTCCCCGTGGCCCACGACGCCCGCGGCGTCGCCGCCGCCACCGCGGCCCTGCTGGCGGACGCCCGCGCGCGCACGCCCCGCCCGGCCGTCCAGGACCCGTGGAAGGCGCCGACCGGCCTGGCCACCCGGTACGACGAGCACGAGGGCAAGGAGCTGCTCGAACGGCTGGGCGTGGCGACCATGCCACGCCATGCCTGCGCGGACCGGGCGGCGGCCCACGCCGCGTTCGACTCCGTCGGGACGCCGGTCGCCGTGAAGCTGCTGGACGCCGAGATCCTGCACAAGACGGAGATCGGCGGCGTGCACCTGGGCGTGTCCACCCACGCCGGCCTGGACGCGGCGCTCGACGCGCTGGACGCGGCCGGCGCGCGCCGCTACCTGGTCGAGGCCATGGCGCCGGCCGGGATCGACCTGGTGGTCGGCGCGCGACGCGACGTCGTCTTCGGCCCCCTGGTGCTCGTGGGGCTGGGCGGCACGGTGGCCGAAGCCCTGGCCGACGTCACCGTCAGGCTCGCCCCGCTGTCCCCCGGCGAGGCCGCCCGCATGCCGTCCGAGCTGGCCGGGCGGGCCCTGCTCGCCGGGTGGCGCGGCGGCCCCGTCCTCGACCCCGACGACCTCGGCACGATCGTCTCCAGGCTCGGCGGCCTGCTGGCCGCCAATCCGCTCCTGGACGAGATCGAGGTCAATCCGCTGCGGCTCACGCCACAAGGTCTGATCGCGCTTGACGCCGTCATCCTCACCAGGAAGGCCGACGATGCCCACACCGATCACTGAGCACACCGTGCCCTGGCCGGACGCCGACGTCGCCCGTTTCACCGAGCGGGGCTACTGGGCCGGGGCCGCGATCGGCACCCTGCTGCGAGAGGTCGCCGACCGCGATCCGGACGCCACGGCGCTGGTCGACGGGACGGGCCTCCGCCTCACGTACGGCGAGCTGGCCGACCGCGCCGACGCCGCCGCCGGGCGCCTGCGTGACCTCGGCCTCGCCCCGGGCGAGCGGATCATCATGCAGCTGGGCAACTCGTGGGAGTTCGTCGTCCTCCTCCTGGCGTGCCTGCGCGCGGGCGTCGTGCCCGTGATGGCGCTGCCCGCCCATCGCCGGGCCGAGCTCACCCATCTGGCCGTGCACGCCGAGGCCGTGGCGATCGCCGTCCCCGACCGGAGCAGGGACTTCGACCACCAACGACTGGCCCACGACCTGGCGGCCGACGTACGCGCCGCCACCGGGGCCGGATGGCGGGTGCTGGTCGCCGGGGACGACGTCGAACCCGGAAGCGTCGACCTGCGCGCCCTGTGCGGCCCGCCCGCCGGCCGGGCCGGCTTCGACGCGCCCCCTCCCTCCTCCCGGGACGTGGCCGTCTTCCTGCTGTCCGGGGGCACGACGGGCCTGCCCAAGCTCATCGCCCGCACCCACGACGACTACGCCTACAACGCCCGGGCCAGCGCCGAGGTCGCCGGGATCACGTCGGAGTCGGTCTACCTGGTCAGCCTGCCCGCCGGGCACAACTTCCCGCTCGCCTGCCCGGGGATCCTGGGCGTCCTGCTCGCCGGTGGGCGGGTGGTCATGCTGCCCTCGCCCGAGCCGGTACGGGCCTTCGCCACGATCGCGGCGGAAGGCGTCACGCACACCGCGGTGGTGCCCGCGGTGGCCGGTCGCTGGCTGGAACGGGCCGCCGAGCACGGCGCCGGGCAGCTCGCCACCCTGCGGGTCGTCCAGGTGGGCGGCGCCCGCCTGGCGGACGAGCTGGCGTACAAGGTGGAGCCGGTGCTCGGGGCGACGCTGCAGCAGGTGTTCGGCATGGCGGAGGGCCTGCTGAACTTCACCCGCCTGGACGACCCCTCGGAGACGGTGTGCACCACGCAGGGCCGTCCTCTGTGCCCGGACGACGAGATCAGAATCGTGGACGAGCAGGACCGGGACGTACCGGACGGCCAGGCCGGACTCCTGCTCACGCGCGGGCCGTACACCCCTCGCGGCTACTACCGGGCCGCGGAGCACAACGCCCGCTCCTTCACCGGCGACGGCTGGTTCCGCACGGGTGACATCTGCCTGCGTACCCCCGAGGGCAACCTCGTGGTGGCCGGCCGCGACAAGGACATGATCAACCGGGGTGGGGAGAAGATCTCCGCCGAGGAGGTCGAGAACCTCGTGTACCAGCTCCCCTCGGTCAGCCAGGTCGCCGCCGTGGCCATGCCGGACGCCCTGCTCGGGGAACGCGTGTGCGTGTACGTCGTGCCCCGGGACGGCGCGACGGTCACGCTGGAGGAGATCCGCGCGCGGATGGAGAGCGCGGAGGTCGCCCGTTTCAAGCTTCCCGAACGGCTCGTCGTCGTCGGGGAACTCGCCTGGACCAAGGTCGGCAAGATCGACAAGAAGGCCCTCCGGACCGACATCGCCGTCCGCCTCAAGGCGGAGCTCTCCGGTGACGTCCCTGAGCGGAACTGAAGTCCGGGCAGCGCGGCACGGGCCCTCGCGAGCTCGCCTACCGGTTCACCTCCGAGGCGGGAAGGCGGTGGATGATCACCATGCTGGCGGCCAGGAGCACGATCGCGGCGATGAAGCCGCTTGCCGCGTTCCCGGTCAGGTCCTTCATCCAGGCGAGCGCGTAGGTGGCGACGAACCCGCCCAGGTTGCCGATCGACGAGATGAGCGCCATGCCCGCCGCGGCGGCGGCGCCTTGCAGGAAGACGCCGGGCAGGCACCAGAAGACGGGGTAACTGGCGACGATCCCGATGTTGGCCAGGGTGATCGCCAGCGTGACGAGCACGACCGAGGAGTCCGTCACGACGGTCATCGCCAGTCCCGCGACGGCCAGGGCGAACGGCACGATGATGTGCCATCGGCGCTCTTGCGCCCGGTCCGACAGGAAGCCGTTCACCAGCAGGGCCACGATGCCGCACGCACTGGGGACGGCGGTCAGCCAGCCGATGGCGCCGGTTCCCTCCGCTCCTGCCTCCTGCAGGATGGTCGGCAGCCAGAAGCTGATCGTGTAGGTGGCGGTCAGGAAACTGAAGGCGACCAGTCCCAGCCGCCATACGCGACCCGACCTGAACGCGGCGCCGAGGTCGTGCCCCTGAGCGGGAAGCGCGTCCCGGTCGGCCTTGAGCACCGTTTCGAGAAGGTCCTTCTCGGCGTCGGAGAGCCAGCCGGCGGTCCGTACACCGGAGGAGAGCGCGAGCGGCATCAGCAGCCCGAGCAGGACGGCGGGCACGGCTTCGAGCAGGAACAGCCACTGCCACCCCGCCCAGCCTCCGGCCCCGTCGAAGGAGGACATGATCCATCCCGACAGCGGCCCGCCCAGCAGCGAGGCGGCGGGCAGGCCGATCAGGAAGAGCCCGATGACGCGAGCGCGCCGCTGCGAGGGATACCACTGCGTGAGATAGAGCAGCACGCCGGGGACGAATCCCGCCTCCGCCACGCCCAGCAGGAACCTGAGGAGGTAGAACTGCCAGACGTCGGTCACGAAAGCCGTGAGACCGGACAGGATCCCCCAGGTGATCATGATTCTGGCCAGCCACCAGCGGGCGCCGACCTTCTGAAGCAGGACGTTGCTCGGCACCTCGAAGACGATGTAGGCCACGAAGAACAGGCCGCCGCCGAGCCCGTAGACGAGATCGTCGAATCCGAGCGCGTCGAGCATCTTCAGTTTGGCGAACCCGAGATTGATGCGATCGAGGTAGGCGAACAGATAGCCGAGCAGGATCAGCGGCACGATCCGTACCGAGATCTTGCGGAAGAGCGCGGCGGTCGCCGCCGGCGAGGTGGAGACGGAGGCAGGGGGCATATGGGCCTCTCAGGGAACAGCGGACGAAAGTCGGCTCAGGTGATCAGCAGACGGGGATCGAGGTTGCCGCCGCACACCAGCACGCCGACGCGCTCACCGGGGCGCGGCCGATAGGCGCCGCCGAGCAGGGCGGCCAGCGCGGTGGCGCCGCCGGCCTCCGCCGGGAGCCGCAAGGCCCGCCACAGCGCGGCCTGGGCGCGGACGATGTCGTCGTCGTCCACGAGGACGACGCGGGAGACGGCTTGCGCGCAGATCCGGTGCACGAGGTCTCCGACGTTGCGCGGCCCCAGGGAGTCGGCGGCGACGGAGTCGACGGTCACGTCCACGGGGCCTCTGGCTTCGAGCGCCGCGTGCAGGGCCCGGGAGCCGCGCGGCTCGACCCCCACGACGTCGACCCGGCTGCCGTGCCACCACGAGGCGAGCCCCGAGATCAGGCCGCCGCCGCCCACGGCGACCAGGACGGTGTCGAGTTCCGGTGCCTGCTCGTCCCATTCCGCGGCGATGGTGCCCTGGCCGGCGACCGTCGAGGGCACGCCGTAGGGGTGCACTTCGTACGCCCCGGAGTCGCGTACGTGATCCGCGCAGGCTCGCTGCGCCTCGTCGTAGTCGCCGCCGGTCACGATCACGTGGTCGGTCAGCTCGTTGAGGGCGGCCAGCTTCACGGGACTGACCGTGGCCGGGACGAAGATCGTCGCGTGCAGGCCGAGGCTGCGGGCCGCGTACGCGACGGCGATGCCATGGTTCCCGCCCGAGGCCGCCGCGACCCCGGCCTTCCCGGCGTCCGCGGAGGCGGACAACAGGTTGTTGAAGGCGCCGCGCGGCTTGAAGGAGCCGGTGTGCTGCAGCGACTCCAGTTTCAAGGTCACGCCGGACGTGAGGCCGAGGTCGTCCCCGCGGATCTGGATGACCGGCGTCCGGCGGCAGTGGCCGGAGATCCGCGTCCGCGCCGCCCCGATGTCCGCGGCGGTCACCGAAAGGCTCACCTGACGACCTGCTGCTGATGGCCGAGACCTTCGATGTCCAGGCGCATGACGTCGCCGGGGCGCAGGTAGCGCCCGTGCGCCATCCCGACCCCGGCGGGTGTGCCGGTCGTCACCACGTCACCCGGCTCCAGCGTCATGAACCGAGAGATGTAGGAGACGAGGAAGACCGGCGGGAAGATCATCTCCGCGGTGCTGCTCTGCTGCACGACCTCGCCGTTGAGGGTCAGCGACATCGCGAGCGCGGACACGTCGCCGATCTCGTCCGGGGTGACCAGCCAGGGCCCGAGCGGGCCGAACGTCGGCGCGCTCTTGCCCTTCAGCCACTGGCCCGTGCCGCCCAGCTGCCAGTGGCGCTCGGAGACGTCGTTGCAGATGCAGTAGCCGGCGACGGCCCGCGCCGCCTCGGCCTCGTCGGCGCGGTGGATGCGCTCGCCGATGACGACGGCCAGTTCGAGCTCCCAGTCGACCTGAGTGGCGCCCTCCGGGACGACCACGTCGTCGTACGGGCCGGCGATGGCGCCGGCGGCCTTGCTGAACAGGACGGGCTCGTCGGGGACGGCCATGCCCGTCTCCTGGGCGTGGTCGCGGTAGTTCAGCCCCACGGCGATGAAGTTTCGGGTGCCCGCGACGGGTGGCGCGAGCCGGACCTCGCCGGAGACCGGCGGCAGCGACTCCACGTCGAGGGCGGCCAGGCGTTCGACTGCCGCCCGCCCCAGCGACTCGCCCGCCAGGTCGGGGACGTGGGCGGACAGATCTCTGAGCCGGCCCGCGCCGTCGACGAGACCGGGCCTGGCCGCCTCGCCCGCGGCCGGGCGGTAGCGGAGGAGCTTCATCGGGCGATCCCTCCTGATCCGGCGAGGTATTCGGCTCCCACCGTGCGGCAGTCCATCTCGTACTCGAGGTCGAGCACGGGAGGGCGGTGCGGATGCCAGGTCAGGCCGTCCGTGCAGCGCAGAGGGCCCATCACCTCGTCCCGCAGCACGGACTGGACGTCATGGACCGTGTAGATCTGCACGACCCGCGGCGGGTGGCCGGACACGCCCAGCCCCTCCATCCGGCTCTTCATGGCGCTCGTCACGAACCGCACCTTGGCCAGCAGGCCGCCGGCGGACACGTCCCGGTAGGCGACCATGTGATCCCGGTAGTCGCCGAGGCCCTCGGGGGACTCCGCGCTGCCCGACACCACGTACTGCACGATGTCGGTGTCCGCCGGGACAGTGAAGGCGAACGCGTGCGCGCTCGGCTCCGGCACCGGGTCGGCGGCCGGGCAGACATTGCTGCGAGCCACCGGGTTGGCGCCGTCCGGTCCGATCACTCCCCAGGCGTCCAGCAGGGCGATGTACTCGGCGTTGAACGTGGTGAACGACGACTCCGTGAACGGCCGGGGCGAGCGCAACTCCCACGAGCACAGGGCGGTCAGCGGCCGCCCCGCCACGCCGATGATCTTCTCCGCGGCGCCGAAGGCGGCGCGGAGCGGCACGGGCACCGGGAAGCGGACCCGGACGATCCCGTGCCCGGGGTCCGCCACGACGCCCGCCGAGTACTGCCCGACGCCCGGCAGGTACCGGTAGCCCGATCCCACACCGGCTGCATCCATCATTTTCGGTCCTCTCCTTTTCGACAGAGGAAGCGTCCCATTCGCGAAGAAAGATGGCCATTAGCCGATTTCGCCGACAGCGTGCTAATTTTGCGCATGCTCCGAGCCGGCGAGGAGGCGACATGCTGGAAACCGCGGCGATGCGCTACTTCCGGGAGGTGGCGCACACCGGCTCCATCGCCCGGGCCGCCGACAGCCTGTTCATCGCGCCCAGCGCCATCAGCCGGCAGTTGCGCCTGCTGGAGGAGCACCTCGGCGCCGAGCTGTTCAGCCGCGGGCCCAAGGGCATGGCGCTCACCTCCGCGGGGGAACTGCTGCTCGGGTTCGCCGACGAGCAACTGACGACGACCGAGCGGCTGCACGCCGAGCTGGGCTCGGGCCGTCACAGGACCGCCGGCCAGGTCACCGTCGCGACGGTCGAGGCGCCGCTCAGCAGCTTCGTCCCGCAGGCGCTGACCGAGGTCGCGGCCACACATCCGGACATCGCGGTCAACGTCCTCGCGGCCGGGTCCAATGACGTGGCGGCCCACGTCGCCGAGAACCGGGCCGATCTCGGCCTGGTCTTCGGCCCCGTTCCCCGCTCCGACGTGACGGAACTGGTGACCCGGCCCCTGCCGCTGTTCGTCATGGTCGCACCCGGTCATCCGCTGTCGGCCCGGCCGCGATGCGACCTGGGCGATCTGCTCGGCGTACGGCTCGCGCTCCCGGACCGGTCCTTCGGCATCCGTCAGGAGGTCGAGCGGGCCGCCGCCGAACACCGCGTCCGCCTGAGCATCGCTTACGAGACCAACTCGCTGGCCCTGCTACGGGAGCTCGCCGTCCGGACCGGAGTGGCGATCTTCATGCCGGTCGACGGCGCCCGCCCCGAACTGGACGCGGGCCTGCTCACCGCGATCGCCCTCGACGACCGGCGGCTGACGAGCACCCGGATCACCTTGATAAGCAGGCTGGCGGCGACCGGCTCCCCCGCGCTGACCGTGGTGCGCGACGCACTGGCGGCCGCCCTGCGCCAGGCGGACGCGACCAGCCTGCGGCCCACGCCCGGCCCCGGCACCCGCGAGTCCGGCGTCTCCTCCGGCCGCCTTTGCTGAGCCGCGCCCTCTCGGCCCCCTGCCGCGGAGATTCCCGGTCCGATGGGAGAGACGCATTCGGAGGGGTAGAGGCAGCCGGACGTCACTTCATGGAACAGGACGTGAGGGAGTCGAGATGAAGGCTGCAAAAGGCGATCAGCTGATCGTGGAGGGCACGCGCGACGGCGAGCACCGCCGCGTGGGGTTCATCGTGGAGGTGGCGCACGCGGACGGCTCGCCGCCCTACCTGGTTCGGTGGCTGGACGACGACCACGAGTCCCTCGTCTTTCCGGGGCCGGATGCGCGAGTCGTCCACGCCGTCCGATGAGCGAACACCGCCCGCGCCGCCGAGCCGCCTGACTCGAACGGTGCGGCGGGTGAGGCGTTCGCGCAGGCACGCGGCGCCGCGGCGGACAGGCCGTCGGCCGGGCTCACGACCCCTGGAGAACGTCCGCGAGCCCGGTGTGGGCGGCGCAGAACGCCAGGGCGTCGGCGTGCAGGTCGTGCCAGCGGGAGGCGGCGCGCGCGCCGTGGCCCACGCCCTCCTCGCAGCGCAGCAGGATCGGCTGCTCGGAGGCGGTGGCGTGCTGCAGGGCGGCGGCGAACTTGCGGGTGTGCATGGCGTCCACCCGGGGGTCGGTGCGCGGGGTGGTCAGCAGCACCGCCGGATAGCGGATGCCGGGTCGCACCTGGTGGTAGGGAGAGTAGCCGAGCAGCACCGGCAGGTGGTCGGGGTGGTCCGGGTCGCCCAGTTCGGTCATCCACAAACGGCCCAGCCCGAAGCTCGGGTAGCGGACGAGGTCGGTGACGGAGTCGGAGCAGACGGCGGCGGCGAACAGCTCCGGGGCGCGGGTGAGCGCGGCGGCCACGAGCAGGCCGCTGTGCGAGGCGCCCTTGATCGCGAGCTGACCGGCGGTGGTCCAGCCGTCGTCGATCAGATGACGGGCGGCGGCGATGAAGTCCGCCACGGCGTTGGGCTTGTTGACGCCGCGCCCGGCGGCGTGCCAGGCCGTGCCGTACTCGCCGCCGCCACGTACCGCGGCGATGGCGTAGATGCCGCCGGCGGCCACCCAGGCCAGCGTGGTGGGCGAGTACGTGGGCCGGAAGGAGGCGCCGAAGCCGCCATAGGCGGTCAGGACGGCCGGGCGCGGGCCTCGCGGTCCTGGGCGGGCGAGCACGTACAGGTGCCCGGCGCTCTGGCCGCAGGGGTAGGTGAGCCGGGCGACCGTGGGCGCGTTCGCCGGGCGTGGCGCCCTCTGCCTCCCGCCGGGCCGTCGCCATGGGCGGCACCCTTGGTCGCGCGGGTCGTAGCGGTACACGGCCGGTGCGGTGACGAAGTCGTTGTAGGTGAAGTGGGCCTCGGCGCCGCCGGGCGGGCCGGTCAGGCCCGTGATGGTGCCCGGTCCGCGGCCGGGTGCCGGGACGGCGCACAGGAAGGCGCCCTCGCCGTCGTGCAGGCGCAGTTCGGCGCCGTCGGGGCTGATGAGGCTGACCAACAGGTACGGCTGCCGGCGGGGACCGACGAGCGGGACGCAGCCGGACAGCACCGCGGGAGCGCTGGAGGTGACCAGCGTCCGCCACCGGGAGGCGTGCGGGTCGCCGGGCTCGACGGCACAGACACGACCATAAGGGGCTTCTGCGTCGGTGACGGCGTACAGGCGGCCGGCGGGGCCGGATTTGAGCATCGCGGTGGTGTGGTCCCGGACGCCGTCGTGGATCAGGCGCGCGTCCAGGAGGTGCTCCCGGCCTGGAACGATCGGGGCCAGCCACAGGCGGTTGCCGCTCTGGGCTCCAGGGGCGGCGCTGATGGACAGACCGTGGCCGTGGGGGCTGATGGCGATGGACAGATGCGGCCAGGCGGTGGAGAAGACGACGGCGTCGTCGTCCGCGGTGTGCAGGCGGTGCAGCCGTACCTGGCGGCGGGGCGGGAACGGGCCGGTGGAGAGGGTCAGGTAGTAGAAGCCGGAGTCGTCGGGCAGCCAGGCGATCGGCGTGATCCGGCCGGGTTGCAGCGGCCCGGCCACGACGCGCCGGCGAGGCACGTCGAGGACCTGGAGGACCGGCCGCTCGTCGCCGCCGCGCGAGGTCTGGTAGGCCAGCAGATCGCCGGTCCACGACGGCCGCCAGGCGTCCAGGGTGGTCAGCGCCGACGGGTCCAGCCTCAGCGGATCGAGCAGCGGGGCCGGTGCGCGGCCGGCGAGGGCGGTCATGAGGACCGGCAGCTCCTGCCCGGCGGCGCGGTGCAGGTAGAAGCTTCGCGGCCCGCGGATCACCGGTGGGCCGGCCGCCGGGCCGCCGTCCGCCGCGAACTCCTCCAGCAGTCGCCGCAGCCGCGGCCGGTGGCGCCAGGCGGGGGCGTGCGCGGCCAGCAGCGCGGCCTGGCCGTCGAGCCAGGTGGCGCAGTCGGCGCTGTCGGCGTTCTCCAGCCATCGGTAGGGGTCGGTGACCAGATGCCCGTGCAGCAGGTCCGCCGTCGGGACGCGGCGAGCGGGCGGGTAGGGCGGCGGCACGGGCTCCCCTCCCCTCCCGCTCGCCGACGGGCCCGCCGAGGCGTCGGCGGGCCCGTCGGTGCCGGTCAGCTCAGCTCGCCGGTCGTGGCTTCGGAGCGCCAGTCCTCCAGCGAGGCCATCTCGTCGGAGAGAAGCCCAATAGGGAGGCCGGGCAGTTCGTTCATGACGTGATCCTTTCGGGTGCACCTTCTGGTACGCCTGCTCATGCCCGCCGCCGTATTGCTGAAAGTAGCCACTCGGTCACATTCAGCTAACGGAGAGATCAGGTGCGGATGCCGACGGGATGAGTCCCCGTCCGTGAGCGAGCAGCTCCGACGGCGGAGCTCGCCGGCGCTCAGGAGTTCCCGGGCGTGAGCCGCCACACGAGGGCGCGGCGCGAGCCGTCGGGGGCCTCGGCCCACCCGGTGATCTCGCCCTGCGCGTTGACGGCGTTGGCCATCGTGGCGGTGCCGGTCGCCGGGTCGGGCAGCAGGGCCGGAGCCGCGCCGGGGCCGGTCCAGACGGCCGCGTGGGCGGCGGTGCCGGCCCCCGTGCAGGTGTGCGTGCCGGCGATCACGTCGTCGTCGTTGACGGCCTTGGGCGCGGCCAGGCCGCCGGCGTCGGGCAGGCGCCGCATGCCCTCCTCGGCGCTCCAGATGTAGCCGCCCGCGAGCACGCCGTCCGCGCCGAGCGCCGACTGGCCGACGATGTGACCGTCGCCGTTGATCCCCTCGGCCTGGCTCCACCGGCCGCCGAGCGTGCCGAGCTCGGTGATGACGCCGTCCTCCCAGAGGAAGGCCCGGTGGGTCCGCTGGCCGGCCGGGCCGGGCGGTTCGAGGCGGCCCTGGGTGCCGGCGATCTGCCCGGCCGGGTTGACGGCCGCCGCCTGGCTGCCGGGGACGGCGGCGAGGTCGGTCCGGACGCCGTCCTGGATGCGGAACGCCTGGTAGCGGGCCGTGCCGTTGGGCAGCCAGTACCGATATTCGCCCACGACGACGCCCGCGCTGACGTCGTGGACGAGGGTGGGGACGCTGCCGAAGATGCCGAGGTCGGTCATCGTCCCGGCGCGCCAGTGGAAGGCGTGCCCCTTCTCCGTCGCCGTGTAGCTGCTGCCGACGACGTTGCCGTCCTCGTCGAGGGCGCCGGCGGAGGCGTGGCCGCCGCCGAGACTGCCCAGGTCGACCACCTGCGCGCCGTCCCAGACGGTCGCCCGCTGTTCGCCGGTCGCGCTCACGCTGGAGCCGGCGATCTGTCCCAGGTCGTTGATGTCGAGTGCGTACCCGGTGACGCCCAGGTCGGTGACCTCCCACTGGTCGGTGGTCGCCGGGCAGCCGTCCGCCGCGGCCGGGCCCGCGCCCGCCGCCTGTCCGGCCATGAGGAGGATGCTCGCCAGGATGGTCAGGCTCGTGCGTGTGGTTCTCATGGTCACCCCACTGTCCGAAGAGCCGGCAAAAACGATCACCAAGATATGGGCGCGATCGCCGGCCGCCAAGGCATGAAGGGGAACGTCACCATCCGTCCGCGGGCGATCCCGGAAGGCGTCGGCTCGCGGGCGGCGGGCCTGGGCACGCCGGTACGGCCGAGGTCGGCGGAGCGGGCGTCGGCTGACACGTCGCGCCGCGGCAGGCGCGTTCGCGGGTCACTCTTCGGGGGTGTCGCCCCCGGCGGCGTCGGGCAGCCCTTCGAGCTCGCGTACGCGCTCGACCATCTCCAGGATCGCGGTCAGGCTCTTCGGCGAGAGCCCGGCCGCCCGCAGCGCGATGCCCCGGACGGAGGCGTCGCGCATGGCGGCGAGCAGCGACAGCTCGGCGTCGATGCGCTCAGCCGCCTCGTCGTCGAAGAAGTAGGCGGGCGGGACGCCGAAGAATCCCGCGAGCGCCTCGAGATGGCGCTTGGTGGGGTTGTCGCGCAACCCCTTGCGGAGCTGCCAGATGTACGTGCCCGAGATGGTGGGCCCGCCCGCCGCCCGCAGCGCGTCGGCGACGTCCTCGAAGCTGTATTCGCCGCCCTCTGGCGAGTGGACTGTGCGGAACAGGTGGTCCAGCTTCGCCGCTAGGGTACGGCGTCCCTCGGATGGGGTGTCGGGCATGATTCCTCTGCCGGATGCACGGAGGCGGCTGGGTGGAGAAGGGGACGCTGCCGCCAGCATAGCAGAGGAATTAACTTCAGTTGACGACCGAATAGCGTTCCGTTAACGACAGTCTACGTCGGCTCCAGCGCCCGGCCATGGTGCAGCGTCTCCGCGTACGAGAAGACGTACCCCCTGCCCACCTCGACCGGGGCCAGTCGGGCGAGGTCGGAGTCCGGCACGTCGGGGAAGCGCACCTCGGCGCGGCCCGTCCAGATCTCCGAGAACTCCACGTCGCTCACCTCCGAGGTCACCAGCCGCGTCACCGGTTCCTCCGCCGGGAGCCAGGCCGGGAACAGCCGCGTGTGCACCAGCGGGACGGTGTGCAGGCGGGGCGGCTCGTCGGCGCGGCCCTCAAGGGTCACGGCCGCCTCGGCGACGCGCCTGCCGCCCGCCGACAGCGCGGCGTCGAAGCGGCCTCCGGGGGCGAGCCTGGGCCCCGCCCTGCCGACCCGGGCCGGCCTGATCTGGTGCACCTGACCGAACTGTTTGGGCATGCCCTGGATCCAGCCGCGTACCAGCGGCACCGGCTCGTCCACCCAGGCGTACGGGCAGCGGGCCAGAGGACGGCCGCGGTACTCGCAGGCGAGCAGGATCAGGAACTCGGCGAACCGGCAGCGGGCGGGGTCGGCCAGCTCGGCGCCGTCGGCGGAGCACCACTGCCACTCGGCGAAGATCGCGGCGGCGGCTCCCGGGTCGGGGCCCAGGGTGAGCTCCGGGGGCAGGAAGCGGGCGGCGGCCTCGGGGTCCACGCGGTAGTCGGCCATGATGACGTCACCGGAGAAGTGCCAGGGCGGCGGGGTGACCATCGCCGCACGCCCCGAGGGCGAGAGCGGGAGCGTGTAGCCGTGCGGGGACGCGGCGGGTGGGGACGCGGCGGGCTGGAGGTCGGCTGCGGTGGGCGAGGGTGCGGTGTGCGGGGGGGCGGTCATCAGGGGGTCGTCTCCTGTCGGGGCATCGGATTCTCGGTGGGCGGATTCTCAGGTCTCCGGGGGGATCGTGTTCCAGACCTCCGCCAGCCGTTCCGCGGCGGCGGCCAGCTCGTCCGGGCCGTTGAGGCCGTACGCGAGCCGTACGGCGCCCGCCGTCGAGCCGGGGACGGGGGCGGCGGCGAAGCGGGAGCCGGCGGCGACCAGGACGTCCGCGCGGCGTGCCGCGGCGAGCAGCCCGGCTTCACGGCGGTCGGCGCGCACCCACACGAACAGGCCGCCGGCGGGCCGGTCGAGGGCGAAGCCGCCGTCCAGCCGCGCCGCGAGGACGTCCACCAAGGCGTCGCGCCGTTCGCGCAGGCGTTCGCGCAGCCAGAGCAGGTGGCGGTCGTAGTGGCCCCGCTCCAGCAGGGTGGCCACGGCCAGCGAGGTGGTGTGGTTCAGGCAGCCGCCGCTCTGGAACACGCCATGGGCGGCCAGCCGGTCGGCCACGGCGGGCTCGGCCGTCAGCCAGCCGAGGCGCAGCCCGGGGGCCAGGGACTTGGAGAAGGTGCCCAGTCTGATCACGCCCCGGTGCCCGTCCAGGCAGGCCAGGGCGGGCGGTCCGGTGCCGCCGTCGAGGCGCAGGTCGGCGTAGGCGTCGTCCTCGACGATCGTCGTCGCGTGCCGGCGCGCGACGGCCAGCAGCTCGCGGCGGCGGCCGAGCGGCGTGACCCGGCCGGTCGGGTTGTGGAAGGTGGGGTTGAGATACACGAAGGCGGGGCGGGTGCGGGTCAGGGCCGCGTCGAGAGCCTGCGGGTCCATCCCGGAGGCGTCCCCCGGAACCCCGTACGGTCGCAGGCCGCAGTCGGTGAGGACGAGCCTGCCCAGGTCGTAGCAGGAGTCCTCGACGAGCACCGCGTCGCGGGGCCGGGCCAGGGCGGTGGCGAGCAGGTGAAGGGCCTGCGAGGTGCCGGCGGTGACCAGCACGCCACCTGGCCCGCACGACACGTCCTGGCGGGCGGCGAGCGCCGCGCGCAGGGTGAGCGCGCCGCGGTCGTCGCCGTACGCCAGGGCGGCCGCGCCGTAACCGGTCAGGGCCTCGGCGTACGCCTCCGCCAGCAGGTCCACGGGCAGCAGGCCGGGGCCGAGGTAGCCGGGGCCGAGGTCGGTCGTACCGGGTGGCGCCACCGACTGCACGACGCCCGCCTCCCAGCGCAGCGCGTGCGACCCGGGCCCGGCCCGCCCCCGCGCCGGGGACACCGGGGGGCCGGGGGCCGCGCGGGGGCGGGGTGCGGCGGGGGTGGGGCTCATCGGGAGGACAGGACGAGGCGGAGGGCCCGCGTCGCCTCGTCGAGCGAGGCGGCCGGCCGGGCGAGCGCCACGCGGAGCATGTGGTCGCCCTCGGACGGGTCGGCCCAGTGGAACTTCTGGCAGGGCAGCAGGTACACGTTGTGCTCGCGCAGCGCGGACCACACCTCCAGCGACGAGCGTCGCCCGAGGCGGACCCGTTCGACGCTGGCCCGGCTGGCGGGGTCGGGGAAGTCCACGTCCGGCAGGCCGGCGAGCGAGCGCCGCACCAGCGCGCGGTTGCCGGCGATGAAGCGGTGCAGGTCGGGCAGGCCGCCGTCGGCGGCGTCCTCGGCGAAGCGCTGCACCAGCGCCAGCACGAGCGGTGAGGCGCCGAGCAGGATGTCGGAGTAGACCTTGGCGACGGGCAGGCCGGGCTCGGCCGAGGTGACCAGCCAGCCGATCTTCAGCTCCAGCGTGGGCCACAGCTTGCCGGTGTCCTCGATGACGATCCAGCGGCAGCCGCTGTCCTCCAGCACCCGGTAGTGGTCGAAGTGGGCCCGGGGGTCGAAGCCGCGGAACGAGGTGTCCAGTGTCAGGACGACGTCGTGCTCGGCGCACTGGGCGGCCAGGGCGCGCAGCCGTTCCTCCGTCACCACGCGGCCGGTGGGGTTGTTGGGCGTGGTGACGAAGACACAGCTCACCGCGTCGAGCAGGGCGCGGGGCAGGTCGCCGCCGTGCAGGACGTCCTCCTCCAGGGGCAGCAGGTTCAGGCCCACGCCGCGCAGGATGTCGGGGATGTTGTCGAACGTCGGGTGGATCAGCGCGACCGTGTCGCCCTTCTGGGCCAGGGCCCTGGCGAAGATCTCCATGGCCACCGAGGAGGAGTAGCAGGCGAACACGCGGTTCTCGCCGACCGGGTGGCTGTGCTGGCCGAGCAGGCCCAGGTACGCCCGGCAGGCGTCGAGCTCCACCTCCTCGGGAGCCCGCGCGGCGGCCTTGGCGAACAGGTTGGGCAGGTCGTCGATGATCCGCGCCTGGCTGGCGGTGAGCGCCTGCCGGGCGTGCCCGTCGGCGAGGTTCAGCGGGCTGTTCAGCGCCAGACATTCGAATTCGGTGAGATTGATCGCCTGGAGTTCCTGCATCACATTCACCTCACGTGCGTTTTGGAGTGGGATACCCGGACGCAAAATAAGTCGCTCGATTCGTTCCCGTCAATGCATGGCGGAGGACTCGGCCGACGAGCTGTGTGTTTTCCGGACGAGTCAATTCCATTGTGTCCTCATCGACTCGATGGGAGGCTGCGACCAGCGGTTACACCTCCACACAAACGCTGGAAGGGGTTTTCGTGGACACCGTCGCAACTATTTCTCCGCCTCGGGCGGAGACATCTCCGAAAAGGGCCGCCATCGGCCTTTCCGTGGTCACCGTCGCGGTCCTCGCGGTCTTTCTGGCATTCGCCGGAGGCCCCGGCTACTACGTCGACGAGCTCTATTTCCGGGTCGCCGGTGAGCACCTCGCGTGGGGGTACGTCGACCAGCCGCTGCTCGTCCCCCTGCTGGCCCGGTTGCAGATCGTGCTGTTCGGCGACTCGCTGACGGCGATCCGGGTCGTGCCGGCGCTGCTGACCGCCGTGTCGGTGCTGGTCACCGGGCTGATCGCGGGCGAGCTCGGCGCGGGACGCCGGCTCCAGGTGCTGACCGCGTGCGTCTGCGCCGCCACGCTGGCCACGCTCGCCGCCGGGCACGTGCTGCACCCCACCGCCGTCGACCACCTGGTGTGGGTCACGGCCTGCTGGCTGGTGATCCGCGTCCTGCGGACCGGCGACGAGCGGCTGTGGCTCGCCGTGGGCGCGGTCGTCGGCGTGGGGCTGCTGGCCAAGTACCTGGTGGTGCTGCTGGTCGTGGCCCTCGCGGCGGGGCTGCTCGTCGCCGGGCCGCGGCGCGTGCTGCGCGGCGGGTGGCTCCTGGGCGGCGCCGGGGTCGCGCTGCTGATCGCCTCGCCCGGACTCGTCTGGCAGGCCGTGCACGGGTGGCCGCAGTTCACGATGGCGAGCGAGATGTCGGCGGGGCCGGCGGGCGCCGTCAACTTCCTGGTGGGCCAGGTGCTCATGATCGGGCCCTTCCTCACGCCGGTCTGGGTGATCGGGCTGGTGGCCCTGCTCCGGCGGGCGGAGTGGCGGCCGTACCGGGCGGTCGCCGCGGCGTACCTCGTCGTGGCGCCGCTGCTGATGCTGCTCGGGGCCGAGCCCCGCTACACCGAGGGGCTGCTGACCGTGCTGGTGGCGGCCGGGTGCGTGCGGGCGGCGACGCTCGGCCGCCGCCTGTGGCTGGGGGCGGCGGCGGTGCTCAACGGGGTGCTCGCGGCGCTCATGGTGCTGCCGGTCCTGCCCATCGCGACGTACGCCGGCAACCCGGTGCTGGCCGTGCTCGGCGAGGAGCAGTTCGGGGAGACCGGCTGGCCGGACCTGGCCGCGCAGGTGTCCGCCGTCCACCGCGCGCTGCCGGTGGACGAACGGCGGCGGGCCGTCGTGTACGCCCAGAATTACGGCGAGGCCGGGGCCCTGGCCCGGTACGGCGGCGCGTACGGGCTGCCCAGGACCTACAGCGCCCAGAACTCCTACGCCGACTTCGGACGTCCGGCCGACGGCGTGGACGTGGTCGTCGCGGTCGGGGTGGACCGGGCGTCGTTCTCGGCGCTGTTCGGCCGGTGCGAGGCGCGCGGGCGGCTCACCTTCGACGTCCCGCACTTCGAGGAGGGCAAGGAGCTGCTGGTGTGCCGGGAGCCGCGCCTGCCGTGGGCGGAGACGTGGCGGCGGCTGCGGTGGACGGGCACCTTCTGAGCCGGTCATGACGGCTCGGTCCCCGGACGCCAGGACGAGTAGGCGCGCAGGCCGTACAGGAGGGGTACGGCCGGCGCGCACCGCTCGATGCCGTACACCTCGCCGAAGACCACGATGTGGTCGCCGGCCTCCACGGTCCTGGCGACCCGGCAGTCGGCGACGGAGTGGGACTCCTCCACCAGGTGCGGCCCGCCGTAGGCGGGGCGGGCGGACCATCTGACCCGGTCGAAGCGGTCGGCGGCGCCCGAGGCGAACAGTTCGGCGGTGTCGCGGGCGTGGGCGTGCAGCAGGTTCACGGTGAACTGCTCGGTCTTGAGCATGGCGTGCAGCGTGGGGCTCAGGCTGCGGGCGCAGACCAGCAGCGTCGGCGGGTCGAGGGTGACGCTGCACACCGACGAGCAGGTCATGCCGCGCGGGCGGCCGTCCGGGTCGGTCACGGTCACGACGGCGACGCCGCTCGGGAAGGTGGACATCAGTGACCGGAAACGGTCGGGGTCGACCGTCGGCGTCATGGGCAGGGCCTCCACCAGCGGGAGATCCGTCATCGCAAGCCTCCGTTCTGTGCGACGGGTACCGGGGCCGTCCCGCGCGGCCGTCGCGGCCGCTGGAGGAGGGCGTACGACGGGCCGGTCGCCGCCGTGGTCACCAGCGCCATGACGGCGAGCGCGAGGAACATGGCCGGGGTGAGGATCCCGGCCTCGTGGCCGATCTGCAGCGCGACCAGCTCGGTCAGGCCCCGAGTGTTGAGCAGCACGCCCAGTCGGAGCGCCGTCCCGGGCGGCTCGCCGCCGAGGCGGGCGCCGGCGTACGCGCCCCCGGCCTTGGCCGCCATGCCGAGCAGCGTGACCAGGACGATCGCCGACCAGGGGGCCACCGCGAACGGCTCGGCGAACACGGTGAACCCGGTGACCACGAAGAACACCGGGACGAGCAGCCGCCCGGCGCCCGCGACCAGCCGCACGGGCCGTGCCCACGGATCCTCGCCGCCGCGCGTGGCAGTCCCATCGGCGGGAGCCGCGGCCGTCAGGGGCAGGGCGAGGGCGGCGAGGGCCGCGCCCAGGATCTCGGTCAGCCCCCACGAGCGCATCGCCGCCGCGGCGGCCAGCGCCCAGACGGCGAGGAGCGCCGCCGCCGCCCGCGGGGCGCGGGCGGGCAGCCCCAGGAGCGGGGCCGGGCTCAGCGCGCGCCGTACCGCGAACGCACCCGTGAGGGCCGCGGCGGTGAGGGCGAGCAGCACGGCCACGTTCCCGAGGCCGCCGGTCGCCAGGCTGACCGCCAGCGCGATCAGCAGCCAGGCCGCCACGTCGGTGACCGTGGCGACCGTCATCGACAACGCCCCCACCCGGGTGCCGACCAGGTCACGTTCGGACAGGATCCGCGCCAGGACGGGGACGGCGGTGACCGACAACGCCACCGCCAGGAAGACGACCAGCGCGGACGCCGGGGCCGTGCCGCGCAGGCCGGGCTCGTCCCCGGCCAGCGCCCACACGGCCACGGCGGCGCCGGCCAGCAGCGGGACGATGAGCGTGCCCGCCGCGGTCCAGCCCACCGCCCGGCCGCGCACCAGCGGCGCGGCCAGGCGCAGCTCGTGGATCACGCCGACCAGGTAGAGCACCAGGCCGGCGTGCCCGCACCAGCTCAGCCAGTCGAGGGGCAGCGCCCGCGCGGCGCCGGGACCGGCCACGGCGACGACCAGCGGGCCCGCCGCCATCCCGAGCGCCACCTCGCCGATCACGGCCGGCTGGCGCAGCACGCCGGCCAGCCGCCGCCCTGCCCAGGCGAGGAGGAGGACCGCCGCGAGCAGGACGCCGAACAGGGCGATCCGCGCCGGTCCCTCTGCCGGGATCATCGTGTCCGGCTCAGCTCGGGTCGCCGTCCGGGCATGGCGTCGCCGTTGAGGGCGGCGATGTACTCGTACTGGCTGGGCAGGTTGGCGACCAGCGCCTCGGCCTGCTCGCGTACGAGCCGCAGCTCACGTTCCGCGCGGCCGTGGTCGAAGTGCCGCAGCGCGGGCGGAGCCTGCACCGGGACGCCGCCGAGCCCGAGCAGCATGGCGATGTAGGAGTAGGACTCGAAGCCGTGGTAGTGCGGGAAGATCGTCTCGTTGTCGGGCAGGCGCGCCTGCCACAGCTCCAGGCGTTCGGCCAGCCCATCGGGGAGGGGCCGGGTGGCCGCGTCCTTCCAGTAGTCGTTGTCGGAGCGGGCGGCTGCGTGGTAGTGCAGCGCGAGGAATTCGCGCACGCCGTCCATGACGTTGCCGACCTGGCGGTTGTACGACTCCCGCAGCCGGTCGTCCCAGCGCTCGGCGGGGAAGTGCTTGACCAGTTGCTCGATGGCGTTCTGGATGAAGAACAGGCCGGTCGACTCCAGGGGCTCGACGAAGCCGCTGGACAGGCCGACGGCCACGCAGTTGTTCACCCAGGAGCGCTCGCTGCGGCCGATCCGCATGCGGATGTGGTTGGCCTCCAGCTCGTCCGCCTCGGGGCCGACGAACTCGCGCAGGGCGCGTTCGGCCTCCTCGGGGGTGCAGTAGTCGCCGGCGTAGACGTAGCCGGTGCCGATGCGGCCGTACAGGGGGATGGTCCAGATCCAGCCGGCGTCCATGGCGGTGGCGGTGGTGCAGGGGCGCAGGCCGCGGCGGGCCATGTCGGCGGGCACGCGCAGCGCCACCGCCCGGTCGTTGGGCAGGCTCTCCTGGTAGGAGACGAAGGGGACGTCCAGCGCCTTGTTCAGCAGCATGCCGCGGAAGCCGGTGCAGTCGATGAACAGGTCGCCGGACAGCTCTCCGTGCTCCTTGGTGAGCACGTGGTCGATCCAGCCGCGCTCGTCCAGCCGGACGTCCACGACGTCGTCGAGGACGTGCCGGACGCCGCGCTCGGTGCCGAACCGGGTGAGGTAGGAGGCCAGCAGCGCGGCGTCGAAATGGTAGGCGTAGGGAAACTGGGTGTTCTGCTCGGTGAGGGTGGTGCGGTAGGCGCGCTCGTCGGAGTTCTCGGTGAAGTCCTGCTCGAACAGCTCGCCCGACAGGTAGCGGGGCGAGCGCTTGGCCTCGCACAGCCAGCTGATGACGAAGCAGTCGCGGTCGAAGTCGCCGCCGGGACGGGCGTCGAGCCACCAGTCGGTGAGGGGGAAGCCGTCCACGACGCGCAGGCGTTCGAACGGGTGGTAGAAGTGATGGCCCGGGGCGCGCCAGTTCTCGAACCGGATCCCCAGCTTGTACGTGGCGTTGCACGCGGGCATCCACTCCCGCTCGTCCAGCCCGAGATAGTCGAAGAAGTGACGGATCGTACTGAACGTGGCCTCTCCCACGCCGATCGTCGCGATGTTCTTCGACTCGACCAGAGTGACGGCGATTCGGTCACCGAATGCCGCCCGGAGATATGCGGCGGTCATCCAGCCCGAGGTGCCGCCGCCCACGATGACGACGTTCTTTACCATTCTTGAGCCCTTGTCCATGGCGTTGGGAAACGCGCGTCGGAAGAACCGGAAAAAGGATTGGGCAGTGCTCCGACCGCCCTTTTCCGAGCGTGCCGGACGGCCCCGGCCGATTTCCAGCTCATTGACGCCGGAGCTAAACAGGGCGGTCAGAAGGGTGGTGGCGTGCGGCCCCGCGGCTTGGCATGCGCCCCCTGTGCAGGGCGTTCACGGTTGCCCACGGGCGGTCATCAACTGGCGTAGATGCAAAATTCTTGATCCACCAACCCCAGTTGACTTCCCAACTGCCTCCGAGTTAGCTTGAGCAAAACTGGGGGCTCCCACCACGGACGCCCTCATCGCCAAGCCGCCCTGATCCACGCGGCCACCGCGTCGTGCGCTTTTTCCCGCGCCGCGGCGTGATCGACGAACCCGGAAAATGCGAAATGGGAGCCGCGGTGCTGCGGATTCATTTCACGGTCGAAGACCTGGCACGCCTGCGCATGGCGGCGACGCTGGGCCCGGTGACCGAGAGCGTGTTCGCCCTCGACCTGTTCGCCAGAAGCGGCGGCGCGGTCCACGGCGAGTGGCGGAGGGACGTGCGCGAACGCATGAACGGCACGGCCGGCCAGGTGGATCGGCTGGCCCGCGAGCGCCGGCCGCTCGGCGAGCTGCTCGGACTGCTCGACCGCTCCCCCGGCGAGTCCGGCTTCCGCGCCGGGGACGCCGCCGTCCCGTGGGCGACCGCGACCGTGCTGGCGTTCTGCCGGGCCGCGGTGCTGCCGTACTGGGGGCGGGTGCGTGCCTACCTGGAGCTCGAACGGGAGACGTTCGGCCGGATCACGATCACCAACGGTGTCGAGTGCCTGCTGGACACCCTGCACCCGAAGCTGGTCTGGAACCCGCCGGTCCTGGAGGTCCCGCACGACGAGGACCGCGACGTGTACCTCGACGGCAAGGGCCTGCTGCTCAGCCCCTCGTTCTTCCTCCAGGTCAGGCACTGCCTGTTCCTGGACCGGGAGCACGAGACGGGGCTGCCCGCGCTCGTGGTCTCGGTCCCCTGGACGCCGGCCGTGCTGTCGGACCTGGTGGCCGAGCCCACGGCCGACGACGAGGCGCTCGGCGCGCTCGTCGGGCACACCCGGGCCGCGGCCATGCAGGCGCTCATGGACAGCTGCACCACCGGCGCGCTGTCCGAGCGGCTCGGCATCTCCCTGGCCGGCGCCAGCAAGCACGCCACCGTGCTGCGCAAGGCCGGGCTCATCACCACCGCCCGCAACCGCAACACGGCCCTGCACACGCTGACGTCGCTGGGCATGGCGCTGCTGCGCGGCGGCGGACTCATCTCACAACGCAACTGACCTTCCCTGGAGGACGCACGATGAGCACGAACCCCTTCGAGGACCCCGAGGGCATCTACCTGGTGCTCGTCAACGACGAAGGACAGCACTCGCTCTGGCCGGCCTTCGTGGACGTGCCGGCCGGATGGGCAGTCGCGCTGCCCGAGACCGACCGCGAACGCGCGCTCGGCTACATCAACGAGAACTGGACCGACCTGCGGCCCAAGAGCCTCATCGCGGCGATGGAGGAGTGAGCCGTGCTGATCATCGAGGGCGGCGGCGAGCCCGTCCAGGACCGGATCAGGGCCGGGCACCGCGCGCTGCGCGAGAGCCTGACCAGCCACGGGGCGCTGCTGTTCCGCGGCTTCGAGGTGGGCGGCGTCGAGGGGTTCGACGCGGCCGTGCGCGCGTTCTCCGGGACGCCGCTGGCCTACACCGAACGGTCGTCGCCGCGCAGCGTGATCAAGGGCAACGTCTACACCTCGACCGACTACCCGCCCGAGGAGGAGATCTTCCTCCACAACGAGAACTCCTACCAGGCCGTCTGGCCCATGGTGCTGTTCTTCCACTGCATGCGGCCGCCGGAGTCGCAGGGGGCCACGCCCCTGGCCTCGACGCGGGAGGTGCACGACACCCTCGACCCGGCGGTGCGCGAGGAGTTCGAGCGGCGCGGCTGGATGGTCGTGCGCACCTACGACGACGAACTCGGCATGCCGTGGTCGGAGGCGTTCAACACCTCCGACCGGGACGAGGTCACCGCGTACTGCGAGCGCAACGGCGTACGGGCGACCTGGCTCGGGGACGGACGGCTGCGCACCGAGGCCGTCCGCGCGGCGGTGCACCGGCATCCGGTCACCGGTGAGCCCGTCTGGTTCAACCACGCCACGTTCTTCCACGTCACGACGTTGCCCGAGGCCGTGCGCGAGGGGCTGCTGGAGATGTGCGGGGAGGAGGGGCTGCCGAGCAACACCTACTACGGCGACGGCGGCGCCATCCCCGACGAGGTCACCGACCACCTGCGCAAGTGCTACCGGGCGGCCTCCCGCCGCTTCGACTACGCGGCCGACGACCTGCTCGTCATCGACAACATGCTCACCTCGCACGGGCGCGAGCCGTACACGGGGGCGCGGCGGATCGCGGTCGCCATGGCGGAGCCGTCGGGGTCGTAGCTCCCGGGACCTCAGCCGTCCCGGTCCTCGTTCCCGGCCCGCGCCCCCGGCCCGTCGCCGGGGTCGCGGGCCGGGGCGGTTCTGCGCAGGTGCCGGTTCGTCGTGCCGAGCACGGCCAGCACCAGCAGGTCCGCGACCAGCCCCGGCACCGCGGAGAACTGGTTCACGATGAACGCGAACACCTGGCCGAACAGGATGTCGACCAGAAGCGCGAGGTAGAGCGCCTGGAAGGCGGCCGCCCGGTTCCACCGTAACCGGGCCGCGCCCCACAGGCTGAGCAGCACCGTCACCGCCGCGGACGCCGCCAGGCCGATCACCGCTCCCCACTCCCGTTCCTGGCCGAGGGAGTCGTAGGAGCTCTCCAGGGCCAGGCCGACCAGGGGCAGCGGGGCCCGTACGGCGAGGTAGACCACCGCGAGCACCACCACGACCGGCCGCCGGCACAAGCGCTCCAGCCAGGCCAGGGCGGCGCGCACGGCGGGGAAGCGGGGCGGTTCGCTGGAGGGCACCATGCCGAGCAGGCGAACCGTGGCGGCGTCGAGCGGGTCGCCGGAGTCCTGGACCAGGCGGATCGCGCTGCGCCGCTGCTCGACCGTCAGCCCGGAGGTGACGCCGACGAGGGCCGCGTGCAGCGCGTTGGCGGTCCGCTCGGCGCCGGTGTAGCCGGTGCGGCCCTTGAGCCACTGGGCCAGCACGACGAGGACGGCGAAGACCAGGTAGATGATGCCGGCGGCGGGCCGGTAGAAGTAGTCGTTGCGCTCGGTGACGAACTTGCCGACCTCGTCGAGGAACGTGCCGAAACCGGCTCCGCCGAGCAGCGCGCCCCACGTCCTGGCCCGCTCGCCGAGGAAGGCGAGGGTGAGGCCGAGCCCGACCGCCATCAGCAGGCCGCCCCACAGGACGTGCGCGATGTGCAGGTCGCCGCCGCCGAGCTTCGGGTAGCCCGTGCTCGCCAGCCAGGTCCTGATCAGCAGCACCGCGCTGATCCCCGCGATGGCGAACACCTGCAGATGAGCCGCCGCACTGGTGATCCTTGCCAGTCGTGATCGGCGCACCGGGTCCTCCTCCGCTGTCAATGACGTCGTGGGAAGCGCCGACCAGGAGCCGGGTCGTCGGCGAATTTCACTTGCGCGGCGCTTCCGCCCGGGGGCCGACACCGGCACGGGACGCTCGCTGATACCTTTTCGACGCTAGCACACCGGCTTCGTGACTGCCCTGTTTAGCTTGAGGCTCAAACACATTGAGCTCCGGCCCTCCGACGACCGAACCTTGACCGGACGGGTGTCGCCGAGGAAGGGAGCGAGTTGTGTCGACTTTCGAACTGCGGAAAGACGAGGCGACGGCGATCACGGAGCTGGCGGGCGAGCTCGCCCGGCAGCATCCGGGAGTCGAGTCCGCGCAATTCCAGGAAATCGGCCGGGTTTATGCCGACGAGCTGCCGAGACGCCTCCGCGCGGAGTTGCACGATTTCCGGCTGGCCGAGCCTTCCGGCCTGCTGGTGATCTCCGGGCTGCCGGTGGACGACGCCGCCCTCGGCCCCACTCCCGAGGACTGGAGATCACGTCCCACGCCGTCGCCGACACTGACGCTAGATATCGCGTTCTACCTGGTCATGAGCCTGTTGGGCGAGCCGATCGGCTGGGTGACGCAGCAGGACGGGCGCATCATGCACGACGTTTTCCCGATGCGCGGCTTCGAACGCGAGCAAATCGGCTGGAGCAGCGAGGAAACGCTGGTCTGGCACACCGAGGACGCCTTCCACCCGCTTCGCACGGATTATCTCGGGCTGTTCTGCCTGCGGAATCCCGACAAGGTGGAGACGACCTTCGCCGAGGTCGGTTCGATACATCTCGACGAGGCCACAGAAGCCTTCCTCCGGGAGCACCGATTTCTCATTCTCCCGGACGACTCGCATCGTCCGGAGAATCGTGCCCCGGACCGGGACGACGACCCGAGGGTGGCCGACCTGAAACGCCGCAGTTATCGCCAGGTCGAAAGCGCGCTGACCGACCCGAAACCGATGCCGGTGCTTTTCGGCGCCCCGGACGACCCGTATCTCTGCGTCGATCCGCACTATATGCAAGGAATACAGGGAGAGGACGAGGAGAAAGCGCTCGCCGCCCTCGCCGCGACCGTGGACGCGGCCATGACCGGGGTCGTGCTCGAACCCGGCGACATCTGCGTCATCGACAACTACAAGGCCGTGCACGGACGCAAGCCCTTCCGCGCCCGCTTCGACGGGACGGACCGGTGGCTGCGCCGGCTGAACGTGGCCAGGGATCTTCGCAAGTCGCGCGAGTTCCGGCTGGACGCGCGGTCCCGCGTCATCTACTGAGGCTAGGAGCACCGGGTGATGGACAACTCGACACGTGACGTCCTCGATCTGTTCGCCGAGCGGGTCCGGCTGGCCCCCGGCGCGACCGCCGTGTCCTCGGCCGCGGGTTCGCTGGCCTACCGGGAGCTCGACGCGCGCGCGAACGGGTTCGCCCATCGCCTGCGCGGGCTCGGGGCGGGCCCGGACACGCTCGTCGCCGTCTACGCCGAGCGCGGCCTCGACCTGGTCGTGGCGCTGCTCGGCGTGCTCAAGGCGGGCGCCGCGTACCTGCCGCTGGATCCCGGCGTGCCGGCGAGCCGCCTGGCCGTCGTGATCGACGACGCGGGCGCGCCCGTCGTCGTCACCCAGCGGGCGCTGCGCGGGCGGCTGCCCGTGACGGCGGCGCGGGTGCTGTGCGTGGACGACGATCCCGCGCCGCTCGCCGACGCGCCGCCCGCTCCCCCGGGCCGTCCGGCGGACCTGGCGTACGCGATCTACACCTCCGGTTCCACCGGCCGTCCCAAGGGGGTGCTCGTCGAACGCCGGCAGCTCGCCGCCTACCTGGCCTGCTGCCTGCGGGACTACCCGGGGCTGGCGGGCACGGCGCTGCTGCACTCGTCGATCTCGTTCGACCTGTCGGTGACCACGCTGTGGGGGCCGCTCGTCGCGGGCGGGCGCGTCCATGCGGGGACGCTCGACGAGCCGGGCGGCGTCCGGCCGTCCTTCCTGAAGATCACCCCGAGCCACCTGCCGCTGCTGGAGGACGGGTCCCCGGACGCCGCTCCGGAGCGCGGCGAGCTGGTGATCGGCGGCGAGGCGCTGCACGGCGACGCGCTCGGCCGGTGGCGCGCGGACCGTCCCGGCGTGACGGTGGTCAACGAGTACGGCCCCACGGAGACGACGGTCGGCTGCGTGGCCTTCCGCCTCGAACCCGGCGACGGCACGCCCGGCGGCGCGGTGCCGATCGGCCGGCCGATGTCCGGGTCGCGGGCCTACGTCCTCGACGCCCGGCTGCGGCCCGTCCCGCCGGGTGAGCGGGGCGAGTTGTACGTCGCGGGCTCCGGGGTGGCCCGCGGGTACCGGGGCCGTCCCGGCGGCACCGCCGAACGGTTCGTCGCCGACCCGTACGGGACGGACGGCGAACGCATGTACCGCACCGGGGACGTGGTCCGCCTCCTGCCTGACGGGGAGCTCGAATACCTCGGCCGGGCGGACGACCAGGTCAAGGTGGGCGGGCACCGGATCGAGCCCGGCGAGATCGAGGCCGCCCTGACCCGGCATCCGCGGGTGGCCGCCGCCGCGGTCGTCGCCGACGGCGACCGCCTGGTGGCCCACGTCGTCCCCGTCACCCGGCCCGTCCCCCAGCCCGCCACCACCTCCGAGACACCTTCGGGCGGTGGGTCCCGTGAGGGGGCGGCTGGGCCGTCACCCGAGCAGTTGCGGGCCTTCCTCGCGCGGGACCTGCCCGAGTACCTGATCCCCTCGGTGTTCCAGCACCTCGACCGGCTCCCTCTTGCGGCCAGCGGCAAGGTGGACCGTGCCGCCCTGCCCGCCACGGGCCCCCAGGGCGCCACCGGCTACACGCCTCCCGGCGGTCACGAGGAACGGGTGATCGCCGAGTTGTGGGCCGAGGTGCTGGGCCTGGACCGGGTGGGCGTGACCGACGACTTCTTCGCCATCGGCGGCAACTCCCTGCTGGCCTTCCGCGTGGTGCCGCGCATCCGTGCCGCGCTCGGCACGAGCCTGTCCCCCCGGGCGATCTTCCGCGAACGCACGGTGGCCGCCCTGGCCGCCTCCCTGAAACCGGCCGAGAACCCCACCGAGAACCCCGCCGAGTCCGGCGACGAGAACCGTGCCGGGAACCGTGCCGGGGTTCCGGGCGGGGTTCCGGGTGGGGTTCGCGCCGCGAGCCGCGACGAGGCGGGCGACGCGGGCGTGGACGTCGTCACCCCGCTCCCGCCCGGACGCGACGCGCCGCTCTCCTACGCCCAGCGGCGTTTCTGGTTCTTCCACGCGCACGACCCCGGCGGCACCGAGTACAACGTCCGGTTCGGCTACCGGCTGAGCGGGCCGTTCGACCCCGAGGCGCTGCGCACCGCGCTCGGCGAGCTCATCGCCCGGCACGAGCCCTTGCGCACGACGATCGAGCACGGCGAAGCCGACCCCGCGCAGGCCGAACCCGTACAGAAGGTGCATGCGGCCGTCGAGGTGCCGCTGACCGTCACCGACGTCGCCGGCCTCCCCGGCGAGGAGCTGGACCGCATGGTGCGGCACGAGGTGACCCGGCCCTTCGACCTGGCCCGCGGCCCCGTGCTGCGCCTGGCCGTGCTGCGCCGGTCCGCCGAGGACCACCTGCTGGTGCTGAGCCTGCACCACTCGGTGATCGACGCCGTGTCCATGCGCATCCTGGCCGACGAACTGGGCCTGCTCTACGACGCCGCCCGCCACGGCCACCGGGCCCCCCTCGCGCCGCTGCCCGTCCGGTACGCCGACTACGCCGCCTGGCAGCGCGACCGCTGGACCGACGACAGCCTGGCGGACCAGCTCGACCACTGGCGTGGCCGGCTCGACGGGATCACCCCGCTCGACCTGCCCGCCGACCGGCCACGCCCGGCCGTACGCAGCTCGGCGGGGGCCGCGCACCGCTTCACCGTCCCCGCGGAGCTGGCCTCCGCGCTCGGTGACCTCGCCGCCCGCGCCGGGGCGACGCCGTTCATGGTGCTGGTCGCGGCGTGCCAGGTGCTCCTGTCCAGGTACGCCGGCCAGCGGGACGTCTCGGTCGGCACCCCCGTCTCCGGACGCGACCTGCCCGAGCTCGAACCGCTCATCGGCTGCTTCGTCAACACCCTGGTGCTGCGCTCCACCGTGGACGAGCGCGCCACGTTCGCCGAGTTCCTGGGCGCGGTACGGGAGACCGTGCTGAACGCGTTCGCCAACCGGGACGTGCCCTTCGACCGGCTGGTGCGCGAGCTGGACGCCGAGCGCGATCCCAGCAGGACGCCCCTGGTGCAGGCCATGGTGGCGTTGCAGAACGCGCCGCCGAAGACGCCGCGCTTCGCCGGGACGCGTACCGAGCCGTACCGGCTGCCGCACGTGTCCTCGATCTTCGACGTCACGCTGGAGTTCGTCGAGCGCGAGGACGGCGGCGCGCTCGACGCGATGATCGAGTACAGCACGGACCTGTTCGAGGCCGCGACCGCCGAGCGGATGGCTGCGCACCTGATCGCGCTGCTGGAAGCCGTGACCGCGGCCCCCGACCAACCCCTGGCCCGCCTCCCCCTGCCCCCCACCCCGCAGCCCGCCCCCGCGCCTGCCGACGCCCCCCTGACCGATGCCACCCTGACCGATGCCACCCTGACCGGCCCCACGCTGACCGGTCCCGCCGCTCCCGCCGCCGGTGGCCGCGGCGACCAGGCCGGGCGGCCGGTGCATGTGCAGGTGAGTGAGTGGGCGCGGGTCGCGCCCGACGCCGTCGCGCTGGAGTGGGACGGCGGCACCAGCACCTACGCCGACCTCGACCGGCGCGCCGACCGGCTGGCGCACCGGCTGCGCGGCCTCGGCGTGGGCCGGGGCGTGCCCGTGGTGGTGTGCATGGAACGCGGCCCGGACATGGTGACCGCCGCCCTCGGCGTGCTCAAGGCGGGCGGCGCGTACGTGCCGCTCGACCCCGGCATCCCGGCCGAGCGGCTGGCGTACGTGATGGCCGACACCGGCGCGCCGATCCTGCTGGCCGACGAGGACCACGAGGGGCTGCCCGTCGTACGCCCCCGCGACACGGAGACGGGCGACGACCATCCCGGACCCGGGTCCGGTCGCGAAACGGAGCCGGGCGACCTGGCGTACATCATCTACACCTCCGGCTCCACCGGCCGTCCCAAGGGCGTCATGATCGAGCACCGCGGCCTGGCCGACCTGTGCGCCTGGCACGTGGCGGCGTTCGGGGTGGTGCCCCGGGACCGGGCGTCCCAGGTGGCCTCGCTCGGGTTCGACGCCGCCGTGTGGGAGGTCTGGCCCTACCTGTGCGCGGGGGCCCGCGTCGCCTTCCCCGGTCAGGACGCGCTGGACGACCCGGACGAGCTGGTGGCCTGGTTCACCGCCATGGGCACCACGATCTGCTTCCTGCCGACGCCCCGGCTGGAGACCGTGCTCGACCTGCCCGCGATCGACGGGACGGCGCTGCGTACCGTCCTGACGGGCGGCGACGTGCTGCGCCGCAGGCCGCGGCCCGGCATCCCGTTCCGGCTGGTCAACAACTACGGGCCCACCGAGGCCACCGTCGTGGCCACCGCCGGGGACGTGAGCCGGGAGGGCGACGGGCTGCCGCCGATCGGCCGCCCGCTGACCGGCAGCGCCGGGTACGTCCTGGACGCCTACGCCAACCCGGTCCCGGAGGGCGTGCCCGGCGAGCTGTACCTGTCCGGGCCCGGCCTGGCCAGGGGCTACCTGAACCGGCCCGGTCTCACCGCCGAGCGCTTCGTCGCCGACCCGTTCGGCCCGCCGGGCGGACGGATGTACCGGACCGGGGACCTGGTCCGCCGGCTGCCCGGTGGCGAGCTGGAGTACCTGGGGCGCGGCGACGACCAGGTGAAGATCCGCGGCTTCCGGGTGGAGCCGGGCGAGATCGAGGCCGCCCTCCAGCGCCACCCCTCGGTGGGCGGCGCGGTCGTGCTGGCCTCCCCTGGACGCGACCGCCTCAACGGGTACGTCACCCCGGCGGGCGACGCCGAGCCCGACCCCGCCGCACTGCGCGCCTTCCTCGCCGGGTCGCTGCCCGACCACATGATCCCCGCCGTGATCATGGTGCTGCCCGCGTTCCCGCTGACCGAGCGGGGCAAGGTGGACCGGGCGGCGCTGCCCGAGCCCGGCGCGCGGGCGGGGGCGGCGGCCTACGTCGCGCCCTCGGGGCCCGTGCAGCGGGAGCTGGCCGCGATCTGGGGCGAGGTGCTGGGCGTCGAGCGCGTGGGGGCCGAGGACTCCTTCTTCACGCTGGGCGGCGACTCGATCCTGGCCATCCAGGTCGTGTCCAGGGCGCAGCGCGCCGGGCTGCGGCTCACCGCGCGCGACCTGTTCCAGCGGCAGACCGTGGCGGCCCTGGCGCCGTACGTGCGGCGGGCCGGGCAGCCCGCGAACGCCACCGCCGGGGATGCCGCCGACGGCGGGCCCGCCCCGCTGACGCCGATCCAGCGTTTCCTGTTCGACCGGTTCACCGTGCCGGGGACGTTCCACCAGTACGTGGAGGCCGAACTGGCGGCGGACGTGGACGTAGAGGCGCTGGGCGTGGCGGTGTCCGCCCTGGTCACCCGGCACGCCGCGCTGCGGACCCACTTCATCCGGCACGACGGCGGACGATCCCAGCAGGTCACCCCGCCACCGGCCGGGAACGTCCTGCGCCACGTCCGTCTCGACGGCGACGCACAGGGCGTGATCGCGCGCGAGAGCGAGGCCGTGCAGCGTGGCATCGACGCCGAGCGCGGGCCCGTGTTCGCGGCGGTGTCGTTCACCGGCTCCGGCGCGCCGCGGCTGCTGCTCACCGCGCACCACCTCGTCGTGGACGGCGTGTCCTGGCGGGTGCTGCTCCAGGACCTGCACACCGCCTACGGGCAGGCCGTCCGCGGCGAGCCCGTCGACCTGGGCGCGGAGACCGCCTCCTTCGTGAGCTGGTCCCGCACCCTGGCCGCCCACGCCGCCGCCGGCGCCTTCGACGGCGAACTCCCCCACTGGACCCGGGCGACCGGCGCCCCGGACAGGGCGGACGTCCCGCTGGACCGCGAGGGGCCCAACCTCGTGGCGTCGGGACGGCGCACGACGGTGTCGCTGGACGAGGAGACCACCCGCGCCCTGCTGCGCGACGTCCCCGGCGTCTACCGTACGGAGGTCAACGAGGTGCTCCTGGCCGCGCTGGCCCGCACCCTGGGCGACTGGACCGGGCGTACGGACCTGCTGCTGGCCACCGAGGGCCACGGCCGGGAGGAGATCTTCCCCGGCACCGACCTGTCCCGCACGGTCGGCTGGTTCACCACCTACTTCCCGCTGGCCCTGAGCCTGCCCGACGAAGACGGCTGGGGCGAGCTGCTGAAGAGCGTCAAGGAGCAGGTCAGGGCCGTCCCGGGGCGCGGCTTCGGGTACGGCGTGCTGCGTCACCTGCGCGGCACCGCGCCCGACTGCCACCCCGGCGTCTGCTTCAACTACCTCGGCCGGTTCGACCCGCCTCTGGGCGACCTCTACCGGGACGTCGCGCCCATCGGCCTGTTCCAGGACCCCGGCGACGTCCGGCCGCACCTGCTGGACGTCGTCGCCGCGGTGCGCGCCGGCCGGCTGGAGGTGACCTGGGAGTACTCGGCCGACCTGCACGACGAGGCCACCGTCGCCCGGCTCGCGGACGGGTTCGCCGCGAACGTGACCCGGCTGGTACGCCACTGCGCCGAACCGGGCGCGGGCGGGCGCACCCCGTCGGACTACCCGCTGGCGGGGCTGGACCAGGCGAGCCTGGACCGGCTGCTCGGCGACGGACGCGACGCGGCCGACATCGCCGACGTCTACCCGCTCACCCCCGGCCAGGCCGGCATGCTCTACGAGTGCCTGGCGGCCGGCGACGACCTGTACGTGGCCCAGTTCGGGATGCTGCTCGACGGCGTCACCGACCCCGGGACGCTGGCGCGGGCGTGGCAGTCGGTCGTGGACCGGACGCCCGTGCTGCGCACGTCCCTGGCCTGGGAGGGCCTGGACCATCCTGTGCAGATCGTGCACGGGCGGGCCCGCCTGCCGGTCGTCCGGCACGACTGGCGCCGCCTGCCCGAGGACGAGCGGCGGGCCGCGCTGGCCGCCCTCCTCGCCGCCGACCGGGCCGAGGGCCTGGACCTGACGGCCGCGCCGCCGTCCAGGCTGGCGGTCATCCGGCTGGACGACGACACCGTGCGCGTCGTGTGGACCCTGCACCACATCCTGCTGGACGGCTGGAGCGTGCACCGGCTGCTGCGCGACGTGCTGGCCGCGTACGCCCGGCTCACCGGAGAGGGCGACGGCGGCCCGCCCGAGCCGCGCCGCCCCTTCCGCGACTACGTGGAATGGCTGGCCGGCCGCGACCTCGCCGCGGACGAGACCTACTGGCGGGAGGCGCTGGCCGGGCTCACCGCCCCGACGCCGCTCCCCTACGACCGGCCACCCGGCAGGCGGCACCGGCCCAAGGCGGCCGGACGGGTCCGCGCCGCCCTGCCGCCCGACCTGACCCGGCGGCTGGCCGACCGGGCCGCGGCGGCCGGCCTGACGCTCAACACCGTGGTCCAGGGCGCGTGGTCGATCCTGCTGTCCCGGCACAGCGGCGAGCCGCGGGTGTGCTTCGGCGCCACGGTGTCGGGCCGCCCCGAGGAGCTGGACGGCGCCGAGTCCATGATCGGCATCTTCATCCAGACGCTGCCCGTCCACGTCCACGTGGACGGCGCCCGCCCGCTGCTGCCCTGGCTGCGCGAGCTCCAGGAGTCGCAGGCGGGGGCGCGGGAGCACGAGGCGGCCTCGCTCACCCGGATCCGCGCGTGGAGCGACGTGCCGCCGGGGACGGCGCTGTTCGACAGCATCGTGGTCTTCGAGAACTACCCGATCGACTACTCCGCCCCCGGCCCGCGCCTGCGGGACGTGGACGCCGCCGAGGCGAACGGCTACCCGCTCGGCCTCGTCGTCTACCCGGGCGAGGAGCTGTCGTTCGTCCTGCTGCACGACGAGGAGCTGTTCGACGCCGCGACCGTGCGGCGGCTCGGTGAGGGCCTGTCGGCGCTGCTCGGGCAGCTCGCCGCGGACCCCGGCGGGACCGTGGGGTCGCTGAGCGCGGTGAGCGCGCGGGAGCGGCGGCTGACGCTGACGGAGTGGAACGACACCGCGCGCGACCACCCGCGCCGGACGGTCCACGAGCTGTTCGCCGAGCGGGCACGGGAGGCGCCCGGCGCGGTGGCGGTGCGCGGCGGCGGCGCGGAGCTGACGTACGGCGAGCTCGACCGCCGTTCCGGGGAGCTGGCGGAGGTGCTGGCCGGACTGGGCGTGGGCGTCGAGTCCAGGGTGGCGGTGTTGCAGGGGCGCTCGCCGGACGCGCTGGTGTCGATGCTGGCCGTGCTCAGGGCGGGCGGCGCGTACGTGCCGCTGCACCCGGACTTCCCGGCCGAACGCATGCGGTGGATCCTGCGGGACACGGGCGCGGTCGCGGTGCTGACCGACCGGGCGCTGGCCGGGCGCGCCGCCGACCTGCGCCTGCCCGCCGTCGAGGTGGACGGCGACCTGCCCGCGCCCGGCCCCCTTTCCACCCCCCTGCCCGCCACCCCGCCCGGGTCGCTGGCGTACGTGATGTACACCTCGGGCTCGACCGGGTTGCCCAAGGGCGTCGCGGTCACCCACGAGAACGTGGTGAGCCTGGCCATGGACCACCGCTGGCGCGGCGGCGGGCACGACCGGGTGTTGTTCCACTCGCCGCACGCCTTCGACGCGGCCACGTACGAGATGTGGGTGCCGCTGCTGGCGGGTGGCGAGGTGGTGGTCGCGCCCGGCGACCTGGACGCGCGGCGGCTGCGGGCGCTGGCGGCCGAGCACGGCGTCACGGGGATGTTCCTCACGGCGGCGCTGTTCAACCTGTTCGCCGAGGAGCTGCCCGAGTGTTTCGCCGGGCTGCGCGAGGTGTGGACGGGGGGCGAGGCGGCCTCGCCGCAGGCGCTCGCGCGGGTGATCGACCGCTGCCCCGGGACCACGTTCCACAACGGGTACGGGCCCACCGAGACCACCACGTTCGTCACGACCCGGGAGATGACCCCCGAGCTCGTACAGGCGGGACGGGCGCCGATCGGCCGTCCCATGGACAACACCCGCGCCTACGTGCTGGACGCCTCCCTGGCGCCCGTGCCCGTCGGCGCGCCGGGCGAGCTGTACCTGGCGGGCGCCGGCCTGGCCAGGGGCTATCTCGGCAGGCCGGCGCTGACCGCCGAACGCTTCGTGGCCGACCCGTTCGGCGGCGGCGGGCGGCTCTACCGCACCGGGGACCGGGTCCGCTGGACGCCCGAAGGCGATCTGGAGTTCCTCGGCCGGGTGGACGGCCAGGTGAAGATCCGGGGCTTCCGGATCGAGACGGGCGAGGTGGAGGCCGCGCTCCTGGCGCATCCGGGGATCGCCGAGGCCGTCGCCATGGCCAGGCAGGACGCCTCCGGACGCCGGACGCTGGCGGCGTACGTGGTGCCGGCGGCCGGCGGGCCCGCGCCCTCGCACGAGGAGCTGGCCGCGAGCCTGGGCGCGCGGCTGCCCGCGTACATGGTGCCCGCGGCGTTCGTGTCCCTGGACCGGCTGCCGCTGAACGCCAACGGCAAGGTGGACCGCGCCGCCCTGCCGGAGCCCGCCCCGCCGCGGGAGAAGGCGGAGTCGTACGTCGCGCCGCGCAACCCGACCGAGGAGGCGCTCGGCCGTATCTGGGAGCAGGTGCTCGGCCTGGACCGGGTGGGCGTGCACGACGACTTCTTCGCCCTGGGCGGCGACTCGATCACCAGCCTGCGGGTGACGTCGCGGGTGGGACCGGCCTTCGGCGTCGAGCTGTCGCCGCGCGACCTCTTCCTGACGCCGACCGTCGCCGCGTTGTCGGAGGTGGTGCAGGACAGGATCCTGGACTCCCTGGAGGAGGCGGTCCACCGGTCGTGACGGCGGCTCAGCGCGCGCCCAGCCGCCGGTAGGCGCGCGAGACGAGGCCGAGGAAGGCGGCGTCGCTGCTCAGGTCGACGCCGCCGGGCACGGCCGCCGGTTGGGCGCCGCCGTCGGGCGGCATGCCGCGGGCACGGGCGCGGATGGCCGCGTCCACCGAGGCGGCCTCGGCGAACGCCTCCAGCCGCTGCCCGCGCAGGCCGGACCGCACGCCCTCCTGGCGGGCCGCGTCCGTCACGCGCTGGTCCAGGTACGGCTCCAGCGCGATCCGGCCGTCCCGGATCTCCACGAACCGCCGGTACAGCCGCAGGTCCAGGTCGCGGAAGGTGACCAGCTCGGTCAGGAAGGGCGCCGGGGCCAGCAGCGCGATGTCCGGGCTGGCCCGGTAGAGCGCCCGCCACAGCGGGCGCAGCCGCAGGTGCAGCCGGAAGTCGCGGAACCAGCGCAGCCGCGCGGGCCACCACGACGGCAGGGCCAGGCCGATCAGCACCGCGAGCACGCCGAGCGGCACCAGCAGCATGTCCAGAGGCGCCCGCAGCAGGTCGGGGTAGTCGGCGCCGATCCGCCGGCAGGCGAAGTAGGCCGCCTTGTGCAGGTGGTAGAGCACGGTCAGGGACGCGCCCACGGCGACCAGACGCAGTCCCGCGCTCACCGCCCGGTTCCCCGTCTGGCGGGCCTCACGCAGGGCGAACCAGGTGACGTGGCACAACACCGGCACGAGGTAGCACAGGAAGATGAGCCAGTATTCGAGCACGCCCGGCGTGTCCCCGTAGCGGACGGCGAAGCGCGGGCTGTTGACCGGCGTACGGGCCAGGGCGAAGGTCAGGCACATGCCGAGCAGCACGAGCGCCGGCCAGGCGGCCTCACCCCACGTACGGCGGCGCGGCTCTTCCGGCGGCCCGCCGACCTGCCGCACGAACGTCCCGACCGACCAGGCGAGGGCCAGCATGAACGCGTGGGACACCAGCCTGGCCAGGTTCGGCACGCCGGTCAGCCGCCAGACGACGTCGTAGGCCCAGGGCGTGTTGACCGTCGTCGAGGCGGCGATCGCGGCCAGGATGACGAACACCGCCCGCCCGGCCGGGTCCCGCACCCAGGAGCGCACGGCGGCCAGCCGGTACGCCGTGAGCGCGCAGGCCAGCACCGCGGGGCCGTTGAGCCGCAGCCACTCACCCACGGCCGAGGCCGGACACCCCGCCGTGGATCGCCTCGGCGGTCCCGGTGAGCGCGGTGTCCACGCGCCGGACGTCCGACGCCCGCGGGTGCGACTCCCGGCAGGCCCGCTGCCAGATGAGCGAGGCGAGCAGCTCGGCCTCCTGCTCCTCCTCCGACCCGTAGATCGAACGCCTGAGCACACGGCGGACGAGGGCGGGGTTGAGGCTGGGGAACAACACGTGCCGCTGGGCCTTCGGGTCGACCTCGGGGGAGTGGCCGCAGATCACGTGGCTCAGCTCGTGCAGGATGATGTGGTCCTGGTGCGGCGGCGTCGTGTCGGGCTTGTAGAAGATGAGGTCGGTCGCCTCGGTGGCCAGCCAGGCGCCCAGCATCTCGTCGTCGCCGGGCAGCTCCAGGAGCCGGATGGGACGCCCCCGCTCGGCGGCGACCAGGTCGCAGAGCGTTCTGACGCGATAGGGCCGCGGCATCGGTAATCGGCGGGCGATCTCCGCGCAGCGACGCCGCATGAGCCTGAACTTCTTGCCGGCGGGAGTCATACCTCTCCAGGGCTAACAATTCAGCATCGACATCCGATCACGATCGTGTCGCATCCGCTTCGACCGTGACAACGTCGTGCTTGCTCTGCCCCTTGGCCCGCCGGCCTAACCACCTCCGCGCCCGCCGCCCGTACCTGCCTCCGACCTGGTTCTTTAGCCGTCGGTTCAATGCTCTGGAGCGGCCGGGCGGCCGTTGACACCATCAGGAGGAGGCGGCGGGCGGCCTCGGACGACGCCCGCGAGGTCCGGGCCGCGCGCTTACCGCAGTTCATCGAAACGTCATCCAGGCGCGGGCGGCCGACCGTCAACCGGAGGGCTTGGAGACACCCCGATGCACATCTCTTCCCAGCGGGACGAGCGGATCGCGGCACTGCCGGAACACCTCCGTGACCAGATGCTGCGGAGACTGTCCGGCCGGTCGGCCGCCGACCCGATCCCGCGTACGGACACCACCGGCCCGGTCCCGCTCTCCCCCGCCCAGGAGCGGCTCTGGTTCATGTACGAGCTGGACCCGGACGCCGTGGACTACCTGGTGCCGCTGGCCGTACGGCTGAGGGGCGACCTGGACGTGCCCGCGCTGCGGACCGCGCTCACCCGGGTGGTGGCCCGGCACGAGACCCTGCGCACGACGTTCGGCTCCCTGGACGGGCGCGGCACGCAGCGGGTCATGCCGGCCGCCGAGGTGCCGCTGCCGCTGACGGACCTGTCGGAGCGTCCCGGCGAGCTGGACCGCCTGCTGGAGGAGGAGGCCCGCCGGCCCGTGGACCTGCGGGTGGGGCCGGTGTTCCGGGCCCGGCTGATCCGGCTCGGCGCGCGCGAGCACGTGCTGACCGCCCACGCCCACCACATCGTCACCGACGGCTGGTCCTCGCGGGTGCTGCTCGACGACCTGGCCGCCCTGTACGCCGAGGCCGCCGGCGGCCCGCCCGCCGCCCTGCCGCCGCTGCCGGTGAGCTACGCCGACGTCAGCGCCTGGCAGCGGGAGCGGGCCTCGGGGCCGCAGGCCGGGGAGCAGCTCGCGTACTGGCGGCGCCGGCTGGACCGGCTGGCCCCCATGGACCTGCCGACGGACCGGCCGCGCCCGCCGGTCAGGAGCTCCGCGGGGGCGGCGTGCGCGTTCGAGGTGCCCGCGGACGTCACCGGGCGGCTGCGGGAGATCGGTGAGCGGGCCGGTGCCACGCTCTTCATGACGCTGGTCGCCGCGGTGCACACGCTGCTGGCCCGCTACACCGGCCGTCCGGACGTGGCCGTGGCCACCGTCGTCTCCGGCCGGGACCGGGTCGAGACGGAGAACCTGGTCGGCTTCTTCGTCAACACGCTGGTGCTGCGCGGCGAGGTGGACGAGTCGCGCCCGTTCGAGGAGCTGCTGGGCCGTACGCGCACGACGGTGCTGGACGCGTTCGCCCACGACCGGGTGCCGTTCCAGCGGCTGGTGGAGGCGCTGCGCCCGGAACGCGACCCGAGCCGCCCGCCGCTGACGGAGGTGGCGGTCAACCTGCGCAACCTGCCGCCCGGCACGGCCGCCTTCCCCGGCCTGCGGGTCACCGAGCTGCCGCCGCCCGTGCTGGCCGCGAGCATGGACCTGTCGTTCGACTTCACCGAACGGGACGGCGCCCTGGCCGGGAGCCTGGCCTACAACACGAGCCTGTACGGCCCGGACACCGCCGAGCGCATGACCGCCCACCTGGTGCGCCTGCTCGCCGGGATCGCGGCGGCGCCCGGCCGGCCGCTGGCCGGAGTCCCGCTGCTCGGCCGGACCGAGCACCGGCTGCTGACCTCGTTGTGGCCCGGGACCGGCGCCGGGCCGGAGACGCTGACGGTGACGCGGCTGTTCGCCGAGCAGGCGGCGGCCCGGCCGGACGCCCAGGCCGTGGTGTGCGGCGGCCGCTCGCTCACCTACGGCGAGCTGGACGAGCGCGCCGACCGGCTGGCCCGGCTGCTGGCCGCCAGGGGCGCGGGGCCGGAGCGGTACGTCGCGGTGGCACTGCCCCGGTCGATCGACATGGTCGTGGCGGTGCTGGCGGTGCTCAAGGCGGGGGCCGCGTACCTGCCGGTGGACGTGGGGCAGCCGGCCGGCCGGATCGCGGCCATGGTCGGCGACACCCGTCCGGTGCTGGCGGTGGCCACCCGGGAGAGCGCGTCCGCGCTGCCCGCCGGTCTGCCGTTCGTCGGGCCGGACGACCCGGCGCCCGCCGGACCGTCCGGTGGCCCCCCGGCCGCGCGACCGGAGAACCCCGCGTACGTGATCTACACCTCCGGTTCCACCGGCCGGCCCAAGGCCGTGGTGGTCACGCACGAGGGCGTGCACGACATGGTGCGCGTCCAGCGCGAGCGCATGGACGCCGGGCCGGGCGCGCGGGTGCTCCAGTTCGCCTCGCTCTCCTTCGACGGCGCGTTCTGGGAGCTGGTGCTCGCCCTGCTGTCCGGGGGCACGCTCGTGGTCGCCGCCGACGACGAACGCCCGCCCGGCGCGCCGCTGGCCGGGCTGATCGCCCGCGAGCGGGTCACCCACGTCACGCTGCCGCCCACCGCGCTCGCGACGCTGCCCGAGGACGGCGTCCCGCGCGGCGCGGTCGTGGTGGTGGCGGGCGAGACGTGCCCGCCCGAGCTGGTGCGCGCCTGGTCGCCGGGGCGCCGGGTGTTCAACGGCTACGGGCCCACGGAGACCATGGTCGGCGCCACGCTGAGCGAGCCGCTGACCCCGGCGGACGCCGGCCCGGGGCCGGTCCCCATCGGGCGGCCGTTCCCGAGCATCCGGGCGTACGTGCTGGACGAGCGGCTCAGGCCCGCGCCCATCGGCGTGCCGGGCGAGCTGTACCTGGGCGGCACGCGCCTGGCCAGGGGGTATCTGAACCGGCCCGGCCTGACCGGCGAGCGGTTCGTGGCCGATCCGTACGGGCCGCCGGGCACGCGCATGTACCGCACCGGGGACCGGGCCCGCTGGCTGGCGAACGGCCGGCTGGAGCACGCGGGCCGCACCGACGACCAGGTCAAGCTGCGCGGGTTCCGGATCGAGCCGGGCGAGGTCGAGGCCGCGCTGTCGGAGCAGCCCTGCGTGGTCGCCGCCACCGCCGCGGTCAAGGAGGACGCGAACGGGACCAGGCGGCTGGTGGGCTACGTCGTACCGGCCGAGGGCGGCGCGGACCCCGCGGAGCTGCGCGAGGCCCTGCGGCGGCGGCTGCCCGAGCACATGGTGCCGACGGCGTTCGTGATCCTGGACGCCCTGCCGCTCACGCACAGCGGCAAGGTGGACCGGCGGGCCCTGCCCGCGCCGACCGGCGCCCGCCACAGCGGCGAGGAGTACGCCGAGCCGCGCACCCCGGCCGAACGTGCGCTCGCCGAGGTGTGGGCGCGGGTCCTGGGCGTCGAGCGCGTGGGCGTGCACGACAACTTCTTCGACCTCGGCGGCGACTCCATCCTCGGGCTCCAGGTCGTCGCCGGGGCGCAGGCGGCGGGGCTGGCGCTGACCCCGCGCCTGATGTTCCTCCGCCAGACCGTCGCCGACCTGGCCGCCGAGCTGCCCGACGACCTGCCCGACGACCTGCCCGACGACCGGGCGGCCGGGGACGGCCCGGTGAGCGGCGACGTGCCGCTCACGCCGATCCAGCACTGGTTCCTGGAGAACCTGGCCGGCAGCCTGCCGCGGTTCAACCAGGCGGTCGCGCTGGAACCGCCCGCCGAAGCCGGTGACGACGCCGTCGAGGCGGCGCTGACGGCCCTGGTCGAGCGGCACGACGCGCTGCGCCTGCGGCTGGAGCGGGACGACGCCGGGTGGCGGCAGCACAACGCCGCCGCCGAGCACGGCCGGGTGCTGCGCCGCGTCGACCTGTCCGGCGTGCCCGAGGACGAGCGCGCCGGGTACGCCCACCGCGCGGCCGTGGAGGCGCAGACCTCGTTCGCGCTCGACCGCGGGCCGCTGATCAAGGCCGTGCTGTTCACCGGCGACGGCCCCCGGCGGCTGTTCCTGGCCGCCCACCACCTGGTCGTGGACGGCGTGTCGTGGCGGGTGCTGCTGTCGGACCTGGAGATCGCCTGCCGCCAGGCCGCCGCCGGCGAACCGATCCGGCTGGGCCCGCGTTCCACGTCGTTCCGCGAGTGGGCGCTGCGGCTGGACGACCACGCGGCGTCCGGCGGCTTCGACCACGAGCTGCCCCACTGGCGGCGGGTACGGGAGCTGGCCTCCGAGGTCCCCCCGCTGCCCGTGGACGACGCCGAGGGCGCGAACGTCGCCGGCGACCTGCGGACGGTGACGGCCACGCTGGACGCCGGCCTCACCCGGCGGCTGCTGCGCGAGGTGCCGGAGGTCTACCGGACGCGCGTCGACGAGGTGCTGCTCGGCGCGCTCGGCCGGGTGCTGGCCGGCTGGGCGGGCGGCGCCCGCGTCCTGGTCGAGCTGGAGGGGCACGGCCGCGAGGAGCTGTTCCCCGAGGTGGACCTGTCGCGCACGGTCGGCTGGTTCACCACCGTCTCCCCCCTGGTGCTGGAACTCCCGGACGGCGGCTGGGGCGACCTGCTCCGGTCCGTCAAGGAGCAGGTCAGGGCGGTCCCGCTGCGCGGACTCGGGTACGGCGCGCTGCGCCACCTGTCCCCCGCGGGGGCCGAGCTGCGCGACGACCGGCAGCCCGAGGTCGCCTTCAACTACCTGGGCCGGATGGAGTCGCGCGGCATGCTGCCGACCCCCGAGGGCACCGAGCGCGACCCGCGCCAGGAGCGCGTCCACCTGCTGGAGGTCAACGCGGTGGTGCGCGGGGACCGGCTGGAGATGCGCTGGTCGTACTCGTGCCGGCGGCATCGGGAGGCGACCGTGGCGGCCCTGGCCGAACGGATGACGGCGGCGCTGGCGGAGATCGTCGAGCACTGCGCGGAGCCCGGCGCGGGCGGCTGCACCCCCTCCGACTTCCCGCTCGCCCGGCTCGACCAGGCCGCCGTGGACCGGGTCGCGGGCGACGGCCGCTCGGTCGAGGACGTCTACCCGCTCACGCCGTTGCAGGGCGGCCTGCTCTTCCACTCGCTGGCCGACCCCGCCGCCGACACCTACGCCTCCCACTTCAGTCTCCTGCTCGACGGCGTGGACGACCCGGACCGCCTGGTACGAGCCTGGCAGCAGGTCACCGACGAGATCCCGGCGCTGCGCACGGCGATCGTCTGGCAGGACGTGCCCGAGCCCGTGCAGGTCGTGCGGCGCGGCGTGCGCCTCCCGGTCGAGCTGCACGACTGGCGCGGGCTACCGGAGTCCGCGCGGCGGGCCGAGACCGAACGGCTGTGGGCGCGCCGCGCCGAACGCCGCCTCGACCTGGCCACCGCGCCGCTGGCGCGGCTGGTCGTCGCCCGCCTGACCGACACCCGGGTACGGGTCTTCTGGACCGCGCACCACCTCATGCTTGACGGCTGGAGCGCGGCGCAGGTGCTGACCCAGGTGTTCGAGCGGTACGCGGGCCGTCCGGCCCCCGTGCGCAGGCCGTACCGGGACTACCTGGAATGGCTCGGGCGGCAGGACGTGGCGGCGGCCGAGGGGCACTGGCGGCGGGAGCTGGCCGGGTTCGCCGCGCCGACGCCGATCCCGTACGACCGGCCTCCGGCGCGGGCGCACCGGTCACGCTCCGCCGCCGCCGTACGGGTGAGCCTGCCCGCCGACCGCTCCGCCCGCCTGTACGAGCGGGCCAGGAATGCGCGCCTGACGGTGAACACGCTGCTCCAGGGCGCGTGGGCGATCCTGCTGTCGCGCTACGCCGGAGAGCGCGAGGTATGCTTCGGCGCCACCGTCTCCGGCCGCCCCGCCGGCCTGCGGGAAGCCGGGTCGATCGTGGGGCTGTTCATCAACATGCTGCCCGTCCGGGTCGAGGTGGACGGCGAGGCCGAGGTGTTCGACTGGCTGCGCCGGCTCCAGGACCACCAGGCCGAGTGCCGCCAGTACGACTACCTGTCCCCCGCCCAGGTCCACCGGTGCGGCGAGCTGCCGGGCGGCGTTCCTCTGTTCGACAGCGTGCTGGTGTTCGAGAACTACCCCGAGGGCCGGCGCGACGGGCACGGCGTGCGGGTGCTGGAACACCTCGGCGACGAGCGCAGCAACTACCCGCTCATGATCACCGTGCACGCGGGCGACGAACTGACCATCGCCGCCGACTACGACCCGGCGCTGCTCGACGAGGCCACCGCGGCCCGGCTGCTGGGCCACCTGGAGACCCTGCTCGACGCCCTCGCCGACGGCACCGCCCGGCGGACGGCGGACCTGCCCGTGCTCACCGCCGCCGAACGCGCGCAGCTCGCCGCCTGGAACGACACCGCGGCGCGCTTCCCCGCCGCCCGCCCGGTGCACGAGCTGTTCGCCGAGCAGGCCGCGCGCACGCCCGGCGACACCGCCGTGAGCTGCGGCCCCGACAGCCTGACCTTCGCCGAGCTGGACGGGCGGGCCGACCGGCTGGCGCACCTGCTGATCGAGCGCGGCGCGCGGCCGGGCACGCTGGTCGGCGTCTGCGTCGAACGCGGCGTGGACGCCGTCGCCGCGCTGCTCGGCGTGCTCAAGTCGGGGGCGGCGTTCGTGCCGCTCGACCCGGACTACCCGCGCGCCCTGCTGGAATCCATGCTGGCCGACTGCGCCGCCCCGCTCGTGGTCACCCGTACGGCGCTGCTCGACCGGCTGGGCGGGACGGAGGCCGTCCTGCTGGACGATCCCGCCCTCGATCCGGCCCGCGCCCCCGCCCGGCCGCCGCGCGTGGACGTCGGGCCGGACGACCTGGCGTACGTGATCTACACCTCGGGCTCGACGGGACGGCCGAAGGGCGTGATGGTCGAGCACCGCAACGTCCACCACATGACCCACGCCTGGGACGCCCGCTACGGCCTGGCCGGGACCCGGCCGCGCTGCCTGGCGGTCTCCAGCCAGTCGGTCGACCTGTTCTTCGGCGACTTCCTGCTGTCGGCGATGTTCGGCGGCGAGATGGTGATCTGCCCGGCCGACCACGTCGGCGACCCCCGTGCCATGGCCGACCTGCTGGTGAGCAGCGGCGCGCACCTCATGGTGACCGTGCCGTCGCTGGCGGCGGCGGTGACCGAGGAGCTGGCGCGCTCGGGCCGGCGGCCGGAGGCGCTGCGGGTGCTGATGGTCGGTTCGGAGGGCTGGCCGGTGGCCGAGGCCGAACGGGTGCTCGCCCGCCTCGGGCCCGGGACGATCGCGGTCAACGCCTACGGCGCGACGGAGACCACCGTGGACTCGACGGTGTTCCAGCTCGGCGCGGCGCCCATGGGGCAGGGGGCGTACGCGCCGATCGGGCGGCCGTTCGCCAACACCCGCGTGCACGTGCTCGACGCCGGGCTGCGTCCGGTGCCCGTGGGCGTGACCGGCGAGATCTGCGTCGCGGGCGACGGGGTCGCGCGCGGTTACTGGGGGCGTCCCGAGCTGACCGCGAGCCGGTTCCTGCGCGACGCCTCCGGGGAGCGCGTTTACCGTACCGGCGACCTGGGCCGCCGCCGGGCCGACGGCGAGCTGGAGATCGTCGGGCGCGCCGACGACCAGATCAAGGTCCGCGGGTTCCGCGTGGAGCTGGGCGAGGTGGAGGCCGCGCTGGCCCGCCATCCCGGGGTGGCCGCCGCCGCGGCGGCCGGGCACCGCGACGAGGCCGGGCGGACGCGGCTGGTCGGCTACGTCGTGCCGGCCGGCGAGGACGTCCCGGGTCCGGCCGAGCTGCGCGCGTTCATGGCCGCGCACGTGCCCGCGCAGGCGGTGCCGTCGGCGTTCGCCCGGCTGGACGCCCTGCCGCTGACCGCGGGCGGCACCCTCGACCGGCGGGCGCTGCCCGTGCCCGACGGGCCGCTCGACGCGGCCGTGCCCCGGGTCGCCCCGCGCGACGCCACCGAATCGCTGCTGGCCGGGATCTGGGCCGAGGTGCTGGGGCTGGACGTGGCGGACGTGGGCGTCGAGGACGACTTCTTCGACCTCGGCGGCGACTCCGTCCTCAGCATCCGGGTGATCTCGCGGGTGCGTGCGGCGCTCGGCGCGGCGCCCTCGCCGCGCCAGCTCTTCGACACCCCGACCATCGCCGCCTTCGCCGGCACGCTCACCGCCGCGCCCGTGCCCGACGCCGTCGAGCGGGTCGCGGGCGACGAGGGCCTGCCGCTGTCCTTCGCCCAGCAGCGGTTGTGGTTCCTCAGCGAGTTCGAGCCCGGCGGCTCGGAGTACAACACCGTGTACGGGCTGCGCCTGTCCGGCGAGCTGGACGTGGCGGCGCTGCGTACCGCGCTCGACCGGCTGGTGGAGCGGCACGAGTCGCTGCGCACGGTCTACGGCGACGTGGACGGCCGCGGCACGCAGACGATCCTGCCTCCCGGCCCGGTGCCCCTGCCGGTGACCGACGTGTCCGGCGACGACGATCCCGAACGGGCGATGCGGGAGGCCGTGGAGCGGGCCGCGTCCCGGCCGTTCGACCTGCGGCGCGGGCCCGTGCTGCGGGCCACGCTGGTGCGGCTGGGCGCCGCCGAGCACGCGCTCGCGCTGGTCATGCACCACATCGCGACCGACGGCTGGTCGATGGGCGTGCTCGGCGCCGAACTGGGCGCCTGCTACGCCGCCGCGCTCCGGGGCGAGCGGGCCGAGCTGCCGCCGCTCCCGCTGCGGTACGCCGACTTCGCCTCCTGGCAGCGCCGGCACCCGTCCGACCCCGCCTACTGGGAACGCCGGCTGGCCGGCCTCACGCCGCTCGCGCTGCCGGTCGACCGGCCCCGCCCGCCGGTACGGGTGGCCGACGGCGCGATGCGCCTGCTCGACGTCGCGCCAGGGACGCTGGACCGGCTCAAGGCGCTGGCCCGCGGGCACGACGCCACGCTGTTCATGGTCCTGACCGCCGTGACGCAGCTCCTGCTGTCCCGGATCTGCGGACAGCGGGACGTCGCCGTCGGCACGGCGACCTCCGGACGCGGCCGGGCCGAGCTGGAGGGGCTGGTCGGGTTCTTCGTCAACACCGTCGTGCTCAGGTCCACGGTCGACGGCTCGTCGTCGTTCGCCGCCTTCCTGGCCGAGGTGCGTTCGACCGTGCTGGAGGCGTTCGAGCACGAGGACGTGCCGTTCGAGCGGCTGGTCGAGCTGCTTCGTCCGGAGCGGGACCCGAGCAGGAACCCGCTGGTGGACGTCATGGTGGTGCTGGACAACACGCCGTCGGCCGACCCGGACCTGCCGGGCCTGCGCGCCGCGCCGCTGCCGGCCGTCTCCGGCCAGGTCAGCCACGACCTGACGGTCGACTTCCACGAGCACGGCGGCCGGCTGACGGCGGCCATCGGCTACAGCACCGCGCTGTTCGACCATTCCACCGCCGAACGGCTGGCCGGCCACCTGACGACCCTGCTCGACGCCGTCGCGGCCGACCCCGGCGCCCTCCTGGCCGACCTGCCGATCATGACGGACGCCGAACGGGAGCAGGTCCTGACCGGCTGGAACGGCACGCGCGCCCCGGCGTCATCCGCGCTGTTCACCGACCTGTTCGCCGAACGGGCCCGCGCCGACGCGGCGCTGCCCGCGCTGTCCTTCCGCGACCGCACGCTCACCTTCGCCGAGCTGGACGCCCGCGCCGACCGCCTGGCACGGCTGCTCCGGGCGCGCGGGGCCCGTCCCGAGACGCTGGTGGGACTGGCCTGCTCGCGCAGCGACCGGACCGTCGTGGCCCTGCTGGCGGTGCTCAAGGCCGGGGCCGCCTTCCTCCCGCTGGATCCCGACCTGCCGGACGAACGGCTGTCGTTCATGCTGGACGACGCCGCGCCGGTGATCGTCCTGACCGACCGGGAGGCGGCGTTCGGCCCGCCCGTGCCCGGCGAGCTGATCATGCTGGACGATCCCGCGCTGCTCGACGGGCAGCCGGACGGCCCGCCGGACTGGCCCGCGCCGCTCCCCGGGCACCCGGCGTACGTGATCTACACCTCCGGCTCGACCGGCCGGCCCAAGGGCGTGGTGCTCGAACACCGCGGGCTGGCCAACCTGTTCCTCGACCACCGGGCCGGCCTCATCCGGCCCGAGGCGGGCGGCGGGCGGCTCAGGGCGGGGCTCACCGCGGCGTTCAGCTTCGACACCTCGCTGGAGGGCGTGCTGTGGCTGGCCGACGGCCACGAGCTGCACGTGATCGACGACCTCACGCGGCGCGACCCGGAGGCGCTGCTGTCCTACATCGACCGGCACCGGATCGACGTGCTGGACCTGACGCCGTCCTACGCCGAGCAGCTCGTGCCGCTCGGCCTGCTCACCGGGGAACGGCACCGGCCGGCGGTGGTCATGCTGGGCGGCGAGGCGGTGGGCGAGGCGCTCTGGCACGACCTGCGCACGGCTCCGGACACCGCCGGCTACAACTACTACGGGCCGACCGAGTGCACCGTGGACACCCTGTACTGCCGCCTGTCCGACAGCGAACGGCCCATCGTGGGCAGGCCGATGCGCAACACCCGGGCGTACGTTCTGGACGGGACGCTGCGGCCGGTCCCCGTGGGCGTGGCCGGGGAGCTGTACCTCGCCGGTGACCAGCTAGGCCGCGGTTATCTCGGCCGGCCCGCGCTCACCGCCGAACGGTTCGTCGCCGGGCCGTTCGAGGAAGCGGGCGGGCGCATGTACCGCACCGGGGATCTGGCGCGGTGGCGTCCCGACGGCACGCTGGAGTACCTCGGCCGGACCGACGACCAGGTGAAGGTGCGCGGGTTCCGGATCGAGCCCGGCGAGATCGAGGCGGTGCTCGGCGAGCACCCGCGGGTGGCGCGGGCGACCGTCGTGGTGCTCGGGGACGGACAGGGCGTGCCGCGGATCGCCGCGTACGTCGTGCCGGCGGCCGGGGCCGCGCCGGAGACCGCCGCGCTGCGCGAGTTCGCCCGCGGCCGGCTGCCCGGCTACATGGTGCCGCACTTCTTCGTGACGCTGGACGAGCTGCCGCTGACCAGCAGCGGCAAGGTGGACCGGCGCGCCCTGCCGCACCCGTCCGCCACGGACGTCGGCACGGCGGCGGACGAGCGGATCGCGCCGCGCGACGGCGTGGAGTCGGCGCTGGTGGAGGTGTGGGCGGAGGTCCTGGGCGTCGAGCCCGGGGCGTTCGGGGTCGAGGACAACTTCTTCGACCTGGGCGGCGACTCCATCCTCAGCATGCAGATGGTCGCCAGGGCCCGGCGCGCCGGGATCGGCGTCACCACCAAGGACCTCTTCCTGCACCAGACGATCGCCGAGCTGGCCCCGGTGGCTCGCGCCGCCCCGGCCTCCACGGGCGCCGGGGCCGGCGACGCTCTCGGGGCGGGCGAGGTCACCGGCGGGCCGGTGCCGTTGACGCCGGTGCAGCGGGCCTTCCTGGCCGGTCACCGGGTCGCCCCGCACCACTACAACCAGTCCATGCTGGCCGAGCTGACCGGCCCGGTGGACGAGGAGGCCCTGCGGGCCGCGCTCGCCGCGCTGGCGCGGCGGCACGACGCGCTGCGGTCCCGCTTCGAACGGGACGGCGGCCAATGGCGGCAGCACATCGCCCCCGCCGACGACGCGCGGCTGCCGCTGGCCCGGCACGACCTGACGCACCTGGACACGGACACCGACCTGCGAGGGGCCATGGATGAACGGGCCGCCGCCGCGGACGCCGGGTTCGACCTCGCCCGTGGCCCCCTGTGCCGGGCCCTGCTGTTCGACACCGGCCCCGGCCGCCGGCCGTGGTTGTACCTCACCGCCCACCACCTGGTCGTGGACGCCGTCTCCTGGCGCGTCCTGACCGAGGACCTGGAGAGCGCGTACCGGCAGGCGGCCGACGGCGAGCCGATCGACCTCGGCCCCGCCTCTTCGCCGTTCGGCACGTGGGCGACCAGGCTGGCCGGGTACGCCGCGGGCGACGGACCTGGCCGGGAGGCCGCGTACTGGACCGGGCTGCCGGATCCGCCGCCGCTGCCCGTGGACCACGACGGCGACAACCTGGTCGGCTCGGTCGCCGTCGTGCCCGGCGCGCTGTCGGAGGAGGAGACCCGCGCGCTGGTCCGCGCCGCCCCCGCCACCTTCCGCGTACGGCTCCACGAGCTGCTGGTCGCCGCCCTGGCCTGGACCCTCAGCCGGTGGAGCGGCGACGAGCGGGTGGTGATCGACATGGAGGGCCACGGCCGCGAGCACCTGTTCGACGACCTCGACCTGAGCAGGACCGTCGGCTGGTTCACCACGGAGTACCCGGCGGCCCTCACGCTGCCCGGCGGCGACGACTGGGTGAAGATCGTCCGGTCGGTGCGCGAGCAGCTTCGCGCGATCCCCGGCAACGGGCTCGGCTACGGCCTGCTGCGCCATCTCGGCCCGCCCGGATCGGCCGGGGCGGAGCTGGCGTCGCGGCCCGTCCCGCAGGTGGCCTTCAACTACCACGGGCAGGCGGACGCGCCCGGCGGCTCCGGCTGCGGCCTGCTGCACGCCTTCCACGACCCGATCGGCCGCGAGCAGAGCCCGCTGGAGCGGGCCGACCACCTGCTGGAGGTCGTGGGCGCGATCCGGGACGGCCGGTTGTCCTTCGACTGGTACCACTCGCGGAACGTGCACGACCGGGCCACGGTGGACCGGCTCATGGCGGACTTCCTGGCCTGCCTGCGCTCGCTGGCCCGCCACCCGGGCCCCCGCCACGCCACCGGCTCCCGCTCCGGCTTCGCCCCCGGCCCCGGCTCCGGCTCCGGCTCCGGTGGGGTGGGCTGACATGGACCACCTCGACCTGCCGGGCCTGCTGGCCGAGCTGGCGCGCGGGCACCGCGTCCCCGGCGCCCAGCTCGCCGTCCACCGCGACGGCCGGACGACGACCGCCGAGTACGGCGTGCAGACCCCCGGCGGCCCGCCGGTGACGGCCGGCACCGCGTTCCCGCTCGGGTCGCTGACCAAGCCGTTCACCGCGACGCTGGCCGCCATGCTGGCCGACGACGGCGACGTGGGCTTCGGCACGCCGCTCGCCGGACCGCTGCCCGAGCTGGGCCCGTACGCCGCGGACCTCACCCTGGGCCGGCTGCTCAGCCACACCGCCGGCCTGGCGGCCAACGCCGAGGACGCCGACCGTGCGCCCAGCAGGCGGGCGTGGGCCGAAGGACACTGCGGGCCCGCCTGGCCCGGCATCGTCCCCGCGTTCTCCTACTCCAACGCCGGGTACGTCCTGGCCGGGCACCTGATCGAGTCCGTCACCGGGATGACCTGGTGGGAGGCGGTCGAGGACCTGCTGCTGGCCCCGCTGGAGATCACGCCCGCGTACGTGGCGGGCCCGCCGACGGCCCGCCGGGCGGCGACCGGCCACACCGTGCACCCGTCCCGGGACGTGGTGGTGGCGGTGGCCGAGGAGGAGTCGCCCGTCGAGGCCCCGGACGGCGCGCTGGCGCTCAGCGCCGCCGACCTGGTCGCCTTCGCCCGCCTGCACCTGGGCGACCCGTCCCTGCCCGCCCTGCTCGGCGCGGACACGCTGCTGCGGATGCGCGTGGACCGGCTGGCCGGCGCCGCGATCGGCCCGTACGGCATGGCGGACGGGTGGGGTCTCGGCTGGGCGATCCACCGCCGCGACGGCGCCGAGTGGTTCGGCCACGACGGCACGGGCGAGGGCACCTCGTGCCACCTGCGCGCCGATCCCGTCAGCGGCACGGTCGTCGCGCTGACCACGAACGCGAACACCGGCCTGGCCGTGTGGCGCGACCTGGTGGACCGGCTGGCGGCGGCGGGCGTCGAGGTGGGCGACCACCGCCCGCTGGCCGCTCCCGGGCCGCCCGTGCCGGGTCCGCCGGGCTGCGCGGGAGCGTACGCGAACGGCGCGGCCAGGTTCGAGGTGGCCGAGGACGGCGGGGGCCGCCTGAGCCTGCGGTCCACGGGCGCGATCACGTGTTTCCCCGGCCTGGTGTTCGCCGTCGGCGAGCCGCCGCCCCACGGCCGCACCGCGCACGCCGGCCGGTTCATCCCCGATGTCCTCAGCGCCGATGTCCTCGGCGACGCCGGCCGGATCGGCCTGATCCAAGTGACCGGACGACTGGCCCGCCGCCTGCCGCCGGAGTCCTGAACGGGAGGAACACGTCGACCATGAAGGATTCCGCCGTCGAACCCGCGCCTGCGCCACTGTCGCGCAACAGGAGCTACGCCACGCTATGGAGCGGCCAGTTCCTCTCCGAGCTGGGCAACGAGATCAACTTCATCGCGATCCCCCTGCTGATCCTGGCCATGTCCGGCTCCGCCCTGGAGGCCGGGCTGGCCTCGTCGGTGGTGGCGGCCGGTCACATGATCGCCAACCTGCCGGCCGGGGTGATCGCCGACCGCTGGGACCGCAGGCGCACCCTGCTGATCTGCCAGACAGGGCGGGCGCTGGCCATGGCCTCCGTCGCCGCCGCCGTGTGGCTGGACGTCTACTCCTTCCCGCACATCCTGCTGGTGGCATTGCTCGACGGCCTGCTCGGGGCCGCGTTCGAGCCCGCCGAGCAGGCCGCGCTGCCGCAGGTGGTGCCCGCCTCGCAGCTCTCGCGGGCGGTGGCGGCCAACACCGCGCGGCCGTTCATCGCGACCCTGGTGGGACCGGCGCTGGCCGGTTTCCTGTTCGCCCTGCAGCGGGCGATCCCGTTCGTGGTGGACGCCGTCATGCTCGCGTTCTCCTCCGTCGCGCTGCTCTTCCTGCGGCTGCCCGCGCGTCCGGATCCGGCCGGGGAGGAGCGGGGGCCGGGCGGTGACCTCGTGGCCGGGTTGCGGTGGGTGCTGGGCCGGCGGGTCATCAGGACGACGCTGCTGTGGATGCTGCTGTCCAACCTGGTCTTCACCGCCCTGATCATCATCGTGCTGGCGACGTCCCACGAGGACCAGGTGGGCGCCGGGGTGATCGGGCTGAGCATGGCCTGCATGGGGGCGGGCGGGCTGCTCGGCGCCGCGCTGGCCGACCGGCTGCACGCCGCGCTGCCCGCGCCGGTGGTGATCGTGGGCTTCTCCTGGGTCACCGCCGCGCTGACGGCCCTGATGGCGGTCGTGCCGAGCGGCCTGCCGCTCGGGCTGCTGCTCGGCTGCGCCGCCTTCTTCGTCCCCCTGGCCAACACCACGATCCTGACGTACCAGATCACCGTCACCCCGGACGCGCTGCGCGGGCGGCTGACGGGCGTCACGGGGCTGTGCGGCGGCGGCGCGGCGGCGCTCGGGCCGCTGCTCGGCGGAGCGCTGGTCACGGCGGGGACCGGCGGCATCCTGGCCTGCGCCGCCGCGCTCGCCCTCGTGGCGACCGCGACCACGCTCAGCCCGACCCTCCGCCGCTTCCCCACCGCCCGCCACTGACCCACCCTCACGACGGCTCGCATTTGTGGCCGTGCGTGGGCATGAGCCGGTAGTCCTGGGCTCCGACCTCTCCGACCGGACGCCGGCGGGGGCGGGAGCCTCCGGCTCACACGACGGAAGCCTGGACCGGGCCCGCGAACTCCCTGCCGGGACCCATCCCTTCGGCGCAGCTGGGTTGAGGTGTGAGGGTAAGGGCCAGTTCGGCGAAGGCGGTGGCCGTCGGGAGCGGGCTCGCGGGCAAGGCGAGCAGGATGGTGCGCTCGGCAGCCGGGTCCAGCGGGATCGCGTGCACGCCCGGGCGATGGGCGGGCAGCGCCAGTTCAGGGACGATGCTCACCCCGAGCCCCTCGGCGACCATGGCGAGGATGCTGCTGGTGTCGCGCACCCGGTAATGGCACTTCAGGCTCGCCCCCGCCGCCCGCGCGAGTGTCGTGATCAGAGGCTCACAGCCGCCCGTGGACATGATGAACGGATGCCGGGACAGTTCGGCCACCGGTATCGAGTCGCGGACGCCCAGTTCGTGACCGCTGGGCAGGACGGCCAGCATGCGGTCGGTGGCGAGCGGTCGCGCCGTCAACCCTGCGGGGAGCGAGGCCGGGGTGGCCTGTGCGCGCGCCACCCCGGCGGACACGGTTGCGATGTCCGCCGCTCCCGTTTCGAGCCACTCCAGCACCTCGTCGTCCGAGCCCTCCATCACCGTGAGCCGCACCTGCGGGTAGGACGCCCCGAACCGCCGCAGGATCGGCGGCAGCAGCCGGACGTTGGCGCTGGGGATGACACCGACGCGTAGGCTGCCACGCTCATGCTCCTGGGCTGCGGCCACCTCCTGCTCCAACGCTTCCACCTGGGTGAGGATGAGCGTGGCGCGGCGGCACACGGCACGTCCGGCCGCCGTCAGGCTCACCCCGTGGTTGCCCCGCACCAGCAGCGCGATCCCGAGCTCGCTCTCCAGCGCGCGCAGCGCATGGCTGACGGCAGACTGCGTGGTGGACAGTTCCTCGGCGGCCCGGGTCATGTTGCCGGTCCGTGCGACCGCCTGCAGGATCCTCAGTTGGGTGAAGGTCATAGCGCCGCGCGCAGCAGGCCGACGACCAGCGGGTGCGGGGCCTCGGGACGCGAGCGGGCCTGCGGCACGAACAGTGTGGCCACGTAGTAGGGGTGGCCGGGAATCTCCAGCACCCGGGCCTCGCCGTCACCGTCCACTCCTGTGACGGAGAAGCCACCGTCGTGCAGGGTCTTCTGCCGGCTGGGGTCGAGACCGAAGTTGCAGTAATACTCCTCTTCGACCTCGGTCCGTCCGTACAGCGCGGCCACCCGGGTATCGGGGATCAGGGTGACGGGCATGGTCTTGCCGGCCAGCGAGCAGGCCAGTTCCGTCACGAAGAGGGTGGAGGCGTACGGGTCGTACTCCGCGTGCTCCGCGTCCTCGTAGCCGAGCACGTGGCGGGCGTACTCGATGATCATGTGCTGGCAGCCGCCGCACGTACCCAGGGTGGGGAGGCTGTGCTCGCGGCCGTGACGAAGGGCGGCCAGTGCGCCGCGCAGGCTGCGGTACGGGCTGCCTGGCGCGCACCACAACACGTCGGCGGCCTTGACCTCGGCCAGGTCGGATTCGAGCGGTTCGGTGGCCAGCCAGCGGACGTCCACCCCGATGCCAAGGTGCGCGGCGGCATGCCGCAGCGCGTCGTCGGTAGCCACGTGCGGGGGAAAAGCCGGATCGCGGTCGCCGATGACCGCGACGCGCAGGGGTCGGTCCATGGCCTCACTATGCGGCGTTCCGGTCTGAGCGCCAATACCGGACCATGCGTGCGCCATGAGCAATCGCTCATGTCCATCTCGGCGCCGGCGCTCTCGAACGCGATCCGCGTCGGCCATGCCCGCGTCTCCGCCCGGGGTCAGAGCCACACCGCGCCGCTGGAACTCCGGAAGTGAGCACACCCCTCGACGTGCCGCAGCCGGCATCAGTGCCATGACCGACGACCGGCGCTCCTGCCCGCCCTGTGGGCGAGGTGGAAAGCCCCGCGACGAGCGCGTCATCGGGCGACACCGCGTCACTCAAGAAGGGGATCGACCGCGACCGGACCGCGAGTCCCCATGCCGTCGGATGATGATTCGCACCACGCGTTAGAGTGATCGCCTTTCAAGATATCGCTCACGAACTGCCAGGCAGCGGCTCGATCCGCGCCGGAATTGGATGGTCGGTCATGAAGGCCAAGGCAGAACAGCGGGTCGCTGTGTTCGGCGCCGGCTACATCGGACTGGTGACCGGCGCCTGTCTGGCGGAGCTCGGTCACCGGGTCGTGATCCGGGACATCGCCCCTGAGAGGATCCGGCTCCTGCAGGCCGGTGATCTGCCCATCTACGAGCCGGGGCTGGGCGAAATGATCGCGCGCAACAAGGAGCGTCTGACGTTCACCCTGGACCTTGGTGAGGCGCTGCAGGACGCCGAGGTCGCGTATGTGTGCGTCGACACACCGCCGTCACCCTCCGGCGACGCGGATCTGTCGCGGGTCTGGTCGGTGGTGACCTCGCTGCAGGGCGCGGCGCACCTGCGGGCAGTCGTGGTGAAGTCCACTGTTCCGGTGGGGACGGGCACCAGAGTCCGGGCGGCCTTGGACGCGGCCGGCCTGGGACACGTCGGTTACGTCGCGAACCCGGAATTCACCGCCGAGGGCATGGCTGTCCACGACTTCATGCATCCGGACCGGATCGTTGTCGGCTCCTCGGATGAGGCCGCGGCCCGTCTGGTCGCTGAACTGCACGCCGACGTGGACGGACCCGTCGTCATGATGGACGTACGCTCGGCAGAAATGGTGAAGCTGGCCTCGAACGCACTGCTGGCCACGAAGATCAGCTTCATCAACGAGATCGCCACGTTGTGCGAGAAGACCGGTGCTGACGTGCAGGAGGTGGCCCGCGCCGTCGGTCTGGACCATCGGCTCGGCCCGCACTTCCTGCGTCCCGGGATCGGCTGGGGTGGCTCCTGTTTCCCCAAGGACTCCGAGGCGTTGCGGCAGCTCGCCAACAACACCGGCTATCACCTGCAGTTGCTGTCGGCCGTGATCGAGGTGAACAACCTGCAGAAGCGCCGGGCGATCCAGAAGATCAAAGATGAGCTGGGCACTTTGGTGGGCACGCGGGTGGCGCTGCTCGGGCTGACTTTCAAGCCGGGGACCGATGACATGCGGGAGGCGCCGAGCGCGGTGCTGGCCGCCCGCCTGCTGGCCGAGGGCTCCGAGGTGCACTGTTGGGATCCGATGGCACGCCCTGCCGAAGCCGAGCCGTGGACGTCGACCACCCGGCATGCGAGCCCCGAGTCCGCAATCGAGGGCATGGACGCGGCGATCATCGTCACGGAATGGCCCGATCTCAAGGACGTCGATTGGGCGCGAATGGTGTCGCGGATGCGACGGCCGGTGCTTTTTGATGGTCGGAACATGCTGGATCCGGCAGGAATGCGCTCGGCCGGTTTCACGTATCTCAGCGTCGGCCGACCGTGACCAGGCGTCGGCCCTCGTAGTTCCGAGACCCTGGGCTCTCGGCGGGTACTCCCCCGCCGGCCACCGACTCTTCGCAGCCTGGCCCCGCCCGCGTGCCGAGTTCGGGCACGCCGTGCGGGAGGTTCTCGGCCTGGTTGACGGCGTAAATGCGGTCGAGCGGGGTGAGCGGCGGTGGCGTCGTCGTTGTGAACGTCCGGTCGCGGTTCCTTCGGGGGACGCTTCGCGTTTCTGCGCTTATGTGAGGCTGAGCGGGGCCGGTTCCACGTCGAGTTCCCTCATCGCCTCGGCATAGAGCCGGTAGCGTCTACGGGCCTCACCATGGCGGCGAGCTCCGGTCAGCGTTCGAACCAGGCCCAGGTGGGCGGCCTCGTCGTAGGCGTCCCGTTCGAGCAGCCGGAGCAGGTAGCGAACCGCTCTGTCGGGGTCGTCGGCCGCCTCCGCGAGTGAGGCCAGTTCGCGGAGCAGGGCCTGGTGTACGGCGCGAGCCTCTTCACGCAGAGGCTCCAGCCACTCGGCGTAGGGAGAGTCCTCGCAGACGTCCCCGGTGTAGCGAGCCTCAGCCGCGACAAGGAGGTCCTCGTCTCCGGAGGCGAGCGCCTCGGCGGCGGCGGAGAGGAACTCCTCGACATCGGTACGGAGTCCGACCAGCTGGATGCTGTACCTGTCGGCGCGGACGAACTCCCCGGGGCCGAACTTCCGTTGCGGGTCCAGGACCGAGCGCACCGTGGACAGAGCGACCGAAAGCCGGTTGGAGCAGGACGCGGGCTCCTCCCCCGGCCAAAGGATCTCCATCACCGCTTCCCGGGCGACAATGCGGCCGCGTTGGCACGCCAGCCAGGTCAGCAGGTCGCGTGCCTTTCGGGACTGCCATTCGACAGCGCTGCCGCAGCGGCTGAGCCGTACTCCACCCAGCATGCAGAACCGCACGGCGTCATGGTCGAGGAGCGTGATCGCGCGGAGCAGGCCGGCGCCGGAGCTGTGCGGCCCGCGGAGGCCGACGCGGCGGAGCTCCTGCTCCGCCTCGCCGAGGCCGGAGCCGTTGAGCCGCGCCCGGGCGAACGCGTTACGCGCGATGTTCACCGGGCTGCCGATCTGTGCCCAGATCTCCGCTGCGGACGCCAGCAGGTCCGCTCGCCCGCCAGGGGATTCGGCCACGGTGAAGGCCGACAGTTCCAGGGCTTCCGCCATCTTGGCCCGGTCGCGGCGGCTGACGGCCGCCTCGTGGGCGGACCGGGCGTAGGCGCCGGCTTTGGTCCGGTCGCCGGTCTCTGCCCAGACCCAGCCGGCGGCCAGGAGCGCGTCCACCCGGCTGGAGCCGCCGCCTGCCGCGACCGCGCGTTCGGCCAGTCGTACGGCCAGCGCGGGATCGTCGACCGCGTGGACACAGGCCAGTCCGGCCAGGGCTGTCTGGGTCAGATGAGCGTTCTGGAGTTGTTCGGCATGCTTCAGGGAGTTCTCGAAGCTGATTCGGGCATGCATCAGCTCCCCGCGCTCCAGATAGACCTTGCCGAGCCCCGCCAGCGGGTGGCCGAGCTTGTCGCTGCCCACCCGGCTGAAGATGTCGCGTGCCCGCTGGAAGTCGGCCAGGGCTTCGTCGAGTCTGCCCAGGCCCATGAGCGCCTCGGCGCGGTTGTGCAGGGCGATCGCGGTCTGGACGGGGTCCCCGACCAGGTCCGCTCGCCGTACCGAGAGGTCGGAGTCGGCGATGGCCTCGTCGTAGCGGGCCTCCTCCGCGCGGCTCGCGGCGCGGTTGGCCAGGACGCGGGCGGACAACAACAGGTCTCCTGAGCTCTCCGCGGCGGCGAGGGCGAGGGCGCTGTGCCGTTCGCTGCCGGCCCCGTCGCCGGCGTCGTGGGTGACCATGGCCAGCGCGGTGTGGGCGCAGGCGGCAGCGCGTTCGTCCTGGCAGAGGGTGGCCATCGCCAGGGCTTGTTCGGCCAGCTGGGTCGCCTCCGCGCTTTCGCCGACCAGCCAGCGAGCGCTGGCGGACCAGGCGAGCAACATCGCCCGGTCCGAGGAGCTTGAGGAGGGCAGCGGAAACGCCGAGCCGTCGAAGCCGCCGGCCGGCTCGAACGTCGACAACGCCGCCTTGTAGTCCCCCCGCTGGTAGTAGATCATCCCCATCCGCCAGGCCACCGCGGGGTCAGTGGCATCGACACGGCGCAGGCACTCCAGCGCGCCGGCCCAGTCCCCCTGAACCTGGCGGGCCTGTCCCTCGGCCATGTCCACGGCACACGTCCGCGCCTTCTCCGGTACGGCGACGCAAGCCCGGACGAGCTCAGCCGCGTGCCCCTCGGCCAGCAGCGACGCATGCCACCGTTCGATCATCGCCACCCGATGGCCGGGCTCGTCGCAAACCGCCAGCGCCTCCCGGACGAACCCATGCGACTCATACCAATGGGCCGCCGCCGGCACCCGGCCGACCTCACCCATGAACTCCCGGACCAAGGTCGACACCACATAGCCCTGATCGCAGGGCGTGATCAGGATGTGCTGAGCGGCCAGAGCGCGGAGCTCCTCGCGGGAGACGGCGACCCCCATCGCCTGGCACAGCTCGTCGGTGAACCACGGCAGCCGAGCGGTCGCGCGGAGGAATTCCTCGTGCTCGTCCTTCACCACCTCCTCGACCAGATAGTCGAACAGCGGCGTGGCAGCGATCCGTCTGGCACGGTCCGACAAGGGCAGGCCGCTCAGCCAGCTCAGCGTCAGCCGTACGGCGACCGGCCACCCCTTGGTGAGCTCGTGAACCTCCTCCGCCAGGTCGTCCGACCCCAGAACGATCGAGGAGAGTGAGCGGGTCTCGGCAGGGGTGAAGGCCAGCTGTTCCGCCGACACCTGGAAGACATGGCCCAGGCCGCGCAGGCGCTGGATCGGGAAGGGCACGGCGGAGCGTGAGATCAACACCAGGTGAAGGTCGTCGCCGCCGTGGTGACAGAACTCTTCGAGCAGGCGCGCCCCAGGGGTGCCCGGCTCGATCCGCTCCACCTCGTCGATGACGAGGACGGTCGGCCGGGGGACGGCGGCGGCCAGCTCGGTGGCGAGTCCGGCGGAGCGGATCCACCCGGCCGGCGCGCCCAGGGCCTGGCAGCTCTCTTCGATCAGGGTGGCGTCGTCAGCCCAGGTCAGCCATGCCACCGGATGATCAGGCCGGGCCCGCGTCCAGCCGCGTACGGCCGAGGTCTTACCGCCGCCCGGGCCCGCGGTCACCACGGTGAGCCGGTGTCGCGGGATCTGATCGAAAAGGGCGGTGAGTTGCCCTCGTGGCAGCAGAGGCTCGGTCGCCGTCACAGCGAGAAGTATCTGCCGGGCTGGACTTTAAGGCAACTGAAAGCTCCGTTCCTACCGTCGTGCTCAGTCCCGAACGACGAGGAGAAGATCGTGAGAGTCATTCCAGCCCTGCTCGCGGCGAGCGCCGGCATTCTCCTGCTCAACGCTCCGGCCACCGCCTCGACGAAGGCCATGAGCGAGCCCACAGCGGAAGAACTGAGGGCGGCGCCGATCGCCGAAGAGGCGGACGCCGAGGTCAAGCTCGCGCTGCTCCGCTACGGCAACGGGCTCACCGTGGAGTTCAACGACAGCCGGCCGTCCGGCGACGTGGGCATCGTCCAGACCGCCTTCATCGGCCGCGCCCGTCTGTTCGCCCGCGACAGTGGCGACAGCTTCCTCGAGACGTACCTGAAGATCACCCCGGCCTCGGTCGCGGTCCCGCAGCGGCTGGTGGAGGCCCATGGCACCAAGCCCCTGCCGGCTGAGCTGCAGCGCCGGACGGTCACCAAGGAACTGGTGGAGGTCGACGGCCTCGCCACCCCCGCGGTCCCGACCATGTCCGGCGCGGTCAACTGCAACAAGACCTACTACCCCTGGTACCACTGGCGTGACGTGGGCCACCCCGGCATGCTGCCCAGGGACTCCTACTCCTCCAGCTACGGCGGCAAGTACGTGAACGCCGACAGCTGGCTCATCAACTGTCTTTCGGCCGGCAACCCGCCCCAGATCGCCGCCCACCATCGGCTCTTCTACTTCAACAACGCCCTCAGCAAGTGGGCGGAGCAAAGTGACACCTTGGTGTACCCGGGGCAGGAGCAGCACGTCGAAAAGGGCATCATCAACCGCTACCGCAGGATCATCCAGGACGACACCTGGGGCTCCGACCCCAACTGCCTGTCCTGCACGTACACGCGTGAGGGCCGCTTCCACGACTGAACCCCGCCCCTGTCGATCCACCGCGAACGAGACAGGCCATCGACCGGCAGGCGGGCGGTGGCCTGGGAGGCGATCGCAAGGAGTCCAAGGAGTCGAGGTCAGCGGTTGAAGTCGCGGGCCGTCACGCTCCCCAGCCCGTTGCTCCCGTCCTTCGACAGGTAGACGGTCATCCCTTCGTCGTGGAGGTTGATCCAGCCGCCGCCCTGCCCATAGGGGGCGTCCTTCGCGCGTATGGAGTCGGCGAACACGGAGCCAGGGGTGGCGGTGCCCGCCCCGCCCGTGTACACCTGCAGACCGAACCTGGAGAAGGCGATCCATCCGTCGTCAGTGCTTCGGCCCTGCACCCAGGTGGTGTTGACGCCGTTGAGGTCGGCCTTGTCGGCGAACACGGTGCCCGGGGCGTTGGAGCTGCCTGTGCTCCAGACTTTCACCCCGCCTGGGAGGAGGGTGATGCTTCCGTCGCCCTTGGTCGATCCCTCCAACCGCGGGGTGGTGACGCCATCGACGGCGGTGAGGGTTCCCAGGATGGGATCGCGCACCTGAACGGTCGTGGTGACGGTGTGCCGCCGGGTGCCGAAGCCGGCGACGAGGGTGTAGGTGGTGTCGCGCTTCGGGGCGTCGGCGGCGTCCAGCACCAAGGAGTACGGGCCGTGCGACCCGGTGTGCTCGACCTTGGGAACGGGCTTCCGGCCCCCCGGGAACAAGATCTCGTACGTGAAGTCGTCGGATCCCTCCCAGTTCAGCGTGACCGTTGTTCCGGCGTCCACCACGACGTTGTCCGCGCGGAAGCCGTGCGGCGCCGGTATCTCCTTCGGCGCGGTCTTCACCACCGCCACCGCCGTGTCACTGTTGCGCAGTCCCCCGCTCTTGCTTCTGCCGGCGGCCTCGGTCACCCGCAGCACAGCCAGCCCGGCTTGGGGAGCGACAGCGACGTTCTCCAGCGTCACCACCATGTGGTCACCGGGACCGAAGGTGATCGCGCTGCCCTGATCGCTGACCTGGAAGGCGAAGCTCTGCCCCTGGACGGTCACCGCACGGGTGCGGCCGGTCTTGACGTCGGTGTGCTCGCCTTTGGGCGTGATCGTGGTGAAGTCGTCGGTGAGGTGGCCGGCGCCGGTGCCGACGGGAACCGTCACCTTGATCGTTGCGTACGCCGTCTGCCCGGTGTTCGTGACGAGCAGGTACACCGTCCCCGTGGACTTGGACTGCCGCCCGGCCTCGGACGCCGCCAAGGGTGCCGGGTCCGTGATGAGGGTGTAGGTCAGCATGGTCAAGGTCGCGACTCCTTCTCCTGGCAGAACAGGCGGCGGCACGGAAGAGCACTCCTAGGTGATCCAAACGTCAAGGGCGAGGGCACAACAAGAGCGCCCAAGGGGGCTATAACAGGACGCTTCGGCAATACCCTCAGCACCTTGACATGCGTTAGGTGCACGCTCCGGAACTGTCCGTCATATGCACCGCCTCGCGGGCCAACGCGTCCGGCGGCACCTGACCGCCTGAGGCTGACGTTGTGCCCGACGCTGCCAGGACCGTGCCGATCGACGCCTGGCGCCGTACGCACCCCACTGCGGTGCCCGTCAGCGGCGACGAGGTAGTCCGCCGCCATCGATCCGATCCCACCTCTCGCATCCGGTGGGTCGCGAGGTGGAGGTGGGCGTGGCATGCCCTGGCTCCGTTCGGGCAGGGGGCCTGGGTGAGGCGTCCTCACCCAGAACCTCAGGACGGCCGGCCTCGAACGGAGGCGGAGCGACGGAGGTGCCGAGCATGTGGCTGCCCAGGATGAGTTACGCAGCGATGAGCGCCGTCATGTACGCGGCCATCGGCTTGGGAGGAGCGGTGGTCAAGCCGCATCAGCAACCTGCGTGCACTGCGCCACCGCTTCAAGGGCGTGTGGTGGATGTGGCCCTCGCCGACACTGTGTCAGGCATGATGAGCCCTGGCCCCCATGATTCCGGACCGTACGGAACTCCCGGTCCGGGTGGCATGATGCCCGGCACTCAAGGCCCGTACGGCTCAGGGCCGCACGGCACGCGGATGAGACTGACGGCCACGCCTTCAAGCGTCCCCGCCGGCAAGGTTTCGCTGCGTGCGTACAACGAGGGGACCCTCGCCCACGAGGTCGTTGTGCTGCCGCTCCCGGCGGGGCACGCGCCGGGGCAGCGGGCGACCGGTTCGGACGGGCGCGTCAGCGAGGCGGGCAGCCTCGGCGAGGCGTCTCGTACGTGTGGGGCGGGCGCCGGGAACGGCATAGCTCCCGGATCCACGAGCTGGACCACGTTGACACTGCGGCCGGGCCGATACGAGCTGCTGTGCAACTTCCCGGGCCACTACGCGGCCGGCATGTACGCCGAACTCGACGTCACCGGTTAGGCCATGGGCCTGATCAGGCCGAGGTCCGCGCGAACGGCGGTCCTACGGTAGACACATGCCCATGGACGCATCCACCGCTCAGCATCTCAGCATCATGTCTCCCACATTCGCCGTCGAGCAGCTGCCGCACGACGGGGTGCCCGAGGACGATTGGCTGGTGCTCGTCCGCGCTCCGGAAGGGCTGACCGTGGTCCGTGAGGCCAGAGGTGCGGACGCGGCGGAGCAGTGGATCGGCTTCTACGGAGGTGCCACAGCACACGGCCTGGACATTCCCGGAATGCTGTCCGCGATCGTCAAGCCGCTGGCGGACGCGGCGATCCCGGTATTCGTGGCCTCGACTTTCCATGCCGACCTGGTTCTGGTTCCCGAGCCGAGGAAACAGCAGGCCATCACCGTCCTTGAGGAAGCAGGGCACCAGGTGAAGAGCCAGGACGGCGAAGCCGGGCCACGGCACTAGAGCTGGGCGGTGATCTCCGCGGCCAGTTGCCGGGCGGTGCGGCCGGCGCCGATGAGGGTGGCCGAGGCGGGGCCGGTCCAGTCGCCGTAGCCCAGCAGGTGCAGGCGCGGTTCGGCCAGGGCGCGGGTGCCGTCGGCGGGGATCGCGCCGCCGGGGCCGCGCAGCCGTAGCGGGGACAGGTGAGCCAGGGTGGGACGGAAGCCGGTGCACCACACGATCACGTCGTACGCCGCCGTACTGCCGTCGGCCCATGCCACCCCGTCGGGGGTGATGCGGGAGAACATGGGCTCGGCCTTGAGGGCGCCCCGGTCTCGGGCCTCGCGTACGGGCGCGACGGCGACGATGTCGCCCAGGTCGGCGATGCTCTCGGCGTTCTGTCCGGTCAGGGCGGCCCGGTGGCGGCGGGTGGCCAGGTCGAACAGGGCGCGGCCGTCGATCTCGTCGGGCAGCAGCCGGGGCGGGCGCAGTGTCGCCCAGGTGGTCGGGGCGACCCGGGAGAGCTCGGCGAGGATCTGCGCGGCGGAGTTGCCGCCGCCCACGACCAGCACCCGACGGTCGTGGAAGGGCTCGGGGCCGCGGTAGCCGGCGGTGTGCAGTTGCTCGCCGCGGAAGTCGCGGATGCCGGGGTAGTGCGGCACGTAGGGACGCCACCAGGTGCCCGTGGCGCTGACCACGATCCGGGCGTGCCAGGTGCCGGCGCTGCTGTCCACGGCCAGGTTCGGGCCGGCGCGCCGCACGGCCCGCACGGCGGCGGGGCGGACGATCGGCAGCCCGTAACGCCGCTCGTAGTCGGTGAGGTAGGCGACGACGTGGGCGGCGTCCGGGTAGCCGCCGTCGGCCGGGATCGGCATCATGCGGCCGGGCAGGGAGCTGTACTGCGCGGGCGAGAACAGCCGCAGGGACGGCCAGGCGTGCTGCCAGGCACCACCCGGGGCCTGCCCGGCGTCCAGGATGACGAAGTCGGCGCCTGCCCGCCGCAGGTAGTAGCCGGCCGCCAGCCCGGCCTGCCCGGCGCCGATGACCACGACCTCGGCCAGGCGTGCCGCGTCGGTCATACGGTGAGGAGTTCCACGTCCACCGGGCCGTTGTGCGCCTTGGCGGGGGCGGCGAGCGGTGCGAACAGCGCGCCCAGCTTGTTCACCACCTCGGGGATGATCCGGTAGTAGACCCAGGTGCCGCGGCGTTCACCGTCGATCAGCCCGGCGGTGCGCAGCACCTTCAGGTGGTGGGAGATGGTGGGAGCGGTCAGGTCGAAGACGCCGGTCAGGTCGCACACGCACGCCTCGCCGCCGGGGTGGGAGCCGATCATCGACAGCAGGCGCAGCCGCACCGGGTCGGCCACGGCCTTGAGCAGGGTGGCCAGCTCGGCGGCGTCGGCCTCGCCGAGCGGCTCGCGGGCAATCGGCGCACAGCATTGGGTGGAGGCGGGGGCTGCCATGACGCGACTCCTTAATTCGATGCCGGTCTAAATTATAGGCGGTGGTAGGCGAACGCCACGACCACCGCGCTCGTACCCACCCGTACCGACAGGCCGACGTAGGCGGTGGTGCCGTAGCGCTCGGCCGGCAGGTGAGCCAGCGTGATGGCGCCCACCCCGAAGCCGATCGTCGCCCGCCCGTCCTGGGTGGTCCGCCCGACCCGGCGAGCAGGCGCTCGCCGGGTCGGGGCGGGTCCAGCGGGCCGTGATCGCAGATGAGGCGGCGCGCCTCTCGATGGGCCGCCGTGGGGTCTACCTCGGACCGTCCTTTCCAGGGGCTTCGGACGTGTCAGCCGCAGCAGGACCCGGTGGAGACGGTGGCCAGGGACAGCGGGGCGGAGAGCAGACCGCCGCTGATGCCGCCGGCCAGGCCGACCCGCTGCTCCTGGTCCTCGGCCAGGCCGGAGGAGCACACCCCGGTCTCGGGCAGGTCGAGCTGCACGTCGCGGGCGGCCTCCCAGTCGCCGGCCAGCGCGGCGACGACCGATCGGGCCTGCTCGTATCCGGTGGCGAGCAGGAAGGTCGGGGCGCGGCCGTAGCTCTTGACGCCGATGGCGTAGTAGCCGGGCTCGGGGTGGGCCAGCTCGTCCACGCCGTGCGGGGGGACGGTGCCGCAGGAGTGCCGGTTGGGGTCGATGAGCGGGGCCAGGGCGCGGGTGGAGCCGAGGACGGGGTCGAGGTCGAGGCGTAGTTCGGCGGCGATGGAGTGGTCGGGGCGGTAGCCGGTCGCGCTGACGATCCGGTCCACGGTGATCGTCCGCTCGGCGCCGGAGGGGGTGCGGCTGGTCACTTCGACGCCGTCGCCGGTGGCACGTACCTGGTGGGTGAAGAAGCCGGTCAGGAGCTGGATGCGACCGGAGGTGACGAGGGCGTGCAGGCGGGTGCCGAGCGCGCCGCGGGCCGGGAGGGCGTCGGCGTCGCCGCCCCCGTAGGCGCGGCCGGCGTTGCCTGCGCGGATGGCCCAGGTGATCGGGGTGTCGTCCAGTTGGGCCAGGGCGAGCAGTGTGGTGGCGGCCGAGTGGCCGGCGCCGACGACCAGAACGTGCCGGCCCTCGTAGCGGTGGCGGTCGGTGCCGAGGACGTCAGGCAGGGCGTGGTCGATGGACACCTCGTTCTCGCCATGGGCGGGCAGGCCGGAGGCGCCCAGGGCGTTCGGGGTGGTCCAGGTGCCGGAGGCGTCGATGATCGCGCCTGCCTGCAACTCGCCGCCGTCGGCCAGGCGGATCAGGAAGGGGGCCTGTTCGCGTCCTGCCGTGCGCACCCGGTCGTAGCCGAGGCGGCTGACGGCGGTCACTCGGGCGTCGGTACGCACCCGGTCGCCGAACAGCTCGGCCAGCGGAACGAGATAGTCATCGATGATCTCGGCGCCGGTCGGCAGCCATTCGGGGTCGGGGGCGCTCCAGCCGTCGGCCTCCAGCAGGCGGCGGGCGGCGGCGTCGATGTCGTACTTCCACGGGCTGAACACCCGCACGTGTCCCCACTGCGCGATCGACGCGGCGATCCGCTCGCCGGCCTCCAGGACCAGGAAGTCGATGCCGCGTTCGGCCAGGTGCGCGGCGGCGGCCAGGCCGACGGGGCCCGCGCCGATCACGACCACGGGCAGGTCGTCCCGCCGCCCTGAGGTGGCCTGCCGAGGGGTCGTGACCTGCTCGATCGCGATCGTGGTGGGGCCGCAGCAACTGTCACTCATGACTGTTTCTCCAGGTGGCGAGAGGGCTCAGCGGAAGGACGGAGACGTGACGCAGAGGCGGGCATCGGCGCGCCAGTCGAGGTCGCACACCCGCGAGGTGGCCTTGTCGACGCGTGAAGCCACGCATGACGCAACTCTTTGGATAGAAGTTCATCTAATCAGGAGTCATCATCCGTCACTGCTTAGATGGAAGTCAAATTAGCTGGCGGGCCGCATGGGCGTTCCGGCGGAGCGTCGTCGGGCTGGTCGTCCACCGAGAGCTCGCCCGGCAGCCCGTTCGAGCGCGCTACAAGAGCGTTGCAGCCGAGCCACAAGTGGGCTTCCCTAGCCTCGGGATCATGTTGACGACCCTGGTTGTGACCGCCTCCCTCCTGCTCACCGGCGCACCCGCGCAGAGCGCGGCGACCAAGCCGCTGACCTTCCGCGGCATGACGCTCCAGATCCCCAGTACCTGGAAAGTCGGGAAAGCAGACAGGTGGGGCGTCCACGTCATGACCGGCGGCTGCGACCGGCTCGCCGTCGAGTGCCGTGGGTTCTACCTCGTCGGGCCGGAGGGCATCTCCCTGGCCCGCCACGGCAACCCCTACGACGCCGAGGAGCCGTACCACCCGGGCAACGGCCTCGCGGCCTGCGCCCCCGACAGGCGCTACGTGGAGGACTTCCCCGGCAAGCTCGTCGCCCGCGGTCTCCGCCCGGTCGGCGCGGGACACCAGGCCACCTACCGCGTCTGGCGCGTCGGCTGCACGACGCAGTCGGCCAAGCGGACCGGCGTCTCCTTTGAGGAGCGGATCTGGCACCTGCCCAAGTCGAAGATCCTCATCTTCGACCAGTGGAGCGACAGCCGGCTCGGCACGATTCTCAAGCGGGCGACCTGGAGCTGAGCCCGCCGGTCGCGGCGCTCGCGACCAAGGCGGGACAGAGCAGGTACGAGAACGGCCGTGGCGGCAGTGGTGATCAGCGCCGCGCGATCCCGGCACTCCACGACCTGGAAGGAGTACCGGACTTCCCGCGGGTGGCGCCCGGCACGGTGAAGTGGCGCCCGCGAGCGCCTGCGCCGTGCCGCTCAGGCCGAGTAGGCGCGCTCCTCCTTGTCGGCAAGCCAAAAGAAGACCGGCGGCAGAACGAGTTCGATGACCGCCAGCACGAGCTGGAACCCGTGCGGCCGGCCGGACACGGCGAGCGAGAGCAGCCGGCCCACGCCGCCCAGCAGGAAGACGGCGGCCAGCCACCGCACCACCGTCGCCGGGATCGGGCGCTGCCGCGCCGCCCACACCCATGCCAGCCCGTAGCCGACGAAGGCGGCCCCCATGAACCGGCCCCAGCTGTCGATCGTCGGCCCCGCGGAAGCGGCGCCGGGGATCGCCGCGTTGCCGAGCGCCACGTGGAGCAGGCCGATCAGCACGCAGGCCCACCCCATCAGCTGAGCGAGCGTACGGAGCGCCTTGACCATGATTTCTCCCGCCTTAGTTGACATGTGTCTACTACGGTGCCCGCGCTAGTAGACGTGTGTCAACTAGGCTTGGTCCATGCCTCCACGCCAGCGACTCACCCCTGACGGGCGCCACGCCCAGCTCCTCGCCGTCGGCGCCCGGCTCTTCGCCGCTCACCCCTACGCCGACGTGCTGATGGAAGAGGTCGCCGAGCAGGCCGGCGTGTCACGAGCTCTGCTCTACCGGCACTTCCCGAGCAAGCAGGCCCTCTTCGCCGCCGTGTACCAGCAGGCCGCAGACCAGTTGCTCGCCGAGACGCGGCTCGACCCCGCCCACTCACTGCGTGAGCAGCTCGCGCAGGGCATGGACGTCCATCTCGACTACTTCGTGGCCAACCGCAACGCCGTCCTCGCCGCGAACCGGGTCCTCGCGGGCGATCCGGTGATCCAGACGATCATGTCGAACGAGCTGGACGCACTCCGGGCGAGGCTGCTGGCGGTCCTTCCGCTCGCGGGCGACGACGTTCGCGAGGCCGTCTCCGGGGTTCTGAAGAGCTGGCTGGTCTTCGTCCAGGTCCTGTGCGTCGACTGGCTCACCCGCGAGACCTGCACGCGCGATCAGCTACGCGACATCTGCGTCGGCGCGGCCCTTGGCGCCCTCGAACCACTGCTCGCCGAGAACCCGACGAGCCGCTGAGAGACACGTCGCGGACGTCGCTCCCCCGGCCGCCGGCGGCCAAGGTCGCCGGCCGAGAACGGAAAGATCGATCCCGAGATCAAGAGGTCGCAGCAGGCGGTGGCCAAGGGCATCCGGTCCGCGGCCGGCAGGGGCGCTAAGATGATCTCGATGTCGCTCGGCACCGACGCATGGGCCGACTTCGCGCCGTACGAGGAGGAAGCCGCCGCGGTGGACCATGCCGTAGGTAAGCGCGTGCTCCTGCTCGCCGGCTCGGGCAACGGAGAATCGACGGGCTCCCTGGCCACCGCCGCCGCCACGGGGCCGGACGGGGAGGCGGGCGGACTTCTCCCAGGTGCGCTCGTACATCACGATCGCCGCTCCGGGCGTCGACATCTACAGCGCCTCGAACACGGGCGGGCACAAGCCGGTGGACGCCCCGGTCACCCATCCTTCGTTCTGCCCCGTTCTTCTGGCGGCGGGCGGCGCCGGGGCCGTCTTCGGACCCGCTTTCCGGGCCGGCGTGTTCTTCCTGTTCCGGCGCCCGGCCTCCTGCCACACACAACGAGCTCCCGGCTCGTGATCCGATTACGAAAGAAGAGATGAAACTTTCCCTTTTGTCCCTCGCCGGTATGGGCGCCGTTCTGCTCGGCGTCGCGGCGACGGCCGTCATCCCCGCCTCCTCGGCCGCCGCCGCCGAGGAGACCCTGCGTACCGTGGCGGCGGCCCGAAACCTGCGCATCGGGACGGCCGTCAACGACCGCGCCCTGGAGACCGACAACGGCTACCGCGACAAGCTCAAGTACGAGTTCAACAGCGTGACCCCCGAGAACGCCATGAAATGGGTGAACGTGGAGCCCGAACCCGGCGTGCACACCTGGGCCAAGGCGGACGCCGTCGTCTCCTTCGCCCAGGAGAACAAGCAGATGGTCCGCGGTCACACCCTCGTCTGGCACGGCGGTCTCCCCACGTGGGTCAGCGACGGCTCACTCAGTGACCAGCAACTGCGCGCCGCGCTCCAACAGCACATCGAGACCACCGTCAAGCGTTACGCCGGCCGGGTCGCCGTGTGGGACGTCGTCAACGAGGTCCTCGCCGAGGACGGCACCCTCAGGCAATCCATCTGGCTCAAGCGCCTGGGCCCCGGCTACATCGCCGACGCCTTCCGCTGGGCCCACGCCGCCGACCCCGCGGCCAAGCTCTACATCAACGACTTCAACGCCGAGTGGAGCAACCGCAAGCGGGACGGCCTCTACAACCTCGTACACGACCTGCGGGCCCAGGGCGTGCCGATCGACGGCGTCGGCTTCCAGACCCACGCCATGATCGCCGACCCGATGCCCGCCACGCTGCCGCTGACGCAGCTCAAGAGCACTCTGAAGTTGTTCGCCGAGCTGGGCGTCGACGTGGCCGTCACCGAGCTGGACGTCCGGCTCAAGCTGCCGGTGGACGCGGACAAGCTGGCCGCCCAGGGCGAGGTCTACCGCCGGGCCGCCGAGGCGTGCCTCGCCGTCGCCCGCTGCGTGTCCCTGACCATGTGGAGCCTCACCGACAAGTACTCGTGGGTGCCGTCCGGGGTTCCCGGCTGGGGTGCGGCCCACCCTCTGGACGAGAAGCTGGCCAAGAAGCCCGCCTATCTCCAGCTACGCTCCGGGCTGACGGAACGGGACTTCACCTCGACCGCCGTCGCCAGCCACTCCGAGAAGTGCCTGTCCTTCTCCGGCACGCAGGTCGTCCAGGCGGCGTGCGGGACCGACCAGCGGCTGCTGTTCCGCCGCGTGGCGACGAAGACCTACCAGATCTCCGACCCGTCCGGAGACAAGTGCCTCAAGGTGGGGATCCCGAGGGCGGGGATCCAGGACACCCTGACCCGCGGCTCGTGCGCGCCCTTGCTCACCGACTACCAGTTCGAGCTGCGTCCGTCGGGGGACGGGCAGCAGATCGTGTCCGTCAGCAACTCCAGATGCGTCGCCGTCAAGGACCGGAGCACCGCCACGGGAGCCGTCCTCGAACTGGTGCCGTGCTCGGGCACCCCGGTCTGGCAGCTGACCGACATGCCGGGACACCCGTAGTCCGGAAGGGCCCGGTTCTCGGCGTCCTCCGCGACGCGACGCATTAGGACGGTGTCGTCACGCGGCTCGGTTGCGAACAGACAAGGCCGATCGATCTGGACTGACATCCCGTCGATCGGCCTTTCGCAGCCGTCGGGACGACAGGGCCTGCGTCACAACGTCGAGCGCGACCTCCGAGACACCGCGCCATAGTGGAGGGCAGGGCAGAGGAACGCCGGAACAGCGGCCAACAGCGAGGCGTCCATCGAAGTCGGGCCGGTTCACAGTGAACCGATGCTCAGGGTGAGCAGGCCGGAGACGCCGGCAAGCCCTTGCTCGGTGAGACAGGCCTGAGGCTTCGTGCTGAACATGGGGAACGTGCCGGTCCACCGCGTTCCCTTGAACTCGCCGTCGACCACCACACCCTTGATCAGAACGAGGCTTTCCGCGCCGTTGAGTGAGACGGCGGAAGTGGAGGACAGCGTGCTGGTGTTGCCGTTGTTCCACGTGATCCTCCGGCTGCCCGCCCTCGTGCCGGAGGTGCAGGAGAACGTCCCTGTGGCGGAGAAGGTGGACGTGGCCCGGGAAATGGTGGGATCACTGCTGGAGACGCACTCGATCAGGGGGGCCGTCCCGCTGACCGTGACCTCCCGGGGCTGATCGGTGAGGCCGGGGGTGTAGGTCACCGTCTGGGAACCGGCGCACTTGGTCAACCCGATCGCGGCGCGTGCGCCGGTCGCGACCGGGACGAGCATGGCGACGAGCAGCGCAAGGCCGCCGATCGCCATCCCGGCGAACCGAGGCCCGCGTGAGGTGGACACGAACGGCGGAACGCCCTTGAGGATTGACATGCCCTCTCCTGCCTACGACGCGGTCGCTTGCCCCGAACCTGAGAATCCGCAGGCCCACTACTTACCGTTACCATACACAAACATCAAGTCAACCTTCCGGCCCAGCACAGCTTGGGCCGGAGTGGGAGTGACGGTGCGGCGAAGGGCCTGGGGTCGGCGGACGATCTCGTCGGCGCTGCGGCTTTCGAGAGGCAGGTCAGACAGTGGTCACACGCAGAACATTCCTCGGCACCGCCACCGCAGCCGGCGCCACGACGCTGCTCGGCGGCAACGTACTCCCCGCCGCACGTACCGGCACATCCCCGTCGCACGCGGCCGGACAACGACCGGCACGCGACGCGATCCGTGCGGTCAACGCCGACACGCGGCGGAACTACGCCGCGCTGAAAGCCGACCTCGTCAACCAGCTGAGCCCGGTCATCGTCGTCCAGAACGACCATCGGGGTGGTCTGTACAGCCTCGTCTCGAACGGGCAGGCACTGGAGTCGCTGCACCCGGTCGACGAGATCTTCGAGCTGGCGAAGTCGATCGCCCACCTCCCGCTGGGCATCTTCACAGTCATCGCCCCATACCTGCCCAAGCAGGTCCCGGCTTTCCAGAACTCCAGAATCGATCCGCACGACCTGGGCATGGTCGCGTTCAAGGGGCCGGGGGACGGCTGGGTCGAGCCACTCAACGACGCCTCCGCCACGATAACCACGGCCCGGCGGCAACTCGACGAGGCGAGACTCCCACTCGACCTTCAGCAGTCGTGCGCAAACATCCTCGACAGATCACGCGAATTCATCGCGGACACCGCACGAAGCCGCTCCTTCGACATGAAGTCCTTCGAGGACTACTCGGGCAGCGTGTACCCGAACATCCGCACCAACATGCACTGGGCGTGCAAAGTGCAGATCGAAGGCGTCGCGGACATCATGACCCGCTGGCGCCGACAGCTCGGCGATGACGCCTGGAAAGGCCTCTACGTCGTCGTCTTCACGATCTGGACCACATCCTCCCGGAACCAGAACTCCGTCATCATCAAGAAGTTCATGGACCCGGCACAGGCCGACACCCACCTGATCGACCTGTCCACGGCCGAGATCCCCTCCAAGCCGATCCCCGTCGCCCTGGACAACGTCGCCCGGATCGTGCAGGACAACATCGCCGCAGAGATGATCTTCTGCACCGACACGAAACTCGCGAACGCTCTCAAGGGCCCGGACGAACTTCTGTCCGACGACATCCTGCGACTGCTCGGCCGCGCGCCCGACGCGAAGGATCAGGCATGCTGATGCCCTTGAAAGCCCTGGCCTCTGCGCGGGGCCGACTGGATTCAGCACCTCATCGAGCCGACACGCCCGTTCGGCCCCGACACCACGTCGACGGCCTCGCCCGATGAATGATCAGCGAACGCAGGGCCGAGCAAACCCGCCGGCACGCCGGCCACTGGCGGCGGAACTCGGTGCTGAGCGTGGCCAGCTCACCGACGAGGTCGCGCAGGGCGCGGTCGTGCGGCTCGCGTCCGGCCTCGGCGCGCATGGATACACGGCCGGCACCAGTCGGTTGTGCGCTCCGTGCCGTGGCGGTGGAGCGCTCGCCGGGGGCGCTCGTCTCCGCCGTTCCGGTCAGCCTGCCGCCCGCTCGGCCGACCCGATATCTCGGATCAGGTCAGGGGTTTCCAGAAGTCGCAGCGGTGCTCGCGGGCGAGGTTCACCTCGCCGATCCCGTTCTGGCCGGTGGCGAGCGACAGCACCTGGCCTCCGGGCGCGTCGTAGGGCGGCCAGCCGGTCGCCCCGTCGCCGTTGGGGTCGCCGGCGCGGGCGAAGCGGGTCCAGTAGCCGATCATCTCGTCGGAGAGCCGCCGCTGCTCCGGTGACAGGTCATGGCCGGCGTACGCGCGCGAGAACAGGTACTGGAGTTCCCCGGCGTGGTAGGCGCCTGTCGGATAGCTCTGTGGGGCGGCGTCCTTGAACCACGGCGCCGTCCGGTCGGAGAATTCGTAGGCGAAGGTGGGCACGTACCGGCCCAGCAGGTCGTTCATCTCGACCGCGGGGCAGGCCCAGGCCCAGTCGGTGAGCGTGCCGGCCATCGCCCAGCTCGTCGAGCCCTTGTAGTCGCTCAGTGGGTAGCGGCGGATCACCTTCGCGGTCTGCTTGCCGTCCAGGCCCAGGAACGTGCCGAGCACCGCGGGGTAGTCCTTGGGGGCGATCGGGCCGCCCGCCTCGGCGTCGAAGCCGACCTGGAAGGTGACGTGCTCATCCCGGGTGATGCCGTGCATGACCGGCACCTTCGCGAACTCGCCGGACCTGAGCTGGCGTACCGGATCCCGGGGAAGCACTCCGGCGCCGTAGGCCGGCGCGAGCCCGCGCGGACCGACGGCCTTCAGCAGGACGGACACGGGCTTGGAACGCAGGCAGGCAGCCGCCGTGCGAAGGTCGGCGCAGCCGGCCGCGGTGGCGATCTCGATGGCCTGTCTCTCCGCCTGCGCCCGCGGCTTGGGACGCCAGGTCTCCGCGTCCGGTCCGGCCGTGCTCGGGGCCCACGGCCAGCGCAGGGTGCACGGCCCGCTCTGCATGATGACGCGCTGGAACAGCCCCCGCGACCCCGGGGCGGTCAGGTGGACGCAGCTCGACATCCCGCCGGCGGACTCTCCGAAGAGCGTGACGTTGTGCGGATCGCCGCCGAACGCCGCCGCGTTCGCCCGCACCCAGCGCAGCACCGCCTGCTGGTCCTCGATCCCGAAGTTGCCGGACCCGTGCCGGGCCGGGCCGCCGTTCAGCGCGGGGTGCGCCAGGAATCCGAGCGCGTTGAGACGGTAGTTGAAGGTCACCACCATGACGTCGCCCTTGGCGGCCAGCCGTTCGGCGCCGTAGATCGCTCCGGAGCCGCCCAGGAAGCCGCCGCCGTGGATCCACACCATGACGGGCAGCTTCCCGGTGGTGCGCCTCGGCGTGGTGACGTTGAGGTACAGGCAGTCCTCGGCGGTGCTCGGCTTGTCGCCGATGAAGTCCATGACCTGGGCGCACGCGGGGCCGGGACGGGTCGCGGCACGCACCCCCCTCCACCCGGCGGCGGGTCGCGGCGATCCCCATCTCAGCGGCCCCACGGGCGGCGCCGCGTACGGGATGCCCTGGAAGAGCCGGTATTCGTCGCGTAACGCGCCGCGGACGAGGCCCGTCTCGGTGCGGACCACCCCCGGATCATCACCGGCCCGGCGGCTCGCGGCCGTCGCCGGTGGGGCTGCGGCGAGCGCGGTGACCAGGCAGGCGAGCACGGTCATGGGCGTCCGGAGGACGTTTCTCATGGGATTCCTCAAGGTGGGTGAGACGGGACAGTCCTGGCTCAGGAGACCGGAGACCCGATCACTTCGACGGGGTAGCGCCGCATGGCGTACGACCTGAAAGGTCTCCGGTTTCTTGGAGCGGCGGCGCAGCCTTGCGCGCCCTTGCTCGGCGCATGAGTTTCCGGCCTATTGCGCAGGTGCCACGACCGCGGCCGTTCCGGTGCCGGGGGCCGCGGGGGCGGTACGGCGAGCGCCGCGGAGCAGGCTGACGCTGACGGCGAGGGTCCACAGACTCCAGAGGGCGCCCATGCTGGCGGTGGTGCCCCAGCCTTGCGCGCTGTAGAAGTCGGCGGCGTCGTCGCCGAAGTACACGGCGGGCAGGAAGGCGAGGTTGACCGCAGCGAGGACGTAGGCGGAGCGTGCCACCCAGCGCGGGAGCAGACCGAGCCGGGATACCGCGATCCCCAGGGCGATCAGGAAGAGGCCCATGAGGAGCCTGGAGACGGCGCCCTGCATGAGGTATTGGGCGCCGGCGAAGGGCCCTTCCATGGTGGTGTCGATGTCGTGGTCCACTGTGATCGCCGCGCCCACCTCCATGGACTGCGGGACGAACACCATGGCCACCCACAGCAGGCCGGCGTTCTGGACGATGCCGGCGACCCAGTCGTAGGCCGGGTCGACGTGGCGGATGAGCTGGCGGAGCCCGACGAAGTAGACGATGTAGACGGTGCAGCCGGTGACGCCGAGCAGGCTGCGGGTCAGGACGTCCCAGTCCGGCGGGGTCTCGTAGATGAAGTACAGCGGGACCTGGATGATGATCAGGAGGCTGGCGGCCAGGCCGGACAGGCCGGCGTACCTGCGGATGGCGGTCTCGGACACGATGGGTGCCCTCCTTACGAGAGTCGCGACAAATAAAACTGGGATCTCGTTAATTGCTCCTCAACGTAGCCGTGCCGCCTCGCTAATACAACCCTGGTTTTCTTAGTTGCCCATTTCGGCGTTTAAAGGGGACTGAGGTTGCGTTAAACTGGCGTCCAGGCAGGATGGCAATCAGGCGAGCAGAGGAGCCATGTCTTGTCCGAGGACCGCCCGGCACCGGGGACGATGCGACCGCGCGGGCGTACCGAACGGGTGCGCGCCGCCGTCCTGGCCGCCACCCGTGCCGAGCTGGAGGCCCACGGGTACGCGGAGCTGAGCATGGAACGCGTGGCCGAGCTCGCGGGCGTCGCCAAGAGCACGGTGTACCGGCGATGGCGCGACCCGGTGGGCCTGCTGGTCGAGCTCATCACCGACCTGACCAGCTCCGAGGTGCCGCTCCTGGACACCGGGTCGATCGAGGTGGACCTGCGCGGGCTCGCGGTGGGCATCCACCGCTTCTACAGCGACCCGGTCTGGCGCCCGGCGATGCTTGGACTGATCACGGCGGCAGCGCTGGACCCGAGGGCGGCGCAGGCGTTGCACGACTTTTTCCGGACCCGCAACGACATGGCCGCCGAGTCGGTGCGGCACGCGATCGAACGCGGCGACCTCCCGCCCGACACCGACCCGGTCCAGGTGATCCGATCGGTCGGCGCGCCGTTCTACTACCGGATGCTCGTCAGCCATGAACCCATCGACGAGACCGTCGCCGAACAGGCCGCCGCGGCCGCTATCGCCGCCGCGAAGGCGGGAGCGTATCCCGTCCGGCCGGATCAGAAGGGTTGAGAAGAGGAGTCGGCACCTCGTTTGCCTCGTCCGCTCCCCCGGTGCGGCGTTCCGGTCTCAGCCGACGGCCCAGCCGGCCCAGCCACCGCCAGGGCCGCTGCGCCTCGGCAGGACCGTCCGGTTCCCGCGTGCCGTAGCCGCCGTAGTAGCCCCCATCGGGTGAGACAGGCGGAAGAGTCATGGCAGGTCCTTCCTCAGGAAGGTGGTGCGCGGAAAGCGCCGGGCCGGTGTGAAGGCGGCCGGCGCGGTGCTGCGGGCCGTCGCGGGGGCCGGCCCGCAGCAGAGGGGAAGACAGTCGCTCGCCCCCGTTCCAGGCCCGAGCTGGTGCAAACTCACCAGATCCCCGTGACCGTACCTCAGGTCCGAGACCTTTCACAGGGGCCGCGGGCGGCGAGGACGGCTACTCGTCGCCCGTTTCCGCGCTCAACCCCGCAGTTGCTCGTCCAGGGCCGACCGCAGCCGCGCGACCTGTTCCGGTGTGGCACGTGGGGCGACCACGGAGGCCAGCTCGGACAGCGGCAGGCGCAACCCGCGAGCGGCCAGGGCCGCCGGATCGCCGATCACGCCATGGGCGGTCATCACCGGTGTCAGGCGCTCCCACAACCGAGCGTCGTCGACGGCGTCCGCGATCACTTCCGGCGACGCCGGCGGCGGCAGCTCGGCCTTCCACTGATGATCGCCAGGTCCGGTCAGGAACGGTTCCCGCCCCGGCAGGTGCACGATCGCCTCGGTCCCCGGCGGGACCCGCGCTTCGAGGACGAGGGTGCCGTCGCTGATCCGCCACGCCACCCCCGCCTCGCCGTACGGAGTCTCCAGGTCGGCCTCTGCCCAGGTCAGCCCATGTCCCGGCAGCGGGCGGACCTCGATCCGCCGGTAGCCGGGGGCGGCGGGCGCGAGGCCGGCCACCCGCCGGTGCAGCCAGTCGGCGACCGCGCCCAGCGCATAGTGGTTGAACGAGGTCATCTGGCCGGGGTTGATCGAGCCGTCGGGCAGCATGCTGTCCCAGCGTTCCCAGATCGTCGTCGCCCCCATCGTCACCGGGTAGAGCCACGACGGGCAGGAGCGCTCCAGGAGCAGCCGGAACGCCAGGTGCGGGTATCCCGCCTCGGTGAGCGCGTCCGTGATCAGCGGCGTGCCGACGAATCCGGTCGCCACCCGGAAGCCGTTGGCCCGCACCAGGTCGGCCAGCCTCGATCCGGCCGCTTCCCGCTGCTCCGGCGTCGGCAGCAGGTCCCACTGAAGGGCCATCGCATAGGCCGTGGGAGTGTCGCTGACCATCAGCCCGCGCTCTGTGACGTAGGCGAAGGCGAACGCCCGCCTCACCTCCGCCGCCAGGTCCCGGTAGCGTCGCGCGTCCTCGCTCAGGCCGAGCACGGCGGCGGTCCTGGCCAGCAGGTCGGTGCTGCGGATGTAGTGCGCGGTGGCGACCAGGTCCTTGTCCGTACGGGAGTCACCGGGCGCGTCCGGCGGGGCGGCCGGGTCCAGCCAGTCGCCGAACTGGAACCGGCCGGCCCACAGGCCGTCCTCCCCCGCGAAGGCGTGCAGCCGTTCCACCCACGCCCGCATGCTCGGATACTGCTCGCGCAGCACCTCGGCGTCGCCGTAACGCTCGTAGAGAGTCCACGGCACGATCGTGGCCGCATCTCCCCATGCGGCGGCGGCGGGAAGGATGTTGTGGTGGATGTTCGGCACCACGAACGGCACGCAGCCGTCCTCGAACTGCTCCGCCGCCAGATCCCGCAACCACGAGGACAGGAAGGACGAGCAGTCGGCCAGGAAGGCGGCCGCGGGGGCGAAGACCTGGATGTCGCCCGTCCAGCCGAGCCGCTCGTCCCGCTGGGGGCAGTCGGTCGGCACGTCGAGGAAGTTGCCGCGCATGCTGCGCACCACGTTGTCGTGGAGCTGTTGCACATCGGGGTCCGAGCAGCGGAAATGCCCTGTGGGGCGCAGGTCGGAGCTGAGAACGACCGCTTCGACCGACTCGATCTCCTCAGGAGCCACGCCACGCAGCCCCGCGTACCTGAAGCCGTGGAAGGTCAGCGACGGCTCCAGCACCTCGGTCCGCCCACCGGCCAGCACATAGCGGTCGGTGGCTTGGGCACTGCGCAGAGGGCGGATGCCCAGTTCACCGTCCTCCAGCACTTCGGCGTGCCGGACGACGACCTCCTGCCCGGCACGCCCGCGCACGCGCAGCCGTACCCAGCCCACCAGGTTCTCCCCGAAGTCCACCAGCAGCTCCCCCGACGGGGCCGCGTACCGCATGTCGCCCGGCACTGCGGCGACCGGCCGGACGGGTGGAGAGTCGCCGGGAAAGAGCCGGTCGAGCGGCTCGTCGAGCACCTCCACCGGTTCGCCCGCGCCGCGCCCGATCCGCAGGTCGGTGGTCTGTCCGTCGTAGAGGTCGTCGGCGAGGACGCCCGTGGTGTGCGCCTGCCAGCTCTCGTCGGTCACCACCAGGTGCGTGCTTCCGTCGGCGCACTCGATCTCCAGTTGCGCCAGCAGCGCGAGCCGGTCGCCGTACAGGGCTCGCTCGCCGCGCGAGTAGAGCCTGCCGCGGTACCAGCCGTTGCCGAGCAGCGCGGTGACCTCGTTCTCGCCCGGCCTGAGCAGGGCGGTCACGTCGTGGGTGCGGTAACGCAGCCGCCGGCCGTAACTGGTCCAGCCGGGCGCCAGTTCCTCGTCGGTGACGCGCTCGCCGTTGATCCGCGTCACGTGCAGCCCGAGCGCGGTGACGTGCAGGCGGGCACGGGTCACCGCCGCGGGCAGCCGCACGGTACGGCTCAGCAGCGGTGCGGCGGTGAGCACCCCGCCGAGGGTCCGCGGCGAGACGAAGCGCGCGCTCCAGTCCCCGGCGCCGAAGAGCGGCGTCTCAAAGGCCAGCGGCCGGCTCCAGGCGCCCCAGCGGCCTCGGCTGCCGACGCTGACGCGCAGCGTTCCGGTGGCGCGGGAGTCCAGTGGGGCGAACGGCCATCGCACGCCGAGCTGTTCGGCGCCCTCCGCCGTGTGGACGACGGGCTGCCCGCCGGCGAGGGTGAGCTCGATGCGATAGGCGTCGAACGGCTCCGTGGTCCGCCAGGACAGACGCGGTCGCGGCGCCGGCATGCCGTGCAGCCGCAGGTCGACGCTCACCGGACCGCCACGGGGTCGGCGGTGGCCTGCATGCGGCGACGCAACGGGAAGATCCACGTCCAGGCGATCAAAGCGGCGATGAGCACGGCGGCGAGCAGCACCACCATCAGCGCCTGGGGGCTGGCGTCGGCGATCGCGGGGGTGACCAGCGCGAAGCCCGCCGCCACGAAGCGGGTGAAGGCTATGGCGACGCCCTGCGCGGTGCCTCTGATCAGGGTGGGGAAGAACTCCTGCGACCACACCTTGAAGATGACCTCGCCGGCGAAACTCGCGCCGATCGTGATGGCGAACTTCAGGATGATCAGCGTCACCGTGTTCAGCCCCACGACCAGCGGGATCGCCGCTCCGATCGCCATGATCGCGACACCGATCGTGTAGAGCAGCATCCGGGCGGGCCCGTCCACGTACTTCATGAAGAGCAGGATGGTGAGGAATCCGAGCGGATAGGCCAGCATCCCCACGAGGGTGGCCGTCGACACCTGCGCCCCGGCCACTTCGGTGAACAGGAACGTCTGGAACTGGCCGAACGTGTTGGCGACCAGGTTACCGACGGCGTAGAAGAGGCCGAGCCCGATGACGGCACCGAGGAGCGGCCTGGACGTCAGCACGCGCCAGGAGTCGCCGCGCACGCCCTCGGCCGGGCCGGCCTGCTGCCGGTCGCGCTCGCGTACCCACTCCTCCGACTCCCCCAGCCTCCGGCGCAGCACGAGCACCACCAAGGCCACGACGATCACGTGCAGGTAGATGATCCGCGCGCCGATCGTTCCGCTCCCCGAGACCAGGAACGCGATGAGGTAGGCAGCGAATCCGCCACAACTCCAGAGCACCTGCGAAAAGGCGACAAGCCTGGCACGCCGGCCTTCCGGCGCCTCCTCGGCCACCAGCGCCAAGGAGGTCGGAATGTCGGCGCCCATCGCCAGACCGGTGACGGCCACACCGACGAAGATCATCCACGGCTGGACGGCGAAGGCGAGCAGCAGGAGACCGGCGACGAAGACGACCAGGTCGTACGTGAACACCCTGCGCCTGCCCAGCAGGTCCCCGAGCCGTCCGCCGAACACGGCTCCAAGGGCCAGGCCCAGCGTCAGGACGGACGACGCCGTGCCGATCATCCACGGGCTCAGCCCGAGCTGCTGCTTGTACAGAACCAGCGCGGTGCCGGTCCCCACGATGGTGGCCGCGTCCATGTAGGAGGCCATGCCGCCGAGCGCGGCCGTCCTCCAGGCACGCCTGGCCGTCGTCTGTGTCATCTGCGTCGATACCTCGTGTAGGGGGTTCCACGGCCCGCACGCCGCCGGTCCGCGTTGTGTGAAGCGACTATTGTGGATCGATCTACATTTTTCAAGAGGGAAGTTCCGGACCGCTATGTTGCTGCCATGAGTTCCTCGCGCCCCACGATCTCCGACGTCGCCGCCGCGGCAGGAGTGTCACGGGCTGCCGTGTCGAAAGTCCTGCGCGACGCCTACGGCGTGAGCCCGCGCATGCGCGAACGCGTCGAGCGGGCCATCGCCGAGCTCGGTTACCGCCCCCGGGAGGCCGCCCGCGCCATGCGCACCGCCACCCGCACCATCGGGGTGGCCGTCCCCTTGCTGCGTGGCCAGTTCTTCGCCGACATCCTCGACGGCGTCTACGACGAGCTGGACACCGGCCCCTACCGGATGCTCGTCTCGCCCTTCGACCACGAGACCAGCGAGCGCAACCCCGGCATGGAGTCGCTGTGGGACCGCGAGGTGGAAGCGGTCATCGTCGTCTCGCCGAAGGTGCGCGCCTCCTGGCTCGACTCCTTCGCCCAGCGGCTGCCGACGGTGGTGGTGGCCAGGCACGACGCGAGCGACCATTACGACCGCGTCGTCAACGACGACCGCGCGGGCGCGGCCCTGGCCGTCGAGCACCTGGCGGCGCTGGGTCACCGGCGGATCACTCACCTCTCGCACAACGTCTCCGGGCCCGGCACGCTGAGCCCGCATGCCGTACGCGAGGCCGGCTACCGCGAAGCGATGCAACGGCTGGGGCTCGACGCGTCCCTGTCGGTGGTGACGTGCGGCGGCAGCGAGGCCGAGACCTACCGGGCCACGGCGGCGCTGCTCGACCGGGGGGATCCGCCGACCGCGCTGTTCGTCGGGTCCGACCAGGGGGCCTTCGGGAGCCTGCGGGCGCTGTCGGAGCGTGGGCTGCGCGTGCCCGATGACGTCTCCGTCGTGGGCTACGACGACACCCAGTTCGCCTCTCACCCCCGCTTCTCGCTCACCACCGTCGCCCAGTACGGCACCGCCATGGGCCGCGTCGCGGCCGGCCTGGCACTGGAGCGGATCAAGGTGCGCACGGAGGCACGGGAGTGGGTGTCACAGCCGGCGTTGATCGAGCGTGACTCCACCGGACCCGTACGCCTTGCCTGACGCCACCGGCCGATTGATCGCCCGGCAGGTCGGCTGAGGAGCGCCCTGCGCCAGGCGCGTCGGGCGCGTCGGGCGCTGCCCGGCGGATCGGCCCGACGGCTCCGCCGCGCCCGGCTGGGGTGGAGCGTCGGGAACTCCGGAACGCAGCGGGGTCTCGGCTGCGGCCGGGCCCAGGCGGGCGGCCAGACCGTCCCCATCCGGGCGGCGTACAGGCTGCCCAGCAGGGCGATGCCGAGCGATCCGCCGACCGTGCGCGCCAGGGTGAGTGTGCCGTTGGCGGCGCCCATGTCGCAGGGATCGGCCCGAAGATACCGGGACGGGTCATGGCGGTTCAGGCGGCGTAAGGGCGGGCGGTCCTGGCCTCGCGCAGCGAGTGCGCCCACCAGGCAAGACGGTCCAGCATGACCTTGGCCGCGGCGTCGGCGGCCGGGTCGACGGCCTTGCCGTCGCCGTCGAACTGCGCCCAGGGGTGCTGCAGGCCGACGCTGTCGCGGATGGTGACGGCATGCAGTTCGGCCAGGACGAGCCGCAATTGCTCCACGGCACGAAGCCCGGCGGAGAAGGCGCCGTAGGAGACGAACGCGACGGGCTTGGCGTGCCACTCGGTGTTGTGCCAGTCGATGGCGTTCTTCAGCGACGCCGGGAAGCTGTGGTTGTACTCGGGCGTCACGATGACGAAGGCGTCGGCCGCCGCCATCCGCGGTGACACGGCCGCCAGCAGGTCCTTGGCCTCCTGCGTGGCGGGCGGCTGCCCGAGTACGGGGTAGACGGTCGGCAGGGGGGTCTCGACCAGGTCGATCAGGTCGGCGTTCATGTCCTCCCGCTGGGCCAGGTGGTCCATGATCCAGCCGGCTACGGCGGGGCCGAAGCGGCCGTCACGGGTGCTGCCGAGAAGGACGGCGATGTTGAGCATGTCGTTCCCCAATGTGTACAACGTATTCGCGAGAGACAATGTACGCATCACTGTGTACGCTGTCCACTTCTGATACGTTGTATCTGTCGCGACGGGAAGGGAGGCCCTGACTGTGGCCACGGATGAGAACGTGTCGCTGTGGGAACGGCTGGCGCGGCCCGCCCCCACGCCCCGCCAGGTGCTGTCGCCGCAGCGCATCGCCACGGCCGCCGTCGCGATCGCCGACGCCGAGGGCTTGGAGGCGGTCACCATGCGCCGTCTCGCGGCCGAGCTGAGCGTCGCCCCCATGGCGCCTTACCGCCACGTGTCCGGCAAGGACGACTTGCTGGAACTGATGGTCGATCACGTCTACGCCGACCTGAGCCTGCCCGACGGCCTCGGCTGGCGCGAGAACCTGCGAACGCTTGCCGTGCGCACGCGCCGGCTGATGCTCGACCACCGATGGCTCGCCCAGTTGCCCCCGCAGGCCAAGCTCTCCCTCACCCCTCGCCGGATGGCCGTGGCCGAGAAGGCCCTGGCGGCCCTCGACGGCCTGGGGCTCGACGCCGACGCGATGATGAGCGCCTTCCGTACCGTGGACGCCTATGTGCACGGCTCCATGAACTACGAGAGTGCCGTCAGCACCCTGATCGCCGAACAGAACCTGTCCGACGGGGACGAACTGCGCGACACCCTCGCCCCGTTGATGATGTGGCACATGCGAACCGGCCGTTATCCCACTTTTCAGCGGTACCTGCACACGGCCGCCCGCAAGGACGACACCCAATGGCAGTTCGAATCCGGCCTCGACTGCGTCCTCGACGGCATCGCCGCCCGCCTGGGCCTTTGAGGGACGCGGCCACCGCACGGGAAGCATCGGCGCAAGTCCCCGGCGGTGGCACCGATCGCACCGCGATCATGTAGGCGTTCCCGCTCCTCCGAGCCGCGCCGGCCGGTGACGAACCGATTTCCCGTTCCGGCTTGACCCTGCCCCTAGGGCAAGGCTCCACGATGTTCCGCATGAACAACGCACTGCGCACCGTCGAAGCCCGGATCCGCGAGCAGGCCGCCACCTCCTGTGAGTCCGGCGGCATCCCCGGATTCGTCGCCGGCGTCCACCACGCCGGCGAGCAGATCGTCGTCGCCCACGGCACCGCGAACCGTGCCACCGGCGCACCCATGCGCGAAGACACCGGTTTCCTCTTCGGCTCCGTCACCAAGGTCCTGACCACCACGCTGGTCATGCGGCAGGTCGACCGCGGACTGCTGGACCTTGACACCCCGGTGGTGCAGTACCTTCCCGAATTCGCCCTGTCCGCGCCGGGCGCCGCGGACAGGATCCTGGTCCGGCACCTGCTCTCCCACACCAACGGCATCGACGCGGACCTGTTCTTCCCCGACGCCCGGGGCCGCGACGCCTTGAAGACCTACCTCACCGGCCTCGCGAGCGACTGCGGCACTCTGTTCGAGCCCGGCGAGCAGCTCAGCTACTCCAACGGGGGCATGATCGTCGCAGGCCGCCTGCTGGAAGTGGTGACCGGCACGCCCTTCCCCGACCTGCTCGCACGCGAGATCTACGCCCCGGTCGGCATGAAGGACTCCAGCACCTCCGCCGAGCAGGCCATCCTGCGCAGCACGGCGGTCGGCCACTTCCTGGACCCCGAGACCATGACGGCCGAGCCCACGACCATGTTCACGCTGCCCGACACCTGGGGACCGGCCGGCGGCACGCCGATCGGCACCGTCGCCGACCTGCTCGCCTTCGGACGCACCCACCTCGCGGGCGGGGTGTCGCCTTCCGGCACACGTGTGCTGTCGGCCGAGTCGACCGCCCTCATGCGGCAGGTCTCGTACGACATGGCGTCCCCGAACACTCCGCCGATGGGCCTGGGCTGGGTGCTGTACCCGTTCGGCGACACCACCGTCCTGGCCATGTCCGGCGCGTCGCCCGGCGGCGTGTCCATCTTGTGTGTCCTGCCCGAGCACGACCTGGTCTTCACGGCCTTCGGCAACAGCCCGGGGGCGATCATGCTGCAGGACCGGATCCTGCAGTGGCTGCTGAGCGCGCATCTCGGCGTCCAGATCCCGGCTCTGGTCACCGGATCGGAGGACGTCGACCTCACCCCGTACGTGGGCACCTACCGCTCCGACCAGCTCCGCATCGAGGTCAGCATCGTCGACGGCCAGCTTGAGGAACGGACGACTTACGAACCGGCGGACGAAACGCAGGAGCGGATCTTCACCGAGTTCGCCGGCGGCACGACCTCCGCCCCGCCGCAGCGCTATGTGCCCATCCGGCCGGGCCTCTTCGCGCCCGCCGGCTACCCGTGGGAGACGTTCGACGGGTACCTGCGACTGCTGCTCGTCTCCTACCACGACGTCCGCGACGGCCAGGCGCGCTTCCGCAACGGCGGCGGCCGCCTGACCCGCCGGGCCTGACCCCTCCCCGCCTGGGTGGAAGGATGTCCAGCATGCTCACGATCGGCCAGCTCGCGGACTACGCCGGGGTGACCACAAAAGCCATCCGTCACTACCACGAACGCGGTTTGCTCGCCGAGCCCGACCGCGACTCCTCCGGTTACCGGCGCTACACCGCCGACGACGCCGTCGACCTCGTCAAGATCAGGACCCTGGCCCGTGCGGGCGTGCCGCTGGCCCGCGTCAAGGACCTTCTCGACGCCGACCCGGAGGCGCTCGCGGCAGCCATCGCCGAGATCGACCACAACCTCGAAGACCGCATCGCGCAGCTGCTGCGAACCCGCGATCAACTGGCCCAGCTGCGCGGCGGCGACCGGCTCTTCGTCTCCCAGGAAGTCGCCGACTACCTGGACGGTCTGCGTCAACTCGGTGTGAGCGAGCGCCAGATACACCTGGAGCGCGGCGGCTGGATCCTCATGCAGACCGCCTCCCCCGAGGACGCCTCCTTGTGGGTCGCCGAGAAGCGCGAGCTCATGGCTGATCCCGAGTTCCGCGCCCTCTACCTCGAACACGACGCCGCCTACGACTGGACCGCGGACGATCCCCGCCTTCCCGCCCTCGCGGACCGGACCCGGAACTGGTTCACCAACCACCACGGCTGCTCCGAGACCCGCCGCATCGCCAACCCCGCCATCGCCCGGCTGGCCGCGCGATCCCAGCCTGGAGCCTCATCCCCCGCTTGGGACCGCCTGACCCTGCTCATGAACGGCTAGCCTCGATTCGCGTGCTGGTCAGAGCTGTTGACCGGGTCAGGCGCCTGTGCCCGCCCTCGCGAGTGCGAGGGCGGCGGTCAGCCGGGGTGGCGGTCGAGCAGGTCGGCGAAGGCCGCCGCCGCGTTGTCGGCGCGCGCCGGGTCCGCGGCGACCATGCGGTCGAGCGCCAGGCCGTCGAGTGTGGCGAGGATGAGGTCGGCGAGCGGCTCCGCCTCGCCCGCCGCGACCCCCAGGGCGAGGAGGCCGCCCCGCAACGGCTCGCGCCACGGCCCGCGCAGTTGTTCGACGGCGGCCCGCCAGCGTTCGGGTTCCTTGGTGGCGAGGACGGAAAGGTCGAGATAGAGCCGGGTGGTCTGCGTGCCGCTCGGGTGCGCGAGGCTGGACCACAGATGCCTGACGAGGTCGGCGACGCTGCGCACCGCCTCGCCAGGAGGTTCGGCCGCCGCGGCCAGCCGCTGCTGCGCGAGCGCGAGGGCGGCGCCGACGAGCCGTTCCTTGCTGCCGAAGTGGTAGATCAGCATGCGGTCGCTGGTGTTCAGGGCGGCGGCCAGCGGACGCAGCGACAACCCGATGAGACCGTGTTCGAGCACGTAGTCCAGCACTTGCTCGGCCAGCTCGGCACGACGATCCATGGCTCGACCGTAGCAGCCTCCCCCGCACATGTAGCGCATGCTACATTCCTAAGCATGTAGCGACTGCTACATGCGAAGGGGGCGGCGATGATGGGGAACAGGATGGCGCTCGTGCTCGCACCGCTGATGTGGGGTGCGGTCGCGGGGGTGAGTACGCCGCGCGGGCCGCTGACCCCGGCAGCGGCGCTGACCAGCATCGGGCTCAGCCTGGTCGTGGGCGGGGTCGCCGGATACCTCGCCAGGTCGCGATGGGCGATGATCGCGGCGCCGGCGGTGTTCGCCATGGTCTTCGAGATCGTCCGGACCGGCGCGGAAGGGCCGAGCGTCGACGCGCCGCAGGGCGGGCTGTTCGGAGTGCTCGCGTTCCTCGCCGGGCGGGGCGTGCACGGGCTGCTCGCGTTGCTTCCGATGCTCGTCGGCGCCGCCTGCGGAGCCGGCCTTGCCCGATCAGGACAGGAAACCGGCCTTGCCCGATCAGGACAGGGAGCCGGCCTTGCCCGATCAGGCTCGGTAGCGGGACGCGTCCGGCGCCTGCTCGGCCGGACGCTGATCGGCGTGCTCGCGATGATCGTCGCCCTGCTGGCGATCGGCGTCGCGCTGCCCGCGAGCACCGCCCCGATCACCGGTGAGCGGGCCGTCGCCGAGCTGACGGCCATCCCGAGCGGCTCCCACCGGCTCGGGCTGATGATCCGCGGCCGGGACACGGCCAAGCCGGTCCTGTTGTTCGTCCCCGGCGCGCCCGGCGCGGCCGAACGCGGAGCGGTGCGCAGGCACCTGCCCGCGCTGGAGGACCACGTCGTCGTCGCCACCCTCGACCGACGCGGCGGCGGCAGCTCCTACCCGACGCTCGAACCCACCGCCACGCTGACCCCGGCGAGCGAGACCGGCGACATCCTCGCCGCCGCGAACTACCTCAGAACCCGATTCGGCAAGGACCGCATCTACCTCCTGGCACACTCCGGGGGCACCCTGCCCGCGGTGCTCGCCGTGCAACGGCGGCCCGAGCTGTTCCACGCCTACGTCGGCGTCGGTCAAGCAGTGAACACCGGCGCCGCCGACCGCGTCCAGTACGCCGACACCCTCGCCTGGGCGCGCGGCCACCGTGACCGCGACCTCGCCGCCGCGCTGGAAGCCGTCGGCCCCCCGCCCTATGCCGGCATGTACGGCTACGAGCCGATGCTGCTCGCCGAGAGCAAGGTCTACGCGACCGGGAACGGCCAGGGCGGCCTCGACGAGAGCCTGGCGGCGCCCGAATACTCCTTGCTGGACAAAGTGCACCTCGTCACCGGCTTCCTCGACGCCTACGATCGCTACTACCCGCGGGCCCGCGACCTCGACCTGCGGGCCCGTGTCCCGCGGCTCGCCGTCCCCGCCTACTTCATCGACGGCGCCGACGAGGTCCCGGCACGCAGCCGGCTGCTGGACGACTGGTACGCCACCCTCCTGGCGCCCCACAAGGAACGCGCCGTCCTGCCCGGCGCCGGGCACCGGTCGCTGTTCGAGCAGCCGGACAGGTTCACCGACCTCCTCGTCGGGCGCGTCCTGGCCACAGGCGTCAGAACCTGAGCACTGCGGCGGAGACCTTTCGGCGGCTGGAGAAACAGGTCACTTCCGGTTCCGGTGGACGATCTCCCTGTCGCCCTTGCCCGGATACGCCATGATCAGCAGCCGCTGCCCGCCCTGTGCCTCGCCCCTCCAGGGGAACCAGGCGTAGTGCACGCGGATGCGGTAGTGCCCCTTGCGCCCGTCGAGAGCGAGGTTGGGCAGCTCGGTGCCGCTGAGGTTGTCGTAGAGCACGATCTGGCCGCCCGGGCTGTAGTAGCCGACCTCGACCACCTTGTCCCAGCCCTTGGTCTCGACGGGCGGCCGGCGGGTGTAGGTCTCCAGGGTGACGCAGAGGTCGAAGTCGGAGTGGGTCATGACGGCCAGGATGCCGCGCGCGGAGGAGACCAGCCCGTTGCCGGGGTCCAAGTCCGGCTCGGTCTCCTCCTCGCCTTCCCCCTCGTACGTCTGCAGCACCCCGTAGTCGGTCCACTGCGGCTCCTTCATCCGGATGGCCCGGGCCGGCCTGGTGCGCGGGCGGTGGCGCGGCGTGGCGTCGCACATGGCTTGGGAGTCGGCCCGCATCGCCGCGATCTCCTGGTCCTGTTCGGCCTTCGCGGCCTGGACGATGGTGGTGGCGCTGGGACAGATGCCGGCCAGAGGATAGGTGAGGGAATCGCGGTCGACCTTCAACCGGGCCAGCTCCCGTGGGTCGTCGCGGGTGTGGACGCCGCACAGGTGGCGCCCATAGGCGAGCACGACCTGGTCGGGCGTGGTGTCGGGGAACGCGTGCAGGCTCCGTGCGCCGCGGTCGCCGCGCAGGGAGCACACGAACTTCTGCTCGGCCGTCAGCTCGCGCGGCTCGGCCTCGCCCGTGTCGATCTCCCACGGCTCGGGCAGTTCGCAGTCCGTGACGGGGCCGCGGGCCATGTCCGCCGCGGGCAGCAGGCACAGGACCACGGCCGAGGCGAGCCCCGCCAGGAGGACGTGGTGGCGGACGCGGTGATCGGGCGGGGCGGCGTACAGAAGGAGCAGGATGAGGCCGGAGGCGGTGAGCGCGAGGGCGTACCAGAGCGGGGAGATGCCGGGAGACAGGAGCTTGGTGCCGTCGTAGGGGATGACGGCGCCCCGCTCGACGAAGAGGCTTTCCGGGTAGAGCCACAGCTCCCCGAAGAAGGTGGAGTGCTCCGAAGTGAGCGCGCTCACGGCGCCGATCCCGCCCATCAGGAACAGGCTCAGCGTCGTGGCGCGCAATGACGTGAGCGTCCGCCGCCGCACGGCCACCAGGATCAGCACCGCCGGCGCGCCGACGCCGACGAGGAGGTCGAGCGCGAACCAGTACGCGGTGGCCTCCGAGCCGGTGTACTCGCGTACCGCGTCGCCCAGCACGTTCTTCGGTCCGAGCCAGAACGGCACCCCCCGCGCGAGGTTGACGGCCGCGGGGACCAGCGGGAGCACGATCGCCAGGGTCGGCAGCGGCCACCACCTGGCGCGCACCCGCACGGGCTGCGTCTGGGGCGCGGGAGGCTGGAGCGTGCCCAGGTCGTGTGCGGACCTCGCCCACCAGACCAGCGAGAAGACCGAAACCGCGCCCAGGAGCGAGGGCATCAGCAGCTTCCACGCCACCTCGTCCGCGCCACCGAACGCCACGATCGTGACCGAGCCGGACGAGAGGAGGGAGAAGAGGACCGCGATCACGCCGACCCGTACCGTCGCGCCGCTCCAGCGCGGATCCCGCGCCTGCGCCACCAGCAGCGACGCCAGCCACACCGACCACAGGACGTCCAGCGCCCACGTCCAGTCCTGCATGAAGAAGCGGTAGTCGCCCGTCTGGTACGCGATGGTGGTGACGGCGTCATGCATCACGCTGAGCGTGCCGGTCACGAGCATGAGCACCTGCGGCCATCGGCGATCGCTCCCCCGCAGCACGCGGAAGAACAGCCATATCACCACAAGCTCGATCACATCGGCGACCAGCGACATCCACCACAGGTAGGGGATCGGCAGCCGCCAGGTCAGGACGTACACGACCATGGCGTAGAGAGCGACCCGCAGCAGTCGCGCCTCCCGGCCGTGCCGCGCCGGTTCCCCGCGCAACCGCCCGCGCAGCACCTCCCGGTACGCCCACGCCTGCACCACCGCGATCGGCACCAGCAGGGCGGGCAGCCACGGCCACGCCCGGATCTCGTCCGCCGAGTGTCCGCCCGGGTCCGCGACGACTCTCCACAGAGGGACGAGGTCGCCGGTGACCAGTCCGACGACGGCGAGGACGATCACGACGGCCAGGTAGAGGGCCGCGAATCCGGCGGCGAGCCGGCCGAAACGATGGCGGCGCATGAGGCACTCCGGGACGGGGGTGAGGAGGAAAGCGCCCAACCCTACTGATCCCCGCCCAAGTGGATCAAGCACCTCATCCATGCCAGGATTGCGAGAGTGGAGATGACCGATGTCACGCGCGCGATCTCGGCTGCGATCGCGGTCGCCGACTCGCTCGACCTGCCGGCCGACGACGCGATCGTTGTCCACAACTCGAACAAGCTGGCACTTCGGCTGACGCCATGCGACGTCTTCGCCCGGGTCGCCCCGGTGGGCCAGGAGGTCGCACAGTTCGAGGTCCAGCTCGCTCAGCGGCTCGCCGAGGCCGGATGCCCGGTGTGCCCCATGGAGCCTCGGGCGGACCCGCGTGTGTACACGCGCGATGGCTTCGCCGTGACACTGTGGACCTACTACGAGCCCGTGACACCTCACACCTCACCGGTCGACTACGCCACGGCGCTGGAGCAGCTGCACGCCGGCATGCGCAAGGTCGATGTGCCGGGCCCGAGGTTCACGGACCGGATCACGGAGGCGGAGGAGATCGTCGCCGACCCGGATCGCTCGCCGGAGCTCGCCGACGCGGACCGCGGGTTCCTCAGCGGCAGGCTGGCAGGCCTGCGCCGGGCGATCGACGACCGCGGCGCCGTGGAGCAGCTGCTCCACGGCGAGCCACATCCGGGCAATGTGCTCAGCACGAAGAACGGCCCTTTGTTCATCGACCTTGAGACGTGCTGCCGCGGACCCGTCGAGTTCGATCTCGCCCATGTTCCCGAGGCGGTCTGCGAGCACTACCCGAGCCTTGACCAAGGGCTTCTGGACGAGTGCCGGCAGCTGGTCATCGCGATGGTCGCCGCGTGGCGTTGGGAACTCGGCGACCAGTTTCCGAACGGGAGGCGATTCGGGGAGGAGTTGCTGCGCCTGCTGCGCGAGGGTCCTCCGTGGCCGACACTCGACACAGTGACCAGGCGACTGGACGGTCAGGGCGACGCGCCGGCGCTCCGAGATTCTCTGCACGGCGCAAGCTGAGGCCGGTGGGCCGGCTCCGGCCCGAGACCGGACGTCGCACCGGTGGCCAGGATCGTCCTCATGCCTTCAGCTTCCCTCCGCCGTCGACGGTGAGGACTGTCCCCGTGGTGAAGGCGTTGCCGACCACGAACGCGATCGCGGAGGCGATGTCGGCCGGCTCGGCCACGCGGTTGAGGGGTGAGGCGGCGGCGAAGCCCTTCATGGCCTCGGCCCTGACCGCCTCGTCCAGCCAGCTCCACCACTCGGTGTCCACCACCCCCGGCGAGACCGCGTTCACCCTGACCGGCGCCAGTTCCACGGCCAGGCCGGGGACGATGGCCTCGATCGCACCGTTGATCGCGGCCAGCCCGCTGGACCCGGGGAAGGCCGCGCCCGCCGAGGCGGCGGCGATGAAGGTGATCGAGCCGCGCTCCGACAATGCCGTCGCCGCCGCCTTCGCGGTCAGGAAGTGCGGGATCAGCTTGTCTTCAACGGCCTGGCGCAGCGCGTCCGCGGTGATCGCGGAGAGCGGCCCGGCGGCCTGGCCGCGCCCGCTGACATTGATCACCACGTTGTCAACCGGGCCGATCCGGTCGAAGAAGTCGCGGGTGGCCTGCTCGTCCCTGGCATCCACGACGTAACCCGTGCCATCGGTCTCCTTGGCCGCCTGCTCCACCCGCTCGGGAGTGCGCCCGGTGACGATCACTTCATGGCCCTGCTCGCTCAGCAGCTTCGCGGTGGCCAGGCCCACGCCGGTGGTTCCGCCAATGATCACAGTACGCATTGTTCAGACCTTCTTTCGAGTCACCTTGCCTCGAAATCATAAATCGAGACATTGTGTCTTGTAAAGTGGGGGCCATGGCAGGCAGACCGAGAAGCGAGGCGTCCAGGCGCGCGATCCTGCGCGCGGCCCTGGATCTGTGTGAGCGCGACGGCTATCAGAACGTCACGCTGAAGGGCATCGCGCAGGCCGCGGGCACCGGCAGACAGACCGTCTACCGCTGGTGGCCGACCAAGGCGGAGGTGATGCTCGAAGCGCTGACCGCGTTCGTCGAGGCGCCCACAGGCAGCGAGGACCTGCGCACGTTCCTCCTGGAGACCTTCCGGCTGAGCGGTGGCGCGGTGGGCGGCGTGGTCGTGGGCCTGATGGCCGACGCGCAGAGCGACGAGGCGTTCGCCGTGCACATGCGCGGGTTCATAGACTCCCGCCGGCAGGCGCTGCGTGCCGTGCTCGTCAGGACGCTGTCGGCGGACGTGGATCTGGAGCTGGCGGTCGACATGGTGTTCGGCGCGATGTGGTACCGGTTGATGAACCGCCACGCGCCTGTCGACGAGTCACTCGCCGATGAGGTCACCACGATGCTTGCCCGGCTGTCGTCGTAGCGCACGTCCGACGTCCGACTCGGGCGTTCCCGAAGAAGGGCGGCCTCGGGGCGTGCCCTGTTCGCTCAGGACGCCCGAGGCGCGTCTCTCGTGATCAGGAGGCGTCCGCCAGTGCTCCGATCGCGGCCACGGTGTGGCCGCCCGCGGCCTTGCACGTCCACAGCGCCGCCCCACCCGCCCGCTCCGGATGCAACCCGAAGGAGTGCGCCGGGCAGGTCGGCCAGATCTCGCCCTCCTGCTCGGCGATCACCCCCTGCGCGAGATCGGCGATCAGCACGAGGGTGGCGACCGGCTCGTACGCTTCGTCCTCACGCAGCCCGTCGCTGGAGTACTGCCCCTTGTACTCGACGCGCAGGTGGCCCAGGTCGTCCCACTCCGGGGAGTCGAAACCGAGCCGCCCGGGGACACCGGTCGCCTCCATGTCGCGCCGAACGGCGAGCACCGCGCCGTCCAGCACCTTGTTGGTGGTCATATCCCCCATCCTTCCGCACTTCCACCTCTGTTGAGGGCGGACGGCTACTTTTCGGGTTCGGCTTGACAATGTTCCGAAATGGCCATCTACAAAACTCACACATTTGCTCTGAATTTCAGAGCAGCGATCCCCATAAAAGTCAACAACACTTTTCGTTTGGCCTCTCCCCGTAATGCGTGATATCAAAATTGGCGTCAATCCCTGCCATTCCCGGAAGGACCACGCCATGAACGAGCCGTCGCCCCACGCCGCCTGGCAGGTCGATCGCCGCTGCACCAACTGCGACACCGCCCGGCAGCTGGCCCCGGAACTCCTCGCCGAGGTCGGCGGACGTTCCTCGGTCGTCCGCCAGCCGCGCACAGAGGCGGAGGAAAAGGCGATGTACGCCGCGGCGTTCGCCTGCCACACCCGATCGATCCGGCGCGGCACCCGCGGGCCGGACCCCGCGCTCGATCCTTTTCCGCTGCCGCTCGCCGAGCACGTGCACCTGTGCGGGCACAATTCGCCGCACACCGCCGGCGCGAACGCCTATTTGCTGCGCCGTCCGGCCGGGAACCTGATGATGATCGACACGCCGCGCTGGAGCAGCACCCTGGCCGCCAAATACGCCGCGCTCGGCCCGATCAGCGACGTGCTGCTCACCCATCGCGACCACGCCGCGCACGGCCGCCAGTACGCCGACCGTTTCGGCGCCCGTCTGTGGATCCATGAGGGAGACCTGTCCGCCGCCCCGGACGCCGACCGCGTTCTCCGGGGCGACGAGCCGGTCGAGATCGCCGACGGCGTGACGGCCCACCCGCTGCCCGGACACACCGAGGGCAGCGCGCTGTACGTCGCCGACGAGACGTACTGCTTCAGCGGCGACAGTTTCTACTGGTCCCGGACCCTCGGCGACCTCGCCGTCGCCGAGTCGGTCACCTGGTACTCCATCACCGAACTGGCCGCGTCGCTGGCCCGTACGGCGCCGCGGATCCGCTTCGAGTGGCTGCTGCCCGGCCACGGCGACCGCAGGCGGCTGCCCGCCGGGGAGTTCGCCCGCCGGATGCGTGACCTGGCCGTCCGTACGGCGGCACTCGCGCCCCGGCCGATCGACTTCTCCGCGCTGCCCTGGTAGGCCGGACACGCCGTTTTTCTGGTTCGTGGTGAGATGACAGCCATGGATGTGATTCTTCGTAAGGCGTCGGAGTCATTGGGCGTGCCGCTCTCGGAGGCGGTCGATCTGGGGGGTTCTTCGCGGTCCACGGTGATCCGGTGCCGTACGGGTGACGGGCGGAACGTGGTGATCAAGGCGTACAAACCGGACGCCTTTCGGTCTTTCACCGCGGAGGCCGCCGGGCTGGCGCTCGGCGCGGGCTCGGGCCCGAGGTTGCTCGCGGTGGACACCGAGTACCCGCTGCTCGTCATGGAGGACCTCGGCGAGGCGCCGAGCCTGGCCGACGCGCTGCTCGGGGAGAGCCCCGAAACCGCCCGCGCGGCCCTGCTCGCCTGGGCGATCGCCTACGGCCGGCTCGCCGCCGAGACCACCGGGCGCGAGGACGAGCTCGCCGCGCTGCGCGCCCGCTACGACCGGGGAGAGCAGCAGTGGGGCGAGGACCCCGAGCTCCGCGCGGCGGCCGAGGCGCTGCCCGGCGTGCTCGACGCGCTCGGCGTGACCACCCCGCCCGGTCTGGCCGCGGAGTTGGCACCGATCGCCGATCTGGACAAGGGCCCCTACCCGGTCTACTCCCCCGGCGACATCTGCCCGGACAACAACCTCATCTTCCCGGACGGCATGCGTCTGCTGGACTTCGAGGGCGCCGGCTTCCACTCCGTGTTCCTCGACGCCGTCTACACCCGCATGCCGTTCTCCACCTGCTGGTGCGTCTTCCGGCTGCCCCCGGCGATCCAGGAGGAGATCGAGTCCGCGTACCGGTCCGAGGTGGCGAAGGGCCACCCCGACCTGCTCGACGACGAGGTGTGGCGGGCGGGCATGCGGCTGGGCACGATCGCGCTCACGGTGCAGATGACGACGCTGGTGCCGCGCGTGCTGACCGGGGACCGGCCGCTGCATCCCACGCGGCGGGCTCCGAGCATGCGTCAGCTGTTGCGCCACCGCTGGCAGGCCCTCCTGGCCGACCTCCCGCCCGGCTCCGCCGTCGCGGAGGCCATGCGCGGCCTGCTCGCCGCGACGGAGAAGTGGGACTGCCCCGCCCTGCCGCCGTATCCGGTGTTCGCCGGCTGACCGGTCGGCAGGCGCCGTGGCGTCTTCCGGTCACCGGCCGCTGCCCGTTACGCAGATTTAGTACGGTATGTCGTCTGCGTAACGGAAGTGAAAAAATGCAACGCATGATGCTCAGTGACGAGAGGCGCGCTGCTTGAACGACGAGTTCCGGCTGACCATCGAAGGGTTGGCCAAGGAGTACAACCGGCAGGCCGGAGAGCTGCGCGCGGCCTACGGCAGGCTCTCCGAGCTGACGGGGACCGCCGAGTCCGCAGACCGCCTGGTCCGCGTGACGGTGGGCCCGCGCGGTCAGGTGCAGGAGATCGAACTCGACCCCCGGGTGTACCGCAAGCTCGCGCCGTCGCAACTCTCCCGCGAGATCATGCAGCAGATCGGCGCCGCCACGGAACAGGTCGCCGAGCGGACGAAGGAGCTCATGGCGCCGTTCATGCCGGAGGGGCTGCCTCTGGAGGAGGTCCTGGGCGAGGGGGCGAGCATCGACGCGTTCCTGCCCCGGCCGGTGGAGCTGCCGGCCGAGGACGGGGACGTGCGTGGGTGACACCCGCGCCGGCGGCTACCTGGCCGTCTTCAGCGGCCTGCGGTCACGTTCCGCGCAGTTGGACGACAGCGTCGAGCACGCGTGGGAGCTGAAGGACCGGCTGTCCGCCGTCTTCGCCCGCGAGGGCAACCCGCTCGGCGACGACCAGTACGGCGCGGAGCTGGAGAAGAACCAGTGGATCATCGAGAACGGCATCCTCGTGGCCTTCGACGAGTACATCGCCGAACTGGAGGACCTGCGCGACGGATTACGGGCCAGCGCGACCAACTACCAGGCCGCCGAGGGCTACGGGGATCCCGGGTACGCCACCGGTGACGGCCCGGCCTACCCGCGGGGCGGGTGAGCCGCCGTGGGATTCGACGGTTTCCTCGTGCCCGACTGGGCCAAACCGTTCGTCGGCTACGCCGTCGGCATGGACTGGCCCGAGGGTGACGAGGACGGCTGTTTCCGGCTCGCCGACGCGTGCGCGGCCACCGCGCAGGACGTCCTGGACGGCTGGGGCCTGGCGGACTTCACCCGGCTCGGCGACGACTGGGACGGCGACGCGCTGAAGGAGTTCGTCACGCGGGTCCGGTCGGTGTCGGACCCGGCGCTGGTCAAGCTGATCGAGCAGCTCGTCTCGGCCGCGCTCCGGTACAACGATCTCGGCGTCCAGGTCCAGTACACCAAGCGGATGATCGAGGTCTCGGTCTGGTTCCTGATCTTCCAGATCATGTGGTTGCTGGCCGCCACCGCAGGCCCCTGGGGACCGGCGGCCGCGGCCATGGTCGGCGCCCGGGTGCAGCTGACCCGGCTGGCCATCGCCCAGCTCGCCAAGCGGCTGCTGATCAACATCGCCCTGTTCGGCGGCCTGATGGGCGGCATGGACCTCGCGGTGCAGGCGTCCCAGTCCCGGCGCGACCATCTCGACTGGGAACAGATCATGGCGTCGGCCGGCACGGGCGCACTCCTGGGCGCCTTTCTGACGGGCTTCACCGGGATCGTGCCCGCCCGGTCCATGTGGGGGCTGATGGGCCGGTCCGGCCTGGCGAGCAGCGCCGCCGACCTGACCACGCAGCTCAGCAGCGGGCAGCCGCTCGACCTGGACAGGCTGTTGAAGAGCTTCACCTCGGGCGTGCTGGGCGGCGCGGACGCCCACTGGGCGAGCTGGAGCCCGTTCGCGCAGGGCAAGCCGGGCCCGGGGCCGGTCGGGCATCCGCTCCCGGAGAACTCCGGCCCGCGGGTCCACGGAAGAGGGGACGGTGACGGCACCACGCTCGCCGACGCCGGGCCCAGGCAGGACGTGTCGTTCAGGAGCGAAGCCGGCGTCGACGCCCTGATCAACGGCTCCCGGAGCATGGAGCGGCCCGGTTCCTCCCACGCGGGCGACACCACGCTGTCCGGCCACAGCCCGTTCCAGCTCCTGGAGTACTCCGGCCGGCCCGGCGACGGTTACGTGAACGGGAACCTGTGGGGCAGGTACGGCGCGGCAGGCGTCCTGATCAGGGGCATGGACGAGCAGGGGCAGCCGCGGTACCTGCTCATGCAGCAGAGCCGGCACGTCTCCAACCCCGGCAAGTGGCAACTGCCCGGCGGAGCCCTCGACAGCCTCGAACGTCCCGTGCACGCCGCCGCCCGCGAGCTCAGTGAGGAACTGGGCGTCGGCCAGCGCTACCTCGACCGGCTGAAGCTCAGGGGCGGGCACGCGACGGAGGTCGGCGGCACCGGCTGGAGGTACACCAACCTGGCCGCCGACGGCCCGATGTTCACCCCGAGGCTCGACTCGTTCGAGGCCAGTGGCGCCAAGTGGTTCACGCTCAAGGAGCTCGCCGCGATGGCGAACCAGGGCGACCTGCACCCGGCCCTGGCCAGAGCCCTCCCCGACCTGCTGGCCCGCTTCCACGACGACGGGGGCGCGCCCCCCGCCGCGCACACCGGGCCGGGGTCGGGGCATCCGGGCCTGGGGCAGACCATCCGCCGATCCGGGTCGGACCTGTACTACACCGCGCCCGCCCCGCACGTCCCGCTGGACGCGCCCTTCGGCAGCCGATTCGTCAGCCCCACGTTCGGGGACGTGGTCTGGACGGGAGTCCGCGACGGCATGTCGCCGGCCGAGCTGGACGCGGCCCGGCGCTTCGCCTCGGGCAGGCACAGCTTGATCAACCGGTTCCTGCGCATGGGCGACGACGCCTTCCAGCACTTCGCCGAACACGAGATCCCGGCGGAGCGGGCGCGGACCATCGAGCAGATCGAGATGCTGACCTCGCTCGTGCAACGTCAGCCGGTCCCCGAGACGATCGACGTGAACCGGATGCTGACCTTCCATCCGGACCTGTTCAGCGTGCCCATCGAGGAACTCGTCGGAACCGTGCAACGCGAGCCGGGATTCCTCTCGACCAGCCTCGGCGACGAGGCGAGGTACCTGGGGGACGTGCACCTGCACCTGCGGGTTCCCGAGGGCACCCCGGCCTTCTTCCTGAAGCTGGTCAGCAAGCTCCCGGACGAGGAGGAACTGCTGCTGGGCCCCGGCCTGCCGTGGTTCGGGGAGGACGTACGGCTGCGTCGCGGCGAATGGCACATCTACGCCCGGGTGCTGACGCCGGAGGAGACCGGCCGCTGATGGAGGAGACGACCTCTTGTCACTGAAGGACCAGCCCGTCTTCCGGACCGTCCGGGCGCCGGACTCCTATCCGCGCACGACGTCCGCCGCGGTCCGCTACGTCCCGATCCTCAAGGACGGGGTCGTCATCGGCTACCTGTGGGCCGCGACCACGGACGACGCGGCCCGGTACGTGCCGCGCGGGCAGGCCGGTGACGCCGCCTTCGACGCCGCCGTCGCCTGGACGCAGCGCCTGCGCTGGGCCAAGGCCAACGGCATGACCCCGCTGCGGGCGCTGCGTCACTGGGCCGGCGAGGCCGAGGACGCGCGTGCGGGCCGGGTCCCGGTGGGGATGCCCTTCGAGCTGGCGTCCTTGGAGGCGCTGGTGGAGCTGGCCGCCGCCGGATGACGGGTACCACGCGGAGTCCTCACCTGGTCCTCACGCGGACCGGGCGAGGCCCGTCTTCGGGGCCGAGCGTCTACCGCTGTGACATCGGCAGGTCAGCACGTCCGCTGTGCCGGGCCTGCCAGCCGGACCCCGACGCTAGGGACACGCCTTTCTGTACGGCAGCGTGGGTACGATCACCCGCCACTGGGCCGCGCTCAGCCCGCCCGCCTTCGCGCACACCGCAGCCGCCGACGCCTCCCCGCCCACGGCGTGCCGCCTGACGACGCCGTTGCCGTCCACGGTCAGCACCGCCGACCCGTCGGCGGTGAACGCCACGTCGAGCGGCTGCCCGATCTCCGGGTCCTGCCCGCCGCCCTCGTCGAGCAGCGCGCCCAGGTCCGTGCCCGACATCACGTCCACGAGCCGCACCCTGCCCCCCACCTGGAGGGTGGCGAGCAGGTCCTCGCGCGGCGAGTAGGCGGCGGGGTCGCCGAACCCGCGCGCGGTGGCGAGCCTGCGGCGCGTGGCCACGTCCCAGACCGTCATCCGGCGCCGCTCGTCGAGCACCACGACCGCCTTGCCGGAGCGGGTGAAATATGCGCGCACCCCCTCGGCGTCCCTGCCGCCGCCGCCGAACGCCGGCCCCGTAGCCTTGCCGCCGGCCGTCTCCAGCAGGTGCAGGCGGTCGCCCGCCACCACCAGCGTCCGCCCGTCGGAGGAGAAGGCCGCGTACTTCGCCGCGCCCGCCTCAGCCGACCACACGCGCCGCCTGGTCTGCCGGTCCCACAGCTCGACCCCGCCCTTCTCGGTGACCACGGCCAGCCTGGTGCCGTCGGGAGAGAAGGCCGCCTGGACGGCCGACGTGCGCAACGTGCCCTGGACGGCGGCCGAGGCGGTGTCCACGATCCGCACCCCGGGCCCGAACGTGGCGACGAAACGGGAGTCCGGGCTGAACACCGCGTACTCCGCCTCCGGCAACGCGCCGATGCTCCTCCCGCCGACGGCCGACAGCTCGCCGTCGCGGACCACGAGCCGCCCGTCGCCGCTCAGCGCCGCCGTGCCCACAACGTGATCGTCGTCCTTGGTGGCCAGGTCGGCCACGTCCACCGAGAAGACCTGGTCGCCCACCAGGTAGCGGAACGTGCTTCCGTCGAAGGCGCCCTGCGCTGTCTCCTGGTCCCCCCGTACCTGGACCGTGGTGAGCAGATGCGTGTCCGACCTGCGCCAGAACTGGATGGATCGCGAGGCCACCGTCGCGACGAGGCCGGGGCCGAACACGGCCGCGCCGCCGTTCCACCTGCCCTGGGTGCCGGCGCCGTCCGTGTCGCCGATGAAGTCCTTCGCCCCGGTCCGCAGGTTGGTCAGCTCCAGCAGCCGACCGCGCCGTGCGGCCCGCCAGACCCCGTCCCGGCTGAACGTGCCCGCGGGGGCGGGCCCGAGCGCCTTGGCCGCGCCGGTTCGCAGGTCCCAGCGGGTACGCCGGTCAGCCTCCTGGAGCAGGACGGAATCGTCCCGCTCGAACGTCACGTCGACCCACTCGTTCGTGAAGTCCTTGGCAGTGGGGAAGGCGTGGTCGCTGATCGGCCTGCCGCTGACGAGGTCCACCGCGGTGGCGCGCCTGGCCGTCACGGTCACCAGCACCTTGCCCGACGGGCTCAGCGTCACGCTGTCCAGCGGCTCGGCCGGCCGGATGCCGAGCGTCCGCAGGCGCCGGCCGTTGCGCACGTCCCACACGCGCGTGGCGGTGGAATCGGCGCTGATCAGCGTGCGGCCGTCGGCGCCGAGCGTGCGTACCGTGTCGCCCGCGGTCGACGGGTCGCGGAACATCGCCGTCTCGCGCTGTGCCAGCGAGGCCACCAGGGCCGCCCTGGTGGCCGGCGTCCGGTCCAGCCGCCAGGCCACCAGGCTCGCCAGCATCGCCAGGTGCGGGTCGCTCCCGCGCGTCGCGGTCGCCACCCCCGCCAGCCTGGCCGCCTCCGACCTGGTCAGCTGCCCGGCGATCTGCTCGGCCCGGTCGTCGGCCACCGCGCTCTGCTGGACGGCCAGCCCGCCGGCCACCAGCGCGATCACCAGCAGCCCGCCCAGGCTCAGCGACGTCAGCCGGGCCCGCCTGGCCCTGCGCCTGGTCAGGACGGCCGCCGCGGACAGGAAATCGCGTTCGACGGGCGACAGGGTGATGTCGCGGCGGGCGGTGGCCGCCCACTCCAACGCGTTCTCCAGGCTGCTGCCCTGGAACAGGTCGCCGTCCCGGCGTCCCGCCGTCTCCCAGCGTCGCGCCGCGGCGAGGATCTGCCGGTGTACGGCCAGGCCGTCGCGGTTGGTCTCGATCCACCGGCGGTAACGCGGCCAAGCCTGGGGCAGCGCCGGCCTGGCCAGCCGTACGCCGCCGTCCTGCCTGGCCAGGAGGTAGCCGAACACGGCGAGGATCCTCCGCACGGCGGCCACCTCGTGCGGCCCCCGCCCCTCGACGAGCTCGGCCAGCTCGGCGTGCCGGGCCGACAGCTCGCCCGCCTCGTCCACGGTCACCAGCCGCAGGAACACCTCGGGGACCAGCTCGCGCTCGGCCGGATCGAGCATCGTGTACGCCTGCTCGGCCAGCGTGCCGAGCGCGGGATCGTGCCCCTGCGCGCCGATCCCGGCGGCCCGGTGGCCGCCCTGGGCGAGCAGGCGGGCGGTGTCGAGGTCGCCGTCGCCGCTGACCAGCGCCAGCAGCAGCTCGCGGGCGGTCGGCCGCTGGGCCGGCTCTTTGGACAGTGCCGAGGAGACCAGCCGGCGCAGCGTCCCGGGCAGCGCGGACAGGTCGGGGGTGGCGGACAACACCTGGTGCATGACGCTTCCCAGGTTCTCGGCGTGGAACGGATCACGGCCGGTGGCGGCGAAGACGATGACGGCTCCCCAGGCGAACACGTCCGCCGAGGCGTCCGCCCGCTGGCCGATGAACACCTCGGGGGCCATGTAGGTGGGCGTGCCGCTCACCACGCCGGTCGCGGTGAGCGACATCTCGGCGGTCCTGGCGATACCGAAGTCGATCACGCGGGGACCGTCCGGGCCCAGCAGCACGTTGTCGGGCTTGAGGTCGCGGTGGATCACCCCGGCGTCGTGGATGGCGGTCAGCGCCGTCGCGATGGCGGTGGCCAGGCGGTGCAGGTCGTCGCCCGCGAAGGTCCTGCCCGCCGTGCGCAGGCTCGGGCCTTCCACGTACTCGCTGACGATGTAGGGGCGCGGGCCCTCCAGCTTGGCCTCGATGATCGGCGCGGTGCAGAACGAGGCCACCCGCTGGGCGGCCGCCGCCTCCCGGCCGAGCTGGGCCACCTGATCACCGTGCAGCACCTTGATCGCCACCCGGCGGCCGTCCTCGGCGTAGGCCTCGTACACCACGCCCTGGCCGCCGGCGCCGAGCCGCCCGGCCAGCCAGTAACGACCGAGCCGCTGAGGGTCTCCTTCGATCAACACGCTGGGTTTGATGCGCTCATCACGGACGAAGTTCCGCCCAAAATACCTATTTGCGGAGCACCGGCTTGCCGGCTCTCTCTTGAAGGACGTCTTTCCGAGGGAGTCGGCCCCTTCCTGGGAAGCACGCCGGCCATGTCCAGGCTGGGAATCCTCTGGTCCTGCCTGAGAACCAACCCACGAACCTGATCATCACACCACGCATGAGGTCATTTCAACGCGCGAGCGCGTGGCTTGCCGCGTACGTCATGGGCCTGCCCGCGCTGGGCTTGGTCGCGCTGATCCTCGCGTTACGGGGGCGGTCGTGGTGGTATGTCGCAGTGCCCTACCTGGGGCTGTTCATGCTGGCCTACCTCATAGGCCTGATCCTGCTCGCCCTGCTGCACTTCCGGCCGGACTGGCTGCGCGCGCTGGTGGCGGCTGTGGTCGTGTATGCGATCGCCTCGGTCACGCCGTTGACCGACACGATGACCCATTACCCGTACCACGTGGTCAGATGCGGCGGCCTGCCTGTCATCGGCGACGGCTTCGGCATGAGCTACAACGTCCCCGGCGATGAGTACTACTCGGTGACACCGTTCGACCACAGGTTCTACTGCAAGGAGAAGGAGGCCGAAGCCGCCGGCTACCATCACTTCGTCTGACCCGGATCCGGCCCGGCGATGTCCGGGGAACGGCCGGCTGGGATGACCCTCATTGTCGGAGGCTCCCAACCCCTGGCTCCCTGGAAGCGCGGGCCATGTCGAGAGCCAGATGCGAGCGGCGCAGGCGGCCGGTCCTCACCAAGTGGCCCAGGTCAGCGCGAGTGTCATGCATGAGCTGCAGATGGAAGTAGTTCACGTGCTCAAGCAGCGCGAACACCACCAGCGCCGCCCCCGGCCAGACCTGCGCGCCGGAACCGCCCATGACCAGGCCGGCACCCACCACGACGGCCCCCGCCACCAGCAGGCAGACATTGATCCGAGAAATCATGCGATACATCGCCATCCCTGCCGGAACGGGTGCTCGCGAAGAGAGCTGGGTGAACTTCAACCACCAGTACACACCGCCCTCAGCCAGGACGACCAGGACCAGCACAAGCCCTGCCGAGTTGGCTACGGTCAGGGGCATGCCCAGCAAACCGGTCAGCACCCCGGCGATCAGCGGAATGTTGACGAACTCCAGAACTGCCAGAGTCCTCGTTCGGCGAAGCAGGGACGCGCGGGGAGACAGCACGAAGGCCATTCTCTCCGACTTGCGCTGAGCACCGGGTCCAGGCCTCCCGGGCAGCGCGAATCCGCAGCACTTGGCAGACAGGCATGCAGCGATCCGCCCAAGTTCGCCAGACCGGGCCGGCGAGGAGGGAGATCAAGGTCAACGACTGAGCAGGTAGCGCCGGGGCGTGGTGCCGACCGTACGGCGGAAGGCCGCCAGGAACGCGCTCGCCGTGGCGTATCCGACGTCGTGCGCCACCCGGGACACCGGCTGCCCCTCGGCCAGCAGCGGCAGGGCGGCGCGTAGCCGTACCTGCGTGCGCCATTGGTCGAAGCTCATGCCCGTGTCGCGCGCAAACAGCCGCGTCAACGTCCGCCTGCTGACGCCGGCCGCACGGGCGTGAGCCTCCAGGCTGCGCGGGTCGGCCGGGTGCGCCAGCAGGGCGGCCGCCACCACCTGGACGCGCTCGTCGGTGGGCTGCGGCACGTCGATGGGCCGGGTGGGCAGCGGGCGCAGCAGGTCGGGCAGCACCGCCTCGGCGCGCAGCCGCGCGTCGTCGGGGAGATCGGTGCGGGCCAGGTACCCGATCAGTTCGGCGAGCAAGCCGTCGACGCCGACCGCCGTCGGCTCGGGCCAGTCCAGCGGGCAGCGCTCCGGCGCCAGGTACAGGCTGCACAACACCGCGTCGCGGGTCGCACCGGTGGCATGGGTGACACCCGCGGGCAGCCACAGCGCCCTGGTGGGAGGCAGGACCCAGTACACCTCGCCCACGCCGACGCTCAGGACGCCGCGCCGGGTCCAGGCGAGCTGGTGGTGGGTGTGGCTGTGCGGGGGGATCCATTCCCCCGAGGCGAGCGGGAAGTGGCCGACGATGATCGCGCTCATGTCCTCCATGCGACATAGTCTGGCCTCATCGCGGATTGTGGCCAAATGTGGCGGGTCATAGCGTCGTCGGGTGCCGATGATTGTGTTGTGTCTTGTTCAGTTCATGCTCGTGCTCGATGACACCGTCGTGAACGTGGCCCTGCCCAGCATCCGCGATGAGCTGGGCTTCAGCGCGTCCGGCTTGCCCTGGGTCGTCAATGCCTACTTCCTGGCCTTCGGCGGGCTGCTGCTGCTGTGCGGCCGGCTGGCTGATCTGCTCGGCCGTCGCCGCGTCTTCCTCATCGGGGTGGCGCTGTTCGGGGTGGCCAGCCTGGCCTGCGGGCTCGCGCAGGAACCGGGGCAGCTCGTGATCGGACGGTTCGTGCAGGGCGGCGGTGCTGCGATGGCCGGCCCGGCGGCGATGTCGATGATCACGTTGCTGTATCCGGGGCCGGCGGAGCGAACCAAGGCTCTGGGCATCTGGGGCGGTATCGCGGCCCTGGGCGGGACCTCGGGCCTGGTGCTGTCCGGGGCGCTGACCGATCTGGTGTCCTGGCGCGGGATCTTCCTGATCAACCTGCCCGTCGTCGCCGTGGCCCTGGCGCTGCTCCCCCGGCTGGTCCCCGAGTCCCGCGCGCCCGGCCGGCGCCGCCTCGACGTTCCCGGCGCGGTCCTGGTCACCGGCGCCGCGGTGTCGCTGGTGTACGGGCTGCTGCGGGCCGGAGAGACCGGATGGAGCGACCCGATCGCCATCGGCGCCGTCGTGCTGTCCGCTGCCTTGGGGGCGGCGTTCCTGGTGGCCGAGTCGCGGGCGGCGGCACCGCTGGTGCCCGCATCGTTCCTGGCCTCGCGGACGCGGGCGGTCGCGGGCGGCGCGACCCTGCTGTTCTCGATGGCGATGTACGCGATGTCGTTCCTGCTGATGATCCAGGTGCAGACCGTTCTGGGCTACAGCCCGCTCCTGGCCGGCCTCGCCTACCTGCCCTACGGCGCCGGCATCCTGGCGGGCATGTGGCTGTCCTCCCGCGTCTCACTCAGGATCGGGACACGCTGGGCGCTCCTGCTGGCGTTCCTGGTCAACATCGCCGGCCTGCTGCTGCTGTCCGGCGTGGCGGCGGGCGACTCCTACATCGCCCACGTCCTGCCCGGCATGCTCATACTGAGCGTGGGCAACGGGCTGAGCCTGCCCGTCATGGCGGTGGCCGCGGTCGACGGCACCACCGAGGAGGACGCCGGTCTCGGCTCGGCCCTGTTCACCTCCGTCCAGCAGATCGGCGGTGCCATCGGGGTGGCCGCGTTGGCCGTCATGGGCTACTCAGGCGGGCTCATGGCGGGCGCGGTCTGCGTGGCGCTCGGCGCCGTACTCATCGCCGTGCTGCTGCCCTCGCGTGCCGGCGCCCCGCAGCAGCCAGCTGGTACGTCCAAGACGGAACGTTTCGGGGAAACGCGTCCAGCGCTGAACCGGCTTGATCGGCCAAGGTGACCGCGACCAGGCGAGCCTGCAGCGGCGGGATGTTGGATTCCCCTTCGGTCTCCTCCTGCGGCTTGGATTGGGCGGCACGAAGCTGGGCGGCCGGATCCTCGCGGGCGGTGCGCTCCCAACCGCCTTCCTGCTCGGCAGCCTGCCTTGCTACGTTCGAGCGCCCGCGGGCATCCCCCTGGCCCTGCCCGGCGCGGTCCTGCGCGGCGCAGGCCGGCCAGTAGGGTCGGCGTCCATGTACCCGGTAACGTTCTCCTCCCTGAGGCTCACCCTCCGGGAATTCGTCCCGACAGACGTTGACGGGCTTCTGGCCATCTACGGCGACCCGCGGGTCACCGAGCACATGAGCTTCGAGCCCCGGAACCGTGAGCAGGTCGAAGGCGCCATCGCCGGCGTGGTCGAGTCGGCCCGGAACGAACCGCGGACGGACTACTCCCTCGCCGCGGTGCTGCCGGACGGCGGCGAGCTGGTCGCGTACGCGCGCCTCTCGATCGACCTCGGCCATCCGCTCCAGAACAGCGCCCAGATCGGGTTCGCGCTGCGCTCGGACCGGTGGCGGCAGGGGCTGGGCGCCGAAGTCGTACGCCTGCTCCTGCGGCTCGGGTTCGAGCAGCTCGACGTCCACCGCATCTGGGGCGCGCGAAGCCCGGTCAACGAGGCGTCCGGGCGGGTCATGAGCAAGCTGGGGATGGTCGAGGAGGGCGTCATCCGCGGGCACCTGAAACTCGCATCCGGTTGGCGGGACTCCGTCGTGCATTCGATTCTTGCCCCGGAATGGGAGCAGACCAGGCGGGCCGATGGCCGTACGGCAGGCCCTGCGCGTTGAAGGGCTGATCGTGACGACCGAGGGCAGCGGGGTGGCCGGCGGGCCGTACAAGGTGAGGGCCGTTCCAGGCTGCCTGGTCGTTGATGCGCTGGACGTTCTTCCTCAAGTGGCCGGGGCTCGTCTCTGACCGCTCCGCCGCCGGGTCAGGGCAGCCGCGGCGGCGAAGGCCAGGACCGCACACCCGAGCTGGGCAAGGGCCGTGGAGGTGGGCACCGACGGCAGGTCCCCGAGGTCGCCCAGGGCCGCTGCGGGCAGGAACAGCAGCAGCGCCGCCCGCCGACCCACGGTCGACCGGCACGCGTACCCGGCCGCCAGCGCGACCACGATCAGCCACGGCACCGGCTTCCAGCTCGTGCTGAGGTGGCCGGCGATCGCGTCCACCCAGCGCGCGCGCACGACGGCCTTGCTGGCGATGAGCCCCACCAGGGCGAGCGGCCCCCACAACAGGAAGGCGCCCCGGGGGATCAGCCCGACCGCACGGTAGGCCACCGGCATGAAGGCGATGACCAGCGCCATCACCTCGGCCATCAGAAGGGGACCGTGGTTCGGGAGGAACAGCAGGTCCAGATTCAGTTCAGGGCCCGGATGGCCGGCCTGACGCAGCGCGAACGCGACCACGGCGAGCACGGCGAGCACGGCGATCCACCGGCGGCCGAACAGCACGGCCAGCGCGGGCAGGGCCGCGACCAGGGCCGGCTCGGTCAGGAAACGGATCGAGCTTGGTTGCTCCAGAAAGGCCGCGCCATGACGCAGGGACTCGGCCGCCCGCAGCGACACGGTCGCCACCTCGGAGACCAGCATCAGGAACGGCCACAGCGCCACGGCGACGGCCAGCCCGTCGCGCCAGGCGCCCGCCGAGACCGGCCCGAAGGCCCGCCGGGCGTGCACCAGCGCCGCGCCCCGCAGCAGGTCGGCCACGTCAGCCAGGTCCGGGCGGGTCTGTCCGGGCCGTGCCCCTGCCTGCAGCACGCCCAACATCTCCGCTTCGTGCCGCGCCCGGTGGTCGCGGGGATAACAGGCCAGCAGCCGCCGGTAGCGGGATTCGAGCGGGCTCATGCCGCGCCTCCCGAGCCGATCGCGCGCAGGCGTGCGGTGGCAGCCTTGGCGTGCCTGCGCATCCGCTCGGCCTCCGCCGCCAGTCTCGCCGCGCCGTCGCCGGTCAGCCGGTAGTAGCGGCGTACCCGGCCGTCGACGATCTCCTCTCGGTCCTCGGTGATCAGGCCCTCTTCCTGGAGCCGGTCGAAAGCGGCGTACAAGGTGCCGGCGCGCAGGCGAACCTGGCCCTCGGAGATGCGCTCCACGTCGGTGATGACGCCGTACCCGTGTTGTGGACCGGCGGCCAGCGCGGTCAGGATCAGGAAGGTCGGCTCCTGCATCTGCCTCATGTGATCAATATATGCCGGTCATCTGTCTATGGGCGAGCGATCGTCGCAACCGTTCAGGGGGCAGAACGGATCACATGTCGACGTCTCCGTGAAAGGCATGGCCGGCCTGCCGGCCGTGCGGCCGGGCAGAGATCGGTCAGCTTGCGGCCGGCCGCATTGCATCTGCGTACCTGATGGCCAGGGGTGCGATGATGCCTGCGGCGACGAAGAGCAGCGCCAGGACGCCCCAGGTCCAACCGCCCACCAGTTGGAGCATGCCGGTGATCAGGACGGGGCCGAGAACGTAGCGGCTGACCGAGCGACCCATGCCGAACGCCGCCAGGTACTCGCCTCTCTGATCATCCGGAGCGAAGGCGTACGACAATGTCCAGGACGCGGGGACAGCGATCAATTCCGCCGCGGTGAGCATCACCAGCGCAGCACAGAAGAGTGCAAGAGGTATCGACTGGGCCGCGTACCAGAACAACAGACAGGCAGCCGCGGCGAATGCCGCAGCGACGGGCTGACATCGCCGCGCAGCTCTGAGGCTCGTGATGTGGCGTGCAATGAGAGCTTGAAAGGCGAGCGCGAGGACTGTGTTGATGGCGTACAGCACCCCGAGTAAACCGTCCGGCAATGTGGTCGCTTGGGCGAGCCACAGCGGAAAGGCGAGGTTGAGGATCGGTTGCCAGAGCTGCAGTACGCCATCCACACCAGCCAGCGAGAGTAGCCGCAGGTCACGTAGCACGCCCAAGCCTCGCCGGACCGGGGCGGGCTCTTCGGTTCGAACCGGTTGGGGCAGGGTGGCGAAGGCCGCGGTGACCAGCAGATAGGCTGCCGCGTTGGCCAGGATGATGGTCCGGAAGAGACCGGTGCCGGCCAGCAGCCCCCCGAGTGGACCGCCGACACTGATCGCCAGATTGATCACCGTCCGATACGAGGCCAGCACCTTTACCCGGCTGTCTCCTTCGACGATCTCCGCCACGTACGCCTGGGTCAGCGCAGTCGCGATCTGGTCGGCGACCGTGATGATCGTGACGACCACGAGGTACCCCCACCAGTCTCCGACGAAGGCGTAAGCGGCGGTTCCGGCAGCGCGCAGGGCATGCACCAGCACCAGTGCCCGCCGGACACCGTAGCGGTCGGCCGCCCGGCCCAGCGGTATCGCGGCGGCTATGGCCGCGGCCCCCGCGATGCTCATGCCCAGCCCGACCTGGCCCGCGGCGAGCCCGACCACGCCGGTGAAGTAGACGGCCGAGAAGGCCAGGAAGAGCCCTGAGCCAAGGAAGTCCACGAAGCTGGCGCCGAGCAGCCGCCGCACCGCTCGACGCTCGGTGCGACCAGTATCTTGTGTCATAGTCGCACTATTTTGCACTCTAGGGGAGCATTGCGCCATGACCGATCCCGCCGAGGCCGTAGGCCACACCCTCGCCGCAAACCTGCGCGCCGCACGTCAAGACCGAGGCTGGCGGCTGGAAGAGCTGGCCACACGGTCCGGCGTCAGCCGCGGCATGCTCCAGCAGATCGAGACCATGCGCACCAACCCCAGCATCGCGACGCTCGCTCGGATCAGCGCCACGCTCGGTGTTTCGATCGGCGAGTTGGTGGAGCCCCCGGAGGAGCTCGGCCGCGTCTCCCGTGCCGCCGACGCCGTGGTTCGCTCCGAAGGCCGCACCAGGCTTTTGATCAACGACAGCCAGCCGCCTTTCACCGAGCTCTGGGAGTTCCGGCTGCCTGCCGGCGACAAGATCTCCACGCCCGCGCATCCGCCCGGCACCCGGGAACTGTTGCAGCTCCACTCGGGCAGCGTCGCGGTCACCGTCGGCGGGGCACTCTTTCAACTCGCCGCGGGAGACGCGCTCCGGATGCGGGGCGACCGCCCGCACGCCTACAGCAGCCAAGGCCCGGAACCGGCCCACTTGACGATGGTCGTTGTCTATGCGGGCGCCCGAGACCCTCGCTACGCGGGCCTCGTCCCCGGCTGATCCGACGGTCTGGCGTGACCCCGCGGTGCCCCGATCCGTCCCGACGGCCCGCAAAGCGCCGGCGGGTCACGCTCCACGATGACGGGCCTGTCCCACGCGTCCAATGAACCCGGACATTCCGCGACTCCGGCTCCAAGCCTCCGTACGGAAGGTGCCCACAGGTGGCGAACCTGGTCTACAAGCGGAGCTCGACCGACCAGCAGTCGACCGCCCTGCCCTGCGGAGGGTCATCCGGAGGAACACCCGTTTGGCGGCCGGATCGGCACCGAGGCGGTCGGGGCCCTGCGTGATGGCGGGCGTGTGAGCATCTACGGAATGGCCAGCGGCGCCGACACCGTACTCGACGAAGACGAGCTCCGGGCACGCTCCATCGACGTCATCGGGCTCACCTCCGCGCCGAGCCCCGCCCAGACCCGGGCGCTCATCGTCGATGCGCTGGACCACCGCGAGAGCCGGGGCTCGCGTGTGGTCTCCACCGAACCCGGGCCGAGTCGGTTTGTTCTGCCGGCACACCGAGCCGTGTTCTAGCGGCTGCTGAGGGCATGGTCGTCCTCGGCGTGCGGGAGCCGGCGTACGGCGGCGGAGGCCAGCGGGAGCACGGCCGCCGCGGCGTAGACGATGCCGGCGGTCGCGGCCACCTGATAGCCGTCGAACCTGTCGGCGAGCAGTCCCACGCCCAGCTGGCCGATGGGGATCGCGATGTAGGACAGCAGGTCGTCGTAGGACGAGACGCGCGAGAGCATGTGTGCGGGAACGTGCTCCTGCAATGAGGTCTCCCAGCTGACGGCCGCGACCGAGGAGCCCAGTCCGGCGACGAAGGCGATCGCGATCAGCCAGAGGGCGTCCAGGTGCGCGCCGAGTGCGAGCAGGGGGACTGCGCCGAGCGCGCTCATCAGCTGGCCCAGCCGCAGCAGGTGCCTGACCACCAGCCGGTAGACCAGCGCGCTCATGACCAGCATGCCGACGCCGCGGGCGCTGAGCACGAACCCCCACGTCTCCTCGCCGCTGAGCCGCCTGGTCAGGACAGGCCCCAGGATCTGCCAGGTGCCGACCTGAACCAGGTTGACCACGCAGAAGCACACGGACACCGTCCACACCCAGCGGATGCGGCGGAACTCGGTCCAGCCGTCGCGGATGTCGGCCAGGATCCCGGAGGCGGGCGAGGCCGGCGCCGCGGTGAGGGACAGGCGGGCAAGGCATCCCGCGGCGAGGAGGTAGGTCACTGCGTCGAAGGCGATGGCGTGGCCGCCGCCGACGACGGCGACCGCGATCCCGGACAGGCTCGGCCCGAGGATCTTCGTGGCGTTTCGCACCGATCCCAGCAGGGCGTTCGCCTGCCGTATCCGGTCCCTGGAGACAAGCTGGGGCACGATGCCGCGCAGGGCCGGCGTGGTGAACGCGGCGAGGGCGCCGTTGAGGAACCCCAGCGCGGCCAGCGGCAGCAGCGTGTACCTCCCGGTGAGCAGCAGAGCGGCGACGCCGCCCTGGGTGAGAGCGGAGCCCAGGTGGGCGGCCACCAGAACCGTCCGGCGCGGGAGGCGATCGGCCACGGCCCCGCCCACCAGGAGAAAGGCGAGCAGCGGCACCATGTAGGCGGTCAGGACGACACCGAGGTCGCCGGTGTTGCCCGAGGCGTCCAGAACCCCGAACGCCAGCGCGACCGGCGCCATCGAACTGCCCAGCAGCGACACCGCCTGCGCGGAGAGGAACCAGCGGAAATCGGTCTGTCGCAGAAGGGCTGAGAGCATGGGCAGGAGTCTGCAGACGTACCGGACCGGACACTATCGTTTCGGCAGGAGGCGAAAGATGACACTGCTGCGGTTGAGCACCCTGGCTCTGTCGCGGTCTCGGTTCGCGCTGTCCCCGCTCGCCGAGACGCTGGGATCGCTGATGGTGCTCGACAAGCCCTGCACCGATCCGTGGCTGGCCTCCTGGTACGGCCTCCACCGCGGCGCGTTCCGCGCCCACCTGGAGGCGGATCCCTTCGCCAAGGGCCTGGTCGGATTGCTGAGCTCGACCAAGTGGCTGCCGAGCCACGTGGTGATCCCGCCCGCAGGCGGCATGCGCACCACTCTGGAGAGCGAGCTCGCGTCGGTCGCGCGGATGTCCGACGAAGAGGTGCGAGCCGAGCTGGAGGAGTCGGTGGCGCACAGCTGGAAGCGGCACGATCTGACCTGGCTGACCGGACGCGGCTGGGCGGCCCGTACCGCCGACCTGCTCACGTACGTGTGGGAGGCTCATGTCGCCCCCGACTGGCCGCGCCGGCGGGCGCTGCTGGAACGCGACGTCACCTACCGGGCAGGGCTGCTGGCCGCCTACGGGTGGCCGCGCGCGTTGCGGCACATGAGCCGCCGCAGCGCCTGGGTCGGCGATGACGCCATCCGCTTCAGCGACCAGGACTCCCCTGACCGGGTCGTCGGCGACGAGGGCATGCTGTTCGTCCCGGTCAGTGTGCTGAGCAGCGGCACGTGGCTGTGCGAGGCGCCGCCGACGTCGTACGCGCTGGTCTATCCGGCCCGCGGATCCGCCGACGGTGCGGCGCGTTCCCCGCGCGCCCGGTCGCTGGAGCGGCTCATCGGCGCCGGTCGGGCGGCCATCCTCCACGAACTCGAACACCCCGCGACGAGCAGCGAACTCGCCGCGCACCTCGGCCTGTCACTTGGCACCGTGGGCGGCCACCTGGCCGTCATGCGCGACGCGGACCTCGTCGTCGGCACGCGGGCCGGTCGGCGTGTGGTCTATCGACGCACCGAGGCCGGTCACCTGCTCGCCGGCCTTGGAGAGGGCTGAGCAGAACGACGTACCGCCCGGGGCTGCTCTTCGATCACCCGCTTCCAGCTCGTCCAGACCGCGCCCACCGTCCTGCGGGTCAGATCCAGCCCTTGCGGGCCGCGTAGAGGGCGAGCTGGAAGCGGGTGACGGTGCCGGCGCGCTGGTTGAGCTGCTCCAGGTTGCGGGACAGGGTGCGGCGGCTGATGCCCAGCAGCTGCGCGATGGTGTCGTCGGTGATCCCGGTCCCGAGCAGCTCCAGGATCCGTACGTGCATCGGCCGTAACGCGGCCGGGACCCGGTCGCTCAGATGCATCGGGAACGCCGCGCGCCACGAGGTCTCGAAGAGCCCGGCCAGCGCGGACAGCAGACTGGAGGGACGCACCACCAGCAACGAGTCGTTGACCTCCGCCTCGACGAATGACATCGAGACGATCGCCAGCCGCCGGTCGAAGACGGTGAGCTTGACCGGGACGGTCGGCAGCACCCGGGCATGCTCGCCCGCCGCGATGCACGGCCGGATGTTGACGGCGTAGTAGAGGCCGTTCTCCACCGCGGACTTGGAGTAGACGACCCGGTACTCCACGCCGCGCTCCAGGTTGCGCACCTCGGTGGGGTTGGCCCCCACGCGCACGTGGTACGGCGGCGAGTCGAACCGCAGCACCTGCGACTCCACCGTGCCCTCGATGTGGTGGATCCGCTCGACGATGCGCGGCCCGGTCACCACCTCGACCAGGTCGTCGGTGGCCTGCGGGCGCACCGAACGCCGGTAGTGCCGGTAGGCGTTGACCGCCGCGGTGTGGGCCTGCTGGAGTTCCGCCGACCTGGCGTGGGACAAGTGGTCCAGCGCGACGGTGGGCTCCACCGGCGTGGCCTCCGACCGTCCGGGGCCGTCGGCGGCGGCCAGGCCCAGGTCCACCAGGCGGCCGAGGGCGCACTCGGCCGCGCCGGGCTTCCAGCCCAGGTGCTCGGCCAGGTCCGCGGCGCTGGTCCGGCCGGTGTGCAGCATGGCCAGGTAGACCTCGGCCTCCCGCGATGCCATCCCGAGACGGCGCAGGTGCGCGAGCAGGTCGTCGTCGCTCATGAGGATCCCTTCACGTCCGGTTTGACGTGGCCGGGCAAATCCTGTCATGCGGGGGTTCGATCACGCAGGACCCACCTCCGCGCGCGCGGGCGGCCGGTCCCCCGAGGGACGGCCGTGCCCATTCCGGCCACTGGCGAGGGGTCGCCACCACCCGGCGCCGGACGGGAGTACACCGGACACGACACGCACCCCGCTCCCCTCCCGGAGGTGTCATGCACTCCCGCATCGCCGTCCCAGCCCGCGTGCCCGCCCTGGCGCTGCTGGCCGCGCTCGCGCTCACCGCACCGTCGGCGGCGGACGCCGCCGTGCCCACCACCCTGCCCGCCACCGTGCCCGCCACCCTGCCCGCCACCGCGGCCACAGCAGCGGCCGTCCCGCAGTTCGACCATGTGGTCATCGTCATGTTCGAGAACAAGAACTACTCGACCATCAAGGGCGGCTCCTCAGCCCCCTACCTCAACTCCCTGGCCTCGCAGGGAACGTTGTTCACCAACTCCTTCGGCGTCACCCACCCCAGCCAGCCGAACTACATCGCGTTGTTCTCCGGCTCCCAACAGGGCGTCACCAACGACGACTGCCCCAAGTCGCTGAGCGGCGGCAATCTCGGCCAGCAGCTCCTGACCGCCGGCCGCACGTTCAAGGCCTACTCCGAGGGCCTGCCCAGCGCCGGTTACACCGGCTGCGGCAGCGGCAAGTACCGGCGCAAGCACGCCCCCTGGGCGGACTTCCCGACGGTGAGCGGCTCGGCGTACCACGTGGCGTACTCGGCCTTCCCCGGTGACTACAGCACGCTGCCGACGGTCTCGTTCGTCATCCCCGACATGTGCAACGACATGCACGACTGCTCGGTCGGCACCGGCGACTCCTGGACCAGGAGCAAACTCGACGGGTACGTCCAGTGGGCCAAGACGCACAACAGCCTGCTCATCGCCACCTTCGACGAGGACGACTTCACCTCCGTCAACCAGATCTACACCGTCTTCGCCGGAGCCCACGTCAAGGCCGGTTACCAGTCCACCACCCAGATCAACCACTACAACGTGCTGCGCACCATCGAGGACATGTACGGCCTGCCCGCGCTCGGCAACGCGGCCGGCAAGTCACCCGTCACCGACGCCTGGACGACCTCCGCCCCCGGGACCACGGTCTTCTCCGACGACTTCGAGTCCGACAAGGGCTGGCAGGTCAACGCGTCCGGGACCGACACGGCGACCGCGGGGACGTTCGAGCGCGGCGTGCCGCAGCAGACCACGTCCACCCACAGCGATCAGGTCAAGCAGCTGACCGCGGCCTCCGGCGCCCACGCCCTGACCACGGGCGCGGCCGCCGGCGCCGCCTACGGCGACAACGACCTGGACGGCGGCACCACCAGCGCCTCCTCCCCGCAGATCACCCTGCCCGCCACCGGCCCGCTGACCCTGCGCCTGTCCTACAACCTGGCCCACGGTGACAACTCCGGCGCCGACGACCACCTGCGGATCAGCGTCGCGGGCGGTCCCACCCTGATCGAACGGACCGGCGCCGCCGCCGAGGCGGCGGGGGCGTGGCAGAGCGCTACCGCCGACCTGTCCGCCTACGCCGGCACCACGGTACGGCTGTCGGTCGAGGCCGCCGACGCCGGCACCGCCAGCCTCTTCGAAGCCCAGATCGACGACCTGTCCATCACTCAGGGCTGACCCGAGCAGGCCCCCGCCGCCCGCCCGGCGGGGGCCTTCCCCACCGCCACCGAGGAGGCGAACCAGCCCGTGTACCTGTCCACCATCGACCGGCCACCCGGAGGCAGCGCGGGCCGGGGCCTGCGCGCCATCGGCGTCAACGTCGTCGTCCTGGGAACGGTGAGCCTGCTCACCGACGTCTCCGCCGAGATGGTCACCGCCGTCCTCCCGCTCTACTTCGTGCTCACCCTGCACCTCAGCCCCGCCGCCTACGGCCTGATGGACGGCCTCTACACCGGCGCGACCGCCCTGTTGCGGCTGGCCGGCGGCTACGTCGCCGACCGCCTGCGCAGGCGCAAGGCCGTCGCCGCCGCCGGGTACGGCATCTCCGCCCTGGCCAAGCTGGGCCTGCTGGCCGCCGGCGCCTCGATGCCCGCGCTCGGCGCCGTCATCGTCGCCGACCGGGCGGGAAAGGGGCTGCGTACCGCGCCGCGCGACGCGCTCATCACCCTGTCGGTCCCCGAGCCGCTGCTCGGCCGGGCCTTCGGCATCCACCGGGCGATGGACAGCATGGGCGCGTTCGCGGGGCCGCTGGCCGCGCTCGGCGTCCTGGCGGCCGTCGGGGCGGCCACCCCGGCCGCGTTCGACGCGCTGTTCCTGACCAGCTTCTGCGTCGCCGTCGCCGGGTTGCTGGTCCTGGCCGCCTTCGCCCGCGACCGCCGGGACAGGCGGCCTGCGGCCTCCGCCGTCACCCTCCGCGCCGCCGGCGGCCTGCTGCGGGCCGCCGGGGTTCGCAGGCTGCTCTACGCCGCCGGCCTGCTGGGACTGGCCACCATCGGCGACGGCTTCGTCTACCTGCTCCTGATGGCCCGCCAGTCCATGCCGACCGGCTGGTTCCCGCTCCTGCCGGTGGGCACCAACCTCGTCTACCTGCTCCTGGCCGCCCCCTTCGGCGCGCTGGCCGACCGGTACGGCCGCCGCACGGTCCTGCTGGCCGGGTACGCCGCGCTCCTGGCCGTCTACCTGCTGCTGTGCAGCGCCCTGCCGGCCGCCCTCGTGACCGTGGCCGCGCTCTGCTGCTACGGCGCCTTCTACGCCGCCACCGACGGCGTGCTGATGGCGCTGGCCGGTCCCCTCCTGCCCGCGGACCTGCGTACCACCGGGCTGGCCTGCGTGCAGACCGTGCAGGCCCTGGCCTACCTCGGCTCCTCCCTCGCCTTCGGGCTCGCCTGGACGAGCTGGGGCAGCGCCGCGGCGACCGGGGCCGCGGCGGTCGCCGCCGCCGTGGCCGCCACCGCCACGGCCGCCCTCCTGACGGGCCGCCGCACGACCGTGGAGGACGCGCCGTGACCGGCCGCGTACGGCTCCTGATCGCCGGCATCGCCGGGCTCGCCGTCCTGGCGGCCGGGTCCATCGTGATCGCCAGAGCGGCCGGTACGTCCTCGCAGGCCATGGCCGCGGACAGCGTCTCGCTCGTCCCCGGGCCGCGGCTGGTGGCGCTCAGCACCGCCGTCGGCAGCTCCGGCCGGTTGGTGTCCGTCGCGGCCGGCGACCCCGCCGGAGCGCGCGCGGTCTCCACCTTGTCGTGCGCCAGGCTGTACGCGGCCGGCAGCACCGGGCTGTGCCTGCGCGTGGACCCCGGGCTGACGACGTACCAGCTCGCGGTCCTGGACGCGCGGCTCCGGACGGTCAGGGAGATCCCCCTGGTCGGCGTGCCCAACCGAGCCAGGGTCTCGCCCAGCGGCCGGCTGGTGACCTGGACGGTCTTCGTCACCGGCGACTCCTACAACGGCGGCCGCTTCTCCACCCGCGTCGGCATCCTCGACACCCGTACCCAGGAGCTGATCCCCACCCTGGAGGACTGGCCGGTCACCGTGGACGGGAGGCCGTACCGGGCCAGGGACCTCAACTTCTGGGGCGTCACCTTCACCTCCGACGACCGCCGCTTCTACGCGACCATGTCCACCGCCGGGCACCGCTACCTGGTGCTCGGCGACCTCGACGGCCACCGCCTGCGGGCCCTGACGGACAACGTCGAGTGCCCCTCGCTCTCCCCCGACGGCACCCGGATCGCCTTCAAGTCCGCGCTCGGCGGCGATCCGGCCCGTGGCTGGCGCCTGTCGGTGCTGGACCTGGCCACCCGCCGGATCACCCCGCTCGCCGAGACCCGCAGCGTGGACGACCAGGCCGCCTGGATCGACCAACGAACCGTCGCCTACGCCCTCCCCCGGGGACGGGAGCACGCCGACGTCTGGACGGCCCCCGCCGACGGCACCGGCACCCCGCGGATTCTCATCCCCGACGCCGCGTCCCCCGCCGCCCTCGGTGGCGGCGCCATCGGCCCGGAGGCCCAGTGATCAGCGCGTTCCACCTCTTCAGCATCGGCATCGGCCCCTCCAGCTCGCACACCGTGGGACCGATGCGCGCCGCCCGCCTCTTCGCCACCGGCCTGACCGGCTCCGGCGCGCTGGACCGGGTCGCCTCCGCGCGGATCGACCTGTTCGGCTCGCCGGCCGTCACCGGGCTCGGGCACGGCACCGGCAAGCCGTGCTCCTCGGCCTGATGAGCGAAGAGCCCGCGACCGTGGACGTGACCACCGCCGACGAACGCGTCCGCGTCCTCTGCGAGGACCGGCGCGGACATCACCGCCGAGCACGACCCGGTGCCGTCAGGGTTCTCAGCCCTTCTTTTATGAGCAATGCTCATGTATGGTCGCCGACACTATGAGGAACCGCTGGTTGTCACCGATCGCCGTCGTGGTGCTGGCCGCCGTCATCGCGGTGGGGGCGGCGTTCGACCCGTCAGGGCTGGCCGCGCCGTACACCTGGACCGGCGCCGATCTGCTGCCCGTCGCCGGGCTCTGGCAGGTGGCCGCGCCGGCCGTCTACGTGCCGCTGCTGCTGACGGGGGTCGGAGTGCTCGCGTGGACGGTCGCGCGCGGACGTGCCCCGCTACGTACGGCACTGCTGGTCTGGGGCGCGGTGGTGTGGTCGGCGATGGCGGCGAAGCTGGTGATGTCGCTGGTGATGGCCTTCGGCGATGTGGTCTACCTGGCGTGGTCGACCGGCTTCACCGGCGTCAAGGCGGCGATCTTCGGTCTGCCGGTGCTGGTGGCCGCCTGGCTCGCCCAGCTCCTGCACCGCCGCCTCGCCCCACCTCCTCCCGCGTCGGCCTCTTCACCGTCCCCGGGGCCGGAGGCCAACCCCGCCGCGGCCGCGGGGACGTTCTTCCCGCGGGCTTCCGGGCCCGGATGGGCGGCGGCGGGGGTGGCCGTGGTCCTGGCCGCGTCGGTCGGCCGGGTGTGGTGGGGCGGCTCACCCGTCGGGTACGCCATCGGCGACTCCCCGCTGGCCCCAGCGCCCGAGGCGGGACCGCTGGGCTGCCTGGCCGCCGTCGCTCTGCTGGGCGTGCTGACCTGGGCACTGAACCGCGGGCTCGGCGCCACTAACTCGCCCCGGGCCGTCGTCGCCGGACTCTCCGCGCTGGGCGCGGCCGCGACGCTGGGCCTGGTCGAGGTGGGCATCGGGATCTCCGGCGACCTGGCGGGCGGCGACCTGTTCTGGGCCCCGGCGATCATGCTTCGCCTCGCCCCCGCGCTCTCCTTCGGCGCCCTCCTCGCCCTCGGGACGGCGACGCTCGTCGCCCTCCTCCAGCCGGTACGAAGAACCGGCCTTCTCCCGCCGCGCAAGGGCGTCGCCTCTTCCGTACCGGTCCGGACGGCGGTCGTCGTGGCCGCGGCGGCGCTCGCCTTACCGCTCCTGCAGCCCGGCGCCACCGCCGCACCGCCACCGCGCACCAAGGCTCTGGGGCTCTCGGCCGACCGCAGGATCGTCGACGCCGACGGCAACGAGGTGCTGCTGCGGGGCGTGAACGTCAACCAGCTCGAAGACTACTTCCAGAGGCGTCCGGACAAGGCGGTGACGCGACCGCTCACCGAGGCCGACTTCGCCGGCATGGAGCGGATGGGCTTCAACGTCATCCGCCTGGCTCTGTCCTGGTCGGCGCTGGAGCCCCGGCCCGGCCACTACGACCCGGCCTACCTCGCCAGGATCTCCTGGGCCGTCGAGACCGCGGCCCGGCATGGCATGCGCACGGTCATCGACATGCACCAGGACGCGTGGGGCAAAGGCGTCGACGCCGCCCCCGGAACCACCTGCCGGAACGGTTCCCCGATGCACGGCTGGGACGGCGCCCCCACCTGGGCCGACCGCTTCGACGGCGCCCCCAGGTGCGAGTTCACCGGACGCGACATCTCACCGGCCGTCGCCCGCGCCTTCACCAACTTCTACCAGGACAGGGACGGCATCCAGACCCGCCTGGTCGCCGCCTGGGGCATGCTGGCGGAGCGGTTCGCGAACGAGCCGATGGTCGCCGGATACGACCTGCTGAACGAGCCGGGCTTCGGCGAGGCCCCGCCGATCACCTCCGGCGTCCTGCTCGGCCGCTACTACGACCGGGCGATCAAGGCCATCAGGGCGGGCGAGCGGCGCGGATTTCCGCACCTGATCTTCTTCGAGCCGTCCGTGCTCTGGTCGGGTCTCGGCTTCGAGGTCTCGGTGCCCAAGGACTTCACCGACGACCGGCTGCTCGTCTTCGCTCCCCACCTCTACAACGAGTCCATCACCATCGACCAGGGCACCGGCGTCACCGTCACGAGCATCGAGCGCGGCTTCGAGCTGGCGAGCCGGGCGGCGCGGTACTACGGCGCCGGGCTCTGGTCAGGAGAGTGGGGTTGGTTCGGCGACCCCGCCTCGGCCCCGATCGCGAGATACACCGACCAGGAGGATCGGCACCGCATCGGGGGCGCGTTCTGGGTCTGGAAGCAGTCCTGCGGCGACGCCCACGCCGACGCCGGCTCCAGGACCGGCGGCAACCTCATGATCGAGGACTGTGCCACCGGGAAGGACCTGCCCCCGCCCGCCGAATACGTCACCGAGCTCTCGCGTCCCTACCCCCGCTCCGCCCCCGGCCGCCTGACCGGCCTGACGTCGGACCGGACGAGCCTCACGGCCCGAGGCGAAGGCAGCGGGTGCGGCCTGGACGTCTGGTTCCCCGGCAACGCCCGGCCGTCCGTCCATGGCACCGGGCTCAAGGACGTCGCCGCCCGGCAGGCGCCGGGCGGCTGGCGCATCACCGGCTGCACCACGGGCCCCTACGACCTGACCGCCCAGGCCCCCGCCGAGGGCACCCGATGACGGCCACGCCGCCTTCGGCGCCGTCGCGACCGGCGCGACGGTCGCCGGCGGCTCTGCGCCTGGCCTGCCTGACCGTCACGAACGCTTCCGCCGCAGTGCGCTGCCACCCGTGAGCGATCGGGACGAGCACGCAGAGATTTGACCCCGAGGGGCGGTCGGCATAGCTTGATCAAGCAAAAAGTGATCGATCACTCTTGGTCCCTCCCCCCGAGGCTTCGTGGCGCGGCCGACGGAAGGCCGGGAGCGGCGGTCCGGCCATGCACTCCCCCGGGCGGCGGCCACGCGCCGGCCGCCGCCGCCCGCTCCCAGCAGAAGGACCCGCCCCGTGCCCGACACCACGCCCGACACCACGCCCGACACCACGCTCGCCGTCCGCGAAGAGGACGACTCCCTCGCCATCACCGCCGGCGACGTGCGGATCGCCCGGTACGTCCACCAGCCGGACGCTCCCGACGCCGAGTCCCCCAAGCCCTACCTGCACCCCATCCGCAGCCTGTCGGGCGCGCCCATGTCGGTCTACCGGCCGCACGACCACCGCTGGCACAAGGGCCTGCAGATGACCTGGGCGCACCTGTCGGGGCAGAACTTCTGGGGCGGCCCGACCTTCTCGGTGGAGCGCGACTACCACTGGGAGGACAACCACGGCCACATCAACCACCTCGCCTTCACCGACGTCACCTCCGACGGCACGCGGGTCGTGGTCGAGGAGAGCCTGCACTGGCTCTCGGCCCGGGGCGAGCACTGGATCACCGAGCAGCGCCGCCAGGTCTTCCACGGCGTGGACGGCGCGCGCGGCATCTGGGCCCTGGACTTCACCACGTCGCTGCACAACGTCCGCGGCGCCACGCTCGACTTCGGCAGCCCCACCACGCACGGCCGGCCAATGGCCGGGTACGCGGGCTACTTCTGGCGCGGTCCCAGGTCCTGGACCGGCGGCACGATCATCGGCGCCGGCGGTCTGGGCGGTGAGGAGATGATGGGCGTCGAGGCACCGTGGCTGGCCATGGTCGGGCAGCACGACGGGATCGACGGCGGCGGGACCGTGCTGGCCGTCGCCGGGCACTCCAGCGCGCCGGCGCCGATCAAGTGGTTCGTCCGCAACGAGGCGTTCGCCGTGATCAGCCCCTCCCCCTCCTTCGACGAGGAGATCGCTCTGGCCGACGGCGACACCCTCGAACTCGCGCACCGTTACGTCTTCGTCGACCACATGTGCGACCGGGCCGAGCTCGACGAACTCGGCACGGAGTTCGCGCTGTGACCCCGTTGTTCCCCGGCGGCACCTCGATCAGCGATCTGGCGGTCTACGACTGGGAGTGCGCCGACGGTGTGCACGGCGGCACGCCGCACCTGCACACGGTCTCGACCGAGGCGTACGTCGTGACCGCGGGCCGCGGGGAGGTGCACACCCTCAGTGCCGCCGGCTTCGCCCGCGACCGGCTCGAAGCGGGCACGGTCCTGTGGTTCTCGCCCGGGACGATTCACCGTCTGGTCAACGAGGACGGGCTCCGGCTGCTGGTGATCATGCAGAACGCGGGCCTGCCCGAGGCCGGGGATGCCGTGCTCACCTTCCCCGCCGACGTCCTGCGCGACCGCGACGCCTACCTCGCCGCGGCGACGCTGCCGGTGGGGGTTACGGAGGACGAACGGGCGGCGGCCGCACGGGTCCGCAGGGACCTGGCGGTCGCCGGGTTCCGGCGACTGGTGGCGGACGCCGAGGAGCGCGGCGGGCAGGCGCTGGCGGACTTCCATCGGCTGGCGGCGGCGATCGTGCGCCCCCGGGTCGCGTCCTGGAAGGAGTTGTGGGACGGGACCGTCGCCGCCGAGACCGAGCGCACGGGGTCACAGCTCGACGCGCTCGCGGGTGGTGATGCCGCCCATCTCGGGCAGGCCGCCGTGGTGCGGACCGCGCCCGGGCCGGGCCCTCGCGCGTTCGGCATGTGCGGCCGGCTGCGCACGTGGGCGCCGCGTCCCTGATCGGGCGGCCGGCGGGTCCTGTGGCCGGATCGGCGCCGCCGTGCGGGCCGGTCTCTCAGGCGGGCGCCGGACCGGCCGTCTCGCGGACGATGACCCGGTTGATCGACCGGTCGGACGGAGGCGGCGCGGGCTCGCCGCGCACCGCCGCGATGAGCCGGGCCATCGCCTCCCGCCCCTGCACTTCCCGGTCGACCGCCACGGTGGACAGTGAGGGGGTGGCGAAACGTCCCAGTTCCTCATCGTCCCAGCCGAATACGCTGACGTCGCCCGGGACCCGCCAGCCCCGTGACAGCGCCGCGCGTACGGCCCCCATCGCCACGTGGTCGTTCACGGCCACGATGGCGGTCACGCCGCAGCCGTCGGGCAGACCGCGAACGGCGTCATGGCCGGACCGGGAGCTCCAGTCACCGAGCGCGACGCCGTACGAGATGAGCCCGCGGCGCTCGATCGTCTGCTCGAAGACGAGCTTGCGGTTGCGGGCCGAGGCCCAGCTCTGCGCGCCCGCGATGTGGAAGAAGACCCGGTGGCCGAGCGAGGCGAGACAGTCGATGATCTCCTCGACCGGGGAGGCGTCCGCCAGCTCGTTCGTCCCGCGCAGGTGGTCGTCGTAGTCGCCCGTGACGACGATGGGCACCGGCGAGGCGGCGAGATCGGTCTCCAGAGGCGTCAGCGACAGAACGCCCTCGACCTGCCCGGAACCGGCCAGCTCCAGCACCCGCTCCGCCCTGGCCCGCGGATCTCCCTCGACACTGAGAACCTCCAGCTGGAAGCCCTCGGCGTGCGCCGCGGCCGCGGCGGCGCGGAGCATGCGCGCCGGCCACAGGTAGTCGGAGGCGGGCAGGGTGACCGCCAGCCGGTTCGTGTGCCGCGTGCGCATGGAACGCGCGACGAGGTTCGGCCGGTAGTTGAGCTCCTGGACGACCAGGTCGATCTTGGCGCGGGTCGCCGGTCTCAGGGTCTCGTTCTTCCTGAAGTATCGGGAGACCGTCTGGTGCGACACGCCCGCGCGCCGGGCCACCTCGTGGATCGTGAGGCGCGGCGTCTCGGCCTCGTCCAAGGGCCCCCTCTCCTCGCGCTGCGCGTCACAGCCTAGCCGGTCGCCCGTTCGCCGGGCGACGACGAAGTGATCGATCACCTCGTCGTCGTCCCGGGCCCTCCCGGAGGAAGGGGCGGGCCTCAGGAGCCGGACGACCCCTGGAGCCCGCTGGTGAGTCGTACGGGGAAGTGCCGCCCGGTGTCCTTGGTGTGGCCGATGCCGGACGACCACTCCAGATAGCCCTTCCTGCCGGGGCCGTCGTCGTCGTTGACCAGCAGGGACAGCGCGAACACCCCGGCCGGAGGGCCGTTGAGTCCCAGGCTCTGCCAGGGCAGCACCACGTCGTAGGTCGTGGTGGTGCCCGTCCGGGTCACCGCGAGCCGGTCCGTCGGGGTCGGGCCGATGATCGCGATGCCGAAGGCGGCGAAGGTGTAGGCGGCCGGCCCGTCGGGCGTCAGCGCCAGGCCGATCTCGGTGCGTTCGGTGGAGGCGCCGGGGAGCGCGGGCGACAGGGAGAGCTGGATGGAGTCGCCGTTGTACAGGTTGCCCGCCGGGTTCTTCTGGGTGAACACGTCGTCCTGGACCGTCGCCTGCACACGCAGCCCCGTCGGGGTCTGGGTGATCCGCACAGGACCACCGAGGTCGGCGGCCCCGCCCCAGTCGGCGGTGTAGCGGAACCAGGTCGCGTCGGCCGCCAGGTCGATCGGCGCGGCCGTGGTGGCGGTGTCGGGCTCGATGGGTCCCGCGCCGACGGACTGCCGCAACCGGAGGGCGTCACGGCCGCGCAGCCCGATGGACACCTCCAGGTAGCCCTGCTCCCACACCCGCAGCGACGGGAGCGGGATGGTGTGCGCGACCTGCTCGCCGGGCTGCAGCGTGGTGGTGTCGGCGATCGTGCCCGACTGCTCGCCGAGGGTCCAGGTGAGGCCGTCGAGGGTCACCGGGGTCCTGCGGGAGGTGTTGGCCAGCGAGACGGACGCCCGCGCCCGGTAGCCGCCGTCGCGGACGAGGTCGACCCCCACGGCGGCGACCACGGGGGTGGTGACCCTGATCGTCGGTGTCGCCAGCCGTGCCACCTTCTCGTGCCCGGTCGCGGCCCAGCCGGTGACCCAGCTCGCCTTGCCGCCCGCGGGGGCGGGGAGGTCGAAGACGGTCTCGGCGGTGCCGCACCCCTTGACCTTGACGTCGTGGCGCCGCCCGTCCAGGGTGATCGTCACCTTGGCGGGGACGGCGCGGCAGTTGCGGCCGGTGCGGTCGACGACCGCACGCACCTCGATGCCCTCGCCGTCGGCGACGGTCGGCGACGTCCTCAGTGTGATCGCGGGCGCGGGGTCGAGGACGAGGGAGTCGACCTGGCCCCTGACGTAGACCGGGTGCTCGGTCAGGGTCACCTGGACGGCTCCGGCGTGCGGGGTGAGGGTGGCGGGCACGCCGTACTGGTCGGTGAGGGTGAGCGGCTGGGCGGTCCGCATCGTCACGGTCCTCGGGCCGTCCGACGCCCACATGACGCGGACGAGGTCGTCGCCCGCGGCGCTCCTGAAGGGGAAGGAGTACGTGGTCGCGTCCAGCGTGTCCCGCTGGGTGATCGTGCGCCCGGCGAGTTCGGCCGCCATCACCGCCTGCGCGACCGCGGCCGGCTTGGGCTCGGCGGCGTAGCGGGCGGTCGCGCGCCGGACCTCGAAGACGCCGAAGTTGTGCTCCTGGTTGTTCGGATCGGTGCCGTCGTCGCGGGCGTCGTACCAGTAGAGGCGGTCGGCGCCGCCGGCCAGGGAGAGCACCGCCGAGCGGACCAGGTAGTCGGCCTGCATGGCGTCGGTCGTGCCGCCCGCGGTGTGGGTCGGCCAGCCGTACTCGGTGAGCCACAGCGGGAGCGAGCGGCCGGCGGCGGCGTCGACGGTCTGGCTCAGCGACGCCATCTGCGTGTCCATGCCTTCGGGCGGCGTGGGGTGGCGGTAGGGGTGGACGGACACCGCGTCCAGCGCGTCCGCGCCGCCCTGTTCGAGCACCTGGCGCACGTAGTCGGCCGAGGCGCCGGAGATCGCCGGGCCCACCAGCCGCGCTCCTTGCGGCTTGACCGCGGCGGCCGCCTGGAGGAGCTGGGCGTAGCAGGCGGGCGTCCGGCCGCACAGGCCGTCGTTGAAGTTGATGTTGAACTCGTTGTAGACCTCGGTCGCCCGGGTGTAGCTCGCGAAGTGCTGGTTGACGGCGGCCGTGAAGCGTCCGTAGGCGGCCAGGCCCTCGGGCGAGCTCGGCGTACGGTTGCCGTCGTAGAGCGGGTTGCGGTAGGCCGAGATCGGCAGCGGCTCGATCCCGGCGGCGTCCAGCGCGGCGAACCCGGCGTCGTAGCGGTCGAAGGTGTAGACGCCCGCCTGCTTCTCGACCGCGGACCAGCCCACGTCGTTGCGCGAGTGGGTGTAGCCGATGCGCGCGATGCCGTCGACGAGCTCCTGCTCGTAGCCGTGCAGCCCGACCCCGAACGGCGAGTCGGCCGCGGCGGCGGGCATCGACGGGACGATGCCGAAGCTCGTGCTCAGCGTGCCCGAGGTGAAGGTGTAGAAGCCGTTGGGCAGCGAGGCGAGGTTCACCACGCTGTTCCCGCCGGTGAAGGCGGCCGTGCCGCTCGCGACCTGCGTCCCCCGGGCGTCCTGGACGGCCCAGGGGGCGGGGGCCGGGTCCCGGGCGTCGGTGAACAGTTCCAGCGCGGCCTGGCCGGGGTCGAAGAGCAGGGAGTCGTTCATGACCCCGAAGTAGGTGGAGTGCTCCTCGAAGCCGGGGTTGGCCAGCAGGTTCTGCGCGGTGCCGTCCTCGGTCATGGTCAGGTCGTCCAGCCGCACGCCGGGGGTCACGTCCTGGGAGATGATGCGCAGGGAGAAGCTGGTCTGGGTGGCCAGGGTGGTGTAGGTCCAGGAGACCTGGCGCCAGTCGTAGGCGCCCATCGGGAAGTTGAAGCGCCGGCTGCTGTCCGGGCTCAGCACCGCCTGCAGCGCGGCCGCCTTCGACAGCCCCTCCGAGGCGACCCAGGCGGTGAACCGGTAGAGCGTGCCCGGCTTGACCGGCACGGTCTGGGCGAGCTGCCCGTAGGTGTTCGGGCTGCTCGGAGTCTGGTTGACGATGCGTACCGCGGACCCGGTGTGGCCCTGGGCGGTGGCGGTGAAGGCGACCTCGGCCGAGCCGCTCCTGCTGATGGCCCACGGGTCGAAGGTGTTGGAGTACGGGAGTTTCGGGGCGGCTAACGCGGTGGCGAGGAGGAGGAGCGCGGACAGTGTTTTCATCGGGTCACCCCTTGACCGCGCCGGCTCGGCCGGCGCTCCGGAGGAACTGCTTCTGGAACAGCAGGAAGAAGACCAGCGGGAGGATCACCGCGATGAACATGGCGGCGACGAGCGTGCTGGTCTCCGCGGTGGCCGAGATCTTGTAGAGGACGACGGACAGCGGCTGCAGATCGGGCGAGGGCAGCACCAGGAGCGGCCACAGGAACTCCTTCCAGGCCGACACCAGCGTGAGCAGCGAGACGACGGCGATGATCGGCCGCGACATCGGCAGCACGATGCGCCGGAACACCTCGAAGGAGTTGGCCCCGTCGACCTTGGCCGCCTCGAAGACCTCCTTCGGCAGCTCGGCGAAGAAGTTCTTCACCAGCAGCACGTTGAAGGCGTGCGCGGCGGCGGGCAGCCAGACGGCCCAGTAGCTGTCGATCAGGTTGGCCCCGACGCCCGGCACATCGATCACGGTCAGGTACAGCGACACGAGGGAGACGACGCCCGGGATGAACAGGGTGGCCATCACCGCGGCCGAGACGACCCCGGCGTACCTCGGCCGCAGGATGGCGAGGGAGTAGCCGCCGGTCAGCGCGACCAGCAGGCCGAAGAACCAGTTGCCGGCCGCGATCCAGACCGTGTTGGCCAGGGCCCGGCCGATGTCCATGCCGTTCCACGCCCTGACGAGGTTGTCCCACCGGATCCCGCTCGGCCACCAGCCGAACGGGTCGCGCAGGATGTCCTGCGAGGTCGACACCGCCGACTTGGCCAGCCAGAGGATCGGCCCGGCCGCGACGACCGCGAGGCAGGCGAGCACGGCCACGATCAGTCCGGTGAACACCACGCGGGTCGCCGGCCTGCGGCGTTCGCCGCTGGACAGGATGCCACGCTCGTTCATGAACGCTTCCACCCCCTCGTGGCTCGCAGGTACACCGCGGACAGGGCGGTGAGGAAGACGGCGAGCATCAGGCTCAGGGCCGTCGCCTTGCCGAAGTCGCCGGCGACGAAGGCGTATTTGAAGATCAGCATGAGCAGCGTGACCGTGCTGTTGTCCGGCCCACCGCCGGTCATGACGTAGGGCTCGGTGAACACCTGGAACGTGCCGATCACCTGGAGGATCAGCATGAGCAGGATGACCGGGCGCAACTGCGGCAGCGTGATGTGCCACACCCGGCGCAGCAACCCGGCGCCGTCGAGCTCGGCCGCCTCGTAGAGCTCGGGCGGCACCGACATCAGCGCGGCGACGTAGATGATCGTCGTCGTGCCGAAGCCCGCCCACGTCGCCTGCACGACGATGCTGGGCATCGCCGTCTCGGCGCTCTGCAGCCAGGGGAAGGGCCCCAGCCCGGCCCAGCCCGCCACGGTGTTGAGCAGGCCGTGCTCGCTCGGATCGAAGAGCTGCTTCCACAGCAGCACCGCCACGACCGGCGGGATGATGATCGGCACGTAGACGAGCACGCTGGCGATCGTCCTGGTCCGGCGCAGCTCCCCGATGAACACGGCGAGCAGCACCGGCACGGGGAAGCCGACGACCAGGGCCAGCACGGTGAACCACACGGTGTTCCAGGCCGCGGTGGCCAGCAGCGGGTCGGCGAGCACCCTGCTGAAGTTGCGCAGCCCGACCCAGGTCGGGTCGGTGACCAGGTTGGTGCGCTGGAAGCTGAGGACCAGGCTGCGCAGGATCGGCCACCACGAGAACAGCCCGAACACGATGAGCATGGGCGCGGTGAACAGAAGTTTGCCGAGGCCACCGCGCTGGGTCCACCTACTGAGCGGCGGCATCGATCAGCGCCTGCGCGTCCGTCCGGGCCTGGGTGAGCGCCGCCGGGATGTCGGCGTCCTGCTTGGTGAGGACCTGCTGGGTGACGGCGTCGAGAAGCGCGTACGTCTCCTGCGCGGCCACGGGCGGCTCGCCGAGTATGGGCAGCTTGCCCAGGCTGTCGAAGTAGGCCCGGTAGTTGTCCCGCTTGACGTTGACGTAGGCGGAGACCCAGGTCAGGTAGCGGTCGTAGATCTCCGGCGAGAACAGCGGCACCTCGGGCGCGCCCACGGGCAGGCCGCCCGCCTTGGACGTCTCGGCCCATTCGACCGCGGCCCGCTGGTCGAGGAAGCGGTTCAGGTACCGGAACTTCACCCACTCCAGCGCGGCGGCCGCCTCGCTCGGGGCGGCCTTGGGGCTGACGACGGCGATGTCGCCGCCGCCCAGCGTGCCGATGCCGGTGGCCGACTGCGGGAGCGGCGCGATGCCCAGGTCGTCGCCGGGCATGTCGCGGTTGCCGACGAGGTCGCGGTAGAGGTCGGCGCCGAGGACGGTCTGCCCGATCCGGCCGGCGGCGATGGAGTTGCGCATGTCGTCCTGGCTCAGCAGGAAGTTCTTGCCCGCCGCCTGGTCGGTCCACCGGACGTCGTGCAGGAGGGTCAGCGCGTCCTTCACGCCGGCCGCGTCGATCGTGGACGTGACGGTGTCGCCCTCGCGCCGCTGGATGGCGCTGCCGTTGGCGTAGGCCATCGTGGTGAGGATCCAGCCGCCGGAGTTCGTCGTGGTCGCGATCGTGAAGCCGGCCGCGTCGCTCGACCTGCCGATCGCCCTGGCGTTGGCGCGCACCTCGTCCCAGGTCTTCGGCGGGGCGTCGGGGTCGAGGCCCGCCTTCTCGTACAGCGCCCTGTTGTAGATGAAGGCCATCGTGTACGCGGCCGAGACGACGCCGAAGGTGCGGCCTTCCGCGTTCTGCGTCTGCTTGGCGACGGCCGGGTTGAGCTTGGAGAGCACCGCGTCGCCCTTGACGAGGTCGGTGATGTCGCGTACCTGGCCGTTGAGCGCGAGCTGCTGGATGTTGGTGTACGGCACCTGCATCGTGGTGGGCATCGAGCCGCCGGCGACGAGGGCGGCGAACGTCTGCGGGTCGAACTTGGTCTCCTCGCCCACCACGGTGATGTTCGGGTGGAGCTTCTGGAAGGCCGCGACCTGCTTGTCGAACAGGGCGAGATTGTCGGCGTTGTCCTTGGTGGGCATGTTGCCGACGTGGATCGTCACCTTGGCGTCCGGGTCCGCCCCGGCCTCGGGACGTCCGGACGAACAGGCGGTGAGAGCTATGATTCCGGTCATCGCGATACCGGCGAGCCGCCAGTTCTTGTGATGCAGCATGACGAATCCCTCTTTGCGGGCATGGTGGCGATCGAGCTCGGGCGGTGTCGTGACCGCTGGGGGCTCACGCGGGCAGCAGTGGCGTGCCGGCGGATTTCATGGCGATGGTCAACCGGTTGACCATCGCCATGGTCTTGCTGATCCTGGTACTTTGTCAAGAGTCCGGAGAAACGTGGAAGTAACCTGTTGTCACCGGGAGGGAAGGAACTGATGGCGCGCAAGGCCACAACCCTCGCGGACGTCGCCGCTGCCGCCGGGGTTTCGGTGTCGCTGGTGTCGAAGGTGCTCAACAACACCGGACGCGCCTCCGAGGAGACCCGCAGGCGCATCCACGACGCCGTGGAACGCCTCGACTTCCGGCCCAACGCCCTGGCCAAGTCCTTCGCCAGGGGGCGGAGCGAGCTGGTCGGGATCATCATCGAGGACGCCTCGGAGATCTTCAGCAGCATGGTGCTGCGCGGCGCCGAGCGCAGGCTGGCCGCGGCCGGGCTGGCCACGCTCGTGTGCGACGCCGCCGAGAGCGACCAGCGGCGCTCCCAGTTCGTCCGGGCGCTGGAGGCCCGCCACGTCGACGCCGTGCTGGTCATCGGGTCCGGGCCGTCGGGCCTCTACCCGTCCGTCTCCGACCGGCTGTCCTGCCCCGTCGCCTACGCCTTCTGCGAGTCCGACGACCCGGCCGACGTCTCGTTCCTGCCCGACGACCACGGCGCGGGGCGGCTGGCCGCCGAGCACCTGCTGTCACTCGGCAGGACGAGGATCGCGCACATCGGGGAGGGCAGCGAGAGGGGCGCCGAGCTGCGCACACGCGGGTTCGTCGAGACCCTCGCCGCCGCCGGGCACCCGGTCGAGCCGATCTTCGGCGACTGGTCCAAGGCGTGGGGCCTCCAGGCCGTCAACCGGCTGATCGAGGCGGGCACCGACGTCGACGCCATCTTCTGCGCCAACGACTTCATCGCCTACGGCGCCTACGTCGGCCTGCGCGCCCACGGCCTGCGGATCCCCGAGGACGTCGCGCTGGTCGGCCACGACCACTTCTCCATGGACCCGCCGCAGCGCAGGTCGGGGTTCCTGACGACCATCGACCCCAACCTGCCCGCGCTCGGCGACGCGGCGGCGCGACACCTGATCGCGCCCGGCACGGCGGCCGACTTCGCGCCGAAGCTCGTCGTCGGCCGCACGACCGCGGGCGGTCAGGCCGCCCCCGACCTCGCCACCCTCCTGGAGTTCATCGACCAGCTGCTGTGAAGCGCAGGGTGACGAGCTGGAACGGGCGCAGCGTCAGCGACACGGCCCCCGGCTCGAACTCGGCCCCCGCGGGCGGCTCGACGTCGCGTTCGATCAGGTCCACGAAGCGCGCGTCCCCGACGCACTCGACGCGCACGGGCGCCCTGGTCCCCTCCGACTCGTACAGGCGGACGATCACGTCGCCGCTGCGGTCCTCGGCGAGCTTGACCGCCTCCACCATCACGGCCGAGTGCGAGACCCGTACCAGCGGCTCGACCTCCCGCGCCCCGCGCACGGCACGCGCCGGCACGTTCGCGCGGTACCCCTCGGCGACGGCCTCGCGGATGCCGGCGTTCGGCCTGATCGAGTAGGCGAGCGTGTGCCTGCCGAGGTCGGATCCGGGATCGGGGAACATCGGCCCGCGCAGCATGGACAGGCCGACCGTCGTGGTCGTGCCGCCGTCCTGGCGGGTGTGCCGCACCACGTCGTGGCCGTACGTCGACTCGTTGGCGATGGCCACGCCGTACCCGGGCTCGCCGACGTGGATCCAGCGGTGCGCGCACACCTCGAAGCGGGCGGCGTCCCAGGAGGTGTTGGTGTGCGTGGGCCGGTACACGTGGCCGAACTGGGTCTCGGCGGCGAACCTGTCGGCGTGCACGTCCAGCGGGAAGACGAGCTTGAGCAGGGCGTGGCGCTCGTGCCAGTCGACCCCGCAGGCCAGGTCGAGCGCGGCCGATCCGGGGCGCAGCCGCAGCGTCTGCCTGATCGTCGAGTCGCCGAAGCGGCGGGTGACGACGACCTCACCGGCGCCGGTCTCCAGGCTCTCGACCTCGTCGACGTCGCGGGAGACGCGGCGGTAGTGCTCGTCGATGTCCCAGGCGTCCCACTCGTTGGGGATGTCGCGGTGCAGCACCAGCCGGTGGCCCGCCGCTCCCGGCGCGATCGCCTCGCGGCCGGTCGCGGCGTCGCGCAGCGACACCAGGTGGCCCCGGCGGTCGATCACGGCCCGGACGAGCCCGTTGTCGAGCACGAATCCGGCGTCCTCCTCGGTGAGGGAGACGTCCGCCGGGTGCGCGGCGGGCTCCCGGATGCCGAGCCCGTCCGTGGCGAGCTCCAGGTCGCCTTCGCCGACGAGGGTGCGTACGCTCTCGTCGATGACGCGGCCCAGGCTCTCCCGCAGGCGGGCGTCGTTCTGCTCGACCTCGTCGTGCACCCAGGCGATCGAGGTGCCGGGCAGCACGTCGTGGAACTGCTGCAGCAGCACGGTGTGCCAGCTGCCGGTCAGCTCGTCGTAGGGGTAGGCGGCCCCCTCGCGGACGGCGGCGGTCGCGGCCCACAGCTCGGCCTCGCGCAGCAGGTGCTCGTTGCGGCGGTTGCCCTGCTTGGTCAGGTGCTGGCTGGTCAGGGTCCCGCGGTGCAGTTCGAGGTAGAGTTCGCCCGACCACACCGGCGGGCTCTCGTACTCGGCCTCGGCGCGTTCGAAGAAGGCCTGGGGCGAGTCGATCGTCACCACCGGCGAGCCTTCCAGTGACCCGAGCCGCTCGGCGGCGGCGAGCATCTCGCGGGTCGGGCCGCCGCCGCCGTCGCCCCAGCCGAACGGCACGAGCGAGGTCCCGGCCACGCCCTTCTCCTTGTAGCTGCGCGCGGCGTGGGCGAGCTCGGCGCCGGACAGCTCGGAGATGTAGGTGTCGGCGGGCGGGAAGTGGGTGAAGATCCGGGTGCCGTCGATGCCCTCCCACAGGAAGGTGCTGTGCGGGATCTGGTTGACCTGGTTCCAGGAGATCTTCTGGGTGAGGAACCAGCGGCTGCCGGAGGCGGCGATGATCTGCGGCAGCGCGGCCGAGTAGCCGAAGGTGTCCGGCACCCACGCCTCCAGCGTGTCCACGCCGAACTCCTTCAGGAAGAACTGCTTGCCGTACAGGAACTGGCGGGCCAGCGACTCGCCGCCGGGCATGTTGATGTCGGGTTCGACCCACATGCCGCCGACCGGGATGAACTGCCCGGCGGCCACCTTCTTCCTGATGCGCTCGAACAGCGCCGGGTAATACTGCTTCACCCAGGCCAGCTGCTGGGCGGAGGAGCAGGCGAAGCGGTACTCGGGGTGCTCGTCCATGAGCGTCACCGCGCTGGCGAACGTGCGCGCGCACTTGCGGATCGTCTCGCGCACCGGCCACAGCCAGGCCGAGTCGATGTGGGCGTGCCCGACGGCGACGATCCGGTGGCTGCTGGCCGCGGCCGGGCTGGCCAGCACCCCGGCCAGCGCCGCGCGTCCGGCCGCCGCGGTCGCCGAGACGGCGGCGGGGTCGACGGCGTCGAGCATCCGCTCCAGCGCCCGCAGGATCTCCCAGCGGCGCGCCGAGTCCGGGCTCAGCTCGCGCATCAGCCCGTCCAGCGTCCAGATGTCCTGCGCCAGCTCCCACACCCCGACGTCCAGCAGCGCCACGTCGAACGCCCTGGCCGTGTAGAGCGGCCCGCTGCCCGCCGTCGCCCGGTCGCCCAGCGGCGTCGGCTCGTAGGTGTTCTCGCCGGCGAGCTCCGGGTTCGCCGCCGCCTCCACGTACAGGTCGATGGACGGCCGGGCCGGGTCCCACGGCAGGTGGGAGCTGCGCGGCGCCACGGCCTTGATGAGCGTGCCGTCGGGCAGGTACGCGAGCCCCTCGGCCTGGAACCCGGGACGCGGCCCGGAGAAGCCCAGGTCGACGACGAGCTCCAGCCGGGTGCCCGGGGGAATCTCCTCCGGCACGCGGCCGGTCACGTGGAACCAGGTCGTGCCCCATGGGTCGCCCCAGGGGTGCGGCAGCGTGACCGGCTGGTAGCCGGCCGCGAACGCCACCGGCGCGGGCACCGGCTCGCCCGGCACGTTCCACGCCTCGACGGCGAGGGGCCGCCGTTCCCGGTAGAGGGCGCCGGGCAGGAACTGCTGGACGAAACGCTCCAGCCGTCCCTCGACGATCAAACGGTTGTCATGCACGATGCACTCTCCAAAGTCAGGTTTCGAAGACCCGCACGGCGACGATCATGGTTCGTTCGTCGCCGTTGGTCGCCGTGACGACGACCCGCAGGGCGCCCGCCCGCGTGGCGGGGTCAAGCACGTGGACCCGGCGCCGCATCCGGTTGCCGGTGACGGACACGGCCGTCTCCCGGCCGCCCGTGCGCTCCACCTCGATCCGGTAGTCCTTCACCAGCTCCGGCGGCACGAGGTACGGCGTACGGTGGTGATGCAGGTTGATCAGGTCCTCGTCGACGTCGTCGTTGAAGATCAGCTCCACCCGGCCGATCGTCCGCTCCTCGCTCCAGCGCAGCTCGACGTGCTGCTCGCCGCCGCCTTCGGAGACCCACAGGTTGGGCCCGTCGTACGGCCTGGCCGGCCCGCCCGCGACCTGCTCGGGCCGGTAGGCGGCGGTCGCGGGTTCGACCTCGAACCGCGGCGTGCGCCTGCGCAGCTCGAAGGCCGACCACGCGTTGCTCTGCGGCTTGCCGGTGTCGAGCGCCGGTTCCCTGCTGAGCAGCCCGAGGACGCCGTACGGCGGGCGGCCCGCGCCGGCCAGGACGGCGAGGTCGGCGTTCCGCCGGACGACCACGACCACCTCGCCCCCGCCGGGGGGCACGTCGTCGAAGCGGGCCTCCAGCAGGCCGCGCCCGGTCTCGACCGGGACCTCGCGCCGGGCGAGCGGTTCCACGGGGATGTGGTTCAGCCCGCCGCCCGTGCCCCACAGCTCGACCGTCGCGGTGGTGGCGCGGGCGGCGTCGACGCCGATCCGCACGACGTCGATCCGCGGGTCGGCGGGCAGCAGCAGCCCGAAGTCGGCCTCGCCGATCGGGAACGGTTCCGGCTCGCCGTCTGCGCCGCCCGCCAGGCGGGTGAGCGTGGACGACGCCGTCACCACGGCCTTGAGCGCCAGGTCGGACGGGTCCTGCCAGGGCACGCCCAGCAGGGAGGCGTCCTGCCGCAGGAGCATCGACTGCAACTCGTCCATGTGCGAGGCGGTGATCTCGCGCGGCGTCACGCCCCTGCGTACGGCGAGCGCGGCCCCCGCGCCCGCGGCCTCTCCCACGACGGCGCAGGTGGCCATCACCCGGGTGCTGCCGAAGGCGACGTGGCTGGCGGAGATGTCGCGGCCGGCCAGCAGCAGGTTGCGCACGTTGGCGGAGTACAGGCAGCGGAACGGGATGTCGTACAGGCCGGGGCCGAACAGGTGCTTGGAGGGGCTGTCGTCGGCGTAGATGCCGCCGGGCGGGTGCAGGTCGATGGACCAGCCGCCGAAGCCGACCGCGTCGGGGAAGCGGGTCTGGCCGGTGATGTCCTGCTGGGTCAGGACGTGGTCGCCGAGGAAGCGGCGGTACTCGCGCTTGCCCGGCAGGCTGCCCACCCACTCCAGCGTCAGGTTGTCGGCCTCGAAGCGGCCGGAGTTCTTGATGTGGTCCCAGATGCCGAAGACGATGCCCCACAGCTCGTCCCGGATGCGCTCGTTGTCGGCGACCGCGTCGAGCTCGCCGCCCCACTCGATCCACCAGTAGTCGCAGCCGTTCATGCCGGGGTCGATGTGGCGGCGCAGCGGCAGGTCGAACGCCTCGATGTCCTTGGTGATGCCCGGCGGGACGAAACGGACCGGGTGGCCGGTGTCCTTGGTGTAGAAGAGGATCGTGCTGCCGAGCATGTCGTCGTCGGCCACCTCGGGGGCCCACTCCTCGCCATACGCGCCGCGGTCCTCCCTGCCGGTGGCGAACCTGGCGCCGGCGAGCAGGCCCACCAGGCCGTCGCCGGTGCAGTCGAGGAAGATCGGCGACTCGAACGTGATCAGCTTCTCGGAGCCGGACTGCCAGCCGGTGACCGAGCGGATCACCCGGTCATGCTCCTCGCCGTCGGCCTCGACCTCGCGGACCTCGGTGTTGAGGAAGAGGGTGATGTTCGGCTCGGCGCGTACCAGGTCGAGGACGACGTGGTCCCAAAGGATCGGGTTGCCCTCCGGGTTGCGCCACTGGTTCTCCGCGAACAGCTCGCCCATCAGGCCGGTCTCGCGGGCGAACTTCTGCGCGCCGTGCGCGGTGGCGCCCACCACCCACACCCGGATCTCGCTGCTGGAGTTGCCGCCCAGCACTCCCCTGTTGTTGATCAGGGCCACCTTCGCGCCGTTGCGCGCGGCGCTCACCGCGGCCGTGACTCCGGCCAGGCCGCCGCCGACCACGGTGACATCGGCGGCGTGTGCGAGCTGCATCATGGATGCCGACTTTCTGGGGTCGAATCAAGCAAAGCGGATCTACAATATTTCCGACGTCTTGAATAAGTCAACGACGGGTTGGCTAAGGTAGGCGCAGAGCGCGACGACAGCGAGGGGAACGGGGATCAGTGGCAGCAGCCAGGCGGGAGTCGACCACGGTCGGGAAGGCAGCCAGGCGCGAGGGCGGGCCGCCCGGCCGCTCCTCCGGGCTCCGGCGCGGCTCCAACCTCGAACACGTCGCGGACTTCAACGACTCCGTCGTCCTCGACGCGATCAGGCGCGCGCGGACCGGGAGCTCGCGGGCGGAGCTGGTCGTCGAGACGGGCCTCGCCGCGCAGACCGTGTCGGACGTCTGCCAGCGGCTGCTCGACCAGGGGCTCATCGCGGAGACCGGCACGTCCACGACCGGGTTCGGCCGGCCCCGCCGCACCCTTGAGCTGGTGCCCGCCAGCCGCTACGCGCTCGGCGTGCACATCGACCCGGCCACGATCACGTACGTGCTGCTCGACCTCGGCGGCAACCTCGTGGCCCACTTCAGCAGGCAGACCTCCAGCCCCCAGGACGCCGACGCCATCATGACCGGCATGGCCTCGGCCCTCGACGTCCTGCTCGCCGGATCCGGCGTCGAGCGCGAGCGGGTGCTCGGCCTCGGCATCGCGGCGCCCGGCCCCCTGGACATCGCGGGCGGAGCCATGGTCGACCCGCCCCACCTGCCCGGCTGGCACCGCGTCGAGCTCGTCGACCGGCTGCACCGGGCCACCGGGCTGCCCATCGTGCTCGACAAGGACGTCACCGCAGCCGCGGTGGCCGAACGCTGGGCCGGCGGCGCGACGGGCAACAGCGACTTCGCCTTCCTCTACCTGGGCACCGGCGTCGGGGTGGGGCTGGTCAGCGGCGACATCGTCGTACGCGGCCGGTCCAGCAACGCCGGCGACATCGGACACCTGATCGTCGACGCCGACGGGCCGCCCTGCGAGTGCGGGCAGCGCGGCTGCCTGGGCACCGCCTGCTCGCCGCTGTTCCTCATCCAGGAGGCCGTCGCGGCGGGCGTCCTGCCCGCCACGCCGGAGGACGGGCAGCTCGTCCAGGCGGTCAGGCGGCTCGGCGCGCTGTGCCGGGCGGCCGACGACGGCGACGCGCGGGCGGTGGAGATCCTGCGCCGGTCCGGGCGGCGGCTCGCCCGCGCGATCCTCACCATCGGCAACCTGCTCGACACCGAGCTCGTGGTGTGCGGCGGGCCCGCCTGGGCTCCGGCCGCACACCACTACCTGCCGCTGCTCCGGTCGGCGGTGGCCGAGCGGTTCGTGATGCGCGAGATCCACGACCTCGGCGTCGTGGGCACCGCTCTGGGCGCCGACGTGGCCGCGATCGGCGCCGCCTGCCTGATCCTCGACGAACGCTTCTCGGCCCGCCCCTAGCCCCACCCGGGGGCGGGCGGGCGCTTCCTCCTCCGCCCTGGCCCTTACCGCGGGAGCAGGCGGGCGACGAAGCCGCCGCCCGGGGGCATGGCGGGCACCTGGAACGCCTCGCCCGCCGCGACGTCGGAGACCGTCACCGCGTCGCGGTCCGCGCCGTCGCCGACCAGGCGCCAGGTGCCGCTCAGCGGCCCGAGGCGCCCGAGGCCGAGGGTGGCCGCCGGGCGCGCGACCGGGCCGTTGACGCCCGCCAGCCACCAGGTCCCTCCCGTACGGCGGGCCAGCACGACATGGTCGCCCGGCTCCCCCGCCAGCCCGACCGTGTCGTCCCAGGCGGCCGGCACGGCCCGCAGCACCTCGCGCACCTCCGCCGGCTGCGCCCGGTAGGACTCGGGCGAGTCCGCGAAGTGCAGCAGCCCCGACTCGTAGACCACTGCGAGCGCCAGCTCGTGGGCCGCCGTGGTCCTGCGGGGCCTCAGCGCGTCGCCGAAGGTGACCGGCGTGTAGTCCATCGGGCCGATCACGTTGCGGGTGAACGGGAGCACGGTGTTGTGCCACACGGCCTCCTCCGCGAACGTCGGCCCGAACAGGTACCACTCGGCCCCGCGTACGGCCTCCATCGTCATCAGGTGCGGCCACGTCCGCTCCCAGCCGCGCGGGACGGTGCTGCCATGGAAGTTGACCATCAGCCTGGCCTCGGCCGCGTCCCGCAGGATGCCGAGGTAGTGCGCGATCCCGGCCTGCTTGTCGGAGTGGAAGAAGTCGACTTTGATCCCGGCGATCCCCCAGTCCGCGATCCTGGCCAGTTCCGCCCGCCGCGCCTCGGCCAGGTGCATGAGGTCGCGCGGCCCCTCGGTCGAGTCGTTGTTCGGCCCGGCGGAGTTGTACCAGAGGAACAGGTGCACGTCCCGTTCTGCGGCGTAGCGGACCAGGTCGCGGATCTCCTGCTCCGCGTGGACCGTCCAGTTCGCGTCGACGAGCGAGTACTCCCAGCCCATCTCGCCCGCGAGGTCCACGAAGCGCCGCAGCGCGGCCAGGTCGCGCGGGCTGGCGTTCTCCGACCACCAGCTCCACGAGACGCGTCCCGGCCTGATCCACGAGGTGTCGGTGATCGTGGAGGGCTCGGCCAGGTGCCACACGGTCGTGGACTCGACCAGCTCGGCCGCAGTGTCCGCGATCGCGACGAACCGCCACGGGAGCGTCCACGGCAGCGCCGACGTGGCCAGGACGTCGCCGTGCCCGAGGCCCTCGTCCGGGTCGGGGCCCAGCACGCCGTACTCCCGGCCGGCCGGGACGGGGGCCAGCCGGGTGCCGTGGAAGGTCTCGTCGAGCCCGGCCTCGGAGACGAGCAGCCACTGCCCGTTCACCTCGAACGTGGCCGGCAGGTCGTACGAGCGCGCGCCGGTCGGGGTGCCGATGGGCACGCCGTTGGTGTAGAGGTTCTCGTGGGCGGGTCCGCCACCGTCGGAGGGCGAGGTCGGCTGCGCCCAGGCCCGCCCTTCCGCCGCGAACGCGAAGGTCGTCAGCTCCCTGGTGACCGTGGCCGTGCCGGAGCCCTCGGGGAAGCGGTAGCGGAACGCGACGGCGTCGTCCAGGACGCGGAGGTCGAGATCGAGACGCGCGCCGTTGCGTCCACGCAGCGACAGCGTGGCCGCCGTGAACCGCTCGCGCAGCACGGCGCGCTTGCCGTGCGCCGCGGTGTGACCGTCGTCCCGCACCTCGGCCACGGGTTCGGCGACCGGCGTGAGCCCGTCGTGGAACGACGCGTCCTGCCGCTCGACGCCGAGCCTGGAGCGCCGGAGGAGTACGACGCCGCGCCGCCGCACGTCGTAGAAGAGCCGGCCCCGGTCGTCCAGTGAGACGTCGAGCTCGACCGCGCCCTCGGGCGACTTCACGGTCCACAACACGTTGGGTTTCCTTTAGTCCGCTGGTTGGAATAAAAAGACGGCATTTAACGGAGCGTCAGGAGGCGCGGCGTCAGCGGGGCCAGCTCCGTCCTCGACCGGTCGAGTCGTTCGCCGGTGAGCAGGTCCTGGAGTTCGAGAGGCCCGCGGCCGTGGAGCCTGATCGTCACCGCTTCCGTGCGCTTGCCGTAGTTCGTCACGCCGACCAGCCAGCGCCTGCCGTCGTGCACCGGCCGCCACTCGACGTCCGCGGGCGCGCCGCCGGACGTACGCTCCAGCGTCACCACGTCGAGCCGGCTCCGCCGCGCCAGGCCGAGCACGGCGGCCCCGAGGCCGGCCGGGCCGTCGGCCGGCAGGACGGTCGCCTTCCTGAGCACCTGCGCGCGCTCACCGGCCGGAAGGGCCTGGTTCCGCTCGTCGCGCGTCAGGGCGTCGGCGCCCGCGACGACGAGCCGGGCCTTGCCGGCCAGGTCCCGCAGCCCCCGCAGGCAGGCGGACGGCAGATGCGTCACCCCGGGTGCGATCACCATCTTCACCCCCTCGGTGGCCTGCCGCCCGGACAGGCCGGACTCGGTGACGAAGTGCACGGGGACGCCGTTCATCGTCAGGGCCTTGTACACCTCGCGCACCGCGGCCAGGTGCCGCGCGGAGTACACCGACGAGGTGCGCGAGTACAGAATGCCGACACCGGCCCCGGCACCCTGCAACAGGGCCACCTCGGCGGCGAACCGGTTCAGGTCCAGGCTGGTCCGGCCGGCCGCGGCGATCACGTCCGGCCGGTGCAGCATGCTGCCCGCCAGCGTGGACGCCGCCTCGGTGGTCCGCGCCCACACCCAGAAGGCGGTGGCGGAACGGCCGTGCAGGGCACCCTGCCACAGGTCCGCCGCGACGTGGGCCGCCTCCACCTTGGAGTACGACGTGCTGCGGTCGGGGATCACGTGGTCCTCGGAGTCGAACACCGGGGTCCGCGCGATGCCGGCCTGGAGGTCGTAGAACGCGAACTTGCCCAGGAAGCCGTCGACGCCCTGTCCCGGGTAGTTCGACGCGTCGTTGCCCGACAGCTGGGAGAAGGTGGCCCACTGCTCGGGATCGGGGCCCCACAGCAGGTAGTTGCGGTCCTTCAGGGTGCTGCCCACCATCTTGGAGTGCACCGGGACGTCCGGGGCGAGGTCGTGGACCACCTCGGCCATCCACGCGTGCCACGAGGCGAACGCCCTGGTGTTGAAGGTGATCCAGTCGTGGCAGGGCACGGTCGGCTCGACCGCCCGCACGCCGGGGACGGGCACCTCGTCGAAGCTCCGGTGCGCGGTGCCGTACACCTTGTTGAGCGCGGCGATGTCGCGGTACTCCGCGGTGAGGAAGCGCGCCCAGCCGCGCCTGGTCGACGGGCTCGCCGTGTCGACGTAGCGGGGCTCGTTGCTGAGGATCAGGCTGTGCAGCGCGGGCGACTTCGCGATCCTGGGGATGATCGCACGCAGGAACGCCTCGATCACCTCCCGCGCCAGCGGGTGGTGGACGTCGTACCCCTCGGCCAGCTTGAGGTCGGGGTGCCTGGCCGTCAGGAAGGCCGGGAAGTACTGCGGCGCCAGCAGCAGGCTCAGGGCGACGTCCGCCTCGGCCGCCGCCGCGAGCCAGCGCACCGGGCCCCGGTCGATCTCGTACGGCGACACCGCGTACTCGCCGCTCGCCGCGACCGTCACGGCTTCGTCGAACCCGCCGTTGCCCGCGATGTTCTCCGGCCCCGTCCCATCGGCGCGCGTGATGGTCAGGTCGTCGATCCACAGCGCCCCGACCTGGCCCTCGCAGATGATCGAGAAGCGGTAGGACGACACGTTGCCGGGGGTGAGGGTGAACTCGACCGGCTGCCAGTCGTAGGTGCCCTCCGGCGGGTAGTAGCGGGTGGCCCAGGTGGCGGTGGGGATCGACACCGCGCGAAGGGTGACGTCCTGCCCCTTGATCCACGCGCGGACCCGGTAGGCGGCCCCCGGCTCCACGGTCAGCAGCTGGGAGAATTGGCGGTAGTTGTTCGGCCTCCTCGGACCGGCGAACGACACGCGCAGGGACGCGGCGGAGCCGTGCGAGACCGACGCGTCGCGGGCGAAGGTCACCGCCGCGTCGCCGACGCCCGTCGTGCCCCAGCCCGGGATCGCGTCCGGCGGGACGATCGCGCTCTGCGGCCCCATCTCCAGGGCGCAGGCGTTGAAGCCCAGATCGGCCAGCCTGGGGATGTCGGCGACCACCTCGGCCCATCCCATCGGGCCGCTGAACACGACCGGGCGGCCCTTCCTGGTCGTCGTGCCGTCGGAGACCGTGCCGGTGAACATCCAGTCCTCGCGGCCGATCGGCCCGGTGACGTAGCGCGGCACCCGCGTCCCCTCCGCCTTCCCGGCGGCCAGGGCGCGCAGGCGGGTGAGGAGGTGGTCGGCCATCGCCGTCATGGTGACCGTGTTGTAGGTGGCGCGCCACCTCTGACCTGCCGTGACGTCGTCGCGGGTGTAGCCGGTGAACCTCTCCAAGGTGGTCGCGTCGACGCGTTCGTAGTGGGTGGGGATCCCCCGGTCCGCGCACTGCGCCAGCAGGTCCCCGGCCGTCCTGACGGAGGCGGCGATCTCGGCGAGGTCCCGCGCGATCGCCTCCGCCGACATCGTCACCCGGCCGGTCGCCGCCAGATCGGTGGTGGCGCCGCCGGTCAGGTCCTTCACCGAGGCGGTGATCGCGAGCTCGCCCGCGGTCGTCGCGGTGATGGGGATCGTGAGCCGCAGGGTGGTGCGAGCCGGGATCGTCGCGGGCGTCGCGGCGCCGTCCGGGCCGGTCACCTCGACGCGGCGGTCGGCGTCGTCCCAGTTCAGGACGAAGATCGACGCCTCGATCGTGGACCCCGCCTCGACCTCGTCCTCGTCGAGGGTGATCCACGCCTGGCACGCGCCCGACTCGGGCAGGGCCGCCAGCCGGACGAACTCCTGCGCGGACTTGCCGGTGGCGATGCCGGGACGCCACTGGATCCAGCCCCGCCGGTTCGCGCCGTCGTTGTCGTTGACGATCGCGTTGAACAGCACCGAGCCGCCGGGAGCCGGAGCGTCGACGCCGGTCGAGGCCCACGGGAACGCCGCCAGGTAGTGCGTCTTCGTCCCCTCTCGCCGGGCGGTCAGGGTGACGTCGCCGACCGGCGAGGTGACCGGGCCGTCGCTGAACCGGTAGACCTCGGGGCCGCCGTCGAGCAGCGCGAGGCCGTACTCCGGGCCGTATCCGCCGCCGCTGTCGCCGAAGGCGATCTGGAGCCCGTCGCCCTGCCACTGGTTGGTGCCGCCGATCGGGTGGTGGACGTCGTCGGTCACCGTCGCGGCGACGTACAGCCGTTCGGCGTCGTAGCCGAGCGCGAGGTCGGCCGACAGGTCGTCCGCGCCGGCCCAGCCCGTGACGGACACCTGGCCGTCGCGGCTCGGCAGGTGGGCGCCGAACGCGCCGCCGAGGTCGCCCGCCGCGGCGAGTCTCACGAGCGGGAGGTGCGCGCCCCGTCCGAGCAGCGCCGTCAGCTGTTCGCGGGTCAGCAGGGCGGAGCGCGGATCGGCGGCCGCCCACTGGGCGGTGACGGCGGGGAGCACGGCGGCGGTGGCGGAGACGCCGACGCCGCGCAGGAAGGTACGGCGGGAGATTGTCACGAGGAGACCTCTAGATAGCAGGTGCGGATGCTGGAAGCGGCGTTGTGGGAGGCGGCGGCCGACCCCGGCGCGTCGGCCAGCGGGACGGTGACCGTGCCGCCGGTGAGGGCCAGCGGCGTGCGCTGACCGGTCAGGTCCACGCGGGCCGCGACGGCCGTGGGCGGCGGCGACGCCAGGGTGAAGGTCACGTGCGTGCCCGCCCAGCCTGCCGGGGTGTGGACGGCGATGACGATCTTGCTGCCGCCGACCAGGAACCCTTCGACGGAACCGGAGGCCCAGTCCCGGGCCGTCGTCAGCCCGGCGTCGTTGGTGTGGGTGTCGTAGGTCTCGGGCACCACGCCGTCGAAGAGGTCGGCGACGGTGCCGAGGCAGACGCCGTGGGAGGTCGGCGTCCCGTCGGCTTTTCGCAGGTAGCGGCCGGCGTCGGCCGCGGACGCCGAGGCGGGCGCCTGCCAGGCGTACCAGAGCAGCTTGAAGCCGTCCGGCCGCTGCGCGAGGCCGCGGGTGATCGCCCAGTGCAGCAGTCCCGGGTACACCAGGGCGGCCGCCGCCGGGCTGGTCGAGTAGCCGATCTCGGTCTGCCAGATCGGCAGCGACGTCCCCAGCGCGGCGACGCACGCGACCCGCAGCGACTCCAGGTCGGACGGCTTGTAGTAGTGCACGTCGAGCACGTCGATGCTGGACCAGGCGCCTGTCTCGGTCAGCAGGGCGGTGAAGCGGGCGATCGCCGCCACCGAGGGCCAGCCGCCGTAGACGACCTTGCCGCCGTGGCCGCGGATCATCGTGGACGCGGGCTTGTGGATCTGGTCGACGTACTCGTACGGGCTGCCGTACCAGAACCCCGCCGACCAGTACGCCTCGTTCCACACCTGGAAGTACTCGACCCCGTACGTGCCGCGCAGGATCCCCACGACGTGGTCGACGAACGCGCTCCACCTCGCCGGGTCCGCCGGCGGCGTCCTGTCCTTGGGCAGGACGACGACCTCGTCCTGGAGGACTTCACCGGTGCTGATCCGGGTCCGGGTCACCCGGCGCTGCCAGCCCGAGCCGACGGCGGCCTGGGCGGCGCCGACCTCGTACCGCACGTCCCAGTGCGTCCAGCCGTACGCGGTCGTCCGGGCGGCCCACGGGGCGGAGTAGGCCAGCACCGGGAGCAGGGTCACACCGTTGGCCGCGGCGGCGGCGAACCGGGCGCCGAAGGCGTGGACGGCGCTGTCGTCGTACGTCCCCTGGGTGGGTTCGACGGCGGCCCAGAGGACGTCGGCGCGATCCCATGACATGCCCGCCAGGGCGCCGATCCCGGGACCGGCGGTGCCGGCGTGGTTGGTCCCGAGCAGCGCCCCCAGCGGCACGGGGGTCACGGCGGCGTCCGCCGGCCCGGGGAGCCCGAGTACGGCTGCGGCCGCGCCGAGACCCGCGCCCGCGAGGACGGCACGGCGGGAGAGGGCACGAGGAACGTCGGGCGGATCGGCTGCGGTCACGGGTTCTCCTTCGCGAACGGCGACTAAATCCATCCCCCGGATTAAGTGGAGACTAGAGATCCGGACCACCTCCCGTCAACGGACGCGTACGAGTGACCTGTAGCCTTCAGGTTGACGCGTTAACACGTTACGATCATCGCCATGAGCGGCATCCTGCTGATGACCTTCGACGACTTCTTCGTCCCCGAGTGGAGCGCGATGCGCGGCCTGTTCAGGGAGTACGGCGCGCGGGTGACGTTCTTCGTCAGCGAGCCGTACCGGATCGACGACGACGGATGGAGACGGCTGCGCGAGCTGGCGGACGACGGGCACACCGTGGGCGCGCACGGCTACCGGCACCTGTGGGCGCCCGACCGGATCGCGGCCCTCGGCGGCGACGGCTACCTGGCCGAGGACGTCACCCCGTGCCTGGCGGCGCTGCGCGCGCACGGGTTCGAGGCCGCCTGCTTCGCCTATCCGGTGAGCCGCCGCGACGAACGGTCGGACGCGGTGCTGGGCGGGGTGTTCCACCGGTTGCGCGGCGGCGCCCGGCACCCGGCCGAGGGCGGCCTGGACACCGTGGACGAGATCTTCACCCCGGCCGCCGAGCTCGCCGGGCGCCGCGTGCTGATCGGGGCGGGGATCGACACGGGCAAGCTGTTCAGGCCCGCCGGGGTCGACGACGCCTCGGTGCGTTCGGCCCTGGTGCGCGCCGCCGAGCGGGAGGAGGCGGTGACGTTCTACGCGCACGCGGTCGCGGACTCGCACGAGTGCAATCACGTGTCACCGGCGCGGCTGGAGACGGTGCTGGCCCAGGCCGCCGAGCTGGGACTCGACGTCCTGGGCTTCGACGACCTGGACCGGTCCGCTCAGACGAGCTGGGCGGAGCGGAACAGCGCCGGGTTCTTCGGCGCGCTGCCGACGCCGCTCCCCCATTCGAGGTAGCCGTCGCGGGCGTCGCCGCCCGTTCCGGCGTCGGCGTCGTTGACGAGGAACGAGATGCCGATCACGCCGGTCGGCGGCTGGTCGTAGCCGAGCGACGCCCACGGCACGGCCAGCCGGTACGTGGTGGTCTTGGCAGTCTCGTCCCGGGTGATGGCGACATCGGCGCCCGGGGTCGGACCGGCCGGGCCGGTCCAGGTGTAGGCGGCGGGCCCCGAGGGCAGCAGGGCCGCGCCGACCTCGACCCGTTCACCGGTGAGCTCGCCGGGGAAGGCCGAGTACAGGCTGAACTGCACGGAGTCGACCTGCCAGTTCAGCGACGGGTCGGTGCGGGCGGCGTTGTGCACGTCGTCCTTGATGACCGCGTCCAGGATCAGCGCGTCCGGGCTGTGCGTGAAGCGGACCGTCCCGGACAGGTCGTCGGGGCCGGTCCGCGTGCCGCCGCGGAGCCCGGCCCAGCGGCCCAGGCCGTCCAGGTCGATCGGGTCCAGGGTGGTCGCCCCGGCCTTCTCGATCGGACTGAAGCTGAGCGACCCGGTGTCGCTCGCGGTGCCGGCCGTGACCACGTAGCTGTAGTTCACGTACGGCAGGGCGTCCGGCACCGGGGCCTCCACGGAGACCGACCCCAGCGCGGGCACCTCGGCCGGATCGGCGACCACCCCGCGCCAGGAACCCACCTGCCAGCCGACGGAACCCGGCTTGACCGGTGTGGCGGGGCTGTTGTTGGTCACGGTGATACGGAGCTTCCTCCCTGCGATGATCGGCCGCCCCTCGACCGTGTACGGCTTGACCACCTGGCTGCCCGAGCGCAGCCGGGCGATGGGACCGTGGTCGTCGGCGACCGTGGCGGTGACCGCCCGGCGGCCGGTGGCCGGGGTGGCGGGCAACTCCAGCGTGACCGACGTCTTCCGCCCCTTGCGGGTGACCAGATCGGCCTTGACCCCGCCGGCGGCCACGGCCAGCCTGCCCGGCAGCTTCGCGCCGCCGGTACGGTCGGCGGTGACGGTCACGGCCAGCTTCTCGCCGGTGACCGACTGCCCGGGGGCGCTGACCGACAGCGGCGAGGCGCCGGCCTTGACCGAGGCGATGAGGCCGGAGACGAAGACCGGGCTGCCGTCCAGGTCGAGCCGCACCTTGCCGGCCTGCGGCTTGAGCGTGCTGACCGCGCCGAACTGGTCGGACAGCGTGACATCGCCGAGCGCGCCGAGCGTGACCGAGCGGGGCTGGGTGGCCCACAGCAGCCGGGTGCCGCCGCTGATCGGGTAGGAGTAGACGTCGGCGTCGCCGGTGTCCTGGCGGGCGCCGAGCGTGCGGCCGGCGAGCTTGCGGATCAGCACGGCCTGGGAGATCGCGGCCGGCTTGGGCGAGGGGGCGGCGACGCCGGAGACCGGGCGGCGGAACAGGCCGAAGCGGTGCTCGCGCTCGCCGGCGTTGTCGCCGTCGTCGATGAGGTCGTACCAGAAGTACTTGTCCGCGCCCGCGCTCCTGGCCAGCGTCTGCGCCCTGATCAGGTAGTCGGCCTGCTGGGCCTCGGTCGAGCCGGCGGTGTGGGTGGGCCAGCCGTTCTCGCTGATCCAGATCGGCAGGTTCTTCTTGGCCTTGACCTTCGCCACGAGCTGCGGGAACTCGGTCGTCATCACGGTCCGCTCGGGCGGCGTGCCGGCCCCGGCGTCGGCGTAGCCGTAGAAGTTGACGCTCAGCGTGTCGAGATAGTCCAGGCCGCCGAGGGCGAAGAACTGGTCGTGCCAGGCGAGCTGGGTGCCGGCCGAGGTCGGGCCGACCACGTTGGCCGTGGGCACCGCCTGATGGATGGCCGGGTAGAGGGCCTTGACGACATCGAGGTAGCACTGTGGGGTGATGCCGCAGGCGCCGTCGTTGAAGCCGGTGGAGTTGTACTCGTTGTAGACCGAGAAGTCCTTGGTGAACGGGGCGTACTCGGCCGCCGTGGCCGCGCCGAAGCGGGCGAACGCGGCCAGGCCGGCCGGAGTGCTGGGCGTCTTGCCGCCGTCGTACAACGGGTTGCGATAGCCGAGGATCGGCATCGTGGTGATGCCGTTCTCGTACGCCTTGCGCAGGCCGGCGTCGAGGGCGCCGGTGAAGTCGTAGACGCCCGCCTGCTTCTCGATGCCGGACCAGTTGGCGTCGGAGCGCACCTCGGTCCACCCGATCCGGGCGGCCGTCCTGAGCAGCTGCTCCTCGGTGTCCTTCTGCCAGCCGTAGTGGATGGCGACCGCGAAGTACGGATCCTTCGTGGCGAGCGGGGTGATGACCCCGAACGAGGTGGAACGGGTGGCGAACCCGGTCGAGACGGTCAGCCGGTAATAGCCTGGGCCGAGATCGGAAATGTCTATCTTCGTCGTGCCGTTGGCCACCGCCAGCGTGCCCGACTTCAGCGGAACCCCGTTCGGGTCACCGATGGTCCACTCGACGTTGTCGGCCGCCGCGGCGACATCGATCGTGTTGCTCCCCTGGGTGAAGACCAGCGACGGGTTGGTGATCGTGAGTTGCGACGGGTCGGTGAAGTGCACCTCGACCTTGCTGAAGCACACGCCGGGGATCGAGGCGGCGTCGCCCTTGACGTTGAGCCGGAAGTCGGCGCCGTTGGCCCGGTTCTTGAAGTTGATGTCGCCGAGCCCGATGACCGAGCTCTTCCACGTGCCGGTGCCGGTCAGCGCCACGTTGGCGCTGCCGGTGAAGGCGCCCGCCTTGCCGTCGTAGTGGACGTCGAGGCCGACCGGTCCCGCGTCGAAGTAGCGGACCACGACCCACGCGCGGGTCGCCCCGGCCGGGATCGAGGCGTCGGCCACGTCCACGTAGACGTAGCGGTTGTACGGCGTGCCGGACATCTGCCAGCACGACTCGCCGCCGCGCTCGCTGACGGCGTGGGCCGGGTCCTTGTCGCCGTCGCCCGGCCACGCCTTGACGACGCCGGTGTAGACGGGGTCGGCGCCGAGCACGGCCGTGGCCGCCGCGGCGCTCGCGCTCCGGGCGGGCATGGCCGTCAGCAGCCCGGCCGCCAGGGTGACCGCGCAGGCGGCGGCCACCTTCCGTAAGGTGATCTTCATCAGCTGGATTCTCCTTGCCGTCCGTAGCGCTCTCCGCCGTGCGCGCTGCTGTCGACCTCGCCCCGGAACGAGCCGACGGTGACCGCCCGGCCGGCCATGGGCACCATCTGGGGCATGAAGTCGCGCGATTCCTCCTGGTGGAAGGTGATGTCGTGTTGGGTGATCTGTTCCCAGCCGTTGTGGACGGTGGGGGTGTTCCAGCGTTTCAGCCGATGCATGCCACTCCTGGGTGACGCTCGTGATCGGGCCCGGCGGGCAGGGTGAGGTGCGGGGCAGGGGGGTTCTCGGCTACTGACCGACGAAGCGTGCGGGGCGGAAGAGGGCGGGGTTCTTGGTCCCGGCGATGCCGGAACCCCATTCGATCCAGCCCTCGCGACCGGTTCCGTCGTTGTCGTTGGCCACGACGGACAGGCTGAACAGGCCGTCCTCCGGGGTGAGCGGGGCGAGTGCCGCCCAGGGCAGTGACAGCTCGTAGACGGTCTCCTCGGCGGTCTCGTCCCGGGTGACGGCGACCTTGGCGTCGGGTTCCGGTCCGTCGCCGAGCCACCGGTGGAACTGCGGGCCCTGGGCGGTCAGCGCGAGGCCGAGCTCGGACCAGGTGCGCGTCTCGCCGGGCAGTCCGGCGGCGACGGCGAACTGCAGGGAGTCTCCCTGCCAGATGTCCGCTCCGGTGCCGGCCTGGGTGTGGACGTCGTCGTGGATCCTGGCGCTGAGGTAGAAGCGGTCGGCGTCCCAGGTGACGTGGAGGGTGCCGCTGAGGTCGTCCGCCCCGCCGTACGAGGGGATCTTGACGGTGCCGTCGGCGAGGTCGACGGCCGGGCGGCCGGTCAGGTCGTCGGGCACGCCGTCGACGGTGATCGTGGCGCGGTCGGCCCGGTTGAGCGCGCCGTCGGCGACGCGGGCCACCCGGCCGGTGACGCCGACGCCCGCGACGGCGCCCAGCCGCAGCTCGTACGGCCCGGCAGGCAGGTCCGCCAGGGGAAGGCGCTCGGTGCGCGAGCCGCCCGCGGGCACGGTCCCGGCGATCGGAAGCGTGCCGGTGCGAGCGCCGAAGGCCCAGCCGAGGTCGCCGGGGGCCAGCTCCTTGGCCGACAGGTTGCGCACGGTGATCGCCAGGTCGTCCGGGAGCACGTGCCTGGCGGTGATCGCGAACGGTTGCGTCACCTCGACCCGCGAGCCGAGCCTGGCGACCGGCCTCCCGTGGATCTTCAGGCGGCCGACCAGGTCGAGCGGGCCGGTGCGGGTCACGGCGGGCAGCGACACCGGGATCTCGGCCTTGCGCCCGCCGCGCACCGACACCGGCACGTCGACGTCGCCGACGGCGAAGCTGCCGCGTACGGCGGGGCCGCGCGTGGTGTCCACGGCCAGCTTCAGCTCGATCCCCTCGCCGACCACGGCGCCGCCGCCGGTGATCGTATAGCGGGCGGCGTCCTCCAGCACGGCGTCGCCGCGCACGTAGACGGGGTCGCCGGACAGCGAGAGCGTGACGCGGCCGCCCAGCGGGCGCAGCACCTCGCTCGCGCCGGTCAGGTCGGTGACGGTGAGCGGGGCGTCGGTGCGCAGCGAGACGGTCGCGGGCTGGGCCGACCACAGGACGCGCAGGTCGTGGCCGTCCTTCCGGAAGAGCTGACGGCCCTCGGCCTCCTGCCTGACGTAGGCGGCCCCGGTGAGCTGCCTGGTCATGGCGGCGTAGGCGACGTAGCCGGGCTTGGGCGTCCACCGGCCGGAGGCGTCGGCGGTGTTGCGCACCAGGCCGAAGTTGTCCTCGTTGAGCGCCGGGTCGGTGCCGTCGTTCATGAAGTCGTACCAGAAGAACCGCTGCACGCCCTTGGCCAGCGCCGCCACGTGGGCGCGGACCACGTAGGCGGCCTGGGTGGCCTCGGTGACGCCGCGTGCGTCGGTGTGGGTGGGCCAGCCCTGCTCGGTGATCCAGATGGGCTTGGACCTGCCGTGGTTGTACTTCCTGATCAGGGCGTCGAGGTCGTCGATGCTCTTGGCGGCCGACTCGGGGGTGCCCGGGTAGACGTAGGGGTGGATGGAGACCACGTCGAGGTAGTCGAGGGCGCCGAGCTTGAACAGCTCCTCCAGCCAGGCGAGCGGCACGCCGGCGGAGGCCGGGCCAACGACCGTGACCTGCGGGTGGTCTGCCTTGACCTTCTCGTAGGTGGCCTTCAGCAGCGGGAAGTAGTAGTCGGCGCGCGAGTCTGCGGGCCCGTTGCCCCGGTCGCCGAAGCCGATGTTGAACTCGTTGTAGACCTCGATCCACGGCAGGTCGTACGTGCCGATCAACGCCGAGGCGTAGGCGGCGTAGGCGGCGCGGCCCGCGTCGGTGTACGGTGTGGCGTTCCCGTCGTGGTGGGGGTTGGTGTAGGCGGCGATCGCCAGCCAGCGCATGTCCTCGGCGTCGAGCGTGGCGTGCAGCGGGTCGTAGCGCCCGTACTCGTAGACGCCCTCGGTCTTCTCGATCGACTCCCAGACCGCGTCGTCGCGCACGGTGCGCACCCCGGCCTTGGCGGCCAGTTCCAGCAGGTCGCCGCCGGGAGCGCCCCAGTCGGCCCGGGTGAAGTGCCCGGCCACGCCGAACGGGGAGTCGCCCGTCGCGGTGAAGGGCGTGAGCACGGCGAACGCGGTCTCCTTGGTGGCGATCGCCTGCCCGGCCGAGGTCGCGGTCACGCTGAGCCGGTAGTGCCCCGGCTCGGCGACCGGTACGGCCAGCGTCCCGGCGGTTCCGCTGCCCGCGGCCACCTGCACGCCGGACAGGTCACGTACGCTCCAGGTCAGCGCGTCACCCCGGCTCGTCACGTCGAACGAGGGCTGGGCGGGCTGCACGAACACGTTGCCCACGGCCCGCTGCCCCAGGGCGAGGTCGGGAGCGGGCGCGGTGATCGTGACCCCGTCGAGCCTGAGCTGCCCGGTGCGCTCGACGAGGAACGCCACCCGCTTGGCCGGCCCGTGCCACACGCCGTCACCGGCCCCGCCGAAGTGCTGGTAGGACTGCCCGGCGGCGAAGGCGGCGACGGTGAGCCGCTGCCAGCCGCCGCCCGCGGCCAGCGGCAGCCGCTGCTGGTGGGTCTGCCCGGTGCTGTCCACCAGCCGCAGCGTCACCGTGGGCAGTGCGGGCGAGCGCGCCCAGAGCGACAGCGCCTTCAGGTCGGCGGCCATGGCGTACCCGGCCTCCACGTACTTGCCGCCGGCGGTGAGGTCGGCGGTCAGCAGGGCCGAGCGCGCTCCGGTCTTCGCGTCGGCCGCGTCGCTGGTGAGGGTGCCCTTGGCACCGGGGAACTCCGGGCCGAGCCCCAGGGCCCAGCCCTGCGTGCCGTACTCGAAGTCGCCGACGACCTCGTCGATGTCCGTGGCCGCGTGGGACGGCACGGCCAGGAGTGGAACGATCAGCAGTGAGGTGATGACGGTTCGTAACCAGAGATGGATGCGGGATCTCATGGGGGGTGGATCCTCTCCGTTCGTCAGAGCCGGTACAGGTGCTCCGCCTCGAAGCCGAGGACTCGGCGGGCCTTGGTCACGTCGATCGGCACGGCCCGGCCGGGCAGGGCCGCGCGCAGCGGGGAACGAGGCAGGAAGTGGTGGAGGAGTTCCTCGGTGGGCAGCGGGACGATGGTGTCGGGGGCGGCCACGAACAGCACGTGGGAGCCGTCGATCGGCCGGGTGACGCCGAGCCAGCAGGCGGTGGCCGCGTCCCGCGAGTCCAGGTAGGCCCACAGGTCGACGGCTCCCCTGGCCGGCTCGGCGGCGAACTCGGCGGCCCGCTCGGGCAGCCGGTCCTCGGGGCCGCCGACGAACGGGAAGCGCAGCGCCACCACCGTCATGCCGTGCAGCCGGTGCATCATGCGCGCGGTGGACTCGTCGGCCTCCTTCGACAGCGCGTAGGGGTCGGCGGCCAGCAGCGGGTGCGCCTCGTCGACGGGCAGGTAGGCCGGTTCCAGGCCGTGCGGGGAGAACGGCATGCCGAGCACGCTGAGGCTGCTGGCGATGACCGCCCGGCGCACCCCGGCCCGGCCCGCCTCGTCGAGCACCGCGAACGTGGCGCCGGTGTTGTTGAGATAGACCTCCTGCGGGGGGTTGTGGTTGGGGCTGGGGATGGCCGCGAGATGGATCACGGCCTCGACGCCTTCCAGCGCCTGCCGTACGACCTCGGGGTCGCCCGCGTCGCCCACGACGACGCGATCGGCCTTGAGGTCGCCCGGATCCTCCAGGACCAGCGCGGTCACCGGCACGTCCTCGGCCGCGCAGCGCGCGAGGACGGCCCGGCCGATCAACCCGGCCGCGCCGGTGACGAACACTCTGCTGAGCATCAACCCTTGACCCCCGTGAACCCCACGCCGCGCACGATGTACTTCTGGAAGACGATGAAGACGAGCACGGGCGGCATCAACGCCATGAACATGCCGGCGATGACCATGTTCTCCTCGGCGAACTCCGCCAGCCTGGGCAGCGCCACCGAGATCGGGTGCATCTCGCCGTCGGAGATGGCCACCATGGGCCACAGGAAGTCCTTCCAGGCGCCCATGATCGTCAGCAGGGATGTCACGGCCAGGACGGGCTTCGACATGGGCAGCACGATGTACCAGAACATCCGCCACGGTCCGGCGCCGTCGACCTGGGCCGCGCCGAACAGCTCGCGCGGGATCCCGTCGAAGAACCGTTTCATCAGCAGGACGGTGAAGGCGTGCGCGGCGTGCGGCAGCCACACCGCCCACGTGGTGTTGGCGATGCCCACGTCGAGCACCGTCAGGTAGAGCGCGACGAGCGACACGCTGCCCGGCAGGAACAGCGTCGCCAGGATCGCGCCGTAGACGTACTTGCCGTAGCGCGGCCGGAGCACCGACAGCGCGTACGCGCCCATGACCGACACAACGATCTGCGCCAGCCACGACCCTCCGGCCAGGACGACCGTGTTGAGCATGAAGTGGCCGATGCGCAGCCTGCTCCACGCCTCGGCGAGCAGCGACCAGTCGGGGGCGGCCGGGTAGAGGCGCAGCGGGTCGGTGAGCAGTTCCCGGGTCGGGGAGATCGCCCCCTTGACCGTCCACAGGATCGGGCCGAGCCCGGCGACGAGCACGCCGAGGAAGACGGCGAACTGGGTCGAGCCGAGCACCGCGCGTACGCCGCGCTTCTTCCGGTCGGAATCGGAGATCAGTCCGCTCATGTCGTGCTCCAAGCCTTCGTCATGCGCAGGTACACCGCCGACAGCAGGCCGAGCACGACCGCCAGCAGCACCGACAGCGCGCCGGCCATGCCGTAGTCGCCGTAGACGAAGGCGTACCGGTAGATGAGCAGCAGCACCGTGACCGTCGCGTCCTCCGGGCCGCCGTCGGTCATGACGAACGGCTCGGTGAAGACCTGGAAGGTGCCGATGACCTGCAACAGCAGCATGAGCAGCAGCACGCCGCGCAACTGGGGCAGCGTGATGTGCCACACGCGCCGCCGGATCGACGCGCCGTCGCTCTCGGCCGCCTCGTACAGCTCCCTGGGGACGCTGGTCAGCGCCGCGATGTAGATCAGCACGGTGCCGCCCGCGCCCGCCCAGGTGGCCTCCAGCACCAGCGAGGGCATCGCCCACTGCGTGTCCTGCAGCCACGGGAACGGGCCCAGGCCGACCAGCCCGAGCAGGCCGTTGAGCAGGCCGTAGTCGCTGTTGTAGAAGAACTTCCACATCATGATCGCCACGACCGGCGGCACCGCCACCGGCAGGTAGACCAGCACGCGGAACAGGCCGCCGCCCTTGCGCAGCTCCGACATGACCACCGCGAGGAAGACCGGCATGGGGAAGCCGAGGACCAGGGCGAGGACGGTGAACCAGAGCGTGTTCAGCGCGGCCTTGCCGAGCAGCGGATCGGCGAACAGGTTGGTGAAGTTCTGCCAGCCGACCCAGCTCGCCGCCTCGACCAGGTTGGTGCGCTGGAAGGCGAGCATGGCGCTCTGCAGGATCGGCCACCAGGAGAACACGGCGAACACGAGCACCAGCGGCGCGAGGAACAACACCGAGGCCACCGCGTAGGGGTGCCTGGTCCCGCGCCGCCGGGGCGGACGCGGCGTGGTGGCCGTCGTGTCCGCGCCCGCCTTCTCGGCCAGCGCCGTCACTGCTGCGACCTGTCCAGGATCGGCTTCACCTTCTCGACGGCCTTGGTGATCTCGGCCGCCGGGTCGGCGTCCTGGCGGGTCAGCACCGCCTGGACGACCGTGTCGAGCGCGGCGTAGAGCTCCTGGCCGGCGACGGCCGGCTCGGAGATGAACTCCTGCGCCTTCACGCCCTCGTTGTAGGTGGCGAAGTGCTCCCAGTCGACGTTGGAGGCGGCCTTCTCCGCGGCCATCACGGGGTCGGAGACCGCGGGGGCGAAGAACGGCAGCTGCGGGACGGCGGCCACGAGACCGTCGGCCTTCTTCTTCTCGGCCCGCTCGGTGGCCAGGGCCGGGTCGTACTTGGGCCGCAGGTAGACGGCGTCGATCCACTTGACCGCCGCCCGGCGCTGCTCGGGGGTGGCCTTCGGGCTGACGACGGCGACCGTGCCGCCCAGCAGCGTGCCCTTGCCCGACCCGGACGGCAGCGTGGTCTGGCCGTACACCTCGGGCTTGCCGTTGAACTTGGCGACGTAACTGCCGTAGAGGTTGGGCGCGCCCATCATCATCGCGACCTTGCCGGCGGCGAAGTCACGCAGCAGGTCGTCCTGGTTGCGCAGGTGCTGGGTGCCCATCGAGCGGTCGTCCCAGCGCATCGCCTTGAGCAGGCCGAGGGCCTGCCTGGTGGGGGCGTCGTCGAAGGCGGGGACGACCTTGCCGCCCTCCTCCTTCTCCATCCGGCCGCCGTAGGAGTAGGTCATGGTCGTGAGCATCCAGCCGCCGGTGTTGGCGGTGGCGTGCATGCCGAAGCCGGGCACCCCGGTCCTGTCGCTGATCGTCTTGGCGGCGGCCCGCACTTCGTCCCACGTGGCGGGGGGCTTGTCGGGGTCGAGCCCGGCCTTGGTGAACAGCTCACGGTTGTAGACGAGGCCGGCGGCGTACGCCTCGGTGGGCAGGCCGTAGATCTTGCCGTCGGGGGTGCTGCTCGGGGCCAGGATGCGCTTGTCGAAGTCGGACTTGGCGAGCAGCTTCAGGTCCGCGGTGAGGTCGGCGACCTGGCCGCGCTTGATCATGGCCTGCGGGTCGGTCAGCGGGACGCGGAAGACCGTCTCCAGCTGGCCCGCGGCCAGGCGCGCCGCGAACGTCTTGACGTCGTACTGCGTCTCGGTCGGCTTGACCTTGATGCTCGGGTTGGCCTTCTCGAACTCGGCGACCTGGGCCAGGAAGTTCTTCTGGCTCTCCGGCTGGGTGCTGGGCGGCATGCCGGAGACGGTGATCTCGGTCTTGCCGCCGGACGTGCCGTCCTGCCCGCCGCCGCACGCCGCGACCGCGGCCAGGAGCAGCAGACCCGCGGCTCCTCTAGCCATGTACGTGTTCATCGGGACTCCAGTTCATGCCGGGGGGCGAGTCGAGTCGAACGCTATATATGACGCGTTAACGTGTAAAGCACGGGATGATAACGCGGGCGAAATGCAACGAGTTAACGCGTCAACTAAGGTGCTTCTATGCCGCCGTCGGGGCGGCGGACCCGTGCCGCCCACCGCTCGTGCAGGTGCGTGACCGGCGGGTACGCGGCGGCCAGCCGCTCGTCCAGCTCGATCCCCCAGCCGGGCAGATCGGCGGGACGGAGGTGGCCGCGAACGGGATTGAGCGTGCCGGGGAACACCTCGCACACGCTGTCGGGGTAGACATGGCCCTCCTGGATGCCGAACGCGGGCGTGGTGACGTCCAGCGCCAGGTTCGCCGCCACGCCGATGGGCGAGACGTCGCCCGGGGAGTGCCAGGCCGTGCGCACCCCGGTCAGCTCGCAGAGCGCGGCCAGCTTGCGCGCCGGGGTCAGCCCGCCGATGGCCGAGACGTGGCAGCGCAGCAGGTCGACGCCGCCGCCCAGGACCAGCCTGGCCGCGTCGGGCACCGAGACGAGCAGCTCGCCTACCGCGATCGGCGCGGGCGAGGCCGCCCGCACCTCGGGCAGCCGGTCGTAATGCTCGGGCGCGACCACGTCCTCCAGGAAGAACAGCCGGTACGGCTCCAGCGACCTGGCCAGCAGGATCGCCTCCTTGGGCGTGAGCCGGCTGTGCACGTCGTGCAGCAGCTCGACGTCCTCGCCCAGGACCTCGCGGGCCCGTTCGAACAGGGCGGGGGTGGTGCGCAGATAGTGCCTGACGTCCCAGCCGTCGGGATGCGGCGAGTCCGGGTAGGCGTTCGCCCTGCCGGGCGCGCCGTAGCCGCCCAGCCCCGGTTGCCCGGTCTGCAGCCTGACGTGGTGATATCCGGCGGCCATGAGCCGCTGGGCGTGCTCCAGCGTGCCCTCGACGGTGGCGCCCTCGGCGTGCAGGTAGACGGGCGCCGCCGCGCGCACCCGGCCGCCGAGCAGCTCGTACACGGGCATGCCGGCGCGCTTGCCCGCGATGTCCCACAGCGCCATGTCGACGCCGGACAGCGCGTTGTTCAGCACCGGCCCGCCACGCCAGTAGGACGACAGGTGGACCATGCGGGTGATGTCCTCGATGTCGGCCGGATGGCGGCCGATCAGCATCGGGCCCACGTGCTCGTCCACGGCCGCGGCGACGGCGTGGAAGCGCTGGGTGAAGGTGGCGCAGCCGAGGCCGCACAGACCGTCGTCGGAGGTGTCGATCCTGACCACGACCAGCGGGATGCCCTCGGGCGCCGTGACGACGGCACGCACGCGCGTGATCGTCAGCCCGTCCCTGGACGGCCAGGGGGCCTGGGTTTCCTGCATGCGGGAACGCGCCTTTCAGAAGCGGGTGGGACGGGCGGGCACGGCGACCTCCAGGCCGCCCCACGACCAGCGGACCTCCTCCTCCCCCACGGCGCTGAGCACCGGCTGTGCGGCGGGTTCCGCGCCCGCCCTGAGCAGTTCCACGGCGAACCCGGCACGCAGGATCGCGTGGTGGAAGTCGACCGGTTCGCGCGGCCCGTCGTACAGCACCGCCTCGACGGCGACCTCGTCCTCACCGGTGGCCAGGGCCCAGGTGGCGGGCTCGCCGAGGAAGCCGGCCTCGCCCGTGTGCACGACCGCCCGGCGCGTCCCGGCGGCGAGCTCGAAGACGCCGTCGCCCAGCTCGCGGCCCCGCACGCCCCGGCCGCGCAACGTGACGCGCAGCCGCAGGTCGCCCACGTCGAAGATGCTGCCTTCTGGCTTGTCGAGGTTCGGGTGGAAGTCGCCGGAGTCGTAGGTGAGCCACCATCCGGCCAGCACCCTGGGGCCGTCCTGCGCCTGGCGGCACCAGGCGGCGGTCAGGTCGTGGCCGTTGTGCATGATCCGGGCGCGCAGCACCACGGCCGGGTCCTCGGGCGTGCGCCAGTAGCCGAGCAGCGGCCTGCGCTGCACCCAGGCGAACTCCTCGTTGACCGTGCCCAGTGTGGCGTCGTCGGTGAGCCAGGTGGTGCCGGTGGTCCGGCCGTCGAAGACGGTCCTGACCTGCACCTCGGGCTCGGGGAGCCGGGCGAAGCGCTCGGCCAGGTGCGGTGGGCAGGGCAGGGTGGGCACCATGCGCGGGGTGTCGTCGCGGGTCCCGACGCCGGGGCGCGCCTCGATCGGCGCTCCGGTCTGGGCGGCGAGATAACACGTCAACTCCTCGCTGAGCCAGTCGGTGTACGCGCGGGCGTGTGGGCCGGCGAGCTGCCCGGTGCCCGGGTGGAAGCGTTCGGCGAGCGCCGCCCACACGCGTTCGCGCATGGCCTCGATCTGCTCCAGGAACTCCCGGTCGCGGACCAGCGCGTGAGCGCGTTCGCAGATCTCCAGCAGGAACGGGCTGTAGGCGGGCGAGTTGTACTCGGCGAAGGCGTCGCGTTCCAGCATCGCGGTGAGCTTGCGCCTGCCGTAGTCGAGGAACCCGGGGGTGTCGAGCAGCTCGCCGGCGCTCGCGCAGGTGACGGAGCCGAGCAGGGCGATGTTCGTGTAGCGCGGGCCGACGTTGCGCCGGAAGATGGACAGGGCCGCGTGGCGCAGCGCCTCGGCGATCCGGCCGTCGAGGACGTCCCCGTGCGCGGCCAGCACCTGGGCCAGCCTTACGCCGATGAAGTCGGCCCAGTTCCAGTCGGCGGGCGCCATGGCCTGGGGCGGCTCCTCCATGCAGTAGCCCCAGATGCCGTAGTGATCGTCGAGCGGGTCGCGCTCCTGCAGGTCGACGATCGCGCTGAGCACGTCCTTGGCGCGGTCGAGGCGGCCGGCCTGCAGCAACGCGATCGCGTAGTCGGTGGAGGTTCGGGTGTCGTGCACGCGGGTGCCGGCCGGGATCGTCGTGTGGTATCCGTTGCTGCGTGACAGCTGCCACGGCAGCCGGTGTTCGGGGTCGTAGCGCTCGTCCTGAACCTTCAGGAACTCCTCGGGTGTCACCGCTGGGTGTCCTTTCGCCGAATGCGGCCCGACGTTAGTCTTAGCGTGTTAACGTGTCAACGATCGCGAATGGGATAGATGGGGGCAGGATGAACGAATCGTCCGACAGCCAGGAGCCGCTCTACCAGCAGGTCAAGCGGGATCTGGTCGCGGCGATCTCGCGCGGTGAGTACGTGCAGGACGAGCCGTTCATCAGCCAGCGCGAGGTCTGCGAACGGTTCGGAGTGAGCACCACCACCGCGGTGCGCGCGCTCAACGAACTGGTCACCGAGGGCTACCTGGTACGGCGGCGCGGACGCGGCACGTTCGTGGCCGATCGGCCCGTCCCGGCCGAGTCGACGCGGGAGCGCTCCATCGCCTACATCATGCACGGGCACGGGCCGCACAACTCCGACGTGATCGACGGCATCGAATCGGTCTGCGCCGAACTCGGCTACCGGATGTTCCTGTCCAACACCAAGGGCTCACCGGCCGCCCAGGAGAAGGCGCTGCGTCAGGCGCTCGACACCCAGGCCAGCGGCGTCGCGCTGTACTCGGTCGACGCCCACCACGACTCCCCCGCCCTGGCCGAGCTGCGGCGGCGGCACGTCCCGCTGGTCATGGTCGACCGCTACCATCCCGAGTCCCCCACCGACGCGGTGCTCTTCGACAACTTCGCCATCGGCTACCGGCTGACCGAATATCTCATCGGGCAGGGGCACCGGCGCATCACCGCGCTGTGGGACGCCACCGAGTGCACCTCCGTGCAGGAGCGCCTCACCGGGCACGTGCAGTCGCTGCGCGAGCACGGGCTGCCGGTCTCGCCGGAGCTGACCGCGCTCAAGACCTACCTGCGGCTGCCGGAGGACCGGCGGCGGGAGATGCTGGCCGGGCTGCTCGACCGGCGCGAGCCGCCGACGGTGCTGCTGTGCGCCAACGGGTTCGTGCTGGCGCACGCGGCCTCCGACCTCACCGCGATGGGCGTCGAGGTGCCCGGCCAGGTCGAGCTGGCCGGCATGGACGACGCGGGCCCGTTCGACCTGCTGCCGCTGACCGTCGCCGCCGCCCGCCTGCCGTCGCGGGAGATGGGCGAGCGGGCGATGCGGCTGCTGGCCGAGCGCATCGACCACCCGGAGACGGCGTCGGAGGTCGAGCACGTGGTGTTGCCGATCGAGATCCGCACCCGCGAGTCGGCTCGTGCCTATCTGCGCGTGGTCTCCGCCCAAACCGCCTGAACCCCCCGAGGTACCCCCATGCCTTCCCCTCTTCGCGTCGCCCTGGTGGGCGGCGGCCAGATCGCCAACTCCACCCACATGCCGACTTTTCGCGAAATGTCATCCGATATCGAGGTTGTGGCGGTCGTCGACGCCACCGTCGAGGCGGCCGAGTCGTTCGCCGATCGGTGGGCCGTGCCGTACGCCTCGGACGACCTCGCCACGACGCTGCGGGACGTGCGCCCCGACCTGGTCGACATCGCCAGCCCGCCCGCGCTCCACCGCGACCAGGTGATCGCGTCGCTGCGCGCGGGCGCGTGGGCGTGGTGCGAGAAACCGCCGTGCCTGTCGCTGGCGGAGTACGACGAGATCACCGCGGCCGAGCGGGACGGCGGCCCGTACGCCGCGATCATCTACCAGCAGCGCTTCGGCTCGGCCGCGCGGCACGCCCGCGCGCTGATCTCCGGCGGCGCGCTCGGCCGGCCGTACGTCGCGCACTGCCAGACCACCTGGTTCCGCGACCCCGCCTACTACGCGGTCCCGTGGCGCGGCCGGTGGGACACCGAGGGCGGCGGCCCCGCCATGGGCCTCGGCATCCACCAGATCGACCTCATGCTCGAACTGCTCGGCGACTGGAGCGAGGTGCGCGGCATGGCCGCCAGGCTCGCCCGCGACGTGCAGACCGACGACGTGACGACCGCGCTGGTGCGCTTCGACTCCGGCGCGCTGGCCACGGTCGTCAGCACGTCGCTCGCGCCGCGCCAGGTCAGCCACCTGCGCATCGACCTCGCCGCCGCCACCCTGGAACTCACCCACCTGTACGGCTACGCCAACGAGAACTGGACGATCACCCCCGCCCCCGGCGTGACCGGTCTCGACTGGCCGCCGCCCGACGACGTGCCCAGCTCCCACCTGGCCCAGCTCCGGGGCCTGATCGCCGACCTGCGGGCCGGACGGCGGCCACGCGGCAGCGGCCAGGACGGCCGCAGGGCGCTGGAGCTGATCACGGCGATGTACAAGTCGGCGCTCACCGGGCGGCCGGTGCGTGCCGGCGAAATCGGTCCGGGCGACCCGTTCCACCGGAACCTGCACGGCGACCACCCCGAGGTGTTCCAGTGAAGATCATCGGCTTCGAGCTCTTCATCGTCACCCCGCGCTGGATGTTCCTGCGCGTCGACACCGACGAGGGCGTCAGCGGCTGGGGCGAGCCCATCGTCGAGGGCCGCGCCGAGACGGTCGCCGCCTGCGTGAACACGCTGATGGAGGCGCTGGTCGGGGCCGACCCCGGCCGCATCGAGGACCACTGGCAGGTGATGTCGAAGGGCGGCTTCTACCGGGGCGGCCCGGTGCTGTCCAGCGCGGTCGCCGGGATCGACCAGGCGTTGTGGGACATCAAGGGCAAGGCTCTCGGCGTGCCGGTCTACGACCTGCTCGGCGGCCCGGTACGCGATCAGGCCAAGGTCTACACCTGGGCGCACGGCGACACGGACGCGGAACTGGCCGAGAACGCCATGGCCAGGGTGGAGGCGGGCTTCGACACGCTGAAGTTCGCCGCCGGGGAGGGCCGGCTGCCGCCGATCCCGTCACCGGCCCTCACCAGCCGGATCGTGGCCCGCTTCGCGGCGGTGCGCGATGCGGTGGGCGACGGCGTCGACCTGGCCGTCGACCTGCACGGCCGCTTCACGTCGGCGGCCTCGCGCAAGGTGCTGCCGCTGCTTGAGCCGCTGTCCCCCTTGTTCGCCGAAGAACCGGTGCTTCCCGAGTTCTCCCGCGACCTGCGACGAGTGGTGGAGTCCACAACGATCCCCATCGCGACCGGCGAGCGCCTGTTCTCCCGCTGGGACTTCCGCGACGTGCTCCCCACGGGCGTGGCGGTGATCCAGCCGGACCTGTCGCACGCCGGCGGCATCTCCGAGGTCCGCCGGATCGCCGCGCTGGCCGAGACCTGGGACGTCACCCTCGCTCCCCACTGCCCCCTCGGCCCGATCGCTCTGGCCGCCTGCCTGCAGATCGACTTCGCGACCCCGAACTTCCTCATCCAGGAGCAGTCGCTGGGCATCGGCTACCACGACGGCAGCGAACTCCTCGACTACCTGGTGGACCGCTCGGTCTTCACCTTCACCGACGGCCACCTCGATCGCCCGACGGCCTCCGGCCTGGGCATCGAGGTCGACGAGAAGGCGGTGCGCCAGGCGTCGTCGCACGCCTGGCGCAACCCGATCTGGCGGCACCGGGACGGCTCGTTCGCCGAGTGGTAGTCGTCCCTGGAGCCGCCCGTCGCCGCCCTGCGCGGGCACCCGCCGGTCAAGGGCACCGACCCGAACCGGGGGGAGCCGGGCGCCCCCTCCTGAACGCGGGCGAGAAGAAGCTGGCGCACGCCTTCTCACCGTCGTGGGACGGATGACGGGCCGCTCCCTCGACGAGCACTGGTTCCATACCGTGGGCCGCGCCTTCGGCGTCCCGTCCCCTTCGGCCTGAGTTGTTCTGCCCGAGCTGCTCCAGCGCGTACAGCCCGCCCAGCCGCGCCGGAGCCTGGTTTCCGCCGAGTTGCTCGACGGCCTTGGTGAAGCGGTTGGTGCCAGGGCCGCGCTCAACAAGCCGGGTCCCGTTCGTCATGGAGATCGAGACCCACCGCATCCGCCTACTGGGCCTCACCTCCACCCCGAAGGGGGCCTTCTTCTCGAACGAGAACTCCGCATGGTTCAGGGCGCGCCCAAGCGGCGGCAAGGCGATCGTCGAGCAAGAGCCCCCGAACGTCACCGACGGCGGCGGTTCGGCGCCGTCGTCGAACCGCTGCTGCACCACCTGTGCCAGGAAGTCCACAGGCTGCCGCCGGTAGGCTCCGACGTGTTGGGATGCAGCCGGGAAGGGATCCGATCATCAGCAGCGACTTTGCCTCTCCGCCGGAGGACCGGTCACGGCCGGCGCGCCGCCGCGTCACCGAAGCAGCCGTCCTGAGCGCCCACGACCAGAGCCCCGCCGAGGTCGCCCAGTGGACCTGCCCGCATGGACGGCATGCCGGCCATGGCTGCGTCGACTGCTACCACGCCTGTGCCGACGCCGATCCGGCACTTCTGCAATGGGAGGTGGCGGCATGGTTCACCACCGAGCGGCCGATCCCCATCAGGGCGTTGCAGGACGTGCACCGCCACGACCGCGGGCTCACGCTGACCCAGCCGTCGACGCCTCTGGTCTACCTTCTGAGTGCACGGGTGAGGGCCGCCCTGGGCGTGGAGGCGGTGGCCGGGGTGGTGGGGTTCCTGGTGCAGAACCGGCACATCGTCGACACGTTCACCGTGACGGAGATCCGCGCCGTCCATTCCTGAACGCCCCTGCCGGGCGCGCATGGTGTTCGTGAACGCCACCCCTCCGTGATGCTCGACCCGGCACAGGCCGGCAGATCGACGGCGTAACTGCGGTGCCCGGCCGAGCGCACGCGCAGGAAGCCGAACTGCGATTGGTGCACTACGTGACGGCTCGGCGGACGGGCACACTTCACGCTAGCCGGATGCGGGGCACCGGCCTGTCGCACAGTCCGGGTTCCGGTCCACCGGGGTGCTCAGGGCGGCGGCGGCCCCGCTGGTCGCCGGATCGGGGACGGACCCGGCGTACTTCAGCAGTTCGGACTTGCTGAGGTTCGGTCCGGTGATGGACAGTCCGGGTCGCGGTCATGGGCGGAACCGGGTCCGAGGTGGTCACTTCGTCGTCACCGTGAACCGTACGAAGTGTCACGTCAGGGTGCTGAGATCCGGTCCGATCCACCCCACGGCCGAGCACGGAGCCGCGGGCAGGCCGGTGTGCGGCATGACCCTCAGGCGGGGAAGGTGACCTCGACGTGCAGGCCGCCCTCGGAGCGGGCGTGCGCGAGGAGGGTGGCCCCGTGCGCGCCGGCGATGGCCCGGACGATGGCGAGGCCGAGCCCGTACCCGTCCTGCTCGCCGGGGCGGATCCGTTCGGCGCCGAGCCGGCGGAACGGCTGGAACAGGGAGTCCACCGCGTCGGCCGCGATGACCGGCCCGGTGTTGCCGACGGCCAGGCGGGCCGCGCCGGCGGCGGTGCGGCCCGTGATGATCTCGACCTGCCCGCCGGGGACGTTGTGGCGGACGGCGTTGTCGAGCAGGTTCGCCATCAGGCTCTCGACAAGGCTCGGATCGCCGGTCGCCGGGGCGGGGCCGAGCGTGACGTCGAGCCGGATGCCGCGCCGGTCGGCCTCCGCTTCGCGGGCCGCGAGCGCTCGGGCGGCGAGTTCGGCCAGGTCCAGCGGTTGCGACCGGTGCAGGCCGCGCTGGCTGCTCGCCAGGGTGAGCAGCGCGGCGATGAGGCGCTCCTGCCGGTCGCCGAGCTCCACCAGCTCCTCGCAGGTGGCGCGCAGGCTCTCCACGGTCGGCGCCGGGTCGGTGATCGCGAGCTGCAGCAGCGCGCGGCCCGCGCTGAGCGGGGTACGCAGTTCGTGCGAGGCGTTGGCGATGAAGTGCCGCTGCGCCTCGAAGGACGCCTCCAGCCGGGCGAACAGGTCGTCCAGGGTGCCGCCCAGCTCCGTGAACTCGTCGCGGCGGCCACGCAGTCCGAGGCGCCGGTGCAGGTTGGTGGCCGAGATGTCCTGGGCTGTGGCGATGATGGTACGCAGCGGGCGTACGAAACGGCCGGCGACCAGCCAGCCGAGCGCGACCGACACCACGGCGACCACCCCCAGCGCGACGGCCAGCCCAGCCGTCCTCTCCGCGGCGGCGAAGGGCGCGAGGAGGGCCGGTGAGTGCCCGCCCGCCGCCATGATCCCGCCCTGCCGCACCTGACCAGGGGCCCGTTGCCAGCTGCTGCCGCTCAGGAGGAGGTAGACCACGCCGAGAGAGACGACGACCGAGGAGCAGATGAGGGCCGCGTACAGCAGGGTCAGCCGCGCCCGGACGGTGAGCCCGCGGCCCCGGCGCGGGGACCGTGCGTCAGGCACTCGGCGCGCCGAGCCGGTAGCCGCCTTCGCGGACGGTGTGGATGACGGGAGGTGCGCCGAGCTTCGCCCGCAGCCGGTACATCGTCTGCTTCACGGCGGTGGTGAACGGGTCGGCTGCCTCGTCCCAGAGCCGTTCCAGGAGTTCCTCGGCGGAGACCACCTGCTCGGCTCGGGTGAGCAGGTGCTCCAGCACGGCGAACTCCTTGGCGCTGAGCGGCAGGCGCCGACCGGCGCGGAACGCCGCCCGGCCGGCCGGATCGAGCCTGATGTCGCCGTGGCGCAGCACCGGCGGAGTGGGCGGGGCCGAGCGGCGGCCCAGGGCGCGTACCCGGGCGATCAGCTCGACGAAGTCGAACGGCTTGGCCAGGTAGTCGTCGGCGCCCATGCCGAGGCCGTCGACCAGGTCTCCGAGCCCGCCCGCGGCGGTGAGCATGAGGATCCGGCCCGGTGACCGGTCGGCGGCCAGCCGGCGGCAGACCTCGTCGCCGTGCACGACGGGCAGGTCCCGGTCCAGCACCACCACGTCGTAGCGCGTGCACGCCAGCCGTTCGAGCGCGGCGCCGCCGTCGTGAACGGCGTCGACGGCCATGCCCTCACGCCGCAGACCCGTGACGATCGCCCGAGCCATCGGCTCGAAATCCTCGACCACGAGCACTCTCATGACCGGCCAGGCTCCTTCTTTTGACGGGTGGTCCGCACCCAGCATGCCGGGCGGCCGGTCTCAACCGCGTAACAGCCGCGCGCACCGTCCCGGGACCGGCGCCGGAGTAGGACGGCAGGCGACACGAATCCCACGAACGCAAGAGGAGGTCGCCCGATGCGACGCAGAAAGGTCCTCGCCGCGGCCGCGGCATCCGCGCTGGCGGCCGCCGCGGTCGGCGGGGCGCGAGCGCTGACCGCGCCGGGCGAGGCCCGGCCGCTCGACGCCAAGGACGCACTGCTGGGGGCCTTCGGCACGCACCAGCTCGTCGGCGGGCTGAGCCCGTCGCACGGCGTCAAGGACGTCGACGACTTCCTCATCTCGCTGCTGCGCGACCCCCGGTTGCCCGGCCGGGTCGACGACATCGCCGTCGAGGGCGGGAACGCGAGGTTCCAGCCGATCATCGACCGGTACGTGGCGGGCGAGGACGTGCCGCTGACCGAGGTACGGCAGGCGTGGCGCGACACCCTCCAGCCGGGGGCCGGCTACTCGGCCTTCTACGAGCAACTCTATCCCCTGGTCCGCCGCGTCAACCAGCGGCTGCCGGTGCACGAGCGGTTGCGCGTCCTGGCCTGCGGCCCGCCCGCCGACTGGAGCAGGGTGACGAGCCAGGCGGATCTGCAGTCACTGCTCGGGCAGCGGGACCGGCACATGGCCGCCGTCCTGCAGAGCGAGGTGCTGTCAAAGAAGCGGAGGGCCCTGCTGCTCTCCGGGACCGGGCACGTACGGCATGAACAGGGCGCCGCGGAGATCTACGAGGAGAAGTATCCCGGCTGCGCCTTCATCGTCACGGCCCACCTCGGCTTCGCCAAGGACAACGACCGGCTGGAGCGGCAGATGGCCTCCTGGCCGGTGCCGACGCTCGCCACGTTCGACGGCACCTGGCTCGGCGACCTGGACTCCTCCTACTACTCGCTGCCCGGCGACGCGCCGCTGGACTCCGGCGACGGTTACCCGGGCGTCGACGCCTACCTCTACCTCGGCCCCCGCGACTTCCTCCTGCATCAGCCGCTTCTTGCAAGGGCGGTCCTCAGCTCCGCCTTCACCGCGGAACACGATCGGCGGGCCGCCGCGATCGAGGCGCCGCCGAACTCACCCTTCCGCCCGGCCGTGCTGTTCGAGGAGGAGGAGAGGTCGAGCGTGTTCAGCTACGACCCCCACCACGAGTACTGACGCCGGTCGCCGTCCAGCAGCCACGGGCCCGCGGACGCACCTTCCGCTTCGTCCACGGCAAGCTGAACGGCAGGGTGGCCGCGACCGCCTCGCGCGTCCCGGGTACGGCCAGGTCGGCCGCGTGGGCGCGGTCGCCTCCAGCGCGGGCCGGAAGTTCGGTGGAGGTTTCCCGGTCTTGTGTCGGGGCCCGGCCGCCAACCGGGAACCCCAGCCCCTCTCGCCGGCGGGGCAGGAGGCGGGCGGCGGTGACACCGGTGACGCGCGGGAGATGCGACGTCAGCTGAACTGCCACCAGTTCATGTTGAACAGGTAGCCGCTTCCGCCGGCGAACTTCAGGTACAGGTCGCGGGTGCCGGTCGCGCCGCTGACCGGACAGGACACGGTGCTCCAGGTCTGCCAGCCGCCCGTGCCCGGCACGGTGCACGTCCCGGCCGACGGGCCGTTGACGCCGTCCAGACGGAGTTCGAGTCTGCCGCCGCTGGACGCCGAGGCGACCCGCACGGCGAAGGTCCTGGCGCCGGAGCCGAACGCGACGCCCTTGACCTTGATGTAGTCGCCGTTCTCGATCCAGCCGACGTTCATCCCCCCTTCGCCGGAGGGCTCGGTCTCGACCCCGGACTCCCAGGCGATCGTCTCGGCCTCCTGGCGGACGTACGGGTTGAGGGTGCCCACCTGCGGCGCCCCGGACGCGGTCATGTTGATCGTCGGGATCGTGCCGCCGGAGCCGTAGGTGAACTTCTCCACGGCCACCGAACGGGTGAAGCCCCCGCCGCCCGGCAGTGCGCCGTTGTGGTAGAAGAGGTACGAGCCGCCCTGGTAGTCGACGATGCCCGCGTGGTTGGTGAAGCTGCCGCCCTGCGTGGGCATGATCGTCCCCCGGTAGGTCCAGGGCCCGGTGGGGCCGGGGGCCGTGGAGTAGGCGAGGAACTCCGAGCAGCACTTGGCCGCGAACACGAGGTAGTACAGGCCGTTCCGCTTGTAGACCCAGGGCCCCTCTTCGAACAGCGTCGGGCGGTTGGCGTCACCCGTCCTGGTGCCGAATCCCGCCGTGGTGAGCGGGATCTGCGTCGCGCTTCCCGAGTACGAGGTCATGTCGGGGTTCAGCTTCACGTACCAGAGGTGCGGGTTGCCCCAGTAGAGGTAGGCCTGCCCGTCGTCGTCGATGAAGACCGTCGGGTCGATCTCGCCGTTCTCGATCAGCGGCCGTCCGAGTGCGTCCCTGAACGGCCCGGTCGGGCTGTCGGAGACGGCCACCCCGATGGCCATCCGGCCGGTCGCCCGGTTGGTCGTGGGCACGTACCAGTAGAACCGGCCGTTCCGGTAGATGGTCTGTCCCGCCCAGGCGTCGGACTTCGCCCAGCTGAAGGTGGTCAGGCTCAGCGGGGATCCGTGGTCGGTCCAGTTCACCATGTCGGCGGAGGACCAGACCCGCCAATCCTTCATGGTGAACCAGGTCGAGCCGTCCTCGTCATGGCCGGTGTAGAGGTACACCCGGCCGTTGTGCACCAGCGGCGCCGGGTCGGCGGTGTAGACGGTCTGGATGATCGGGTTGTCCGCCCTGGCCGGGTGGGCGGGCAGGAACGCCACGAGGCCGAGCAGGACCAGCACCCAAACGATTCCGCGTCCGGCTCTTGTGGTGGCCGGCAACCGTAATGCCATTCTCACGATCGCTCCCGGGATGACGGGTCAGTTACGGGTCCAGCGCTGGTTGGCGCCGCCGTTGCACGACCAGATGGTCAGCTTGGTGCCGTTGGCGGTGGCGTTGTTCGGCACGTCCAGGCACTTGTTCGCACCGACGGCGGTGATGGTGCCGTCGGCGTTGAAACGCCACTGCTGATTGCTCTGGCCGTTGCAGTCCCAGATGATGACGTTGGTGCCGTCGGTGGTTCCACCGTCGTACACGTCCAGGCACTTGCCGCCGTAGACGCGCAGTTCGCCGCTCGCGGTGGGCGTCCAGCGCTGGTTGCCCTGGCCGTTGCAGTCCCAGATCTGCGCCTGCGCGCCGTTCGCCTGCGAGGCGGCGGCGACGTCGAGGCACCTGCCCGAGCCCACTCCCTTGATCGCGACCGCGGTGGGCGGGACGATGCCGCCTCCCGTCACGACGTACATGGCCGCCCCGTGCCCGGGGACCGGCGCGCTGATCGTCCCCGGTGAGGAGGACGTCGTGTGCGCCCACAGGTCGCGCACCGAGTAGGAGGACGCCGAGCCCAGCCCCAAGGCCGCGGCGGTGGTGGAGACGGTCGCGGTCGAGGTGCCCCGGTTGAGCAGGACGACCGCGACCGAGCCGTTCTTCATCGGCTTGCGCCAGACCTCCAGGTTGCCGTTGTCGCTGATCTTGTGGCCCTGCTTGCCGCCCCAGTCCTGGTTGACCGCGATGACCTCGGTGTTGGTGAGGATGGTGCGCGTGTCGGCGCTCATCGTCCGGAGGTCGTTGCCGGCGATGAGGGGCGCGTTCAGCAGCGACCACAGGCTGAAGTGCGCGCGTCCCTCGGTAGCCGTCACCGAACCGACGCCGACCTCCAGCATGTCCGGGTCGTTCCAGCCTCCCGGGCCCGAGTACGACTCCAGCCCGACCTGCTGGTCCAGGATGCCCATGACGGAATTCCAGTTGGCCGCGATGTCGCCGGTGTCACGCCAGGAGTTGCCCACCGGCGTCCCCCAGGTCCACACGTTCTCCTGACCCCAGTTGCACAGGCTGTACACGATCGGGCGACCGGCGGCGGCCAGCGCGTCCCGCATGGCCGTGTACCGCTGCTGCCCGTTCATGCCGCGATGGTCGCCGCAGTTGTCGTATTTCAGATAGTCGATCCCCCACGACGCCCACAGGGCCGCGTCCCGCCGCTCGTAGCCCAGGCTGGCCGGGTAGCCCGCGCACGTCGTGGTACCGGCCGAGGAGTAGATGCCGAGCTTGAGCCCTTTGGAGTGCACGTAGTCGGCCAGGGCCTTGATGCCGTCGGGGAACTTCTGCGGATCCGGCACCAGGTCGCCGCTCGCGTTCCGGCTCTTGGTGGACCAGCAGTCGTCGATGTTGACATAGGTGTAGCCCGCCGCCGCCATGCCACTGGAGACCATGGCGTCGGCCGTCTGGCGGATGAGGCCGTCGTTGACGTTGCAGCCGAAGCTGTTCCAGTCGTTCCAGCCCATCTGCGGGGTCCGGGCGAGGCCGTTCTCCAGCGCGACGGCCGGGGACGTGGCGCCGCCGATCGCGACAAGGGAGCCGGCCGCCAGTAACGCGGCCGTCGTCAGGCCGAGAATTGTGCGCATTCGCTTCTCCACCTCCTGGGGGTCGTCATGAGCCGGCGCGGGTCCAGCGCTGGTTGGCGGCGCCGCTGCAGGACCAGATCTGGAGCTTGACGCCGTTGGCGGTGCTGTTGCTCGGCACGTCCAGGCACTTGTTCGCACCGACGGCGGTGATGGAGCCGTCGGTGTTGAAGCGCCACTGCTGGTTGGCCTGGCCGCTGCAGTCCCAGATGATCACGCCGGCGCCGTCGGCGGTGCTCCGGTTGGCCACGTCCAGGCACTTGCCGCCGTACACGCGCAGCTCACCGGCGCTGGTCGACGTCCAGCGCTGGTTGGTCTGGCCGTTGCAGTCCCAGATCTGCGCCTGCGCACCGTTGGCCTGTGACACGCCGGTGACATCCAGGCAACGGCCCGAGCCCACGCCCTTGATCTCCGAGCCGCCGGAGGGGTTGCCCTGCGGCTGGCCGATGCTGCCGGGAACCGCTTGCAGCGCCGCGTACCAGGCGGCGGCCATCTTGTCGTAACCGCCGGCGGTCGGGTGAACGCCGTCGATCAGGTCCGAGGTGGTCAGCCTGCTGTGCAGGTCGACCAGGTGGACGCGCTTGCCACTGTTCACCTTGCTCTGGACGATGCCGGGGATAGCCGCGTTGAACGTGCGCGCCGCGGACTCCTGTCCGGCGTTCGACAGCGGGATGACGGTCGCGACGAGGACGTCCGCGTCCGGCACGGCCGCGGTGATGTGGTCGATCAGCGTGGACAGCCGTTGCGGAGCGCCGGCCACGTCGTAGTTCTGCAGGATGTCGTTGGTGCCCAGGTGGAGCAGCAGCGTACGCGGCGTGTACGTACGCAGCCAGCCGGTGATGTTCGCGTCGATCTGGTCGATGCGCCAGCCTGGGTGGCCCTCGTGATCATGATCGCCCAGGCTGCTGGGCCCGTTGAACTGCGAACCGACGAGGTCGACCGTGTAGCGGCCGCCGGCCAGGCGCTGCCACAGGCCGATCCGGTAGCCGCCCGGCACCTGCGTGCCCTCGGTGATCGAGTCGCCGAGCGGCATGACCCGTACCCCGCCGTTGGACTCGGCTCCGGCGACCCCCGTCCCCGTCGCCGTGCCGGCCGCCAGCAACACCGCCACCGTCAGCACGGCGGCCCGCCATCGCCTCCAGGTACGCATGCTCACCCCCTCACCACCGACCACGCGCCGGGCGAGCACGCCCGCCGTTGAGGGGCGTCACGTCCAGGTCCACTTCTGGTTGGTGCCGCCCGAGCAGGTGTAGAGCTGGAGCCCGGTGCCGTTGCCGGTGCCGGCGCCGATGGCGTCGAGGCAGAGCCCG
>NZ_JBSFGF010000014.1:13725-248165 GCF_053596455.1 Nonomuraea sp. NPDC001699 | reverse complement strand
GGGGTGCATTTCTACACGCGGGGCAAGGTGGTGACCTCGCGGTGGCTGGACCCGTCGCACGGTGGGGTGAACCTCGGCTTCCCCACGAACGGGTAACCCGCGGCTCCGGCCGGGAGGGACCGGCGTCCCTCCCGGTCCCGTCCCCGGTAAGCTCCAGCACAACGGACAAGGGGGGACATCGTGAGACGCCGTCGCATATCCGCCGTGGCGCTGGCCACGGCGGCGCTGGTCGCCGGCACGGGAGCGGTGTCCTCGCCCTCCGGGACGGCCGGGCAGCCGGCCGCCAGGCCGAGCCCCAAGCCGACCCCGACGGCCACGCCCTCGCCCACGGCGACCCAGAGCGACGGCACGCTCCAGATCCTCACCTACCGCGGCTACGCCGAGTACGGCGGCGTCAGCCCCAAGGCCAACTGGGTCGGCTCCTTCGAGAAGGAGACCGGCTGCCGCCTGGCCCGCCTGGACACCGTCCGCACCGCCGAGGAGATGGAACGGGCCGTGGCGGCCGCCGACCGCCCGTACGACCTGATCTCGGCGGGCCCGGCGCTGGCCGGCGACCTGATCACCCGCAAGCTGGTGCAGCCGATCGACCCGGCCAAGGTGGGCGGCTACGACGACCTCGACGAGCGTTTCCGCGACATGGTGAAGGTGTCCGGCAAGTTCTACGGCGTGCCGTACCTGTGGGGGTACCACGAGTTCGTCTACGACGCGGCCAAGGTCAAGAGCCCGAGCATGAGCGAGGCGTTCGCCTCCGGCCGGGCCGCGCTCCGCGACAGCCCGCTGACCATCGCCGACGCCGCACTGACCGACACCACGGTCAAGGACCCGTACGAGCTGAGCCAGGAGCAGCTCGACCGGGCCATGGCGCTGCTCGGGCAGCAGAAGGAGCGCACCTACTGGCGGAAGCCGATCGACCTGATCAAGGGCTTCGCCACCGGGTCGCTGGATTACGCGCAGGCCACACCGTACTATCGCCTGCTGCTGCAGAAGGCCGGCAAACCGGTCAGGACGGTCGGCGCCACGGCGACCACCGGCTGGCTCGACTCCTGGATGCTCGGCGCCAACCTGCCCGACACCACCTGCGCCTACCGCTGGCTGACCTGGATGACCGCGGCCGACGCCCAGCGTGACGCGGCCGCCTGGGCGGGGCTCGCCCCGGCCAACGAGAAGGCGTGCAAGGGCCGGGCCAAGTCCGTCTGCGACGTCTACGGCGTCGGCGACCCCAAGCGGCTCGGCCGTGTCGCCTTCGCCGTCCGGCCGCCGGGCGGTTGCCGCGGCGAGGACGGGGAATGCACTGATTACGCCGTCTGGGGGAAACGGTGGGCCGCGCTCGCCGAGTAGGCGAGACCGCCGCCTCCGCTCGACCCCATCGCGGGCGCGCCTTCCCCCGAGGTGCGCCTGCAGAGACGCCCCGGGCCTTCCCCCCTGTCCCGGGGCGTCTCGCTGTTCAGGGGCCTTCTTGGCGCCAGAAATTCGACTGAATGACCAGTCAGTGAGTATGGTCTTCCCATGAGAATCCTTCTTGTCGGCGCCGGAGGCGTCGGTTCAGCCGTGGTCCCGATCGCCGCCCGCCGCCATTTCTACGAACACATCGTGGTGGCCGACTCCCAACAGAGCCGGGCGGCCGCCGCCGTCGCCGCCGTGGACGACCCCCGTTTCACCGCCATCCAGCTGGACGCCTCCGACCGGGCGCAGGTCGTCGCGGCGCTCCGGGAGCACCGCTGTGACGTGCTGTTCAACGCGGTCGACCCGCGCTTCACGATGCCGCTGTTCGAGGCCGCGCTGGAGGCTGGGGCCCACTACCTGGACATGGCGATGTCGCTGTCGAAGCCGCATCCGCGCGAGCCGTACCGCAAGCCGGGGGTGAAGCTGGGCGACCGGCAGTTCGAGCGCGACGGCGAGTGGCGCGGCGCGGGCCGGCTCGCGCTGGTCGGCATGGGCGTCGAGCCGGGGCTCGCGGACGTGTTCGCCCGCTACGCCGCCGACCACCTGTTCGACGAGATCGACGAGATCGGCATCAGGGACGGCGCCAACCTCGTCGTCGACGGCTACGACTTCGCGCCCACGTTCTCGATCTGGACCACGATCGAGGAGTGCCTGAACCCGCCCGTCGTCTGGGAGGACGGGCAGTGGCGCACCACCGAGCCGTTCAGCGAGCCCGAGGTGTTCGACTTCCCCGACGGCATCGGGCCCGTGGAGTGCGTGAACGTCGAGCACGAGGAGGTGCTGCTCGTCCCGAGGTGGATCCCGGCGCGGCGGGTGACGTTCAAGTACGGGCTCGGCGAGGAGTTCATCGGCGTGCTCAAGACGCTGCGCAAGCTGGGCCTGGACAGCGCCGACAAGATCAGGGTGGGCGGGGCGGAGGTGGCCCCGCGCGACATGGTCGCCGCGAGCCTGCCGGACCCGGCGACGCTGGGCGCACGCATGCGCGGCAAGACCTGCGCGGGCACGTGGGTCAAGGGCACCGGCAAGGACGGCTCGCCGCGCGAGGTGTACCTGTACCACGTGGTGGACAACGAGTGGTCGATGCGGGAGTACGGCTCCCAGGCCGTCGTGTGGCAGACGGCGATCCATCCGGTCGTCGCGCTGGAGCTGGTGGCGACCGGGGTGTGGAAGGGCGAGGGCGTGCTCGGCCCTGAGGCGTTCGACGCGGTGCCGTTCCTCGACCTGCTGCGCGAGTACGGCTCGCCGTGGGGCCTGCGCGAGGCGGCGGTGGCGGCCTGAAGGCCCGGTCGGAACCGTGGTCAGCGCGTGGCTAACGGCCCGGGAAGGCCACCACGGTCGCCATGGGAGCGGGCAGGAGCGCCTCGGCGCATTCGGTGCAGGCGAGCACGGAGGAGTTGTCGGGCAGCTTGCCGACCCGGACCCGAGGCCGCGGCCACCTCTTGTGGCACACGACGCAGGCGTCGCCGTCGCGCTGGGCCACGCTCAGGCCCTCAGGGTCGAACGTCAACATACTCTGTGCCGTTCTGGTGGGACCCCAGTTCATCACGCTCCCAGCTGTCATCGCTCCTCCGCATGTCCGGATCCGTTATAACCCTGACCGAGGCCGTGATCGTCTAGCTGAGCGTCAAGCCAGGGTGAATTCTCTACCCGAGTGACCTCTTTTACACACACAAAATCGGGCATCCAGCCGCAAGGTGGATGCCCGATTTTTCGGTCTTTGCTACAGAGCGGCGACGGCCTTCTCCAAGATCCCCAGGCCCTCCTCAAGCAGGTGCTCGGGCATGACCAGCGGGGGCAGGAAGCGCAGCACGTTGCCGTACGTGCCGGCGGTCAGGACCACCAGGCCCTCGGCGTGGCAGCGCTTGACGATCTCCTGGACGGCGGCCGGGTCCGGGTTCTTCGTCCCCGGCTCGACCAGCTCGATCGCGATCATCGCGCCGCGTCCGCGCACGTCGCCGATCACCGGGAACCGCTCCTGGAGCGACCGGAGGCGGGGGAGCATGATCTCGCCGATGCGGCGGGCCTTGGCGACCAGGTCCTCCGACTCGATCGTCTCCAGGACGCCGAGCGCGGCCTCGCAGGCCAGCGGGTTGCCGCCGTACGTGCCGCCCAGGCCGCCGACGTGCACGTGGTCCATCAGGTCGGCGCGGCCGGTCACGGCGGCCAGCGGCAGGCCGCCCGCGATGCCCTTGGCGGTGCAGATGATGTCGGGGACGACGCCCTCGTCCTCGCAGGCGAACAGGTCACCGGTACGCGCGAAGCCGGTCTGGACCTCGTCGGCCACGAACACGATGCCGTTCGCCCGGCAGAACTCGGCGATCCGCGGCAGGAAGCCCCTGGCCGGGACGATGAACCCGCCCTCGCCGGCGATCGGCTCGATCACCACGGCGGCCACGTTCTCGGCCCCGACCTGCTTGTTGATCTGGTCGATGGCCTGCGCGGCGGCCTCCTCCGCGCAGTTGTCCGCGCCCGTCGGCCAGCGGAACGGGTAGGCCAGCGGCACCCGGTACACCTCGGGCGCGTACGGGCCGAAGCCGTGCTTGTACGGCATGTTCTTGGCGGTCATGGTCATCGAGAGCAGCGTGCGGCCGTGGTAGCCGTGGTCGAACACCACGACGGCCTGCCTGCCGGTGGCGTGCCGGGCCACCTTGACCGCGTTCTCGACGGCCTCGGCGCCCGAGTTCACCAGGAAGGTGCGCTTCTCGTGGTCGCCGGGGGTCAGCTGGTTGAGCTTCTCGCAGACCTGCACGTACGACTCGTACGGGGTGACCATGAAACAGGTGTGGGTGAAGTCGGCCACCTGCTTCTGGACGCGCTCGACGACCTTCGGCGCGGAGTTGCCCACGTTGGTCACGGCGATGCCGGAGCCGAAGTCGATCAGAGAGTTCCCGTCGGCGTCCTGGAGGACGCCGCCGCCGGCGCGGGTGACGAAGACCGGCAGCGTGGTGCCGATGCCGGACGGGACGGCGGCCTGCTTGCGGGCCAGCAGCTCCTGCGACTTGGGGCCTGGGATCGCGGTCACGACGCGCCGCTCCTGGGGAATGCTCATGGGCTCGACGCTACGTCGGGCTCCGACCTGGGCCGATACGTCGATATGGCACACTGGGGGTGCTCGCCTTTGCCGGAATGGACAAACTCGTATGGCACCTTCGCTGCGCACCGTGGTGCGACGGATGGGGCTGCGTCCGCTGGCGGGCGCGGCGGCCCCCGAAGCGCTCGACGCGGAGGTGCGCTGGGTGGCGGTCAGCGAGCTGGAGGACCCGACGCCGTTCCTTGAGGGCTCGGAGCTGCTGCTGACGACGGGCATCCGCCTGGAGGGCGACCTCTCCGGATATGTCGCCCGGCTGGTGGGGCGCGGGGTGGCCGGGCTCGGCTTCGGCGTCGGCCTCTCCCACGAACGCGTCCCGCCCGCCCTGGTCAGCGCCGCCGACGAGGCCGGGCTGCCGCTGTTCGAGGTGCCGCGCGAGACGCCGTTCATCGCCATCGGCAAGGTCGTCAGCGAGCTGCTCGCGGCCGAGCAGTACGACGAGATCACCCGGGCCTTCGCCGCCCAGGGACGGCTCACCCGGGCGGCGCTGCGGCCGGAGGGCATGCACGCGGTCATCGACCGGGTCGCCAAAGAGATCGACGGCTGGGCCGCCCTGCTCGACGAGACGGGCGAGGTCCGGCACGCCACCCCCGGCGCCGACGTGCCGGTCGTGGTGGCCGAGCTACGCCGCCTGCGCACCGGCGCCCCGGCAAGACCCCACCCCGACCAGCCCGCCACCGACGACCGCGGGCCGGCCGGTGAGCAGCCCGCCGCCGGGGAACCCGTTCGTGGCGGTGAGCGGACGCCTGCCGGGGAGGGCGTCCGTGGAGGTGTGCCGGGCGGTGAGCGGGGGCGTGGGGGAGGCCAGGGGCCTGAGCGGGGGCGTGGGGGAGGGCCGGGGGTGGAGCGGGTGCCGGCCAGTCTCGCGTTGTCCGGGCCCGACGAGCACATCGTGATCCAGCCGCTCGGCGGCGGCGCCCGGCCGCGCGGCTTCTTCGCGGTCGGCGCGCGCAAACCCTTCTCGCCGGTGACCCACACGGTGATCAACGCCGCCGGCTCGCTGCTGACGCTCGCCATGGAGCAGGGCAGGGCCCAGCGGGAGGCGGGGCGGAGGCTCCGCTCGGCCGTGCTCGAACTGCTGCTCGGCGGGGCGGTCGAGCAGGCGCGGTCGGTGACGGGCACGCTCGGCGCGCGGCTGCCCGGCGAGCCGCTGGTGGTGCTGGCGGCGGGCGCGAGCGCCCTGGAGGCCCTGGAACCCCACGGCTTCACAGCCCTCCTCGACGACCACAGCCACAGCCACAGCCACGACCACGCCCACAGCAGTAGCCACGGCCGCAGCGGCAGCGGTAGCGACGGTGGCCGCGGTGGTGGTGGGGCGGTCGTTGTTTGTCTGGTGGGGGAGGGGAGTGTGGAGAAGGTGGCGCGGGAGGCGGAGGGGCCGGTCGGGGTGAGCTCACCGTGCCGCTACGACGGCCTGCGCGACGCCCTCGGCCAGGCGCGACGGGCGCTGGCCCACAGCGACGGCGGCGTGGTGCGGTTCGCCGACCTGGCCGGGCAAGGGCTGCTCGCGCTGCTGGACGCCGACGCCCTGCGCGCGTTCTCCGGCGCGCTGCTGGCCCCGCTCACCGCGTACGGCTCCCGTGCCGACCTGGTCGAGTCCCTGCGCGCCTACCTCGACAGCAACGGCCACTGGGACGCCGCGGCCCAGCGGCTCGGCGTCCACCGGCACACGCTGCGCTACCGCATGCGCCGCGTGGCCGAACTCCTCGGCCGCGACCTCGACGACCCGGGCGTGCGCGCCGAACTCTGGCTCGCCCTGGAGGCCGCCCGCCGCTGACCCGACGGCCTTCAGCGGCCGGGGGCCGACGGCAGGTTGTCCTTGTCCACCAGGTAGCAGCAGATCGTGGCCAGGGTGACCGCCTCGTACGTGCGGTCGTCCCGCAGGTGGCCGGCCCGTTCCAGACTGATCGCGCCCTGGGCGGCGGCCCAGAGAGCGTCGGCGATCTTGCGTGGCTGGGTCGGCGTCAGGTAGCCGGCGGAGATGCAGTCGGCGATCACCCGGTCGAGGATGTTCAGGGCCGCGCGGGCGAGCGTCCTGGCCCGCTCGCTGGGTTCGAAACCGGGGATGGCCTGCTCGAACATCAGGCTGTAGTAGCCGGGCTCGGCCAGGCATGCCTGCCGGTAGGCGGGGCCGAGCGCGGTCAGGTACTCCAGCGGGTTGCGCCGCTGCGGGACCGCTTCGAGCAGGCGGCGAAACCGCTCGAAACCCTCCAGGTAAAGCGCCTCGGCCAGGCCCTCCCGGTTGCCGAACATCGTGTAGATGACGGTCGTCGTGCAGCCGGCCTCGGCCGCGATCCTGCGCATGGTCAGACTGTCGGGACCCTCGCTCTGAAGCAGGTTCACGGCCACGTCGAGCAGGCGGGAACGGAGTTCGTCGTGGGTGGCGCGCTCGCCCAGCAGGTAGGCACCCTGCAGGCCCAGCGGCGTCGAGGTCATGCGACCTCCCCAGCGACCAAGGAGCTCAGTGTCCTTGTGACCTCTTGCTCGGTCACGGGGCCCACGCCTTTCTGAGTCTGGGGCCCACCGCGCTGGAGACCCGCACTCGATGACTTAGCCATGGCGGAGATCGCTCAAACCACTCCGCATGGTAAACATCCCGAATTGGGTCTACTTCTGTTACATCATGGGTATACACCAGGGCTTGTACTTAACGGTGAGCGCTCGTGGGAGTCTTGTGCACCCTGGTGTAAATCCCCGAACTCCCGCTTGGCATAACGTCATGGGTATGGACGTGCGTACCTTCTGGCTTGCCGGCCGGCCCGCCACCGGCGAAACCGAGCTCACCGTGACCAACCCCCACGACGGTCGTGAGGTGGGCCGGTACTCCGTACCGACCGATGCCCAGGTCGAGGAGGCCGTCGCGGCCGCCCACGCGGTCTCGCGCGAGGCCGCCGCGCTGCCCGTGCACGTACGTGCCGAGGCCCTGGCCCACGTCTCGCGTCGGCTGGCCGAGCGGGCCGAGGAGATCGCCCACCTGATCACCGCCGAGAACGGCAAGCCGATCTTCTGGGCGCGCGGCGAGGTCAACCGCGCCATCTCCACCTTCCGCTTCGCCGCCGAGGAGGCCCGCCGCTGGTCCGGCCAGGTGCAGCGGCTCGACACCGAGCCCGCCGCCGCGGGCCGCCTCGCCTACGTCTCCCGCGTGCCCAAGGGCCCGGTGCTGGCGATCACCCCGTTCAACTTCCCGCTGAACCTGGTCGCCCACAAGGTCGCGCCCGCCATCGCCGTCGGCGCCCCGATCATCGTCAAGCCCGCGCCCGCCACGCCGCTGTCCTCGCTGATCCTCGGCGAGATCCTGGCCGAGACCGACCTGCCCGCCGGCATGTTCTCGGTGCTGCCCGTCCAGAACGAGCGCGCCGCCGCCCTCGTGGACAACCCCCGCCTGCCCGTCGTCTCCTTCACCGGCTCCGCGCCCGTCGGCTACGCCATCGCCGACCAGGTGCCGCGCAAGCACGTGACCCTGGAGCTGGGCGGCAACGCCGCGGCCGTCGTGCTGGGCGACGCCGACCTCGACTGGGCCGCGCAGCGCATCGCCCTGTTCTCCAACTACCAGGCCGGTCAGAGCTGCATCGCCGTCCAGCGGGTGATCGTCGAGCAGCCGGTCTACGACGCCTTCGTCGAGCGCCTGCTGCCGGCCGTCGCCGGGCTCGTCACGGGTGACCCGGCCGACGAGAAGACCCAGGTCGGGCCGCTGGTGTCGGAGGCCGCCGCCGAGCGCGTGGAGCAGTGGGTGCGGGAGGCGGTCGCCGCCGGTGCCCGCGTCCTGGCCGGCGGCACCCGCGAGGGCGCCACGGTCGCGCCGACCGTGCTGGCCGACGTCCCGCACGACGCCAAGGTGGCCTGCGAGGAGGTCTTCGGGCCGGTCATGATCCTGCAGCCGGTCGCCTCGATCGACGAGGCGTACGCCACGGTGAACGACTCCAAGTACGGCCTCCAGGCCGGCGTCTTCACCCGCTCGCTGGACGCCGCCTTCCGGGCCAACCGCGAACTGGAGGTCGGCGGCGTGATCATCGGTGACGTGCCGTCGTACCGGGCCGACCAGATGCCGTACGGCGGCGTGAAGGACTCCGGCATCGGCCGCGAGGGCCTGCACTCGGCCATGGAGGACCTGACCTACGAGAAGGTCATGGTGCTCACCGGCCTGTCGCTGTAGCTCGCCAGCAGGGCGAGGGCGGCGACCTCAAAGAGACCGAAGGCGCGCACGGGACGGTGCGCCCCCTTGGTCTCAGGCGCGCTCGGCCGTGGTGTAGACCGCCTTGGCGGCCTGGCCGAAGTACGGGCCGTACATGGTGTGCTGGTCGTCGCTGTACTTGAAGCTGCTCAGCGAGGTGATCGTGCCGCGGCCGGTCATCGGGTCGAAGCCGGACATCCAGGGGCCGCCGCTCGAACCGGCGGTCATGGCGCAGCCGAGCCCCTGGTCGCGCGTCTGCTTGTACGGGTCGTCGCGCAGCCGCCCCGCGCAGTAGACGAGCTGGTCGCCGTCGTAGGGAGGGTCGGCCGGGTAGCCGAAGCCGTAGGTCTGGCCGCCGCGCCGGGCGTTGAAGGCGATGTCCTGGGTGCCCACGACGTCGGCGACGTGCCGGCCGCCCGAGGTGGCCAGGGCGACCATGCCGACGTCGTGGTTGTCGTCGGCCGAGCGCGACCAGGGGGCGGAGACGAACATGCGGCGGGCCGCGTACTGGCCGAAGGGCTGCTCGCCGCCCCTGCCGTAGCCGGGGACGAACGTCCAGTTCTCGGCCCATTCGCCGGCGCCGTCCTTGACGCAGTGGCCGGCGGTGACGACGAGGTCCTTGCTGGCGCTCGTGACCGTGCTGGCCGAGCAGACGAAGTCGGCCCCCGCCAGGGTCAGGAACACCCGGCCGGTGGTCCTGGTCACGGCCCCGCCGGTGCTCCAGCGCGCGCCGATCGTGCTGGCCTGGGGCCTGGACGACGCCTGGTGCCGCCGGCCCAGGTTGATCTCGGTGTGGCCGTCGGACACGCCGGGCGTCGCCCGCACCCCGCCGCGGCCGGTCAGGCCGCTGAGCAGGCCGTCGCCGTCGGTCACGGAGTCGAGCAAGCCGATGGGCAGGGCCGCCGCCATGCGCTGCGGGGTCCAGTAGCCGAGCACGCGCCGCTGTTCGGCGTCGTCGCGGGCGGCCTCGTGCTCGACCACCAGGCTCCGCCGGGCCGCGGAGTGCTCGACGGCGGGACGATCGACCTGCTGCTGGACGGGGACCGCGCCGAGCATCGCCGGTCCCATCAGCCCCGCCATCAGCGGGGCGGCCGCAAGCAGGGAGGTGCTCAGGGTCATGGCCCCAGAGTGTGCACCACGAGATGTGTTCTTGTGGCTACTTTCCGTAAATCCGGCAGACTGCGTTGGCGCTTCGCGCTGCTCGGCAGACGGCCTGTGCTTCGCGCCGCGCTGCTGGGAGGCAGGGCGATGCCTGCGGCGGCGAAGGTGAGGACGGACGGCGGGGCGGGATCCGCGGCGCATTACGTAACCTGCCGAAACCCGGCTCCGAGGTCGGGAAGGTAGCCGCACAATAATCGGGATTTCTCAAGACATGCGCCTCCCGGTATGACGATATCTGGACATAAATGGTCCCGGTTATCACGCGTCACTTAAGGGACGGGATCGCGGCCGTGAGCCCCTCACGTGCCCGTCCGCCCCCGGCAGCGGGGACAATGGACAGGTGCATGCAGAGACCCTCCGCTCAGTCGTCGTGCTCGGCTCCACCGGCTCGATCGGCACCCAGGCCCTCGACGTCATCGCCGCCGACCCCGCCGGGTTCAAGGTCGCCGGGCTCGCGGCCGGGGGCGGCAGGGTCGAGGCGCTGGCCGCTCAGGCGGCCGAGTTCGGCGTGGAGGTCGTGGCGGTGGCCGACGACGCCGCCGTCCCGGCGCTGAAGGAGGCGCTGGCCGCGCGCGGGGCCTCCCCCGTCGTGCTGGGCGGCCACGAGGGCGTCGCCGAGGTCGCGGCCTGGCGGTGCGACACCGTGCTCAACGGCATCACCGGCGCGCTGGGCCTGACGTCCACGCTGGTCGCCCTGAAGGCCGGCCGCACGCTCGCGCTGGCCAACAAGGAGTCCCTGATCATCGGCGGGCCGCTGGTCAAGCGGCTGGCCGCGCCGGGGCAGATCCTCCCGGTCGACTCCGAGCACTCGGCGGTGCAGCAGTGCCTGTGGGCGGCCGGTCCCGGCGGCCACGACCCCGACGCCGTCAGGCAGCTCGTCATCACCGCCAGCGGCGGCCCGTTCAGGGGCATGAAGCGCGAGGAGATGGCCGACGTCACCCCCGAGATGGCGCTGGCCCACCCGACCTGGTCCATGGGCCCGGTCATCACCATCAACTCCGCCACCCTGGTCAACAAGGGGCTGGAGGTCATCGAGGCCCACCTGCTGTTCGACATCGGCTTCGACCGCATCGAGGTCGTGGTCCACCCGCAGTCGGTGATCCACTCCATGGTCGAGTACGTCGACGGCTCCACCATCGCCCAGGCCAGCCCGCCCGACATGCGCCTGCCGATCGCGCTCGCGCTGGCCCACCCGGCCCGCGTGCCCGGCGCGGCCCGGCCCGTCGACTGGACCAAGGCCCACACCTGGACCTTCGAGCCGCTCGACGACGCGGCCTTCCCGGCCGTCGCGCTGGCCAGGCACGTCGGCGCCGAGGGCGGCACCGCGCCCGCCGTCTACAACGCCGCCAACGAGGTCTGCGTCGAGGCGTTCACCAGGGGCGGGCTGCGCTTCCCCGCGATCGTCGACACGGTCGCCAAGGTCGTCGAGGAACACCGCGTCACCCCGGCCTCCAGCGTGGAGGAGGTGCTGGCCGCCGACGCCTGGGCCCGGGCGCGTGCGGCCGAACTCACAGCCGGGCAGTCCTTCTAGCTACCTAGACTGGGTAGCGTCGTCACACCTAAGGGTAGAAATGTCTTCTGTAGCACTTGGCATCCCGACGGTCCGCCCCAAGCCGCTCGCCGAACGCCGGCACTCCCGCCAGATCATGGTCGGCAGCGTTCCCGTGGGCGGCGACGCGCCCGTCTCCGTCCAGTCGATGACGACGACGGTCACCGCCGACGTCAACGCCACGTTGCAGCAGATCGCCGAGCTGACGGCGTCCGGCTGCCAGATCGTGCGCGTGGCCGTCCCGTCGCAGGACGACGCGGACGCGCTGCCGATCATCGCGAGGAAGTCCCAGATCCCGGTCATCGCCGACATCCACTTCCAGCCGAAGTACGTGTTCGCGGCCATCGAGGCGGGTTGCGCGGCGGTCCGCGTCAACCCCGGGAACATCAAGAAGTTCGACGACAAGGTGGGCGAGATCGCCAAGGCGGCCGCCGACCACGGCGTGCCGATCAGGATCGGCGTCAACGCCGGGTCGCTCGACCCCCGCCTGCTCCAGAAGTACGGCAAGGCCACGCCCGAGGCGCTGGTCGAGTCCGCGCTGTGGGAGTGCTCGCTGTTCGAGGAGCACGGTTTCCGCGACATCAAGATCTCGGTCAAGCACAACGACCCGGTCGTCATGATCAACGCCTACCGGCTGCTCGCCGCCAAGTGCGACTACCCGCTGCACCTCGGCGTCACCGAGGCCGGCCCCGCCTTCCAGGGCACGGTCAAGTCCGCGGTGGCCTTCGGCGCGCTGCTGGCCGAGGGCATCGGCGACACCATCCGCGTCTCGCTGTCCGCGCCTCCCGTCGAGGAGGTCAAGGTCGGCGCCCAGATCCTGGAGTCGCTGGGCCTGCGCGAGCGGGGGCTGGAGATCGTCTCCTGCCCGTCGTGCGGCCGGGCCCAGGTCGACGTCTACACGCTGGCCGAGCAGGTCCAGGCGGGCCTGGAGGGGCTCAAGGTCCCGCTGCGGGTGGCCGTCATGGGCTGCGTCGTCAACGGCCCCGGCGAGGCCCGTGAGGCCGACCTCGGCGTCGCCTCCGGCAACGGCAAGGGCCAGATCTTCGTCAAGGGCGAGGTCATCAAGACCGTGCCCGAGTCGCAGATCGTCGAGACCCTGATCGAGGAGGCCCTGCGCCTGGCCGAGGAGATGGGCGTCGAGATCGACCTCGACGACGACACCGTCTCCGGGCCCCAGGTGACCGTGGGCTGAGTGCCCCGGGGGGCCCGGTCACCCGGTGCAATGGGCCCATTACAAAGTGGCAAGCGTTTCTCCATACCCAGCGTCATGACCCCGTCGCCCGCGGGAGCATCACAGGGCCATGACGAGGGGGAGGGGCTGGGTGAAGCGCGTATTCAGTGTTGCCGTCGGCATCGCGGTGCTGGTCGCCGGGGTTGTCAGCGCGGACGGTGTGGCGTCGGCCGGCAGGGGTGCGGTCACGTGGGCGCAGCAGGTGGTCTGGGGGTCGTGCCCGGCCAAGGAGGGCAAGACGGTCCGGGCCGACCTGGAGTGCGCCACCGTACGCGTGCCGCTCGACTACCACGACCCGTGGGGGCAGTCGATCAAGCTGGCGATCAACCGCATCAAGGCCAAGGTGTCCAGGGACGGCAACCATCTCGGCACCCTGCTGATCAACCCGGGCGGGCCGGGCGCCTCGGGCCGCGACCTGACCGAGTTCGTCTCGAACGGGCTGCCGAACCGGCTGGGCGAGCGCTACGACGTCGTGGGGTTCGACCCGCGCGGGGTGGGCGGCAGTGAGCCGTCACTCCACTGCGTGGACCCCGACGCCTACTACCGGGCGCCGCGGCCGGACGCGGTGCCGCACTCGGCGGCCGACGAGAGCAGGCTCCTGGCCAGGGCCGACGAGTACGCCACCGGCTGCGGCGACCACTGGTCCTGGATGCTGCCGTACCTGACGACCGAGAACTCGGCCAGGGACATGGACGCGATCAGGGCGGCGCTGGGCGAGGAGAAGATCAGCTACCTGGGCTACTCGTACGGCACCTACCTCGGCGCCGTCTACGCGACCCTGTTCCCGCAGCGGGTCAGGCGGCTCGTCATGGACAGCACGGTCAACCCCGAGGGCGTCTGGTACCGGTCGAACCTGAGCCAGGACGTCGCCTTCGAACGCCGCCACCGCGCCTTCCTCGCCTGGACGGCCCGGCACAACGACGTCTACCGGCTGGGCGGCACGCTGAAGCAGACCTCGTTCGCCTACTACGCGATGCGCGACCGGCTGCGCGCCCGCCCGGCCGGCGGCGTGGTGGGGCCGAGCGAGCTGGACGACACCTTCACCCTCGGCGGATACACCGACCGGGTGTGGCCGGAGTTCGCGCGGGCCTGGTCCGCCTACGTGCGCAAGGGCGACGTGAAGCCGCTGGTGGAGGCGTACAACCGGCGCGGCAAGAACGACGCCGACGACGAGAACGGCTACGCCGTCTACCTCGGCGTGCAGTGCCGCGACGCCGCCTGGCCGCGCGACTGGACCAAGTGGCGCACCGACATGACCCGGCTCCACCCCAGGGCGCCGTTCCTGACCTGGCCGAACGCCTGGTTCAACGCCCCGTGCGCGTTCTGGCCGGTCAAGGGCGGCACGCCGGTCGCGGTGCACGGCTCGCCGAAGCTGCCGCAGGTGCTGTTCCTGCAGTCGCGCGACGACGCCGCGACGCCGTACCGGGGGGCGCTGGCCATGCAGCGGCGCTTCCCGAGGAGCGGCCTGGTGATCGACGAGGGCGGCAACCACGGCGTGTCCCTGGCCGGCAACCGCTGCGTGGACGGCTACCTCGCGGCGTACCTGGCCGACGGCACGCTGCCGGCCCGGACGGTGTCCTGCGCGGCCCTGCCGGACCCGAGTCCGGCCGCCCACATGGCGTCGGGAGGCGCGCAGGGTCACGATCGGCTCACCGACGTGCTGTCCCGGTGAGCTATTCGGGGGACGTTCGCGTAGTCTGACCATGTGATGCTGCGTACATCGGCGTCGCGCGTGCTCGACGACAGCGACCGGGACGAAGTTCTCGCCCTGCTTGACTGCGATCCGGTCGCCAACGTCTTCGTCTCCTCCCGGGTGCGGGCCGTCGGACTCAATCCGGCACGCCTCGGGGGGCAGATGTGGGGGTTCGGGCCGCGCGGCGGGCTCGTGTCGCTCTGTTACGCCGGCGCGAACATGGTGCCGGTCAACGCCGGTCCTGAGGCCGTGCACGCGTTCGCCGACCGTGCCCGCAAGCAGGGGCGCAGGTGTTCGTCCATCGTGGGCCCCGTCGAGGCGGTTTCCCTGCTGTGGGAGCGGCTGGAGCCGCACTGGGGCAGGGCGCGCGCCGTCCGGTGGGCGCAGCCGGTGATGGCGACCTCCAGCAAGGCCCCTGTACCGGCCGATCCGCTGGTGCGCCGGGTGCGGCCGGAGGAGTTCGACATCCTGCTGCCGGCGTGCGTGGCGATGTTCACCGAGGAGGTGGGCGTCTCGCCCAACCTCGGCGACGGCGGCGCGCTCTACCGCACGCGAGTCGCCGAGCTGATCCGCATCGGCCGCTCCTACGCGCGCATCGACGACGGCCGGGTGGTGTTCAAGGCCGAGGTGGGCGCGGTCACGCCGCACGCCTGCCAGATCCAGGGCGTGTGGGTGGCCCCCGACCTGCGGGGCAAGGGCCACGCGGTGGCGGGCATGGCGGCGGTCGTGGAGGCGGCGATGAGCTGCTTCGCCCCGGTCGTGTCGCTCTACGTCAACGACTACAACCACTCGGCGCGGGCGGTCTACCGCAAGGTGGGGTTCCGCGAGGTCGACACCTTCATGTCGGTGTTGTTCTGAGACGCCCGGCTAGAGGCGTACCAGCTTGTCGAAGAGGCGGGCCAGCTCGGTGTCGGGGTCGGTGGTGAGCCCCGCGTGCACCGGGCCGGTCTGCACGATCGTGCTGCGCGGCGCGGTCAGCCAGCGGAACCGGCCGCCCAGCGGCTCGTCCGCGAGAGGGCCCGGCCGGTCGCCGCAGGCCCGCTCGTAGGCGCTGAGCGCGTGGCGCACGCCGTCGAGGTCGGCCCCGGGGTCGAGGGCTCGCAGGCGGGCGGGGTCGAGCTGGACGCGCGCGCACAGGTAGTCGCGCGGCTGGCAGTAGAGCAGCACGCCGGCGTTGATCAGCTCGCCGCGCTCCACCTTGGGCATGACGCGGATCACCGCGTACTCGTAGACATCTCTGGTCACCGGCTGCCTCCCCGCCAGAACTCGCCGACCGACCCGGGCCCGGACGCCTTGTGCTCCTTGCCGGGGCGGCGCAGCAGCCACTCGCGCGGCCCTTGCGCCCGGCGCAGCAGATGGTCGGTGTAAGCCTCGCGCACGTCGTGGGCGGAGTCGAACCCCGGCTCGCCGTCGAGCCATTCGTCGGGCACCAGGGCCGTCACCTCGTCCAGCAGCTCGCGGGTGATCCGCCCGGCCAGCTCCTCGCCCGCGGCCGGCACGTCGGCCGCGAACGGCGCGAGCACGTGGTCGCCGGCGTCGAACACGCGCTGCGGGTCGGCCGTGCGCCAGTTGTGGTGGAACCACAGGGCCGCGCCGTGGTCGATGAGCCAGATGTCGCGGTGCCAGACCAGCAGGTTGGGGTTGCGCCAGCTCCGGTCGACGTTGTGGATCAGACCGTCGAACCAGACCGCCCGGGAGGCGAACATCGGGTCGGGGATCCAGCCCAGCGGGTCGAAGCCGAGCGCGCCGGGCAGGAAGTCGACCGCCAGGTTGAGGCCGGTGCTGGCCTTGAGGAGGTCCTGGACCTCCTCGTCGGGCTCGCGGACGCCGAGCTGCGGGTCGAGGTCGATGAGCTTGAGCTCGGGCGTGCGCAGCCCCAGCCGGCGGCCCAGCTCGGCGGCGATGATCTCCGCGACGAGCACCCGCCGGCCCTGGCCCGCCTCGCGGAACTTCACGACGTATGTGCCGAGGTCATCGGCCTCGACGACGCCCGGCAGCGACCCGCCCTCTCGCAACGGGGTCACATATCGGGTGGCTGCGATCTTTTCCAGCACGGGACGAGGCTATCGTCACCGGGGCCCCCATCCGAACTCCCGGCGCGGCTCACCCCCCGGACGGCCGGGCGGGACGGGTGAAGGGCGCGAACGGCTGCCGCGACGACGCCTCGACGGCGGCGAACGCGTAGTCCAGCATGGCGTGCTCGTAGGCCGTCTTCGCCTCGGCGAGCGGCCGGCCCTCGGCGGCGGCCGCGGCCAGGTTCGCGCACAGGGTGCGGGCGTCGCGCAGCGCGATGTTCGCGCCTTCGCCGCGGCCCGGGCTCATGCTGTGCACGGCGTCGCCGAGCAGGGTCACCGCGGGCTCGTCCCAGGGGCGCACGCGCCGGGCCGCGTGGGTGTGCACCAGGAAGGTCGCCTCGGGGTCGGCCCGCTCGACGATCCGGCGCACGCCCTCGTGCCAGCCGGCGACCGCGCGAAGCGCGAGCCGGTGCAGGCCGGCGGGCGAGGTGTCGTCGGGCCGGGCGCCGGGGACGGTCAGCGTCCAGGAGAAGTAGCCGGGGACGTCGGTCAGCTCCAGGCCGGGGGCGTGCCGGGCGACGGCCTCGGCCACCGGCGTGCAGGGGCGGCAGGTGGCCACCGAGAACGCGGTGTGGTCGGCCGCGGTGACCCGGTTGAAGGTGTCGACCAGGTCCGGGGGCGTGGCGGCGAGCAGGTCGGGGGTCAGCGCGGTCCGGCCGTACAGGGCCTGGTCGAGCCGGTCCACGACGGCGTCGGGGAGCAGCTGGCCGCGGACGCGGGAGCCGACGCCGTCCGCGCCGGCGAGCAGGTCGCCGTCCAGGGTGGAGCCGTCGGCGAGGTGGGCACGGACCCTCGTGCCGGGCAGCGGCTCGTAGTGGGTGTACTCGGTGCCGAAGCGTACGTCGAGGCCGGACAGGAGGATCTCGCGGAGGGTGAGCCGGTTGACGCCGAGGCCGTCCACGCCGGGGAGCTGGGGCGGGATGTCCTTGGAGAACTTGGGGACCAGCCGGATGTCCATGAAGGTCATGCGGGTGGCCGGGCGGATGGAGGTGGCCACGGCCAGGTCGTACAGGCCGGGAGGCAGGCAGGCCCGCAGCGCCTCGGCGCCGGTCTCCTTGAGGCTGATGCGGTAACCCTGGGGGCGGTGGCCGGGTGCGGGGTCGCGTTCCAGCACGGTGGCCTCGAACCCCGCCTTGCGCAGGCCCTGGGCCAGGGATAAGCCGCCGATGCCGCCTCCCACGACGATGACACGAGCAGAGGTGTCCATGGATGTGACGATAGACGATAGCTGTCGCGACAGTAAATGCTCTCGCCAGCTATTCTGGGGCGCGTGACCGACGATCGAATGCCGCCGCCGTTCGAGCTGGTGCTGGGCGGCGGGTCGCTGCTCGTGCAGGTGGGGCGGGAGCTCAACACCGAGACCGAGCGCCGCCTGGCCCCGCTCGGGCTCACCGCGCAGCAGGCGGCGCTGCTGCTGCACGCGGCGGGCGGCCGGAGCACGCCCGGCGTGCTGAAGGGCCGGCTCGGCACGGACACGGCCGGGATGACCCGGCTGCTGGACCGGCTGGAGGCCAAGGGGCTGCTGCGACGGGTCCGGCGGCCGGAGGACCGGCGCTCGGTCGTCATCGAGCTGACGGACGAGGGCCACGCGCTGACGCCCCTCCTGCCGCCGATCTTCGGCGGGGTCAGCCGCCAGGTCTTCTCGGGCTTCTCCGAGGACGAGATCGAGCAGGTCACGGGCATGCTGCGGCGGATCATGGCCAACCTGGCGGAAGGGGCGTCCTGACCGGGGTGCGCACGTGTCGCGTGCCCGGTCAGGATCGTCCCGGCCGCCAGGGTCAGAGCTTGGCGATGACGTCCTCGGCGAAGCGTTCCATGGTGGCGATCTTGAGGTCGAGGGTGTCCTCGCCGTACCGGGACTTCTCCTCGGGGGTGGCCAGCCACCAGGGGGCGGCCATGGTGGCGGTCACGCCCTTGGCGGCGAAGCGGCGGTAGGTCTCGGCGTCGGGCAGCACGGCCAGCGGGGCGACGATGTCGAACGGGCCCGTCCTGCCGTTCTCGTCGAGGTGCCGGCGGAGGGTGTCGAGCACCGGGTCGAGCTGCTCCTCGGTGTAGATGCGGTTGCCCAGCCAGCCGTCGCCGAAGCGGGCGGCCCGGCGCAGCGCCGCCTCGCTGTCGCCACCCACGTAGACGGGTACGGGCCGGGCCGGGGCGGGGGAGATGGACAGGGGAGGCAGGCCGTCCAGCGTGACCGTCTCGCCCGCCCACAGGGCGCGCAGCGTGGGCAGCATGCGGTCGAGGCGGCGTCCCCGGGTGTGGAAGTCCTGGCCGGTGCCGGCGAACTCCTCCTCGCACCAGCCCACCCCGACCCCGAACGTCACCCGCTCCCGCGACAGCACCGCCGCCGTGGAGACCAGCTTGGCCACGGTGAACAGGTCGCGGGCCGGGGCGATGTAGACGTTCGGCGAGAAGCGCAGCGTCGTGGTCACCGCGGCCATCGCGCCGATCGTCACCCACACGTCGGGCCAGTGCGTCTCGGCGGTCCAGCGGGGCGCGCCCGACCGCGAGTACGGGTAGCGGGAGGCGAAGTCGGCGTAGAAGAGGTGGTCCGACAGCGTGAAGGTGTCGAAACCGCAGCGCTCGGCCGCCCGCGCCAGCTCCACGAACTGGTCCGTCGGGGCGAACGAGGCCCCCAGCCACATCTTCATCGGAACTCCGGCGCGACCTTGGTGGCGAACATCTCCAGGTTCCGCTTGACCGTGTCCAGCGGGAGCACGCCCTGCTGCCCCTGCATGTACAGGCCGAACCACTCCAGGTCCGGCATGCGGTCGAGCATGCGCTGGATGCCGCGCTTGACGTCGTCGGGGGTGCCGAACAGCGCCATCTCCACGTCGTTCATGCGCTTGGCGTCGCCCTTCTCGGGGGAGATCGGCTTGTGCTTCTCGTCCTCCTTCTTGCGCAGCACCTCCAGGTAGCCGAACGGGCCGAAGAAGGCGGCGAAGTCCTTGGGGATGCTGCGGCCGAAGGTGTTGATCGCCTCTTCGGTGGTGTCCGCGATGCCGACGATCTTGAGGATGCCGGTGTGCTCGCCCAGCTTGTAGTGGCGGCCCTGCCGGGCCGACTCCTCCTGGTAGAGCTTGGCCTTGGCGGCGTGGTCGTCGGGGTTGGGGGTGAACATCCACGGCAGGATGTCCTCCTGGGCGGCCCTGATGACCGACCGGTCGGAGATCGTGAACGGCTGCCACAGCTCCGGATGGGGGTTCTGGTACGGCCGGGGGCAGACCGAGATCGCCTGGATCTTCCCGTCGTCGGAGACCTCACCGGGCGCCCCGAACGTCCTGGTCCATTCCATCGCGGGCCAGCCCTCGATACCGTCGTAGGGGTACGGCACCTCGTAGTCCAGCACGTCGGACTTGTAGCGGAGGGTCTCCTGCGTCCAGGCCATCTTCATGATCTTCAGCACCTCGCCGAAGACGTCGAAGTTCCGGGTGTCCGAGGCCGAGCCGTCGGAGCGGGCGGCGGCGGCCTGCCAGCGCTGGCCGAGGACGTTCATCCAGCGGTTCTGGTAGCCGCGCGCCACGCCGAGTCGCAGGCGGCCCTTGCTGAACTGGTCGAGCAGCGCCACGTCCTCGGCGGCCCTGATCGGGTCCCAGGCGGGCAGCACCATGCCGAGCGGCGCGAGCAGGATGCGCTCGGTCCGGGCGGCGAGGTCGGTGAGGAACATCAGCGGATTGACCGAGAACTCCATCCCCTCGGAGTGGAAGTGGTGCTCGGTCATCATCAGCGCGTCGAACCCGACCTGGTCGGCGTGGACGGCTATCTCCCGCACCTCGTGCAGCAGCCGCTGATACGACTCGGTGTCGCGTCCGATGGGACGCCGTGCCTTGGCGTTCTCCTCGGCCGCGTATCCAGAGCCTGGAATCTGCGGGTTCAGGAAGATAGAGAACTTCACCGGGAACCTCTTTCCGCGGACGTCGCCTTGCAAGCTACCCTGGAAATCTTAGCCGAGCAATCGCTTGGTTGATATGAGGAGGCCGTATGAGGCTGGGTGTCACGATGTTCGCCACGGATCTGGCCATGCCGGTCCAGGACCTCGCGGCCGCGGCCGAGGAGCGCGGGTTCGACTCGCTCTACCTGCCCGAGCACACCCACATCCCGGTCAGCCGCCGCACGCCGCCCGCCGGCGGCCAGGACGAGCTGCCCGAGGAGTACAAGCGCACGCTGGACCCGCTGGTCGCGCTCTCCTTCGCCGCCGCCGCGACCCGGCGGCTGCGCGTCGGCACCGGCATCCTGCTCGCCGCCCAGCGTGACCCCATCGTCACCGCCAAGGCCCTGGCCACGCTCGACCACCTGTCGGGCGGGCGCGCGGTGGTCGGCGTCGGGTTCGGCTGGAACGTCGAGGAGATCGAGAACCACGGCGTGCCGTACGGACGGCGTCGCGAGGTCGCCCGGCGCAACGTGCTGGCCATGCGGGCCTTCTGGCGGGACGAGGTGGCCGACGTCGAAGGGCTCGAACCGTCCTGGTCGTGGCCCAAGCCCGTCCGCGACCTGCCCGTCTACCTCGGCGGCGCCGCCGGGCCGAAGCTGTTCGCCCACATCGCCGAGTACGGCGACGGCTGGATGCCCATCGGCGGCAAGGGGATCAAGGACGCGCTGCCCGCGCTGCGCGAGGCGTGCGAGAAGGCCGGGCGGCCCATGGCCAGGGTGATCCCGTTCGGGACGCTGCCCACCAGGGAGAAGCTCGACTACTTCGCCGGCCTCGGCATCGAGGAGGCCGTGGCCACCCTGCCGAGCGGCCCGGCGGACGTCGTCCTGCGCGCCCTCGACGCCTATGCCGGCCTGCTGTAGGCGGTGCCATAATGACGCCCTATGTCCGAGCTCCGTGCTGATGACCCCCGCCGGCTGGGGGAGTACCGGCTCTCGCGCAGGCTCGGGCAGGGCGGCCAGGGCGTCGTCTTCCTCGGTCACTCGCCGGCCGGGGCGCAGGTCGCGATCAAGCTGTTGCACGCGAGCGTGTCCAAAAACGCCGACGTACGTCGCCGGTTCCTCGGCGAGGTCGAGGCGGTGCGCCGGGTCGCGGCCTTCTGCACCGCCCAGCTCCTGGACGCCGACCTCGACGGCGACCGCCCCTACCTGGTCAGCGAGTACGTCGAAGGGCCCTCGCTGGGCGAGCACGTGGTCGCGCGGGGGCCCCGGCTCGGCGGCTCGCTCGACCGGCTGGCCATCGGCACCGCCACCGCCCTGGGGGCGATCCACCGGGCGGGGGTCGTCCACCGCGATCTCAAGCCGGGCAACGTGCTGCTCAGCCTCGACGGGCCGCGGGTCATCGACTTCGGGGTGTCCCGGCTGATGGACGCCGCCGCCACCACGACCAGGTCGCCCATCGGCACGCCGGCCTACCTGTCGCCCGAGCGCATCAACGGGGAGCCGGCCGGGCCGGCCGCGGACATGTGGGCGTGGGGGCTGACCGTGGCGTACACGGCCAGCGGGCGGCATGCGTACATGGCGGACACGTACCAGGAGATCCTGGCCAGGATCCTGTACGGCAGGCCGGACCTGCGCGGGTTGTCGGGGCGGTTGCGGGAGATCGTGGAGGCGTGCCTGGCCCGCGACCCGCGCGACCGTCCGGACGCCGAGGAGACGCTGCGCGCGCTGCTCGGCCAGGACGCCGGCACCGGCGACGTCCTCCCCTCCGGCGCCCAAGCGGCCACTCCCGATGAACGGCCCCCCACCACCGCCCCCTCGACCTCCCCTGACGAAACCCCCGCCACCCTTCCCGAAAGGACGCCTGCCACTGTGGTCGGGAAGGCTCGGCGGGGGTGGCTGGTGGCGGTGGCGGTGGCGGGGGTTGTGGTGGTGGTCGCCGGGGTCGTGTTCTGGTTGCGCGGAGCGCAGGACCCGGGCCCGGCGGACGCCCGGAACGGCCCGGCCGACCAGGGCGCCACCACCGGCGAGCCCCCGCCGGGAAACCCCACCGTCCCGCCCCTGGACGGCGTCTGGACGGGATCGGCCGAGCACCCCACGGCCGGCCGGATCTTCCCGGTCGAGCTGCGCCTGCGCGCCGACGGCGGATCCACCATGCGCTGGGGCGCCGACCTGCACTGCTCCGGCCGGCTCACCCCCACGAGGAGCGCCGTCGTGTTCGCCCTCGGCCAGGTCACCGGCAAGGCGTGCCACGCCGGAACAGTCCGGGTCGTCCCCTCGGACGACCCCAACCGGTTCTCCGTCAAGGTGACCCGATCGGACGACGGCGCCGTCATGTACGCGGGCCAGGTCTCCCGGGCCTCCTGACCGGCTGTGTCACGGTCAGGCGGCGATTGCGGTGCGCACGGTTGACTGAACGCGGCCCGTTGCCTTCAGTGGAGAGCAAGAAGGGGTGGCGGCGAGGGGAGGCGCCCCGTGCCAACGGCGCAGCCGCTCAGAACGGGGGACCCGCACAGACTCGGCGAGTACGAGCTCGCCGGGCGACTGGGTGAAGGCGGACAGGGCGCGGTGTTCCTCGGTTCGAGGAGCGGGGAGAGGCACAGCGGGGAGAGGTACGCGGTCAAGCTGCTGCACGGGCCTGTCGGGGACGAGCAAGGGGCGTTCCTGCGGGAGGTGGAGCTGGCCAAGCACGTGGCGAGGTTCTGCACGGCCCAGGTGGTCGACGCCGGGTTCGACGAGGGCCGGCCGTACATCGTGAGCGAGTACGTCGACGGGCCCTCGCTGCACCGGGAGGTCTCGCTGACCGGTCCGCGGCACGGCGGCGCGCTGGAACGGCTGGCGGTCGGCACCGCGACCGCGCTGGCCGCCATCCATCGGGCGGGCATCGTGCACCGGGACTTCAAGCCGCAGAACGTGCTGCTCGGGCCCGACGGGCCGCGGGTGATCGACTTCGGCCTGGCCAGGGCGCTGGACGCGGCGGCCACGGTGACGAACAGGGGGGTGGGCACGCCGGCGTACATGGCTCCCGAGCAGATCACCGCCTCGGCCGTGACCGGGGCGGCCGACGTCTTCTCCTGGGGCGCGACCATGTGTTTCGCGGCCAACGCGAGCGCGCCGTTCGGCCAGGACTCGGTGGCGCCGGTGCTGCACCGCATCCTGACCGCGCCGCCCGAGCTGGGCCGGCTGGACGGGCGGCTGCGGGTGCTGGTCGCGGCCTGCCTGGACAAGGACGTCAGGAACCGGCCGTCCAGCAGGGAGCTGCTGTTCGCGCTGCTCGGCGAGGCGGACTCGCCGGATCAAGGGTACGGCGACGTGCCGCTGGTCCCCGGGCAGCGACCGCCCGTGCCGCTGGCCGAGCCCGAGGTCACCGGCGCGGCCGGCGCGTACCACCTGCACTCGCGGACGGGCGGCGGCCCCGAGCTCCCCACAACCGTGCAGGGCACGAGGCCGCCGGCCGAGGCGGGCCCGCCGGACGGCCTGAGGACGCGGGCCGGGACGGGCGCGCCGGACCGGCAGGGCCGGGGGCGCGGGGCCGGATGGGTGCAGGCGGTCGTGGCGGTGTGCGCGGCGCTGCTGGTGACCGCGGTCGTGCTCACCGTGATCGTGCCCGCGCTCAACGGCCACCGCTCCGGCCAGGCGTCCGTGCTGCCGGCGGCGCCGCCGAGCCCGGCGGGTTCGGCGCGCGCCTCCTCACGGCCGGGCGGGAAGCCGGCGGAGCGGGAGCGCGTGCCCACCGTCGCGCCCGCCGTCGAGCCCACCGGCGAGCCGACAGTCGGGCGGCCGGTGACGACGGTCGCGGTTCCGCCGCTGACCGGCCTGGATCGGGCCGACGCGGTCAAGGCGCTCAAGCAGGCCGGGCTCACCGTCGGCGCGGTCACCAGAACCGACTCGGTCAAGGAGATCGGCCGGGTGCTCGGCAGTCGTCCGGCGGCCGGGACCGTGGTGGGCCGGGGCGGCGCGGTCGCGCTGGAGGTGTCGGCGGGGGTGCCGGTGCCGTCCGTCGCCGGGCGGCAGCGCAAGGCGGCCGAGGCGGCGCTCACCGCCGCCGGGCTCACGGCCGGGACGGTCACCCGATCGTGCTCCGACCAGCCGGACGGCCAGGTTCTCGCGACGCGGCCCGAGGCCGGCGCCCGGGTGCCGGGTGGCGCCCCGGTGGCGCTGACGGTGGCCCGCCAGGGCGTCGAGGTGCCGTCCGTGGTGGGGCAGGGCCGCGCCGACGGCCGGGCCGAGCTGGTCGCGGCCGGCTTCACGGTACGGGCCAGCACCCAGGTCGTGGACGACGACGCCAAGGCGGACACCGTCCTGGGCCAGAGCCTGGCGCCGGGGACCTGCGCCGCGTCCGGGGACGTGGTCGTGATCACGGTCGGTGTGTCCGGCCAGCAGGGCGGGCCCGGCCCCGAGGAGCCCACGCAAGGCCCGACCGGCCCCGCCGTCGACCCCTCGACGGGGCTGTGATCGGGGGACCTCCGCCGCGGTCGGTCCGGCGCAGGGGCTGATCGGCGGGAGCCGTCAGAAGGCCAGCGCCGACTGCAGCATGACCGCCGTGACCTGCTCCTCGGGCAGGTCCATGGTCTTGACCACGCCCCACTGGAGCGCCCCGAGCAGGGCCCAGCACCTGACCCTGGCCTCGGGCCCCGGGTTCTCGCCGGCGAGCTTGGCGAAGATCTCGTCCCTGAACGTGCCGACGACCGCGCGCTCGGAGCCGGCCGGCACGGGCTCGTCGGCCGCGAGGTCCTCCATGAACAGGCGGATCACCGCGCGGTGGCGCACCGCGAAGACGGCCAGGGCCTCGACGAACGCCTTGCGGTCGGGATGGTCGGCGTCGAGCAGGGTGATCATCTCGGCCGCGGCCGGGGAGAGCAGTTCGGAGGCCAGCCGGTCCTTGGGATGGAAGTGGTAGGCGACGGCGGTCTTGGTCAGCCCGACCGCGGCGGCGATGTCGGCCAGCGAGGTGCCCGCGTAGCCGCGCTCGGCGAACAGCTCGCGCGCGGCCGCCAGAATCCGGGAGCGGGTGTCGTCGGGTGTGGTCATCGTCTCATTTCCCACGGAATCCGGAATTTCCGGCGTCCTCCGTTTTATCGTAGTCCTGTACGACCGTACAGGACGGGCGTCGGGCAGGGGCGGGGCGATGACGCGGTTTCTTGGTCGGCTGGGTGGCTGGTGCGCGCGGCACGGGCGGATCGTCCTGGCCTTATGGGTGGTCCTGGCCGTCGGCCTGATGGGCGGCAGCCTCGCGCTCGGCCGTCCGGTCAGCAACGACGCCTCCATCCCGGGCACCGACGCGCAGCGCGCGCACGACCTGATGAAGGAGGGCTTCGGCCCCGGCTACGCCACCGGCGGAACCGTGCAGCTCCTCCTGTACTCCGCGGCCGGCAAGCTCACCGACGCGCCGCGCAAGCAGGCCGTCGAGCGCTCGGTCGCCGCGATGCGCACGATGCCGCACGTGGTCCAGGTGGACACGCCCTTCCGCGTGGGCGGCATCGCCTCGAACCTGCAGATCGGCGTGATCACCGTCAAGATGCAGGGCAACGACCCCGACAAGGCCGGCGAGGCCACGCGGGCCCTGTCCGACGCCGCCGCCCCGGCCAGGGACGCCGGGCTGGAAGTGGTGCCCGCCGACGACTCCAATCCGGCGAGCAAGGAGATCAAGACCGGGCCGAGCGAGATCATCGGCGTGATCTGCGCGCTGCTCGTGCTGGTCTTCGCGTTCGGGACGCTGGTGGCCGCGATGGTGCCGATCTTCACCGCGCTGGTCAGCGTCGCGACCGGGCTCGGCGTGATCGGCCTGCTCGGGTACGTCGTGGACATGCCCAAGCAGGCCGGGATCATGTCCACGATGATCGGGCTCGGCGTCGGCATCGACTACGCGCTGTTCCTGCTGTCGCGCCACCGCAAGCTGCTGGCCGACGGGGTGCCGGTCGTGGAGTCCGTACGCCGGACGGTGGCCAGTTCGGGCGGGGCCGTCGTGTTCGCCGGCGGCACGGTGATCATCGCGTTGAGCGCGCTGATGCTGGCCGGGTTCCCGCTGCTGAGCACGCTCGGCTGGGTGACCGGCATCTCCGTCGTCTTCGCCGTGCTGACCTCGGTCACCCTCGTGCCCGCCCTGCTCGGGCTGCTCGGCCACCGCGTCAACGCGCTCAAGGTGCCGCTGATCCGCGGGCGTTCGTCCAACCGCGGCGGGGGCGCCGGCTGGGCCGGGCTCGGCGCGTGGGTGGCGCGCAGGCCGTGGCGGGTGCTCATCGGCAGCGTGCTCGTGCTCGCCGCGCTGGCCGCGCCCGCGCTCGCGCTGACACTGGGGCCGCTGGACGAGGGCTACGCGGCCAAGGACTCGGCCGGGCGGCGCGCGTACGAGCTGATGGCCACGGCCTTCGGGCCCGGCAGCAACGGCCCGCTCATCGTGGTCGCCGAACTGCCGGAGAAGGTCTCCGGCGCCGGGGACGTGACCGTGCGGCGGATCGCCGACGCGGTCGCCGACGTCGAGGGCGTCGCCCACGTGGCCGATCCGAAGCTGAACGCCTCCGGCCGCTCGGTCCTGCTCCAGACGATCAGTGACTACGCCCCGAGCGACCCGAAGGCGGCCGAGGTGGTCAGGCAGGTCAGGGCCGTCTCGATCCCGGGCGTCCAGGTGCACGTCGGCGGCAAGGTGGCCGGGATGACCGACGCGGGCGACCGCATGAACGAGCGCACCCCGCTGGTCATCGGCGTGGTCGTGCTGCTGAGCGCCCTGCTCCTGCTGTTCGCCTTCCGCGCGCCCGTCGTCGCGGTCAAGGCCGCGGTGATGAACCTGGTGTCCCTGGGCGCCGCGTTCGGCGCGCTCGCGCTGGTGTTCTCGATCGGTCTCGGCAGCGGCCTGGTCGGCATGGACGCCCCCATGGACTCCTCCTACCTGGAGACCGTGTTCTTCTCGGTGCCGATCGAGAGCTACGTGCCGTTGATGCTGTTCGCGGTGCTGTTCGGCCTGTCGATGGACTACGAGGTGTTCCTGCTGACGGCGGTGCGGCAGGCCCACGCCCGGCACGGCGACAACAGCCGGGCGGTGGCCGAGGGGCTCGGCTCGACCGGCCGGGTCATCACCTCGGCCGCCCTGATCATGGTGGCGGTGTTCGTGGCGTTCATCGCCTACCCGGACGCGATGGTCAAGACGTTCGGCGTCGGGCTGGCCGTGGCCATCGCGGTGGACGCGACCGTCATCCGCGGCTTCCTCGTGCCGGCGACGATGGTGCTGCTCGGCCGGGCGAACTGGTGGTGCCCGCGCTGGCTGGACCGGCTGCTGCCGAACCTGTCGGTCGAGGGGCAGGAGGAGGACGACCCGGCGCCGAGCGACGAGCGGGTGCAGGAGCCGGTGGGCGCCGGGCGCTGAGCCCGCGGGCGAGCGGTCGGAGCGGTCAGTCGGGGTCGTCGAGATGGCAGGCCGGCACCCATCCGACGACCCCGGTGGTGGAGTCGGTGCCGTGGTGCCACAGGGTGCTGTCGAACGCCTCGTCGCACCGGAACAGCTCGTGCTCCTCCGACCGGTCGGAGTCGAAGCCGTCGCCGGGACGGCCCACGCCGAGCTGGGTCGCGCCGTTCTTCGGCTCGCTCCAGATGACCACCTCGCGGCTGCGGAAGTCGTAGCGGTAGCGGGCCTCGGCGGGGCCGGCGCCACCCACGGTCAGGACCGCGAGCAGGCCGGCCGCGACGGCTCCTCTGACGAGCATGCGGACCTCCCTCACTGTGGGCGATTACCCGCTCACAGTACGCGCTCGGGCGCGGGCCGGCCGGTGGCGGACCCGCGTGCCGTCCCCGCGGCTGGTCAGACCGGGTACTGGTCGTGGCGGTTCCAGAGCTCGACCCACTCCTCGGAGGTGAGCTCGCGGCCGGTGTGGGTGATGTCGGCCAGCTCCTCGAAGTACGCCTCGCGCGGCGCGCCCGGCGTGAAGAGCACCAGCATCGAGGCCGGCTCGCCCGAGGTGTTGCGGAAGGCGTGGATGCCGCCCTCGGGCACGTGCAGGAAGTCACCGGGCAGCCCCTTCGCCCACGTGGCGCCGTTGTAGAGCTGGACGCTGCCGGTCAGCACGTAGAAGGACTCGGTGATGGTCCGGTGGAAGTGCGGGCTCGCGCCTCCGGGACGCGGGCCCATCTCCCAGCGGTACAGGCCGAAGGCGCCGTTGGTCGAGCCGCCCGTGCCCAGGTAGTGGACGCGGGTGCCGGTCGCCATCGACAGGTCGGGGCCGTTTTCCGCCGGGCGCAGGGTGCCGCTGATCTCGCCGGTCTCGGCCAGGTAGCGCTGTTCGGGGTACGACATGGGGGCTCCTCCGCTGTTCCGAAGGAACTGAGAATAGCGAGGGCTCAGAACGTGATGACGGTGCGGGCGACCGTCCCCTGGCGGACGTGGGCGACGGCCTCGTTGATCCGGTCGAGGGGCAGGCGTTCGGTGATCAGGCCGTCGAGGTCGAGCCGGCCGCGCAGGTACTGCCCGGCCAACATGGGCAGGTCGCGGTGCGGCGCGGCGTCGCCGCCCTGGGTGCCCATGAGGCGGCGGGAGGAGAACAGCAGGCCGGTGTCCAGCTCCATCGGGTGGCCCCGCGGCGGGCTGCCGACCATGACGGTGGTCCCGCCCGGCTGGGTGGCGGCGAAGGCGTCGGCCAGCACGCCGGGGACGCCGGTCGCGTCGAAGGCGTAGTCGACGCCGCCGCGTACCAGCGCGCCCACCTGGTCCGGCAGGTCGCCGGGGGTGAGCAGGTGGGTGGCGCCGAAGCGCTCGGCCAGCTTGAGCTTCTGCTCGGCCACGTCCGCGGCGATGATCGTGGTGGCGCCGGCGAGCACCGCGCCCTGGATGACGTTGAGGCCCACGCCGCCGCAGCCGACGACCAGCACCGAGGCGCCCGGCGGCACCTGGGCCACGTTCAGGACCGCGCCCACGCCGGTGATCACGCCGCAGGCCAGCAGGCACATGGCGGCGAAGGGAGCGTCCTTGGCGATCTTGACGCACATGGCCTCGGTGACCACCGCGTACTCGGCGAACGAGCCGATGCCGATGAAGCGGCGGGTCTCCTGGCCGTCCAGGGTGACCCTGGGCGGGCCGCCCATGATGGTGGGCAGCCGTAGTGGACCCGAGCACAGATGGAAGCGGCCCGAGCCGCACTGGCGGCAGCGCCCGCAGGGGCCGCTCATGGCGATGATGACGTGGTCGTCCGGCCGGACGGTGGTGACGTCCGCGCCGACGCTCTCCACCACGCCCGCGCTCTCGTGCCCCAGGATGAACGGCGGCGCGCTCACCACCGGGCTCTTGCCGTCGATCGCCTTGAGGTCGGAGCCGCACACGCCCGAGGCCTTGATCCGGACGCGGACCTCGCCGGGGCCGGGGTCGTCGATCTCGACGTCGCGGATCTCCATCGGGGCGTGGAACCCGGTCAGCACGGCCGCGCGCATCAGCATGCGCCCACGCTAGCCCGGCGCGCGGGCTACGAGCAAGCGGTTGCTCGGGAGCCCGTTGACACCCCACCCCGGCAAATCTACGCTCAGCGAAACCAAGCGAGCGCTAGGCCGAGTCGCGAGGGAGAACAACATGGTACGGCGGGGCGCGGCCGCGCTCACCCTGACGCTGCTCGCCGCCGGTTGCGCGGCCCAGCAGACCGGTACGGCCCAGTCGGGCACGGGAGTGACGGACACCACCATCAAGATCGGCGGCGTGCTGACCAAGACCAGCGCGAGCGGCTACTCGACCAGGGACGCCGAGATCGGCGCCAAGGCCAGGTTCGCCCGCGCCAACGCCGAGGGCGGCGTGCACGGCCGGAAGATCGACTTCATCGGCGCCGAGGACGACGCCCAGGACGCGGCCAAGGGCGACGCGGCGGCCAAGAAACTCGTCCAGAAGGACCAGGTGTTCGCGCTGGTCCCGGTGCACGCCCCCAACTTCGGCGGCGCGGCCTTCCTCGAACAGCAGGGCGTCCCCTGGTTCGGCTGGGCCACCGGGCCGCAGTGGTGCGGCACCAGGACCGGGTTCGGCTACAACGGCTGCCTGGCCCCCAAGCAGGGGGCGGGCTCCCAGACGTGGTGGGGCAGGCAGATGGCCGACCTGCTCGGCGGCGCGGCGGGCAAGAGCGTCTACGTGCAGACCAGCGACTCCAGCGGCAGCAAGTACGGCGGCACGACCATCTCCCAGTCGTTCACCGCCGCCGGGTTCGAGCTGGTCGGCCTGAACTCCGGTCTGCCGGCCGCCGCCCCGCCCCCCGACTGGCTCCCGTACGTCAACAAGATCATGACCTCGGACGGCGGCAAGGCCCCCGACGTCGTCGTCTCGGTGATCGCGGGCACCAAGTTCAACGTCGGCCTCTACGCGGCGCTCAAGCGGGCCGGCTACAAGGGCGTGCTCACCGACGCCACCAGCTACGACGTGGCCATCCTCAAGGACCAGGCCGGCGCGCAGGCGCTCGAAGGCGTGATCGCCGCGCCCATGTTCGAGCCGTTCGAGTCGCCCGCGCCCGAGATCGCCCAGCTCAAGAAGGACGTCGAGCAGGTCGCCCCCGGCACCGCGCTCACCCAGCACCTGGCGATCGGCTACTGGGCCGCCGACATCTTCCTCGATGTCCTCAAGCGCACCGGCAAGGACCTGACCAGGGAGAAGTTCCTGGCCACCGCCAACGGCGACTACCTCTACGAGAACCCCGGGTTCGGCCGCATCCGCTACCCGAGGGACCACAGCGAGCCGAACGGCTGCGGCGCCCTGGTCAAGCTGGCGGGCGGGGCCTTCCAGGTGGCCAGAAGGATGGCCTGCTTTGACAACGTGCCGCTGAAATGATCCTCCAGTACGTGCTCAGCGGCCTGGTCACCGGGGCCGTCTTCGCGATCATGGGCTCCGGCCTGACCCTGTCGTACGCGGCGACCGGGGTGTTCAACTTCGCCCACGGCGCCGTCGGTTTCCTGGCCGCCCTGGTGTTCTACGAGCTCACCGCCGCCGGGCTGCCCGCCTGGCTGTCGGCGCTGGTGGCGGCCGGGCTGTTCGCGCCCGCGCTCGGCTACCTGCTGCACCGGGCCATGTTCCGCGGGCTCGCCCAGGCGGGGGAGACCGCGCAGATCGTCGCCACCATCGGGCTCACGATCGCGCTGCCCGCGCTCGGCCTGCTGGTCGTGGACCTGGCCGGGCTGCCCGCCACGGACGCCACCTCGCTGCCGCGCGGCGTCGGCCCCCACCCCGGCCAGGGGTTCGACGCGCTCGGGGTGCGGCTGGACAGCGACCAGCTCATCACCTTCGCCCTCTCGGCGGTCGCGGCGGCCGGGTTGTGGGCGTTCATGCGGCACACGCCGTACGGGCTGCGCATGCGCGCCTCCGTGGACCGCCGCCGTCTGGCCACGCTGCGGGGCATCGACGTGGACGCCACCTCCGCGCTGGCCTGGATGCTCGGATCGGGGCTCGCCGGGCTGGCCGGGGTGCTGGCGGCGCCCGTGCTCGGGCTGGACGCGACGGCGTACACGGTGCTGCTGTTCGCCTCGGCGACGGCGGCGGTGTTCGGACGGCTGCGCTCGATCCCCTGGACGTTCGCGGCCGGGCTCGCGCTCGGGGTCGTGCAGAACCTGGTCGCCGGGTACACCGACTTCCTGGAGGAGGTCACCGGGCTGCGCACCGCCGTGCCGGTGATCCTGCTGTTCGCCGGGCTGGTGCTGCTGAACCGGTCGCGGGAGCGGGTGGCGGGCAGCGCCGCCGAGGACGTCCCGCCGCCCGACCACCTGGCCGGGGTGCCGGCCTGGCGCAGGCGGCTGCCTTGGGCGGCGGGGCTGGCCGCGCTGGCGGCCTTCGCGCTGCTCGGGCCGCAGTACTACGTGGGCGTCGCGGCCCAGGGGCTGGTGCTCGCGCTGATCTTCTGCTCGTTCGTGGTGGTGACCGGGATCGGCGGCATGGTGAACCTGGCGCAGGCCGCCTTCGCCGCCATGGCGGCGCTGACCTGCGGGTGGGCGTTCGCCTCCGGGTTGCCGTTCGTCGTGGCGATCCTGCTGGGCGTGGTCGCGGCGGGGGCCGTCGGGCTGGTGGTGGCGCTGCCCGCGCTGCGGCTGGGCGGGCGGGTGCTGACGCTGGCCACGCTGGCCCTGGCGCTGCTGGCCGATCAGGTGCTGTTCCAGGTGGACGCCTTCAGCAACGGGACCATCGGCTGGGCGCTGCCCGCGCTCGGCCTCGGCGTCGCCGACACCTCCGACCCGCGGGTGCGGGTGGCCGTGCTGCTGGCGTTGATCGGGCTGGTGGCGCTGCTGGTGCGGAACCTGGAGCGGTCGGCGTCCGGGCGGGCCGTGCTGGCCGTACGGTCGGCGCCCGCGGCGGCCGTCACCTCCGGGCTGTCCGCGCCGCGCGCCAAGATCGTGCTGTTCGTGCTGGCGTCCGGGATCGCGGGGCTCGGCGGGGTGCTGTTCGCGATCTCCAAGGGGTCGATCACGGCCACCGACCTGCCGGCGTTCTCCGGGTTCGTGTGGCTGGCCGTGGTGGTGCTGCAGGGCGTGCGCAGGATCGGCGGGGCGGTGCTCGGCGGGCTCGTCGCGGTGGCCGTGCCCGAGCTGCTGGCGACCTGGGGCCTGTCCGCGCACGTGGGGTCGATCCTGTTCGGGGCGGGCGGCATGATTTTGGCCCGGCATCCGGACGGCGTGCTCACCCAGCTCGCCGAGGCCCGCGCCCGGCGCCGCCTGCCCGCCGTGGCTCCCGCCGTTCCCCACGTCGTGCCCCGCCGGGCGGAGGTCGCCGCCGGAGGCGGTCGGGCGTTGTTCGTGCTGGAGGACGTCGTGGCCGGTTACGCCGACTGCACCGTGCTGCGCGGGGTGAGGCTGGAGGTGCGGCCCGGCGAGGTGGTGGCGCTGCTCGGCGCGAACGGCGCGGGCAAGTCCACCACGTGCGCCGTCGCCGCCGGGGACCTGCCGGTGAGCGCCGGCCGCGTCCTGCTCGACGGCGTGGACGTCACCGCCTGGCCGGCGCACCGGCGGGCGCGGGCCGGCGTCCTGCTGGCCCCCGAAGGGCGGGGTGTCTTCCCGGGGCTCACCGTGGAGGAGAACCTGCGTACCTGGCTGGACGATCCCGGGCCGGTCTACGAGCGGCTGCCGCAGCTCGCGGCCCGCCGTACGGTGGCCGCGGGCGCGCTGTCGGGCGGCGAGCAGCAGCTCCTCACGCTGGCCCCGGCCCTGGTGCGCCCGCCGCGCGTGCTGATCGCCGACGAGCCGTCGCTCGGCCTCGCGCCGCTCGTGGTGCGGCAGGTGTTCGACGTCTTCGCCGAGCTGCGCGACCGGGGCGTGGCGCTGCTGCTGGTGGAGGAGAAGGCGACCGAGGCGCTGGCCGTCGCCGACCGGGTCGCGTTCATGCGGCTGGGCGGCGTCACCTGGACGGGCCCGCGCTCGGAGGTGGACGGCGACCGGCTGACCGCCGCCTACCTGGGGGTGAGGTGAATGCTCGCGGTGGAGGGCGTGTCCGTGGCCTTCGGCGGGGTCAGGGCGCTGGACGGCGTGTCGTTCGAGGCCGGGCCGGGCCAGGTCTGCGGCGTGATCGGGCCGAACGGCGCGGGCAAGACCACGCTGTTCGACGTGGTGTCCGGGCTGCGCAGGCCGGTCGCGGGCCGGGTCGCGCTGGACGGGCGCGACCTGACCGGGGTGTCGGCGCTCCGGCGGGCCAGGGCCGGCGTGCGCAGGACGTTCCAGCGCACGCAGGTGTTCGGCCGGCTCACCGTGGCCCAGAACGTGCTGGCCGCGCTCGACTGGCACGGCGGTGGCGGCGGGCTGGCCGCCGACCTGGCCGGGTGGCCGGGACGGCGGCGGATCGAGCGCGAGCGCGGCGCGCGCGTGGCCGAGGTGCTCGACCTGTGCGGGCTCACCCCGCTGCGCGACGCGTACGCCGCCGCGCTGCCGGTCGGGCAGCGCCGGATGGTCGAGCTGGCCCGCGCGCTCGCGGACCGTCCGAGGCTCCTGCTGCTCGACGAGCCCACCTCCGGTCTGGACGCCGCCCAGACCGCCCGGCTCGGCGAGGTCGTCAGGGCCCTGGACACGACGGTGCTGCTGGTCGAGCACGACATGGGTTTCGTGATGGAGAGCTGCGACCGGATCGTCGTGCTGGACCTGGGCAGGGTGATCGCGTCCGGGACGCCCGCGCAGGTGCGCGACGACCCGGTGGTGCGGGCCGCGTACCTAGGCTGAGTGGCGTTCGGTGAAGGTCAGGACGCGGCGCCAGGCGTCCTGGCAGACGTCCTCCCACTCCTTGAACGAGCGGTCGAAGAAGGAGTGGGGCGCGCCCTCGTAGACGTGGGTCTCGTGCTCGGTGCCCACCCGGTCCAGCGCCGCGGTGTACGCCTCGAACTCTTCCGGGCTCGACACCTTGTCCGCGCCGCCCCTGAGCAGCAGCAGTGGCGCGCCCGGCCCGGTCGTCGGCTCGTCGATGAAGCGCAGCGCGCCGTAGAAGCCGACGCTGCCGGCCAGGCCGTTGCCCTCCGCGCCCTGACGCCACGACAGCGCGCCGCCCATGCAGAAGCCGACCGTGAACACCGGGCCGTCGCCGGCCAGCTCGGCGGTCGCCGCCGCGGCGTCGGCCTGCACCTGGTCGAGCTTGAGCCGGTCGACGTGGGGCATGTGGTCGAAGTCGTCGCCGCGGTCATCGGTCCCGGCGGTGCGGCCGAAGTAGTCGATCGCGATCGTGCGGAACCCGGCCTCGGCGAAGCGCACCGCGAGGTCGCGGTAGAACGGGTGCAGGCCGCGCACGTCCGGCATGATCACCACGCCGCGGCCGTTCGGCTCGGCCGGGTCGGCGCGGTAGGCCATGAAACGGGTGCCGTCGGCGGAGGTCAGGGTGATCTGCTCGTGCGCGGCGACCTCGCCCCGGATCGGCGGGGCGGGCGGTCGGCTGTCGGTGGAATGACACATGTTGCCCAGCATGCCCAAGGTGATCGCCCGTCATCCACCTTCGTCCTCAGTACGGCGGCGCCGCCCGGAACGCCGCCAGCAGATGGGCCCGTACCCGCGCCACGGCCGACCTGGCCAGCGCCCCCGACCGTACGGCCAGGTAGCCGGTGTTGATCGGCGGCTCAGGCGGCTCGGCCAGCGCGACCAGCGTGCCCTCGGCCAGGTCACGCCGGCACAGGTACGCGGGCAGGACCGAGACGCCCATGCCCGCCCGCACCGCGCTCAGCACGCCGCGCAGGTCGGGGATGACGACCTGCGCGGCCATCGACGGACGCCGCCCGAACACGGTCCGCCAGTAGCGGCGCACGATCGGCAGGTCCTCGGCGTAGGCCACCACCGGGACCCCGGCCAGCTCCTTGGGCCCGACCCGGCCGGACGGCAGCGCCCCCGCCAAGGACGGCGCCGCCACCAGGACGAACTCCTCGTCGTAGACCGGGTCCGCCTGGACGCCGCGCACCCGGGGCCGGATCGTGGACAGCACCAGGTCGAGCCGTCCGGCCGCGAGGTCGGCCAGCAGGTCGTCGGCCAGGCCGAGGGTGGTGCGCAGCCGCAGCCCGTCGCGTACGAGCGGGGCGAGCATCGGCATGACCTCCTCGCACAGGAACTCGGCCGGGCCGCCCAGGTGCACGGCCTCGTCCGAGGGCAGCTCCGAGCCGGCAACCTCGTCCAGGGCGTCGAGGGCGGGGGCGACCCTGCGGGCCAGCTCGTCGGCGGCGGGGGTGGGCGCGACGCCGCGCGGCAGGCGGTCGAACAGCGGCCGGTCGAGGGTCGCCTCCAGCGTCTTGACCTGGGCGGTCACCGCGGGCTGCGAGAGGCCGAGCGTCTGCGCGGCGGCCGTGATGGAGCCGGTCCTGTGCACGGCGAGGAAGGTCCGCAGCAGGTCCAGCGAGAGTGGCGACATATCACCATTCTGATGCCCGGACCGATATTTCACGATTTGTTACTGATGGGTCTCGCCGGGCATGCTCGACGGCATGAGCAAGCGCATCCTGATCGTGCTGACCAGCCATGACGACCTCGGCGGCGTGGAGCGTACCGGGTACTACGTCCCCGAGGCGGCCCATCCCTGGCAGATCTTCACCAAGGCGGGCTTCGAGGTGGACGTCGCCAGCGTCGCCGGCGGCCGCCCGCCGCGCGACGGCCACGACCCGGACGACCCCACGCAGGCCGCCTTCCTCGCCACCGGCCTGGACGACGACACCGCCCGCCTCGCCGACGTGGACACGGCGGCCTACGACGCCGTCCTGTACGCCGGCGGCCACGGCACCATGTGGGACTTTCCCGACAACCCCGACGTCGCCCGCGTCGGCCGCGAGATCTACGAGCGCGGCGGCGTGGTCGCGGCGGTCTGCCACGGCCCGGCCGCGCTGGTCGGCCTGACCCTGTCCGACGGCTCCCACCTGGTGGACGGCCGCCGGGTGGCCGCCTTCACCAACAGCGAGGAGAGCGCGCGCGGCGTGGCGGACGTGGTGCCGTTCCTGCTGGCCGACGCGCTGACCGCGCGCGGCGCCCGGCACGAGCCCGCCGCGAACTGGCAGCCGCAGGTGGTCGCGGACGGCCGCCTGGTCACCGGCCAGAACCCGGCCAGCGCCGCGCCCCTGGCCGAGCGGGTCGTCGACCTGCTCGCCTGACCTCGCCGAACGGCGGGCGCCGCGCGCGCAACGGCAACCGGATGGCGGTTGCCGCACCCCCGTGCGGGATCCGATCATCGAGGGGTACGGCAGGCCCCTCCGTGGAAGGAAGTCCTCATGGCGTTCCACCCCAACCTCGATCCGGAACTGCGTGCCGCCCTGGAGAGCACGCCGTTCCCGACCTTCGACGTGACCACCCTCACGGCGGAGGAACTGGCCGGGTACCGGGCCCAGATCAACGCGATGCTGGCCGCCATGCCGCCCGCCGAGAGCGAGGTGCTGGTCGAGGACCGCCACGTCCCCGGCCCCGACGGCGAACCGGACGTCCGGGTCCGCCTCTACCGTCCCGCCCAGGAGGGCACCGGCAGGCCGGGGCTCTACTGGATCCACGGCGGCGGCATGATCGTCGGCGTGCCCGAGGTCGACGAGGCCACGATGATCGATTACGTCGAGCGCCTCGGCGTCGTGGTGGTCTCCGTCGACTACCGCCTGGCGCCCGAGCACCCACACCCCGCGCCGGTCGAGGACTGCTACGCGGGCCTGGTGTGGACCGCCAAGAACGCCGACGAGCTGGGCATCGACCCCGCCAGGCTGGCCGTCGGCGGGGCCAGCGCGGGTGGGGGGCTGGCCGCCGCGACCGTGCTGCTCGCCCGCGACCGGGGCGGCCCCGAGGTGGCCTTCCAGCTCCTGGTCTGCCCGATGCTCGACGACCGCAACACCACCCCGTCGAGCCGGGAGTTCACCGAGGCCGTGGTCTGGGACCGGGCCGCGAACCTCTACGGCTGGTCCGCCCTGCTCGGCGAGCGGACGGGCGGCCCGGACGTCCCGCCGTACGCGGCGCCGGCGCGGGCCGAGGACCTGTCGGGGCTGCCGCCCGCGTTCATCGACGTGGGCGAGCTGGAGGTGTTCAGGGACGAGGACATCGACTACGCCCAGCGGCTGGCGCGGGCCGGGGTGTCCACCGAGTTCCACCTCTATCCGGGGGCCTTCCACGGGTTCGACGCCATGGTGCCGGACACCGCGCTGAGCAGGCGGGCACGGGAGACCCGGTTGGCGGCGCTCAGGCGGGCCTACGGGTTGTAGCCCCCGGCTCAGGTGGTGGCGTTGGCGAGTAGGCGTCGCAAGGCCAGGGCGAGGTGGGCGCCCTCGCGTTCCATGGACCCTGCACGACGCCCACCCCAGGCGCGCGGACGGCGGCCTGGCCAGCAGACCAAGCGTGCGCTAGGTTGGTTTCGTGGATCTCGACTTCTCCCCGGCCGAGCTGGACTTCCGCGCCGAGGTTCGCGACTGGCTGGCCGCCCACGTGCCGCGGCGGCTCCCGCCGATGGACACCCCCGAGGGCTTCGAGGCGCACCGCGCCTGGGAGGCGCTGCTGGCCGGTGAGCGGCTGTCGGTCGTCTCCTGGCCCCGCGAGCACGGCGGCCGCGGCGCGTCCCTGATCGAATGGCTGATCTTCGAGGAGGAGTACTGGGCCGTCGGCGCCCCCGCCAGGGTCAGCCAGAACGGCATCTTCCTCCTGGCCCCCAGCCTCATGCGGTTCGGCACCCCCGAGCAGCGGCGGCGCTGGCTGCCCCGGATGGCGACGGCCGAGGACGTGTGGGCGCAGGCCTGGTCCGAGCCCGAGGCCGGCAGCGACCTCGCCGCGCTCACCGCCCGCGCCGAACGCGCCGACGGCGGCTGGCGCCTGTACGGACACAAGACCTGGAGCTCCCGGGCCGCCCACGCCTCCTACGGCTTCGGCCTCTTCCGCACCTCCGGCGCCCGGCACAAGGGCCTGACGTATTTCCTCTTCCCCCTGGACGAGGTCGCCGTCCGGCCGATCGCGCAGCTCGACGGCCTGCCCGGGTTCGCCGAGCTGCACTTCGACGGGGTGTTCGCAGCCGACTCCATGGTGCTCGGCGAGCCCGGCGACGGCTGGCGGATCGCGATGTCCACCACCTCCTCCGAACGCGGCCTGACCCTGCGCAGCCCCGGCCGCTTCCTCGCCACCGCCGACCGCCTCGTCGAGCTGGCCGCGGACGCCGGCCCCGTCCTCGCCGACCAGGCCGCGCGCTGCTGGACGGCGGCCGAGGCGTACCGGCTGCACACCTTCGCCACCGCCCGCCGGATCATGGCCGGGGCCGAGATCGGGGCGGCGGCCAGCATGGGCAAGGTCTTCTGGTCGGAGCTGGACCTGCGCATGCACGAACTGGCCCTGGAACTGCTCGGCGACCGCGCCGGCGGGACACCCTGGCTGGACGGCTTCCTGTTCTCGCTGGCCGGGCCGATCTACGCGGGCACCAACGAGATCCAGCGCAACATCATCGCCGAGCGTGTCCTGGGCCTGCCCCGATGACCCCTCTGGAGTCGCCCTCATGCACTTCGCCTTCACCGACGAGCAACTCGCCCTGGGGGCGACCGTGCGCGACGTGCTGCGGGCGCACTGCCCGCCCGGCGCGCTGCGGACCGAACGCCGTCCGGCCTGGGACCGGCTCGCCGAGCTGGGGTTCTTCGGGCTGCTCCTGCCGCCGGAGCTCGACGGGCTCGGGCTCGGGCTGACCGACGTGCTGCCCGCCGTCGAGGAGACCGGGCGGGCGTGCCTGCCGGGGCCGGTGGTGGAGACGGCGGTGGCGGCGGCGTTCCTGGTGCCGCGCGTGCCCAAGCTCGCCTCGGGCGGGGTGTGCGTGGGGGTGGCGCTGCCGGGGGAGGCGTACATGGTGGACGCCGATCTCGCCGACGTGCTGGTCGTGGCGCGTACGGGAGGTGGGGTCCGGGTGGCGGCGGGGCACGAGGCGCGGCTCACGGCGGTGCCGGGCGTGGACCCGTGCCGGCCGATGTTCGCCGTCGCCTTCGAGTCGCCGGACCGTCCCGATCCCGGCTGGTCCTGGGGACGGGGCGGGGGCGGCGCGGATCGGGTGGCGCTCGCGGTGCGGGCCGTCACGGTCGCGACCGCCGCCCAGCTCGTCGGGGTCGCGCGGGAGCTGCTCGCGGTCTCGGTGTCGTACGCGGGGGTCAGGAGGCAGTTCGGCGTGGCGATCGGGTCCTTCCAGGCCGTCCGGCACAAGCTCGCCGACGTGGCGGTGGCCGTCGAGTTCGCCGCGCCGCTGGTGCACCGCGCGGCGCTGTCCGTGGACCGGGACGCGCCCACGGCCGAGCGGGACGTGAGCGCCGCCAAGGCCGCGGCCGGCGAGGCGGCGACCCTGGCCGCCCGGGTCGCCCTGCAGACCCACGGGGCGATCGGCTACACCGAGGAGCTGGACCTGCGGTTCTGGCTCGCACGGGCCTGGTCCCTGGCGGCCGCGCACGGCACCGCGGCCGCCCACCGCGAACGCCTCCGCGCGGCACTGCACACCCGCGACCTGCGGAGGTATCCGTGAAGTACGGCGTCCCGCCCGGCGGCGGTCTGCGGAGGTGCGTGTGAAGTACGGCGTCCCGCTGGGGTTGCTGCATCCGGACGCCTGGAAGGACGTGGCCGTGGCCGCCGACGAGCTGGGGTTCGAGTCGGTGTGGCTGCCCGAGCACCTGGTGTTCGCCACCGACCTGTCGCTCGCCGTCTACCCGGGCACCGAGGACCCCGGCATCAAGCCGACGACCCCGCTGTTCGACGCCCCGGCCTACCTGTGCTGGCTGGCCGGGCTCACCACCCGCGTCCGGCTCGGCACCGCCGTGCACCTGCTGGCCCTGCGCCACCCGTTCGTGTCGGCCCGCGCGTTCGCCACCCTGGACGTGGTGTCGGGCGGACGGGCCGTCTGCGGCGTGGGCGCGGGCTGGTACCGAGGCGAGTGGACGGCGGCCGAACTGCCCTTCGAGACCCGCGGCGCCCGCCTGGACGAGGCCATAGAGGTCGTCCGGCGGCTCTGGACCGAGCCCGTGGTCGCCCATTCCGGACGGTTCTACCGGTTTCCCGAGGTCGCCTTCGAGCCCAAGCCCGTCCAGGGGCGGCTGCCGGTGCTGGCCGGTGGGGAGTCGGCGGCGGCGCTGCGCCGGGCGTCCCGGCTGTGCGACGGGTGGATCAGCATGCCGCACACCATCGAGTCGATCAGGCCGCAGGTCGCGCGGCTGGGGGCGGGGGTGCCGGTCACGGCGCACGCGTACGCCCTGGGCTCCCCGGGGGAGGTGGCGTCCTGGGCGGAGCTGGGGGTGGAGCGGCTGATCGTCCGCCCGTGGACGCGCAGCCGCGACGCGGTCACCCGCCTGGCCGCCTTCGCCGCCGAGTACGGGGTCACCTGAGGGCGTGGGGCCGGCCGTCTCAGGCGGGTTGCCGTCCCCAGTCGGGGGTGCTGACGAGCTCGCGGGTGCGGTGGCGGCGGCCGCGCAAGGGGGCGTCCTGGACGAACGTCTCGACGGTGCTCGTTCCGCCGCCGGTCGGCTGGAACGGGCTCCACACGCTCTGCGGGGCCATGGGGCCCACGGTGGCTGCGGCGGACGCGGCTGACGCGGTGCGCCGGTGGCGGCGGCCGCGCGGGGTGGCGTCGGCGGTGAAGGGGGCGGGCTCGTCCGTGAAGGCGGCGGGCCCGGGGGCGTACGCGACGGGTTCGCTGCGACGGCGACGGCCCCGGTACGTCGCGCCGATCCCGGACGCCTCCGCGGCGTGCGACGTCGTCCTCGTCCGGGCGGCGACCTCCGCCCCCGGGCGGGGGCTGGGGGAGAAGGCGCTGAACGTGCTCGTCGCCGGAGGGAGCGAGATCGCGACCATCGGGCCGGTGTCGAACGTGGGCGCGAAGGGCGCGGTGTCGGGGGCGGGCCGGAACGAGGCGCTGTCGAGCCGCCGCGGCGGCGCCGTCCGGTCGGTGAACGCCTCGAAGGCATCCCCGTCACCCTCCAAGCCGCCGCTCGCGGGGCTGCGCTCGGGAACAGGAGCGGAAAGCTCGAACCACGCCGCCAGGGCGGGCTCGGGAGAGCCGACAGGGTGCTCGGAGCGGGCCGTCCGGAAGTGGTCAGGGGAGCCGGCCGCGTGCTCGGAGCGGGCCGTCCGGATGGGCTCGGGACGGCCGGTCGGGTGCTCGAAGTGGCTCGTCCGGGTGGGGGCTGGGGAGACGGGGGGCGGGGTGGAGGCGAGGGGGGAGCGGTGTGAGGTGGGGTGGGTGGGTTCGTGGCGCGGGTCCGACGGCCTGCGGCGACGCCGCTGGCGGGAGGGCGCGGCGTGGGAGCCGCGCCTGGAGCGCGTCCCCGGAGCGGGCACGGTGACGCCCGTCGTGCCGCTGTCCGGCGAAGCGGCGCCCAGCAGCGCGGCGACCTCCGCCGTGGGGCTCAGGGCGACGCCTTCCGCCGGTGAGAGGCTCAGAGGGGCGATCGCCGTGGCGGCGCCGCGCATCCGGGCGGTCTTCGCGGACGCGGTGGCCGGGCGGAGGCGCTGCTGACGGGTCTTCGCCAGGGCCAGGAGGGCCAGGGCGGCGATCAGGGCGGAGCCGACCAGCGTCGGGGAGGCGATCGTGGACAGCGAGCCCGGCGAGGAGGCGTCCACCAGCGTGGGGAGGGGCTCGGCGGTGGCGGCCGTGGTGTCGGCGGTCGTCGCCTTGGCGTGCTTGGACTTCTGGGCCGACCTCCCCGCCGCCGTCGTCGGCGCGGGCGCCGCCGCCGTCGCGGGCGAGGCGGACGGTGACGGCACGGCCGGGGACGCGGCAGGCGAGGACGCCGTCGTCTTCGCAGTCTTGTCGGCCTTGCCCTTCGGCCGCGCGGCGAGCGGGACCTCGCCCGTGCGCTCCTGCTCGACGTGCGGGATCAGGGAGCTGAGCGCGTCGCCGGGAAGCTGGAGCGTTCCCACGTCGCCGGGCCTGGCGGACTGCGCCGCCTGCTCGTCGGCCCGCTTCTGGGCCGCCTCCTCGTCCAGGCGCGCCTTGATGCGCTCGGGGTAGCCGTAGCCGACGACCTTGCTGGTGTCGCGTTCCTTGCGCTTGGCGACGCCGCCGTCGATGTTGCCCTCGATGGTGAAGATCGTGTCGCCCTCGACCCGCGTGACGATGCCGACGTGGTCGATGTTGTCGATCTTGCCGGTCCCGCTCCAGTCGTAGAAGACGAACGCGCCGGGCTTGGGCGTCTTCCCCCACGCGCCCTGCGCCTTGAACCATTCGGCGTGCCGTACGGTCCAGGCGAACTGCCCGATCCACTCCTGGAAGCCGAGCTTGTGCGCGGCCCAGGAGAGGTACATGTCACACCAGGGGGCGGCGGAGTAGTCGGCGTCGAACTCGACGGTCTTGCCGTACCAGTCGCCGAACTTGGTGTACGCGCCGGCCTTCTCGGAGTAGCCGAGCTGGCTTTCGAGCAGGTCGATGTACTTCTGCATCTCGGGCGTCATGGAAGTATGGGGGAACCTTCCGGTCAAGATCCGGATTTATCCACACATACCGGGGTACACGGGGGTAACCCGGGACATGTGTGGCAAAACCGGAAACCTGTGGTGTCGTGCGCTGCGAGGTTACCGCTTCGTGACCAAGGTCAAGCACACCCCAAGAGCAGGCAAAGACATCACCGGGCGCATAACCGCAGCTCAACCAAGCCGCCAGACATGCCTAAAACGTATGATTCGACTAGAAAAGAGTCACTAGTAGCCCGCCCCCGTCAGCAGCCCCCCGTCGACCGTGAACTCGCTCCCCGTGCAGTAGCTGGCCCGGTCCGAGGCCAGGAACGCCACCACATGCGAGACCTCCACCGGCTTCGCGAACCGCTTGATGACCATGGACTTCACGAACGCCTCCGCGTCCACCTCGGCCATCAGGTCCGGGTTCACCGCCATCGCCGTGTTGATCGCGCCGGGATGCACCGAGTTCACCCGGATCTTGAAACGGGCCAGCTCCCGCGCGGCCGACTTGGTCAGCCCGCGCACCGCGAACTTCGACGCCGCGTACGCCGACAACCCCTCCGCCCCGACGAAGCCCTCGATCGAGGAGATGTTCACGATCGCGCCGCGCCCGGCCGCCTTCATGGGGTCGATCACCGACTTGACCCCGAGCCAGGTGCCCTTGAGGTTCACGTCGATCACCCGGTCGAAGTCCTCGGGAGCCATGTCCTGAATGCGGCCGTAGGCGAGGATGCCGGCGTTGTTCACCAGGACGTCGAGCCGTCCGTGCAGCTCCGTGGCCGTGTCCACGGCCCGCCGCCACTCGCCGGGGCTGCGCACGTCGTGCCGCACGTACGTGGCCCCGGTCTCGGCGGCCAGCGCCTTGCCCTCCTCCTCCAGCACGTCGCCGAAGACCACCCGCGCGCCCTCTTCGAGGAACAGGCGCACGTGCGACTCGCCCATGCCCCTGGCCCCACCCGTGATCAGCGCGACCTTGCCGTCAAGCAGTCCCACGACTACCTCCTGCCGCGACGGCCGCCGCGGCCGCCTCCATGGAGCGGTAGACGGGGACGCCCGCCGCCGCCGCGATCCGCCGTACCTCGTCCTCCACGCCCGCGGGCGCGCACTCGTCGTTCCTGGTGACGAGCGTGATCCTGACGTGCGGCAGCGCCTCCTGCGCGCCGGCCAGGGCCCGCGTGTAGGCGTACAGGGGTTCGGCCGCGTCGCCGTAGGTGAAGAAGCTCTGCACGTTCACGTGGGCGACCACGTCCGCGTACGGCTCCCGCCGTACGATCGCCTCGATCACCTCCGGCACCAGCCCCGGACGCCCGCGCGGACCCACCGGCACCTCCAGCGGGTTGCCCGCGACGGCCAGGCCGAGCCCGTCGAGCACGCCGTCCGGCAGCGGGTCGAGCCGCACGCCCGCCCGGTCGAACGCGTCGGCCGCCAGCACGCCCGCGCCCCCGCTCGGCCCGATCACCAGCACCCGGTCGCCGTCCGTGACGCGGGAGCCGTGCGCCTGGAAGAAGGCCAGCACGCCGATCAGGTCGTCCTGGGAGGACACCAGCGCCGTGCCCGTCTGGGCCGCGACCGCCGCCCACACCCGCAGGTCGCCCACCATGCCGCCGGTGTGCGAGAGCGCCGCCCGCTGCCCCTGCGAGCTGTGCCCGCCGACCAGCAGCGCCACCGGCAGCCCGGCCGCGCGCAGCGCCTCGTGCAGCTCCCGGCCGCCGCGCGGATCCTCCAGGTAGAGCCCGACGGCCCGGGTCTCGGAGTCGCCGGCCAGCCAGGTCAGCAGCTCGGCGGGGGTCACGTCGGCCGCGTTCCCCACGGTGACGACCCGGCTGAACGCGAGCCCGCGCCGCTCCCCGACCTTGATCACCTCGCCCGCGAGCCCGCCGCTCTGCGAGATCAGCGCGACCGTCCCGGCCGGTCCCAGGCCGCCGCCGACGAACGTCTGCCGGCCGCGCGGGCAGTACACGCCCATGCAGTTGGGCCCGAGCAGCCGGGTGCCCGCCGCGCGGGCGGCGCCGGCCAGCGCGCGTTCCAGGTCCGCGCGCCCCGCCTCGCCGAACCCGCCGCTCATCACCTGCACGTACGGGACGCCCGACGCCTCCCGCACCACCTCGGCGCACCGCTCGGCGGGCACCGCCACCAGCGCGTAGTCCACGCCGGCGGCGGCCAGCGACGGCACCGCGGGCACCCCCGCCACCTCGGAGGCGGACGGGTGCACGGCCACCAGCGGCACGCCGGCGGCCTTGTAGAAGTCGAGAAACATGTTCCCGAAGTTCGGCCTGCTCGCGGAGGCGCCGACGACGGCCACCGCGCGGGGCTCGAAGAGCGGCAGGAAGTCCGCCGGCGCGCGGGCGGCGGACGGGCGGGGCTCGCCGGGCAGGTACCGGGCGTCCACCGCGGTCACGCCGGAAGGGGTGGCGATGACCGGGTTCAGCTCGAACTCGCCCAGTTCCAGCCGTTCCCACAGCCCGCCGGGGCCGCCGATCGTCATGAGCAGCTTGACCACGGCGTCCACGTCCACGGGCGGCCGGCCGCGGTGGCCGCGCAGGAGGGCCGAGCCGCGCAGCTCGTCCAGCATGAGCCGGGCGTCCCGCTCGGAGATCGGGCAGAGCCGCAGCGCCGTGTCGCGCAGCGCCTCCGTCCAGACGCCGCCCAGCCCGGCCAGCAGCACCGGGCCGAACCCCGGATCGCCGACCAGCCCCACGATCAGCTCCACCCCGGCGGGCGCCTGCTCCTCGACCAGGAACCCCTCCACGTCGAGCCGCGAACGCATCTCCCCGGCCGCCGCCGCGAGTTCGTCCGCCCGCAGGCCGAGCCGTACGGCCCCCGCCTCCGACTTGTGCACCAGCCCCGGCCCGAACGCCTTCAGCACCAGCGGCCCGGCCAGCTCCCCGGCCGCCGTGAAGTCCAGGTCGCGCACCACGACCCCGCGCGGCACCGGCACCCCGGCCGCCGCGACCAGCGCCTTGACCTCGTGCTCCCGTGGACCGTCCCGGCCCTCGCGCTCCTGGACGCTCACCCGAGCAGGTGCCCGTGCTGCTCGCGGATCCGGCGGCGCAGCAGCTTGCCGGGGCCGCCGGAGGCGTCCTGCGAGTGCGGCAGCTCGCCGGTCACCACGATGTGGTCGGGCCGCTGGTGCGGGGGCAGCGTGTCGGCCAGGGCGAGCGACAGCTTGGCGGCGTCCAGCGACTGCCCGGCGCGCGGCACGACCGCCAGCAGCACCCGCTGCTCGGCCGCCCCCTCGGGGACGCCCACCGCGCCGGCCTCGGCCACGCCGTCCAGCGCCGAGACGGCCTCCTCGATCGTGGCGGGCTGCGTCCACTGGCCGTGTTTGAGTATCGAGTCCTCGCGGCGGCCGAGGACGCGCAGCACGCCGTCGGCCGACAGCGTCCCGAGGTCGCCGCCCACGTACCAGTCGCCGCGCAGCACGCCGTGGTCGTCCGGCCCGTCGTAGCCCGCCATGCGGTGCGGCCCGGCCAGGTTGATCTCACCGACCTCGCCGGTCACGGCGGCGCCGGACGGGCCGGTGATCCGTACGGCGTTGCCCGTGCGCGCCCGTCCGGAGGAGCCGAGCGGCGTCGAGCCGTCGTCCACGCGGCCCATGCACGTGTACGGCGCCTCGGTCTGCCCGTAGTAGGAGTAGACCCCGGCGCCGGGCAGCCTGGCCTTGATCCGGTCCAGCATGGTCGCGGTCAGCGGCTCGCCGCCCAGCATGATCACCTGGATCGACGACAGGTCCACCCCCTCGTGCTCGGACGACCCCAGCAACGCCGTGTAGAACGACGGGATCTGCGACACGTGCGTGACCCGCTCGCGCGGCACCACGCGCAGGAAGTTCGCCGGTCCCCAGTCCTGCTCCAGCACCAGGCGCATGCCCGCGTACAGGGCCGGGCCGACGATGGCGGGGAAGCCGATGCCCCAGATGATCGCTCCGGTGCCGAACACCGAGTCGGGGCCGCGCGGCACGTCCAGCCAGATCTGGGCGGTCGCCAGGGAGGAGGCGTGGGTGTGCACGACGGCCTTGGGCAGGCCGGTCGTGCCCGAGGTGTAGTAGAGGGCCAGCGGGTCGTCGTGGAAGCCGCCCAGAGGCGGTTCCTCCGCCGGGCCGCCCGTCAGCTCGCCGGCGTCGATCCAGGTGGTGACGTCCGGGAGGGAGTCCCTGATCTCCTCGACCACCTGGGCGACCGTGGGGTCGTACACGAAGGCCGTGCAGCCGGAGGCGGCCACCACCGCCCGCAGCGTCTCGACCGGCCAGTACGGGTTGAGCGCCGCCGTCACCGCCCCGATCTTGGCCTGGGCGAGGTAGACCTCGGCGACCAGCAGCGTCTCGTTGAGCAGCGCCGCCACCCGTTGCCCAGGGGCGATCCCGGCCGAGAGCAGGGCGTTCGCGCGGCGGTTGACGGCCCGGTTCAGCTCGTCGTAGGTGAAGCTCCGCTCGCCGCAGTACGTCAGCGCCACCCGGTCGGGCGTGCGCAGCGCTCCCGCGGTCAGGATCGCGTGGCCGTAGTTGCCGTAGGGTGATCGCGCCATGGGGGTGCCTCCAGGTCAGAGGGGCGAGTAGAGCACGAACGTGTTTCCTGAGGGGTCGCGCAGCACGGCCCGCCTCTCGTGCGGCCCGTCCTCGGGCGCGCGCACCACCTCGGCCCCGCGCGCCGCCATCTCGCGCACCGTGGCCGCCACGTCGTCCACCTTGTACGACGGCGCCGCCGACGCGGTGACGTGCTCGGCGGGTCCGGCCAGCGCCACGGTGACGCCGCCGCCGTCCAGCGCGGCGAACCTGTCGCCGTCCCTGAACGTGACCGGCAGGCCGTAGAAGGCGATCGCCTCGTCCAGGTCGGCGACGGGGATGAGCACGTTGCCGAGCTTCATGCGGGCCTCCAATGCGGCAGATCGTCCACGAACGTCACCCGCACCGGCATCCCGACGCGGACCTCCTCCGGCGCGCATCCCACGACGTGCCCGAACGCGCGCACCCCCTCGTCCAGGTCCACCCACGCCGGCACGTACGGTTCCCGCCCCCGGTAGCCGGGCGCGAACGACCGGTGCACGACGGTGAACGTGTGCACCGTCCCCGTGCCCTCGGCGGGCTCGGCGGCCTGCTCGTCCCCGCCGCACGCCGGGCAGGACGGCTCGGGCAGCCAGCCGCGGCGGCCGCAGGACACGCAGCGCCGGATCACCAGCTCGCCACGCGTCCCCGCGCCGGTGGGGGAGGTGTCACCGCTCATCGCTGCCAAGCTAGCGCACGCTTGGTTGGCCGACAAGGGCCCGCGCCCCTACTCGCCGGGCACCAGCCCGCCCTCCGGGGAGGCGGGCGGGAGGGCGTACTCCGGAGAGGTCCCGGCGGACGGGGACGGCGGTCCCTGCGTGGGACGCGCGACGGGCCGCCCGCCGGCCGAGGACGTCGAGGACGTCGAGGACGACGGGGTTGACGGGGCGCCGGACGGCGTGGCCGGGCCCGAGCGGGTCGGGGTGGGGCAGGTGGGCCCGTCCACGGCGACCTCGCTGACCTGGGGCCCGTTGACCGCCGCCGGCTCGGTCATGACGACGATCCCGAGGTAGGCCCGCACCCCGCAGTCCACGTCCCCGGGATCGTGCCGGACGCCGCTGGTGTAGGCGGTGCTGCCGCGCAGCGTGAGGGTCTCCTGCCGCACGGTGGCGACCGGCCCGTCGTCGAGCCGCCGCGTGTACGCGATCCGCAGCCGCACCGGCCCCGTGCCGTCCGCGGACACGCTGATCGCGCCCGCCGAGCCGCTCCACCGGGTGATGCTCGCCTCCCGCACGGCCGGCGGCGGCGGGGCGGTCCCGCTCTGCGCCTGCGTCGGCACCGGCGGCGCGGCGCTGGACGGGACCGGCGGCGGGCCGGTGGACCCGCGCGGCGGGCCGGTGGGGACGCGCGGCCCGCCGGTGGCGGGCGGGGACGCACTGCCGCGGTCCGTGGCGGGCGCGCTCCTCCGGGGGGTCGGCGTGCGGGCGTCGACCGGCGCCGGGTTCAGCTCGCCCGACGGCTTCGGCTGCGGCATCAGGATCGTGCCCGCGCCGGGCGACAGCCGTCCGCCGGAGATGATCAGGGCGATCGCCACGGCGACCACCGTCGCGCCCGCCACCCACAGGTGCGGCGGCAGCGCGGGCAGCCGCACCGCCCGGCCCCGGACCCCCATCGGGGACCGCGTCTCCCGCTCGGTCGTGGCCGCCAGCGGGAAGCGCAGCGCGAGCAGCGTGGCCAGCTCGGCGAGCCGGCGGCGGCCCCGCTGCTCCCAGCCGGGCCCGTACCCCGCGACGGCGTCCTCCTCCAGCTCGGCCGCGAACTGCCGGGCCGAGGCGTACCTGAGCGCCGGGTCCTTCGCCATCCCGTGTCTGAGCAGGTCGCGCAGCGCGTCCGGGACCACCTCCAGCGGCACCGGCTCCATCAGGTGCAGGTCCCGCAGCGCCGCGACGTCCTGCTCGCCGTCCTGGCCCTGCTTGTACGCGCGGTAGGGCGGCCGCCCCTTGACCGCCTCGAACAGCAGGCAGGCCGCCGCGTACAGGTCGGCCGAGGGGCCGGCCCGTCCCTGCGTCCACAGCTCGGGCGACATGTACGCCGGGCTCCCCGCCGGCACCCCCGGCTCCTCGGCGTGCACGACCACGCCGAAGTCGGCCAGCTTGCTCGTGCCGTCCGCCTGGACCAGGACGTTCTCCGGCTTGACGTCCCGGTGCGGCACGCCTCTCTCGTGCGCGACGGCCAGGGCGGCCAGCACGCCCTTGAGCAGGACGAGCGCCGCCTCCGGAGCCGTACGGCCGTGCTCGGCCAGCAAGGTGCGCAGCGAGACGCCGTCCACCAGCTCCATGACGACGGCGGCCCGGTCGGGCGTCTCGACGTACTCGTAGAGGCGGACCACGTCGGCGTCGTCGATCTCGACGAGCTGGTGGGTGTCGGCCCTGAAGCGGTCCATGAACTCGGGGTCCCTGCGCAGGGTGGCGTTCAGGTACTTGATCGCGACGTAGGCGCCGGTGGACTGGTAGGTGGCGAGGAACACGCGGCCGGTGCGGCCCGCGCCGAGCTGGCGAACTTCACGGTAACCAGGGACCAAGTCCAACCCCCATCAGGCAGGCCGTCGTGCATTCGACGGTCTCACCCGGGGTGTGGGTTGTCACGTCTGGAGAAATTTCCGTCTTTGCGGAGAAAAGTGAGGTCGTGGGGGCGGTGTTATGCTGTGGCTTGCCCAAGCAAGCGCTCGGCTAAATGATGGAGGCTGCGGGTGGAGCGGTCGGCCGTGCTGGTGATGGAGATGCAGCGGGGCGTCGTCGGCGATCTCACGAAATTTCCGGAACTGGTGGCGGCCTGTGCCCGCCACGACGTCGTGCCCAACGCCGCCCGCGTCCTGCGCGCGGCCAGAACGGCCGGCCTCCCGGTGATCCACTGCACGGCCGCCTTCCGGCCGGACCGGGCGGGCTCGCACACCGGCAACTGCCCGTTCATCGTCTCCCTGCTCAAGGACCCCGCGCACATGCTGGAGGGCACGGCCGCCGTGCAGGTGCTGCCCGATCTGCGCGAGGACGGCGATCTGGAGAGCCGGCGGCACCACGGGTTCTCGCCGTTCACCGGCACCTCGCTGGACATGACGCTGCGCTCCCTGGGCGTCTCGTCCGTGGTCGCGATGGGGGTCTCGCTCAACCTGGGCATCCCGGGGCTGGCGCTGGAGGCGGTCAACCTCGGCTACCGGGTGACGGTGGTCAAGGACGCGGTGGCCGGCATCCCCGAGGACTACGCGCAGGCCGTCCTGCGGAACACGGTCGGCCTGCTGGCCACCCGCGTCGCCGCGGCCGACCTGGTCCGGGCGTGGACGTGATGGACGGCCTGCGCCTCGACGGCCGCGTCGCCGTCGTCACCGGGGGAGCGGGCGCGATCGGCACGGCCGTGGCGACCGACCTCGCCGCGCTCGGCGCCCGCGTCGTCGTCGCCGACGTGGACCTGCCGGGCGCCCGCCGGACGGCCGCCGCCCTGCCCGGGGCGCGGGCGCTGGCCGTGGACCTGGCCTCGCCTGCCTCCGTCGAGGCGTTCTGCGCCGAGGCCGGGCCCGTGGACGTGCTCGTGCACAACGCCGGGGTGTCGATCGTGCGGCCGTTCACGGCGAGCGATCCGGCGGACTGGGACCTCATGTGGCAGGTCAACCTGCGCGGCCCGATGCTCATGACCAAGCTGCTGCTGCCCGGAATGACGGCCAGGGGCTGGGGACGGCTGGTGTTCGTCTCCTCCGACGGCGCCAGGGCCGGGTCGGGCGGCGAGGGGGCGTACGCGGCGACCAAGGCGGGCCTGTTCGGCCTGGCCAAGACGCTCGCCCGCGAGGCCGCCAAAGGCGGGGTGACCTCGAACGTGGTCTGCCCGGGGCCGACCGACACGCCGATGCTCCGCCGGGTGTCCGAGGCCGAGCCGGGGCTCGTGGACAAGATCGCCAAGGGGATCCCGCTGCGGCGGCTGGGCACGCCCGCCGACGTGTCGGGGCTGATCGCGTACCTGTGCACCGACCGCGCCGCCTACATCACCGGCCAGACGCTGTCGGTGAGCGGCGGCGTGACCATGCAGTGACGAGCGCCGTGGGGTCACAGGGAGCGGTAGACGGCCTCGATCAGGCGCAGGCCGCGCAGGTTGCCGGTGAGGCTGTCGGCCATCCGGTTCATCACGTACCCGAAGGCCAGGCCGCGGCCGGGGTCGCCCATGCCGAGCGAGCCGCCCATGCCCGAGTGGCCGAACGCCGTCCGCGACGGCATCGGGAACGTGAACGACGGGCGCATGTAGCCGAGGCCGAACGTGGTGTCCATGAACAGCACGCGGTCGGGGCCGCTGACGCGGGGGCGCAGGGCGTCCTGGAGGGTCGCGGAGGTGAGGACGTCGCCGCCGACCAGCGCGCGGTAGAACCCGGCCAGGCCCTTGGCGGTGGTGACGACCCCGGCGGCGGGCCATCCGGCGCGCAGGATCACCGGGTTGTTCGCGCCGCCTTCGAGCAGGCGGATGGCCGGGTTGCCGAGCGCCCGGTTCATCAGGCTGCCGGGATCGAGCGCCGCCCGGCTCATCTCGCCCAGCAGATCCCGCCCGCCGGTCCCTCCGCCGGAGGGAGCGGGGTTCTCGGAGGCGGCCGTGAGGCTTTCGGGGCCGGGGGTGGGGGTCTCGGGGGAGGGGCGGGGGCGGGTGGGGGCCTTGAGGCGGGCGGCGCGGGGGATCACGTCGTCGGGGGCCCCGACCCAGAGGTCCAGCCCCAGCGGCCCGGCGATCTCCGCCGCCACCAGCTCGCCCACCGACTTCCCGGTGACCCGCCGCACCACCTCCCCGACCAGGAAGCCGTACGTCAACGCGTGGTACCCGTGCGCCGTCCCCGGCTCCCACAGCGGCGTCTGACCGGCGAGCCGGGCCGCGACGGCCGGCTGGTCCTCGAACTCCTCCGCCGGCACCGGCGTCTCGATCACCGGCAGCCCGCAGGAGTGCGTCAGCACGTGCTCGACCGTGACCGCCTCCTTGCCCCCGGCGGCGAACTCCGGCCACACGTCCGCGACCGGCGCGCCCACGTCCACCAGGCCGCGCTCGGCGAGCCGCAGCAGCACGGTGGCCGCGATCGCCTTCGTGCAGGAGTACGCGAAGGCCGGGGTGCCGGCCTCCCAGGCCCGTCCGGTGTTCCGGTCGGCGACCCCGTCCCACAGGTCCACGACCAGCTCGCCGTCGAGATAGACGGCCACCGCCGCGCCCAGCTCCTCGCCCTCGGCGAAGTTCCGCTCGAACGCCTCGCGCACGCGGGAGAACCGGGGATCGCAGTACATCAGACCTCCGCAAGAAAGGAAGCGCTTACTTGGTGCACGAGCCTAACAACTGGGGACGATTCGGCCCAGACGACCAGCGCGGAACCCTCAATCTGCTGACCCCCGCCGTCGTCCTGGAGGCCCTGCGCAGCGCCGTCACGGGCGAGGTGCTGAGCCTGGCCATGCCGATCAGGGGCGCCACCTCCTCGGCCGCGCCCACGACCGTCCCGCACCTGCGGGGCCGTCCGCTGCCGCAACACTTCATGTCCGTGGACGGCGGCGACTACGCCGCGGGCGCCCGGCCCGTCGGCGACGGCCTGCGCGTGGCCGACGACGCCCTGCTGGTGACCCACCACGGCACCACCACCCACATGGACGCGCTGTGCCACATGTGGACCGGCGACCTGCTCTACAACGGCCACCCGGCCGCCCGCGTCCGCTCCTACGGCGCCACCCGGTGCGGGATCGAGCACGTGGGCGGCGTGGTGGCCAGGGGCGTGCTGTTCGACGTGCCCCGGCGCCTCGGGCTCGACCACCTGCCGGCCGGCTTCCGCGTCCCCGCCCGGCTGCTCCAGGAGATCGCCACGCCGCGCCCCGGGGACGTCGCGGTGATCCGTACGGGCTGGCCGCTGGTCTGGGAGCGGTCGCGCGAGGAGTACTGGTCGGGGCAGCCGGGGCTGTCGGCGGAGGCGGGCTCCTGGCTGGCCGCCCAGGACGTGTCGGCGGTGGCCTGCGACAACGCGGCGATCGGCGGCCTGAACGACCGGCAGCTCGCCGACGAGTGCGCCGCCGACGACCTGCACCTCATCCTGCTCCACCGGCACGGCGTCCACCTGGTCGAGATGCTCTGGCTCGAAGAGCTGGGCGCGGCCGGCCGGACGGAGTTCGTGTTCGTGGCCGCGCCGCTGCGCATCGAAGGAGGCACCGGCAGCCCGATCACCCCGCTCGCCGTCCTGTGAGCGGGCCGGTCACCAGGTGACGGGGAGGCTCCTGACGCCGTACACCGAGGCGTCGTCCTTGACCGGCACCTCGGCCGCCGGCACGGCCAGCCGCAGACCGGGGAAACGCTCGAACAGCGCCCGGTAGCCGATCCGCAGCTCGATCCTGGCGAGCTGCTGGCCCAGGCACTGGTGCACGCCGTACCCGAAGGCCAGGTGGCGGCGGGCCTCCGGCCGGTCCGGGATCAGCCGGTCGGGGGCGGCGTACACGGCCGGGTCGCGGTTGATCACGGGCAGGGACAGGGCCACGGTCTCGCCCGCCCTGACCGTCACGCCCGCCACCTCCACGTCCTCCAGGGCGGCTCTGGAAGGCGCGCCGAGATGCAGGATCGACAGCCAGCGCAGCAGCTCCTCGACCGCGCCGTCCTCGTACGGGCGCCCGTACGCCAGCAGCGCGAACACCCCGAGCGCCAGCATGTTCGCCGTGGTCTCGTGCCCTGCCACCAGCAGGATCACCGCGAGGCCGGCGAGCTCGTCGTCGTCGAGGTCGCCGGTCAGGTCGCCGATCAGGCCGCCGTCCGGCTCCCCGCGCCTGCGGCGGACCAGCCCGCGCAGGTAGCCGGTCAGCTCGGCCAGCGCTCCCGCGCCGTCCTCGCCGAAGGTGACGAGCCGGGCGCTGAGCTCCTGGAACAGGTCGTGATCGGCGTACGGGACGCCGAGCAGCTCGCAGATGACCAGCGACGGGATCGGTAACGCGTAGGCCGTCACGAGGTCGGCCGGCGGCCCGGCGGCGGCCATGGCGTCGAGGTGGTCGGCGGCGATGCGTTCGACCCGCGCTTCGAGCAGGCGCATCCTGCGCAGCGTGAACCGGCCGGTGAGCAGCCGCCGGTAGCGGGTGTGCTCCGGCGGGTCCATGGCCGCGAAGAAGCCCGGTGGGGCGGGCGTGCCGAGCCCGGCGGGATTCGGGTGCACGGCCTGGTGCTTGAGCTCCTGCCGGGCGCTGAACCGGGGATCGCCCAGCACCGCGCGGGCGGCCTCGGCCGTGGTGGCCAGCCAGCCGAGATGGCCGTCGGCGAACTCCAGGCGGCTCATCGCCGGAAGGCCCGCCAGCCCCGCCGGGGGATCGAAGGGGCATTCCGCCGGACGTTCGATGGGAAGTCGCATAATTGTGAGAGTAGACTCTCAAATGAGAGTTGTATAGCGATATGCATCGGGCTCCGACGAGTGGACGCGCGGGACGCCGGCCCGGAGAATGCGGTGACATGAGCGAACGACCCGCCCAGGGCCTGCGCGAGCGGAAGAAGGCCAGAACCCGCGCCCTGATCCAGAAGGAGGCGCTGCGCCTGTTCCGCGAGCAGGGCTACGCGGCGACGACCGTCGAGCAGGTCGCCGAGGCGGCGGAGGTCGCGCCCAGCACCGTCTTCCGCTATTTCCCGACGAAGGAGGATCTGGTGCTGCTCGACCAGTTCCCGCCCTTCGTCGAGGCGCTCAGGGCCGTGCCCGCCGAGGTGGGTCCCGTCCGGGCCGTGCGCCTGGCCATGCGGGCGGTCACGGACGCCCAGACGCCGGAGGAGATCGCCGACGGCATGGAACGGGAGAAGCTCATGCTCACCGTCCCGGAGTTGTGGGCGGCCAGCCTGGAGAACGTCACCGGCGTGCTCGCCACGCTGCGGGAGGAGCTCGCGGCGCGCCAGGGCCGGGACGCGGCCGACCCGGAGATCAGGAACGTCACGGGGGCCGTCACGGGCGTGATGGTGGCCCTGTGGTTCGAGTGGGTCCGGAACCCGGCCATGGACGGCCCCGCCGAGCTGGACAAGGCGCTCGCGCACCTGGAGGCGGGGCTCCCGGTGCAGGCCGCCCGTACGGAGGGCGGGGGTCAGGCGCCCGGGTAGTTGCCGCCGCCGTACGCGGCGTCGAGGGCGTCGTAGTCGGGGGTGAAACCCTGCTTGGGGATGGCGTCGGCGAACACCACCTGGCGGGGCCTCTTGTACGCCGCCAGCTCACCCCTGACGTGCGCGACCAGGTCGTCCTGGGTGGCGGCGGCGTCCGGTCTGAGCACCACGACCGCCTTGACCGCCTGGTGCCATCGGGGGTCGGGCACGCCGATCACCGCCGCGTCGGCGACGGCCGGATGGGTCCTGAGCGCGCGCTCGACCTCGGCGGGGTAGATGTTCTCGGCGCCCGACTTGATCATGCGGAGCCGGGGGCCGATGAAGGTGATGGTGCCGTCGGGCTCGCGGCGGCCGAGGTCGCCGGTGTGATGCCACCCGTACCGCGACTTCGCCTCATTTAAGTCGGGCCGGGCGAAATATCCGGAAAAGAGGGTCTTGCCCCTCGCGCAGATCTCGCCCGTCTCGCCCACCGGCACCTCCACGCCCTCCGGATCCAGGATGCGCACCTGGACCAGCGGCGACGGCCGTCCCGCGAACCCCGCGCCGCCCTCGGCCAGCCCGAGGAAGGTGAGCATGCCGCCCACCTCGGTCTGCCCGTACCCGCCCATCTTCGAGCGGCACCAGGGGGAGTCGTCCACGGTGATCATGTCGTCCCACTCGGCGGAGTGGGCGACGAAACGCAGCGACGACAGGTCGTACTTGCCGCCCGCGTTCGCCGCCGCGACCGCGTCGATCATGGGCCCGAACAGGAACGCCTGCGTCACCCGTTCGGCGTCGACCAGCCGGCAGACCTCCTCGGCGTCGAAGGCGGGCGTGAACACGTTCGTGCCGCCGATCTGGAGGGTGGCCAGGCAGAACATCATCGTCCCGACGTGGAAGAGCGGCCCGTCGTTGAGGAAGGTGAACCCCGGCTCCATCTGGCGTACGACGAGCAGCGTGGCGCTGTGGGCGACGAGGGCGGCGCTGCTCAGCAGGGCGGCGCCCGGCCGGCCCCCGAAGGCTGCGGTGTAGAGCGCGAGCACCGGTTCGGCGTCGTCCACCTGCGGGAACTCCCGCGCCGAGCCGCCCGCGACCAGCTCCTCGTACGCCTCTCCCGCGAGCACCCACGTGGCCGCGTCCGCCAGCTCGGCGGCGGCGTCGGAGTGCTCCCAGACGACGACCCTGGGCGCCAGGTCGGACAGGACGAAACGCAGCTCGTCCGGCGACTGCCGCCAGTTGGCCGGGCAGAGCACCGCGCCCAGGCGCGAGCAGGCCAGCAGCAGCTCCAGCACGGCGTGCGAGTTCTGGCCGAGCCACATCACCCGCTCCCCGGCGGCCACGCCGCGCCCGGCCAGGGCGTCGGCCAGCCGCGTGACGCGGTCGTCCAGCTCGGGGTAGGTGAGCCGCACGTCCCCGTCCACCACGGCGGTGACCCCGGGGCGGCTGCGGGCGTGGTCGGCCAGGACGTCGGACAGGGTCAGGCTGTGGATCATCGTCATCCTCCTGCGGGGGCGAAGGCCGGCATGACCTCGGCGGCGAAGAAGCGCATGACCCGCTTCATGTCCTCCAGCGGCATGGGCCTGGTGCTGCCGAAGTCGCACAGGAGGTTGGTGAAGCCGGCGTCCCTGAGCAGCGAGACCTGCTCGATCACCCGGGCGGGGTCGCCGATGACCTCCAGCTGCTCCCAGCGGAAGTCGGGCGAGACCGAGCCGCCCTTGAGGTAGCGGTCCTGGTAGTACTCGAAGCCCTGGGCGGCCTTGCCGGTCCTCGGGTCGATGGGGGCGCTGCGCTCGTTGAAGATGCGCGAGCGGTCGAAGGAGGCCTCGAACCTGGCCTGGTCCTCGCGGGCCCGCTCCAGCGTGGGGGCGACGTACACGCTGCGGGCCACCACCAGCTCCGCGCCCGCCGGGTGGCCGGCCCGCGCGGCCGTCTCCCGCCAGGTCTCGGCCGCCCTGACGACCTTGCGGAACGTCGCGGCGGGGTCGGCCAGGACGGGCAGGCCGCGCTCGGCGTACATGGTGACGGTCTCGGGGGAGACGGCGGCCACGTGCAGCGGCGGGTGGGGCGACTGCAGCGGGCGCGGCGCGAGCGTGACCTCGGCGCCGGTCCGGTAGAACTTCCCCTCGTGCCGGTACGACTCCCGCGTCCACAGCCCGAGGATCACCTCCAGCGCCTCGTTGAACCGGTCGCGCGCCTCGGCCAGGTCGATCCCGAAGCCCTCGAACTCGAAGCTCTGGTACCCCCGCCCGATCCCCAGGTCGAGCCGGCCGCCGGAGAGCACGTCCACCTGCGCGGCCTCCTCGGCCACGTGGATCGGGTTGTGCAGCGGCAGCACCACGATGCCGGTGCCGAGCCTGATCCGGGAGGTGCGGGCGGCGACGTGGGCGAGCATCGTGAACAGGTTGGGCGCCACGCCGTAGTCGCGGAAGTGGTGCTCGGCCAGCCGTACCCCGTCGAAGCCCAGCTCCTCGGCCAGCTCGATGAGCTCCAGATGGTAGTCGTAGACGTCCTTGAAGCTCTGGCCGTCGAAGCGGTGGAAGAGGTGGAAGGTCGAGAACTTCATGCGGCGGCCTCTCCGTATGTAAACCAAGCGCTCGCTTGGGAGCGTATCACGCCGGCTGCCGCTCCCGGACCACCTCCCGCGCGGCCGGCCGCGGCCGCAGCACCGGCGCCAGCGCCGTGAGCGCCACCAGGACCCCCGTGACCAGCGTGAACGCCGCCGGGTACGACACGCTGCCGGCCACCCAGCCGGTGAGCGCCGGCGCGGTCAGCCCCGACAGGTACGTGATCGTCGCGATCCCGGCGACCCCCTCGCCCGGTGTGGGCCCGGCGTTCCCCGCCGCCGTGAACACCAGCGGCACGACGACCGCGACCCCCAGCCCGACCAGCGCGAACCCGATGACGCCCAGCACCGGCGTACGGGACAGGACCACCAGCACGCCGCCCGCGACCGCGACGATCCCGCCCATCCGGACCGCCCGCACGGGGCCGGTCAGGCGCACCACCCGGTCGCCCGCCAGCCGGGCCCCGGCCATGCAGAGCATGAAGATCGTGTAACCGGCGGCGGCGGCCCCCGGCCCGGCGTCGGCGACGTTGGTCAGGTAGACCGCGGCCCAGTTGGAGCTGGCGCCCTCGGCGAACGTGCCGCAGAACCCGACCACGCCGACGGCCAGGATGGCGCGCGAGGGCAGGGCGAAGCGGCGCGGCGCGGGCGCGTCGGCGGCCCGCGGCCCGTCGGGCAGCAGGCCGCGACCGGCGATCCCGCCCAGGACCACCAGGACGGCGGCGACGACTCCGAGATGCAGGCGGGCGTCGATGCCCGCCTGCGCGGCCAGGGTGCCGAGGCCGCCGGCCGCCAGGCTGCCCACGGCCCACATACCGTGCAGGCCGGAGACGACCGGCTTGTTCAGGTGCCTTTCGAGGGTGACGCCATGGGCGTTCATGACGACGTCGCACATGCCGGCCGACGCGCCGTACAGCAGGAAGATGGCGAACAGCCAGACGGGCGCGGGGGCGAAGGCCGGCAGGGCGAGGCCGCCGCACCACAGTGCGAGCAGCACCCGCGTGGTGGCCCGGCTGCCGAACCGGTGGGCCAGGCGACTGGCCAGCGGCATCGCGGCGAACGCCCCGATCGAGGGGCAGAGCAGTACGAACCCGAGCAGGCCCGCGCTCAGGTGGACGTGCTCCTGGATCCAGGGGATGCGGGTGGCGAAGCTGCCGGCGACGGCGCCGTGGGCGGCGAAGACGGCCGCGATGGCGCGATGAGGGCTCATGGCGGGAAAAACTATCAGGCAACCTTCCTGATGAAAAGAGCTATCAGGGAGCCTTCCTGACTATTATGGGCGGCGTGAAGACCGCGACCCCGTCCATGGCCCGTGCGATCAACGACCGGCTCGCCCTCGACCTGCTGCTGGAGCACGGTCCGCTGACCGCCCCGCAGCTGCGCGAGCTGACCGGGCTGTCCAGGCCCACCGTCTCCGACCTGATCGAACGGCTCAAGGGCGGCGGCCTCATCGAGGAGGCCGGCGAACGCGGCGAGGACCGGCGCGGCCCCAACGCCCGCCTCTACGCGCTGGTCGCCGGTCGCGCCCACGTCGCCGGAGTGGACCTGCGCCGCACGGCCATCAACGTCACGGTCGCCGACCTCACCGGGCACGTGGTCGGGTCGGCCGTCCGCGAGATCTCCGGTGACCTGGCCGACCTCGTCGAGGCCACGGTCGCCGAGGCCGCCGCCGGGCGTGCGCTCGACAACGTGGTCATCGGCGCGCCCGGCCTGGTCAAGCCCAAGGACGGCGAGCTGGTGATGGCCAACGACGTGCCCGGATGGCGGCCCGGCCTGGTGACCGCCGTGCGCGAGCGGCTGGGCGTGCCCGTCGTCCTGGAGAACGAGGTGAACCTGGCCGCCGTCGCCGAGCTGCGCACCGGCGCGGCCCAGGGCAGCGACGACTTCGTGCTGCTCTGGCTGGACGACGGCATCGGCGCCGCGGTCGTCCTCGGCGGACGGCTGCGCCGCGGCGCGTCCGGGGGCGCGGGCGAGATCGGCTTCCTCGACGTGGAGGGCACGCCGTTCTGCCTCCTGCTCCAGGCAACGACCCGGCCCGAGGAGCGGGCGCGCCGGGTCGCCAAGGGCGCCTTCGCCTTCGTCACCCTCCTCGACCCCGGCCTGGTGGTGCTCGGCGGGGCCACGGGCCAGGAGGGCGGCGACGAGCTGGCCGACCAGGTCGCCGCCCGGCTGCGCGAGCTGTCGCCCGCGCCCACCGAGGTCAGGGCCACCCGGGTCGAGGGCAACGCGGTGCTGGAAGGAGCCGTGCTGACGGCCCTCGACGCGGCGCGGGACAACGTCTGGTGACCCGCGCCGCGAGGCTCACTGCTGCGCGACCGGCTCGCGCAGCGGGAGGCGCACCTCGAACCACGTCTCGCCCGGCACCGAGCGCACCTTGATCTCGCCGCCGTGCCGTCCGGCCACGATCCGGTAGGAGATGTCCAGCCCGAGCCCGGTGCCCTCGCCCACGCTCTTGGTGGTGAAGAACGGCTCGAAGATCCGGTCCTTGATCGCGTCGGGCACGCCGGGGCCGGTGTCGCCGATCTCGACGATCGCCTCGTCCTCGTCGTGGGCCGTGCGGACGGTCAGCGTGCCTTCGTCGCCCATGGCGTCGAGCGCGTTGTGGATCAGGTTCGTCCACACCTGGTTCAGCTCGCCGGCGTAGCAGGGGATGAGCGGCAGCGTGCGGTCGTAGTCGGTGACCACGCTGACGCCCGGCGGGACCTTGCCGCGGAAGATGGCGATCGTGCTGTCGAGCAGGTCGTGCACGTCGATCATCTGGAACGGCGCCCGGTCCATCTGCGAGTACTGCTTGGCCGAGCGGATCAGCGAGGTGATGCGCTCGGTGGCCTCGGTGACCTCGTTCAGCATCTGGGAGATCTCGATGGCCTCGGCCAGCCAGTGGAGGGCGGCCGGGGTGTGCTCCTCGCCCACCTTGCCGCGGATCTTCTGCAGGTAGTCGGCGGTGAAACCGGCGTTGACCAGCGCGGGGGCCAGCTCCCACGCGTCCTGGACGCCGACGTCCTCCAGGGCCTCGCCCAGTTCGTCCTCGGCGTCGGAGATCTCCAGGGGGGAGCGTTGCGGCTGGTTGCCGAGGTTGCTCGTGCACGCCTCCTGGGCCTCGATCAGGGTGCGCAGCTTCTCCGGCGGGATGCCGTCCTCGGCGAGCTGGGCGAGCTGGATGCGGGAGGCCTTGATCAGCGAACGCAGCTCGCTCACCGCGCGCACCGCCGCCGCCGCCGGGTTGTTCAGCTCGTGCGTGAGCCCGGCGGTGATCGTGCCGAGCGCGGTCAGCCGCTGCCGCCGGTCGATGATCTCCCGCTGCATGCGCCCGCCCGACATCATGCCGTCGAGCAGGTGCATCGCCATCGGGAACCACTCGGCCACGATGTAGGCGAACTTCTTGGCCGGCAGCAGGAAGATCCGCGAGGGCGCGGTCGCGCGCAGCGTGTGCTGGTACGTCTCCGGCGCCCGGTCGCCCAGGTACGCCGACGTGGCGCCGCCGTAGACGCCGGGCTGGGAGGCGCGCGGCATGGCGACGGTCCCGGCGCTGACCGTCTCGTTGATCATCTGCACCTCGCCCTCCAGCAGCACGGCGAAGCACTCGGCCGGCTCGCCCTGCCGGACGATGTCCTCGTCCTGGGCGTACGAGCGCACCCGGCCGCTGGCGGCCAGCTTGGCGAGCTGCTCGTCGGTCAGCCGCTCGAACAGGAAGAGTTTGCGCAGTTCGTCGATGTCGACGGTGTCGGTCATTGCTTCTCCAGATAACGATGCACCAGCGCGACGGCCATCGCGCCCTCACCGACGGCGGAGGCCACCCTCTTGATCGACTCGGCCCGTACGTCGCCCGCGGCGAACACGCCCGGCACGTTGGTCTCCAGGTAGTAGGGCTCGCGGCGCAGCGTCCAGTTGCGCGGACGCCGGCCGCCCTGCACCAGGTCGGGACCGGTGAGCACGAACCCCTTGGCGTCCCGCTCGACCGTCTCGCCCAGCCACGACGTGTACGGCTCGGCCCCGATGAACACGAACAGGTACTGGGCGTCGACCGTGCGCTCCTCGCCCTTGGTCGACAGCGTGAGCCGTTCGAGGTGGTCGTCACCGGCGCCACCGACGACCTCGGTCAGGAGGCTGACCTCGATGTTGTCGATCGCGTTGATCTGCTCGATGAGGTAGTGGGACATGGATTTCTCCAAACCATCACTTCTCACCAACAAATGGACCTTGCTCGCGAATCCCGCCAGGTAGACGGCCGCCTGCCCGGCCGAGTTGGCCGCGCCGACGATGTAGACCTCGATGTCCTTGCACGCGGGCGCCTCGGTCAGCGCGGCGCCGTAGAAGACGCCCCTGCCGACGAACTCGTCCAGGCCGGGCGCCTCCAGCCGCCGGTAGGTGACGCCGGTGGCCAGGATCACCGCGTGGGCGGCGATCTCCCCGCCGTCCTTGAAGCCGATCACCCGCGCCTGCCCGCGCGGCTCCAGATGGGTGACCTTGCGCGCGCTCAGAAGCTCGGCCCCGAACTTCAGCGCCTGCCTGCGGGCCCGGTCGGCGAGCTGCTGCCCGGACACGCCGTCGGGGAAGCCGAGGTAGTTCTCGATCCTGGAGCTCTGGCCCGCCTGGCCGCCCGAGGCGTGCGCCTCGACCAGCACCGTGTTCAGCCCCTCCGACGCGCCGTAGACCGCCGCGCCCAGGCCCGCGGGCCCGCCGCCGATCACGATCAGGTCGTAGAAGTCGGTGGCCGGGGTGGTGGACAGCCCGACGGCGGTGGCCAGCGCGGCCTGGTCGGGGGACTCCAGCGTGGTGCCGTCCTCGGTGACGACCAGCGGCAGGTGACAACCCTCGCCGGCGGCCTTCACCAGCTGCGCGCCCTCCGGGTCCTCGGCCAGCATCCACTGGTACGGCACATGGTTGCGGGCCAGGAAGTCCCGCACCTGGTACGAGCGCGCCGACCACCGGTCGCCCACCACACGCAGCTCCGGACGCGCCGTCCGGTCGGTCCGCATCCAGGCGTCGAGCTGGCCGTCGATCACCGGGTAGAACTTCTCCTCCGGCGGGTCCCACGGCTTGAGCAGGTAATGGTCGAGGTCGACCACGTTGATCGCCTGGATCGCGGCGTCGGTGTCGGCATAGGCGGTCAGCAACACCCGGCGCGCGTACGGATACATGTCCATGGCGGCCTCAAGGAACTGCACGCCGTTCATCTGCGGCATCCGGTAGTCGGCCAGGATCGCCGCCACCTCGTCGCCGCGCAGCCGCATCTCCTTGACCGCCTCGATGCCGTCCTGGGCAGCCTCGGCGCGGACAATCCTGTACTCATGGCCGTACCGGCGCCTGAGGTCACGGGCCACCGCCCGCGACACCCCCGGGTCGTCGTCAACCGTCACGATGACCGGCTTGTCCATTCCCCTACCTTCTCCCCAATGGTCCCTAAGGGAAGGATGTCATGCACGCGTAGGTTGGTGAGCACTCGCTCATATCATGGGCGGATGAGCACCCGCGAGCGCATCCTCGACGCCGCCGAGCAGGCCATCCGGGAGTTCGGCATCTCCGGCGCGACGACCAGGCGCATCGCCCAGGCGGCCGGCTGCTCCGAGGCCCTGCTCTACAAGCACTTCGCCGGCAAGGAGCAGATCTTCCTCGCGGTCCTGCTCGAACGGCTGCCCGCGCTCGCCCCCGCCCTGGCCCGGCTGCGGCTGAGCGCGGGGGAGGGTGACCTGACGGCCAACCTCACCCGGTTCGCCCTGGCGGCGCTGGAGTTCTACACCGAGGCCGCCACCATCGCCTCCGGCATGCTGGCCGACCCCTCGCTGCTGGGCCGGTTCAGGCACATGCTCGCCACCACGAACACCGGCCCCCACCTGCCGATCCGGTCGCTGGCCGAGATCCTTGAGGCCGAGCGGGCCGCCGGCCGCGCCGACCCCGGCCTCGACCCCGGCGCGGCGGCCTCCCTGCTGATGGGCGCCTGCTTCCACCGGGCCAACCTGTCCTACTTCGTCGAGCCGGCCGACAAGGACGAGGAGTGGGCGGCCGGCGTCGTCGCCACCCTGCTCAGGCGATGACCCGGCCGGCGCCGCCGTCGACCAGCATCGAGACGCCGTTCACGTACGAGGCCCGCTCGCTGGCCAGGAACGCGATCACGTCCCCGACCTCGTCGGCCTGCCCGACGCGCCCGACCGGCACGGCCCGGCCGCGCGCCTCGACCTCGTCGTCGCCGCCCGACGTGCCGCGCAGGCGCTCGGTGTCGATGGCCCCCGGCAGCACGTTGTTGACCAGCACGCCGTCGCCGCCCACCTCGCGGGCCAGCGTGCGCACGATCCCGGCGACGGCCGGGCGCATGGCGTTGGACAGCGCCAGCCCGTCGATCGCCTCGCGGACGGAGGAGCTGGTGACGGTGACGATCCGGCCCCAGCCGCGCGAGCGCATCTCGGGCAGCACCGCCTGGATCAGCCGGACGGTGCCGAGCAGGTTGCGCTGCACGGCGACGTCCCAGTCCTGGAGGTCGACCTCGTCGGAGCGGCCGGTGGGCGGGCCGCCCGCGTTGGCTACCAGGATGTCGACCGGGCCGAGCACGTCGCGCGTCTCCTGGGCCACGCGCTGAGCCGCCGCCGGGTCCTCCACGTCGGCCAGCACGGCGTGCACCACGCCGCCGAACTGCTGCAGCTCCACCACCGCGTCCGCGAGCCGTTCGGGGTTGCGCGCGCTGACGCACACGTCGCAGCCCTCGCGGGCCAGGCTCTTGGCGGCGGCCAGGCCGATGCCCGCGCTGCCGCCGGTGACCAGGGCGACCTTGCCCGAGATGCCGAGATCCATAAGGCGACTATAGTGACGGGCCGATCAGCTCGGCCGCACCCGGGTCAGCTTGTCCGGGTTGAGCATGCCGTAGAGCCCATGGATGCGGCCGTCGCGCACGTCCAGGGCGATGAGCTGGTCGTTCCCCGCCACGTGCGTCCACAGGGCGGGCCGGCCGTTGGCCTCGACGAGACGCGCGTGGCTGAAGTCGTAGCGGGCCATCAGGCCGCCGATGAAGCCGCTCACCTTGCGCCGGCCCAGGATCGGCCGCAGGGCCGCCCTGACCTTGCCGCCGCCGTCGTTCCACATGACGACGTCCTCGTGCAGCAGCTCGGTCAGCGCGTCGAGGTCGCCGCCGCCGGCCGCCTCCATGAACTTCGTCAGCAGCCTGGCGTGGTCCTCGTTCGTCGGCGTGAACCGGTCGCGGCCCTCCGACACCCGGACCGAGGCGCGGTGGTGCATCTGCCGGGCGTTGGCCACCGACGAGCCGACGATCTCGGCGATCTGGTCGTACGGCAGCTCGAACGCCTCCCTGAGCACGAACACCGCCCGCTCCGGCGGCGACAGCCTCTCCATCAGGTGCAGGGTCGCGAACGAGACGGTGTCACGCAGCTCGGCCGTGTCCAGCGGCCCCGCCTGGCCGGTCGCGACCGGCTCGGGCAGCCACGGCCCCGTGTACGCCTCCCGCCGCACCCGGGCCGAGCGGAGCTGGTCGAGGGCCAGCCGCGAGACCACGGTCAGCAGGAACGCGCGCGGCTCCCTGATCCGGCTCCTGTCGGTGCCCTCCCATCGCAGCCAGGCCTCCTGCACGACGTCCTCGGCGTCCCACATGCTGCCGAGCAGGCGGTAGGCCAGGCCCAGCAGCATCGGGCGGTATTCCTCGAAGTCCACGTCCGGCATCATGCCCTGTCATCGGGCAGGGTGGCCTGGCGGGGGTCGCCGGAGGGTGGCCAAGCCCGGCCGGGCGTGATGGGCTGGAGGCGTGGCGAGAAATCTGATCCTGTCAGGAGGGCTCTTCCACGACTTCGCCGCCACGTCGGCCGTGCTCGCCGACGTGCTGGGCGAGGTCGGCGTCGAGTCGGAGATCACCGAGGACATCGCGGGCGCGCTGAGCGAGCCGCCGGAGGTGCAGCTCATCACCGTCAACGCGCTGCGCTGGCAGATGGGCCAGGAGCGCTTCGCCGGCCTGCGCGGCGAATGGCGTTTCGCGTTGCCCACCCAGGCCCGCACCACGCTCCTCGACCACCTCGACCGGGGTGGCGGGCTGCTGTGCATGCACACGGCCGCGGTCTGCTTCGACGACTGGCAGGGCTGGCCGCGGGTGCTCGGCGGCTGCTGGAACTGGCCCAAGTCCCACCATCCGCCGCTGGGCTGGACCGGCGTGCGGGTGCACGGCGCCGCCCACCCGATCGTGGCCGGCCTGCGCGACTTCGACCTGGTGGACGAGGTCTACAGCGACCTCGACGTGCTGCCGGACGTGCGGCCCCTGGCCTCCTCCCACGGCCAGCCGCTCGTGTGGGCGCGTCCGGTGCGCCGCGGCCGGGTGGTCTACGACGCGCTGGGCCACGACACCAGGTCCTACGACAACGAGATCCACCGGACGATGCTCCAGCGGGCCGCGTCGTGGCTGCTGAAACGGCCGGTGGGCGGCACCGGCTGACGCGTCCGGTTCGTACAAGACCCCGGGCCGTCCGGCGGGCACGATGGCCTCATGAACGTGAACCTCACGGCGGTCGCCGGCTTCATGGCCACGCACGCAAGGCTCCTGGACCGGCGCCGCTTCCATCTGCTCATGGGGGAGACCGGCCCGGCCGCCGTGCTCGGCGCCCTCGACGCCTACCGCAACCCCGACGGCGGCTACGGCTGGGGCCTGGAGCCCGACCTGCGCTCGCCGGAGAGCCAGCCGGGCACGGCGCTGCACGCCTTCGAGGTGTTCGAGGAGATCGGCCCCGCCACCGCGCCGCAGGCCGTCGCGCTGTGCGACTGGCTGGAGTCGGTGACGATGCCCGACGGCGGCCTGCCGTTCGCGCTCCCGCTCACCCTGCCCGAGGGCACCGCGCCCTGGTGGGCGGGCGCGGACCATGCCACCTCGTCGTTGCAGATCACCGCCGTCTCGGCGGCGGCGGCCCACGCCGTGGCCGCCCACGACCCGGCCGTGGCCGCGCACCCGTGGCTGGAGCGGGCAACCCGCTACTGCCTCGACGCGATCCAGGCGCTGGAGGACCGGCCGCACGCCTACGTGCTCTCCTTCGCCGTGCACTTCCTCGACGCCGTCCACGGGACGCGGCCCGAGGCGGCCGGGCTGCTCAAGCGGCTGGCGGCGTACCTGCCCGACGACGGGCGGGTGCCCGTGGAGGGCGGCACCGCGAAGGAGCGGCTGAACCCCCTCGACTTCGCGCCGTTCCCGGGGCGGCCCGCGCGCGAGCTGTTCGCGCCCGAGGTGATCGCCGCCGACCTCGACCGGCTGGCAGGGTCGCAGCAGGACGACGGCGGCTGGGTCGTGGACTACGCGCCGATCTCGCCCGCCGGCGTGCTCGAATGGCGGGGCGCGGCCACCGTGCGGGCCATCCGGGTCCTGCGCGGGAACGGCGTGCTCTGACGGCTAGCGCAGCCCCACCCGGTGGGCCGACTCCGACTCCTGGGCCATGCGGCGCAGCGTGTCGAACGCCTTGCCGTACAGTACGGTGCCCAGCACCAGGGCCTCCACGGCGGCGTCGCGCGGCCCGTCGAAGGGGATGGTGGCCATCTCGACCTCGGTCACCAGCTTCCTGGCGGCCTCGACGTACGGCGCGAGGTCGACGTGCAGGCCGAGCTGGCGCATGCGGACCAGCGTCTGGGCCAGCTCGTCGCGGGTGGGGGCGTCGTCGGCGACGGTCCAGCCGAGTTCGCCGACCAGCCGGTCGACCTCGGCCCTGGCGGTCCGCCACTCCTCGCCCTGCTCGGGCTCGACGGTCGGGCCGAGCGCCCAATGCGCGATCCCCAGCATGTGGTGCATGGGCAGCGTCTCGTCCTCGACGGCGGCGATGACCTGCTTGATGGCGGCCACGGGGAGCCTGCCCACATCCAGGAGGGCCCGGATCAGGCGGAGCCTGCGCAGGTGGGACTCGTCGTACTCGGCGCGGGTTGCGGCGGTCTGCTCGCCCTGGTGCAGCATGCCCTCACGGAGGTAGTACTTGATCGTGGGGATGGCGACACCGGATCGGGCGCTCAGTTCTGAGATGCGCATCGATAGATAATAGCGCTATCCAGATCGGGCGACGTGGCGGGCCGCGCTCACCACCTCGTGGACGTCGGCCTGCCGGTTCCACAGGAAGACCGCCTCCAGCGGCGGCACGTCCTCCTTGACGGGGACGAACACCACCGTGTCGGGCACGGTGCTGCCCTCGTGGACGCACAGGCTGTAACCGGCCCCCGCGCCCACCATGTCGACCACCAGGTCATGGGTGGCGGCGGCCGGGCCCAGCCGGGGATGCAGCCGGTGCCGGACGAACCCCTCCAGGAACCGTCGGGCCCCGGCGACCGCGTCCGACTCCGGCATGATCAGCGGCTCGGAGGCGAGGTCCGCGAGCGACAGCGCCTCCCGCCCGGCCAGCGGATGGTCGCGGGGGAGCAGCGCGCGTACGGGGAAGCGGTGGACGAGCATGCGCGCCACGCCCCTGGGCAGCGAGCCGGGGGCGTAACCCAGGCCGGCCTGGAGCGTGCCGTCGGCGATGGAGACCATCTGCTCGGCCGTGCTCATCGGCGCGATCCGCACCGGCACGTTCTGGAGCTGTGCGAGCAGCCGGGCGGCCACGTCGGCCAGCCCGTCGGCCACGCCCAGCCGGGTGGTGCGGCCCCTGCTCCGGGCGGCGGCCACGGCCCGTTCGTAGGCGTCGAGCGCGACCGTGGCCTGGGCCAGGAACGCCTCGCCCGCCTCGGTGAGCCGCACGCCGCTGGACGAGCGGCTGAACAGCTCGACGCCTATCTCCTTCTCCAGCGCCCTGAGCTGCTCCGACAGCGTGGGCTGGGCGATGTGCAGCGCGGTCGCGGCGCGGCGCAGGCTGCCGGCGCGCGCGATCGCCATCGTGTACCTGACGTAGCGCAGATCCATCTCTCACCTCGGGGTGATGATGATGGGCTATCGGCTGATCACCTCTCCGTATTACAAGACGGGGCAGCCCGCGTGAAGACGTCCAGTCACGGCATGTGCTTTCACGCTGGTCGGGACCTCGTCCGGTCTTGCGACGAAGGCCTTGGGACGGCAGGCGTCGCCGTTGCGGCCGTCCGGAAGCCCGGCAGCGAGGTTGCCGAGCAAGCGCTTGGCTAGCTGTGTTATCGTGATCGCCGAGCCGGAGGGAGCGGGATGCAGTCCTTCGCCGGGTGCGCGGCCGTGGCCGGGATCGGGATGACCGCGCTGACCAGGCGGTCGGGGCGCGGCGAGCTGGAGCTGGCCGCCGAGGCGTGCCGGGCCGCCTGCGCGGACGCCGGGATCACGCCGGGCGAGGTCGACGGGCTGCTCAGCTACCACCTGAACGACTCCGCGCCGGTCGTCCAGGTCGCCCGCGCGCTGGGCATCGAGCGGCTGCGCTGGCACAACGACATCGCCGGCGGCGGGACGCAGGCGGCGTCCGTGCTGGGGGACGCGGCCATGATCATCCATGCCGGCCTGGCCCGGAACGTCCTGGTCTTCCGGGCGCTCAACGGACGGTCCGGCACGCGCATGAACACCGCCTCCACCGGCCCCCTGGAACGCCACACCTACGGCCTGGCCGGACCGGTCCCGCTGTTCGCCATGGCCGCGACCCGCTACCTGCACGACACCGGCCTCACCGCCGAGCACCTGCACGCCGTGGTCGCCCAGTCCAGGCGCAACGCCGCGGGCAACCCGCGCGCCCTGCGCCGCGAGCCCCTCGACCTGGCCGCTTACCTGGCCAAACCGTACGTCTGCACGCCGCTGCGCACCGCCGACTGCTGCCTGGAGACCGACGGCGCGTGCGCGCTGCTGGTGAGCGGCGTCCTGGACGGGCCGCGCATCCGGGCGGTCGTCCGCGGGGGCGGGCCGGGCTGCTCCTCCATGGACCGCTCGCCGGACGTGACGGGCGTCTTCTCCTCCCACGTCGCGCCCCTGCTGTGGGAGGCGTCCGGCATGCGTCCCTCGGACGTCGAGGCGGCGCTGCTCTACGACGCCTACTCCTGGCTGGTGCCCCGGCAGCTGGAGGACTTCGGGCTGGCGGCGCGCGGGGACCTGGGGGCGTACCTGCTGGAACGGCGGCACGCCTGGGTGAACCCGCACGGCGGCCTGCTCTCCGAGGGCTACGTGCACGGGCTCAACAACGTGGCCCAGGCGGTGCGGGAGCTGCGCGCCGGCCGCGAGACCGCCCTGGTGACCGGATTCGGCGGCAGCTACGGCAGCGCGGCTCTTCTCACGCGTTGAACGTCAGGGAGTGAGCGTGAACGCGGCGTGCGAGGCCCTGCCGTCGTCGCCGGGCAGCACGCCGCGGGCCGCCAGCCAGGCCGCCGCGCCGGCCGCGTCGCGCGCCGTCGCCACCCGCTCGCCGGACAGCCGCGCCAGCACGGCCCGGCGGACCGGCCCCTCGCTGGTCAGCACGCTGCCCGCGAGCACGACGTCCCCCGAGACGTGCACCCGGCGCAGGGTGGCCACCAGGCGGTCGGCGGCCTCCTCGGCGACCTTGAACGCCATCGGGTCGCCGGCCTCGGCCGCCCGGCTGACCAGGGCGGACAGGGCGGCCAGCCGCATGTGGTCGGCCTGCGCCAGCCGTACGAGCCGGTCGGCGACCGCCCGCGGCGACCCCGGACGCTCCTCACCCAGGAAGTGCTCCACGACGAGCGCGACCAGGCTTCCCGGCTGGGCCGTCGCGCCCTGGTCGAGGGCGGAGACCACGGCCTTGGCGGCGGCGCGGCCGATCCAGAAACCCGAGCCCTCGTCGCCCAGCAGCCAGCCGAGCCCGTCGGCGATCGTGTCGATGCGGTGGCCGGTGATCCTGGCCGCGACCGCGCCCGTGCCCGACAGCAGCAGCGAGCCGTCGGGCTCGGCGGTGCCGGCGACGTAGGCCACCGCCACGTCGCGCTCGATCAGCGGGCCCGCCTCGATGCCGTGGGCGGCCCACACCCGGGCCAGCTCGGGGACCAGCGTGTCGACCTGGCCCGCGACCCCGGCCAGCGAGGCCACGACCACGCCGCCGTCGTGCGATCCCAATGCCTGCCCGAGGGCCGTGCCGATCGCCGCCACCGCCTTGTCCAGGCCGTGCGCCGAAGGGTTGCCGGCGCCCGCCCGCGCGTAGCCGACCCGGGTGCCGTCGAGGGTGTGGACGGAGACGCGCGTCGAGGTGGCTCCCGCGTCGACACCGACCACCAGCGATTTGGTCACGGTCAAATTCTGGGGGTTGACGTGACCGGGAAGCAAGAATAATTTTCGCCAGAAGACCGGGTATTCGGAAGGAATATTCGTGACTTCAGGAGCGCTCGGGCGCGTCGAAACGGAACTGCCCGGTCTGCCGGAGGCGTTGCGCAGGGTCGGCGAGGTGATACTCGGCGACCCCGCCGAGGCCGCGCGGTCGACCATCATCGCGCTGGCCGAGCGGGCGGGCAGCTCGCCCGCCACCGTGACGAGGTTCTGCCGGGCCTTCGGCTTCTCCGGCTACGCCGAGCTGCGCGTCGCGCTCGCCACCGAGACCGGCAGGGCCGCGCAGGCCGGCTGGGGCGCGGGCGTCGGGCACGAGATCGGCCCCGACGACCCGCTCGACTCGGCCATCGAGGTGATGGCCGCCGCCGACGCCAGGCTCATCCAGGACACCGCCGCCCAGCTCGACCTCTCGGTGGTCGCCCAGGTCGCCGACGCCGTCGTCAGGGCCCGCCGGGTGCTCCTGATCGGCGTCTCCACCAGTGGGAACGTCGCCACCATGCTCGAAGGCAGGCTGCGCCGCATCGCCATCCCCTGCTGGAGCGCGGGCGACGCGCACGTGGCGCTGTCGGAGGCCGCCCTGCTCGGCGCGGACGACGTCGCCATCGGCATCAGCCACCGGGGCCGTACCCGCGAGGTCATGGAGGCGCTGGCCGAGGCGGGCAGCCACGGCGCGACCACGGTCGCCGTCACGTCCTTCGCCCGCTCGCCGCTGGCCGAGCTGGCCGACCTGGTGCTGACGACGGCCAGCAGGGAGACCACGTTCAGGCTGGGCGGGCTGGCGGCCGTGCACTCCCAGCTCTTCGTGCTCGACGCCGTCTACGTGGCGGTCGCGCAACGCACCTACGAACGCACCAACGAGGCGTTCGAGCTGACGATCAGCGCGGTGGAGAGCCACCGTGTGGAGAGGAGCTGAATGAGCTACGCGTCCACGGCCCTCGCCCTCGCCGGACGGGTCGCCGAGAGCCAGGCCGAGCCGGTGCGCCGGGCCGCCGCCCTGATCGTCGCCGCGCTGCGCGCCGGCGGGGTGGTCAACGCGTTCGGGTCGGGGCACTCCGAGGCCATCGCCATGGAGATCGCCGGACGGGCCGGCGGCCTGGTGCCCAGCAACCGCCTCTCCCCGCGCGACCTCGTCCTGTACGGCGGCCGTCCCCCGAGCGTGCTCACCCCCGAGCTGGAACGCGACCCGGCCGTCGCCCACGAGATCTACGACCTGGCCCCCGTCGAGCCGCAGGACGTGTTCGTCCTGGTCTCCAGCTCCGGGGTGAACGGCACGGTCGTGGAACTGGCCACGCTGGTCAAGGAGCGCGGCCACCCGCTCGTCGCGATCACCTCGGTCGCGCACAGCACGCGCATGACCTCGCGCCATCCCTCGGGCGTCAAGCTCATGGACCTGGCCGACGTCGTGCTCGACAACGGCTCCCCGTACGGGGACGCCATCCTCGACCTGCCGGACGGCGGCACGTTCGGCGCGGTCTCCACGCTCACCTCGGCGCTGCTCGCGCAGATGGTGGTCACCGAGGCGGTGGAGGAGCTCGTCGCCCTGGGCGAGCGGCCACCCATCTACCTGTCGGTCAACGTGACCGGCGGCGACGAGCACAACAAGGCCCTGGAGAGCCGATACGCAGGGCGCATACGACGAGGATCATGAAAATCTAGGAGCCATCAATGCCTGACACCCCCCATATCAGCCGTCGTGAACTCCTGCGCGGCGCGGCTCTCGTCCCCGTCGCCGGGGCGCTGGCCGCCTGTGCCACCCCCGCCGCCAAGCCCACCGCCACCGCCTCGTCGGCCCCGGTGGCGACCAGCGCGGCCAACCCGTTCGGCGTCGCGGACGGCAAGCCGCTGGAGGTGTGGATCTTCGACGGCGGCTTCGGCCAGGACTACGCCAAGACCATCCACGAGCCGCTGTTCACGACGAAATATCCGAAGAGCGAGATCAAGCACAACGCGACCAAGGAGATCACCAAGGTCCTCCAGCCGCGCTTCGCCGGCGGCAACCCGCCGGAGGTGATCGACAACTCCGGCGCCAACTTCATGGACTTCGGCGCCCTCTCCCAGGACGGCCAACTCCAGGACCTCACCGCGTTGCTCGACGCGCCGAGCTGGGACGACCCCGCCGTCAAGGTCAGGGACACCATCGACCCGTCGGTCATCGAGATCGGCACCTACGACGGCAAGTTCAGCGTGCTGGGTTACGTGAACTACATCCACGGCATCTGGTACTCCCAGAAGGTGTTCAGGGAGAACGGCTGGGAGATCCCCAAGACCTGGGACGAGTTCACCAAGCTCTGCGAGACGATCAAGAAGTCCGGCAAGATGGCGCCCTTCACGTACGCGGGCAAGTTCCCGCAGTACCTGTACGAGCCGCTGCTGACCATGGCCGCCAAGATCGGCGGCAACGAGGTGCTGGTCAACATCGACAACCTGGAGGACGGCGCCTGGACCACCGAGGCCATGAAGACCGCCGCCACGGCCTGGGCCGAGGTGGGCGCCAAGTACCTCATGGAGGGCACGACCGGCCTCGACCACGTGCAGACCCAGACGGCCCAGAACAAGTACAAGGTGGCCATGCTGCCGTCCGGGTCGTGGCTGGAGAACGAGCAGAAGAGCACCACGCCGCCCGACTTCGAGTACGGCATGTTCCCGATCCCCGACGTCACCGGCTCCGACAAGATGCCGTACGGCACCCTGCACACCCAGCCCGGCGAGAACTTCATGGTCTCGGCCAAGAGCGCCAACCCGCAGGGCGGCATCGAGTACCTGCGCGGCATGTTGTCGAAGAAGGCGGCCGGCGACTTCAGCGAGATGGTCAAGACGGTGACGGCGGTCAAGGGCGCGACCGAGGGCCGTACGATCTCGCCCGGTGTCACCAGCGCCTCCAAGGCCGTCGCCGACGCGGGCGCCAACACCGTCTACTACCGCTGGTACACCTGGTACGGCCAGCTCAAGGACGAGGGCATCGCCGCCACCGGCGAGCTGATGTCCGGCGGCCTGACGCCGGAGAAGTACCTGGAGCGCATGCAGAAGAAGGCCGACGAGATCAAGAACGACTCCTCGATCAAGAAGTACAAGCGCTGATGTTGTTCAACAGGTATCGCCGCGGGCTGTTCATCACCGCGTTCCTGGCAGCCCCGGTGATCCTCTACCTCGTCTACGTCATCTCGCCGCTGATCCAGGCGTTCCGGATCTCGATGACCGACTGGCGCGGCGTGACGGCCACGCCGGACTTCATCGGGCTGGACAACTTCGTACGGCTGTTCAAGGACGGCGTCTTCTGGAAGGCCGTCACCCACAACGCCATGCTGCTCGTGCTGCTGCCGCTGCTCACGATCGTGATCGCGCTGTTCTTCGCCTTCCTGCTCAACGTGGGCGGGCGCAAGGGCTCGTCCGGCATCGCGGGCTCGAAGTTCTACCGCGTGGTGTTCTTCTTCCCGCAAGTCCTGGCCGTGGCCGTGGTCGGGGTGCTGTTCCAGCAGGTGTTCCGGCCCGACGGCAGCGGCATGCTGAACGGGCCGCTGCTCGCGCTCGGCGCCAAGCCCGTCGGGTTCCTGTCGGACCCCGGCGTGGCCTTCTGGTCGGTGCTCGGCGTGCTGGTCTGGCAGGCGGTCGGTTTCTACGTCGTGCTGTTCTCGGCCGGGCTGGCCTCCATCCCGCGCGACATGTTCGAGGCGGCGCAGATCGACGGCGCCGGCCGGTTCAGCCTGTTCTTCCGCATCACGCTGCCGCTGCTGTGGGACACGATCCAGGTGGCCTGGGTCTACCTCGGCATCCTGGCGCTCGACGCGTTCGCGATCGTGTGGGTGATGACTGACCAGCACGGCGGCCCCGACTGGTCGACCACCGTCATGGCCGCCGAGATCTACCGCAACGCCTTCCAGTACTTCCGCTTCGGCTACGCCTCGGCCCTGGGCGTCATGATGTTCTTCTTCACCGTCGGCTTCGCCATCCTCTCGCTGCGCCTGTCCCGCCGCGAACGAATCGAGTACTAGATGACAACGACGACCACGTGGACGGTGGCGAACTCCCGCAAACTGGCCCGTCAGGAGCGCCGGCGGCGGCTCGGGCCGATGGCCGTGCTGTCCCACGTCGCGCTCCTGGTGTGGACGGTGCTCGTCGTGGTGCCGATCCTGTGGACCTTCCTGGCCTCGGTGAAGAGCGAGGACGAGATCTTCGGCGAGGCCTGGGGGCTGCCGGCCAGGCTCAACTGGGACAACTTCGCCCGCGCCTGGGAGCAGGCCCACATCGGGCAGTACATGCTCAACAGCGTCGTCGTCGTCACCTTCAGCGTGGCCGGGACGATGCTGCTCGGCTCGATGGCCGCCTACGTGCTGGCGCGTTACCCCTTCCGCGCCAACCGGCCGATCTACTTCCTGTTCGTCTCCGGGCTGGCCTTCCCGGTCTACCTGAAGCTGACGCCGCTGTTCTTCGTCGTGCAGAACATGGGGGCGGTGCCGCTGGTGGGGCCGTACATCGGGTTGAACACGCACGCGGGGCTGGTGCTGGTCTACATCGCGTACTCGATGCCGTTCACGGTGTTCTTCCTGACCGCGTTCTTCCGTACGCTGCCCACGGCGGTGGGGGAGGCGGCCATGGTGGACGGCGCCTCGCACACCCGCGTGTTCTTCCAGATCATGTTGCCGATGGCGCGGCCGGGCATCATCAGCATCACGATCTTCAACGTGCTGGGGCAGTGGAACCAGTACCAGCTTCCGCTGGTGTTGCTCCAGGACCGGGACAAATGGGTGCTCACTCAGGGGATCGCGGACATCTCCACGGCGGCGGGGTACGACCAGGACTGGTCGGCGCTGTTCGCCGCGCTGACGCTGGCGATCCTGCCGATGCTGGTCGTGTACACGGTGTTCCAGCGCCAGATCCAGTCCGGCCTGACCTCGGGAGCCCTCAAATGAACAGCTTCACCTAAGGGGGCTTCGCCTCTGGGCTCAATGGGCTCCGTCGGGGGCGCTTCGCGCCTGGAGACTCAGGCGGTCCTTCTTGGGGCGCCTGGCGGCGCAACCCCCGCGCCTGGCGGCGCCATGGCGCCGCCGGCGCCCGTGCTCTGACCGCATACGTTCGCCGGATCGGTGGCCGCTTCCTTCGCCCCAGGAGCGGCCCGTGTTTCTGGGAGGCGGTGTCACGCAAGAAAATTGATTGCCTGGGGGCCAAGGCTCATGTTGGCTGGTCAGCATGGCTGAACTGCGTACCGAGCGCCTCATCCTGCGCCGATGGCGTGACTCCGACCTTGAACCGTGGGCGGCCATGAACGCCGATCCCGAGGTCCGGGAGCACTTGGGCGACCTGCTCACCCGCGAACAGAGCGACGCCTCCGTGTCCCTCTTTCAGGCCGAGTTCGACCAGCGAGGCTACGGGTGGTGGGCGGTCGAGGTGGAGGGCACGCGTGAGTTCATCGGCTTCGCAGGCTTGGACGAAGTGGACGACCACATGCCGTTCACAGGAGTGGAGATCGGCTGGCGGCTCGCCCGCTCGGCGTGGGGCCAGGGCTACGCCACCGAGGCTGCGCTGGCGGTCCTGGCCCACGGCTTCGACGCTCTTGAGCTTCCTGAGATCCTCGCTGTCACAACGGCCACCAACCTTCGTTCCCAGGCGGTGATGCGCCGGATCGGCATGACCCGTGACCCGGCCGACGACTTCGACGACCCCACCGAGCCCGAAGGGCCACTGCGTCCGAACGTCCTGTACCGCATCGCCCGTAGTGCGAGCATCTGACGTTCTCCACCAGGGGCGTTTGATCAGACTGCGGTGGGCGTCACCGCACATCGAACCGCCACGACCGCCACCACGGCGAACCTGTGCGGTCAGAGCACCAGGTCGTCGGACTGGTCGGCTGGGATTCCGGCCAGGAGTCGCGTCCAAGGGCAGTGGCTCTTGAAACCGGATGCCAGATGTCTCCGGGCGGCGGTGCCATCTCGCTGGTCGCGCCTCAGAATTCGTCGTACCCGGAGACCTGGCCGATGGGGAAGATGTGCCGACTCGCGGCACAGATCGTCTCAAGGACATGGACCGGCGTGCCCTCGGTCGAATAGCTCGCGCGCAGCACCTGGACCACCCACTCGCCTGGATCAAGCTCCAACGTCTCACGCTCGAAGGCGGTCGGGAGCCGGGCGGTCAGATTCTCCTCGGCGTGGCCGAACGCGTAGCCCAGGGCGGTCAACGCCGACTGCAACGAGGGCGTCACGAACTCCGGCTCGGCGATCCGGGTATCGCCGAACAGGTCCGCCCGGAAGTAGCTCGTCGCGACCCGCACCGGTACGTCGTTCGCGCTCATCATCTTGCGCCGGGCCACGATCTCGGCCTCGGGTTCGACACGCAGGCACGCCGCCACATGCTCACTGGCGGGCTCCAGCCCGACGTACAACATGCGGCGATCCGCCTTGAGCCCCTGCCGTTCCGCCTCGGCCAGAAAGAGCGATTTCGAGCCTCGGACTGCCGGTTCGGTCGGCAAGGCCCGCTGCACCAGCACCCGAGGGGCGGGCGAGGCGGGCCCTTCCGGCGCGCGGGCCGCCGGTCCCTTCCGCATCTGCGAGATGCGTCCCGGTGAGACGCCCAGCCGCCCGGCGATGTCCTCCAGGCTCATGCCGGACTCCCGCGCCTCGGCGATGGCCTGCCGCCGCATCTTGGCGGCCTCGGTCACCAGTCCCTGTTCCTCGGTCATGAGCCGGCTGAGAACACGGGCTCGTTCCACGGGATCACTGACCTGGGCGACTTCCCTCAGCGTCTTCAAGTCCATCCGTGTGCCGCCTCCTCAGCGACCGACATTCGGCGCACTTTAGACCCCCTATTGCAGGGGTCTCACCTCGGCTCTACCCTCGACTTTAGCCCCCCTAAAGCGGGGCTGTAGTAAGACCCCCACCTACGGGACAAACGGTGCTGTAACACCACCCGTAAGCAGGGGTCTGGGCATCGAGAGCTTTGGGGCGTCAACGATGCAGGACAAGGTTATCGCCGTACCCAAGAACGGCAAGGAACTCCAAGCCGGACCATCCGCAGATCTCCTGTGCAAGGTCCTGCGAGACGAGCACGGCATCCAGACGGACAGCCACATCGGATACGGCCTCGCCTTGGTGTGGGTGTGGGACGGACTGGTGATCTGGTGCGACGGTGAGTGGTGCCGGTGGCGAGCGGACTGGGACGGCTGGCGCACGCGGGTGTTGCACGCCCGCCATCCGGCCATCGAGTCATCACGGGCCGCGCGCCGGATCGCCTTCCGCTACGCGGAACTGCGCAGGTCGCAGGAGAGGTCCGCGCTCACCGTGGGAGCACGGGCATGAGCCTGACGGTCCAGGAAGTTCTCGGCAGGTTTCCCGGGTGGCGGATCATCGACGTGACCGGCGGCTGGGTCGCGTTCCGCGTCCCCCTCGTGTCCCGTGACAGCGGGCTCTCCAACGTCCGCTGCGGGGCGACCCTGGCGGAACTGGCCGGCAACCTCCAGGCCGAGAGCAGGCTCGACAAGTCGCGCTCACCCGCGACGAGCAACTGAGCAGACGGAGGCCGACCGGGCACGCCATGCCTGTCCCGCCGCCCCCGAAGCAGTCGTTCTCAGAGTCTTTCCGGCAGGAGGAGCAGCGAATGGGTGTGGTGCGGGCGCACCACCGTGAAGTGTCGGCGATCGAGCGTGGCCACCTCTGGAGTGTTGAGCCGTTCGGCGATCGCTATGACGGAGGCGTCGACCGCGCCCAGAGGCAGGTTCGCATAGGCGGCGACCAACCTGCTCATACGCCGAAGGTCCTGCTCAGTAAGATCGACCAAGTTCAGACCTGCCCCGAAGGTTCGCAAGAACGAAGCCTCCGCTGCGCTGCCCTGCCGCCTCTCCAGCAGCTGACACACCTCGGTGACCACCGTGGACGGGACGAGCAACGGACCCGGATGCGTACGCAGAAGGCGTGCACACCTCATGGTGCCTGTCTTTGCTGTTGAGCGCCGCGACCAACGGGCCTGTGTCAAGGACGATCACAAAGGGTGATTGTCCTCCGCCCGCAGGATCTCCTCGGCGCGTTCCGCGAAATCCGGCTCCGCCTCAAGCATTCCGATGAACGGCAGGTCCCGTACCGCCTGCTGCTCGTCGAGCTGATCCCGGACCAGACGGAGCAGAGGCGCGACCTTCTCTTCGGGCAGCCGGTCCACCAGGTGATGAAGTTCATCGCGCATCACGCTCATGCCATCCAGTCTACGAGACATGAGCGTCCTGAGCCTGGGACACCCTTGTCCTGGCAGGGGAAGGTCGTCCCGTCGAGCTCCGGCTCGCTGGAGGTGAGGCCGACTGGGCAAGCGGCACCTCGTCGATGACGGCGCCGAAGCACAATCTGATCGCGACGCCGCGCCGCCGGCCTAACCCTGGGTGACGGCCTTGTGGACGTCGCTGAGGAAGCGTTCGATGGTGGCCTGTTCCGTGGTGTCGTACCGGCCCATGAGGGTGACGATCTCGTGGATGAGCGGGCCGAAGAAGGTCCAGCCCAGCGTGACGGCGCTCTCGTCGACCTTCAGCAGCACCCGCCGCCGGTCCTGGGTGTCGCGTTCCCGGCGGACGTGACCGAGCCGTTCCAGACGGTCCACCACCGCGGTGGTGCCCGCGGAGTTGAGGCCGAGGTGCGTGCCCAGCGTTCCGGGGGTGGCGGGGGTGCCGGTGCGGGCGGCGTCGAGAAGGCAGATGAGGGCGCGTACGTCGGTCGGGTGCAGGGCGTTGTCGGCGGCGAACCGCTCGCCCATGCGGTCGAGTTCCACGGTGATGGCGCGCAGCAGATGGACCAGCCGCATCCCGGCGTCCTGATCGTCCACCTTCCCGGCATGCTCAGGCCGCATCGTCATGCCACCAGTATGGCATTATCTCGCCCAGCGAGATTATTGCTGAGCGAGCTATTCAGTAAGGTGCGGCATGTCCGACTTCCTCTCCGCCTACGACGCGGTCCTCGAACGCTGGCCGGTTCCGGTCGAGACGATCGACCTGCCGTCGCCGTACGGCACGACCCGGGTGAACGCGTGCGGCCCCGCCGACGGCCCGCCGCTGGTCCTGCTGCACGGCGGCGGCACCACGGCGGCGATGTGGTTCGCCAATGTCGCCGCGTTCGCACGGCGTCATCGGGTGTACGCCGTGGACCGCATAGGCGAGCCGGGGCGGAGCATCCGGGGCGAACGCCCTCCTCGTGACGTCCGCGACCTGCTCGGCTGGCTGGACGGGGTGCTCGACGGGCTCGGGATCGACAGCGCCGCGGTGTGCGGACACTCCCACGGCGGGTGGATCGCCCTGACGTACGCCCTCCACGCCCCCCGGCGGGTCGGTCGGCTCGTCCTGCTCGACCCGACGCAGTGCTTCGGCGGGTTCCGGGCGGGATACCTGGCCCGCGCGCTGCCCACCCTGCTGCGGCCGACGGCCACGCGCGCGCGGGCCTTCCTGGCGTGGGAGACCGGCGGCGCGCCCGCCGACCCCGCCTGGCTGCGGCTCTACGGCCTGGCCGCGGAGTTCCCGGACACGAAGGTCGTCACCGGAAAACGCCCCGAGCCCGGATCGTTGCGCGCGCTCACCACACCGGCCCTCGTGCTCGTCGCCGGGCGTGGCAAGGCGCACTCCCCGCACCGCGTCGCCTCCGCCGCCGCCCGCCTGCTGCCGGGCGCGCGGACCGCTGTGCTGCCGCGCCTGTCCCATCACGCGATGCCGTGGCACGAGCCCGCCGACCTCAACGCCCGCGTCGTCGACTTCCTCGACGAACAAGCCACCTGACTCGACGGACGAGCCGCCTGACTCGACGGACGAGCCGCCTGACTCGACGTCGGCGCGCCGCCGCCCCCCTCCGGTGGAACCGCGTCTCTCGGAGGCGCGCGAGGATGCCCGTCTCGCCGCCCCGGAACTTAGACTCCCTGGCAATCCGCGACGTAGCAGGCCGTGAGGAGACTCCCATGTCGTCCGCGCCCGAGCAGGAATCGCTGGCCGCTCTCGCGGCCCGTCACGGGTTGCGGCGATCCGTGGCCCGGCCGGACATGCGCGTCTACCTGCGCCGATTATGGGAACGACGGCACTTCGTCCTGGTGTACGCGACCTCCCGCACCGCCTCGAAATACTCCGCCTCCGCGCTCGGGCAACTCTGGCAGGTGCTGACGCCGCTGCTGAACGCCGGCATCTACTGGGTCATGTTCGGCCTGGTCCTGGGCGGGCACGAGCACATCGCGAACTATCCGGCGTTCCTCGTCACGGGCATGTTCGTCTTCACCTACAGCCAGCGGTCGGCCTCCGCGGGGGCCAAGTCCGTCTCGGGGAACCTCTCGCTCATCCGCGCCCTGCACTTCCCCCGCGCGGCGCTGCCCCTGGCGTACACCCTTCAGGAACTGCGGCAGTCGGCCGTCTCCATGGGCGTGCTGCTCGTCCTGGTGGTCGTCATGGGGGAGTTCCCCACCTGGTACTGGCTGCTGATCCCGGTCGTCCTGCTGCTGCAGACGATGTTCAACACGGGGCTGAGCCTGGCCCTGGCGCGTCTGGGGGCCTCGCTGCGCGACGTGAACCAGCTCCTGCCGTTCGTCCTGCGGACCTGGCTGTACGCCTCCGGCGTCTTCTTCTCGATCCAGTACAAGATCGTGGGATATCCGGACCCGGCCACCGGCAAGCCGGTCGGAGGGGTCGGGCTGCCGCAGTGGGTGGCGGACGTCATGTACCTCAACCCCGCCGCCTCCGTCATCGAGGTCATGCGCGGAATCCTGATCCACACCTACAGCCCGCGCCCGATCGTCTGGCTGAGCTGCGTGTTCTGGGCGGTCGCCGGACTGACCCTCGGGCTCTGGTACTTCTGGCGGGCCGAGGACACCTACGGGCGCGGGTGAGGGCCGGAAAAGGGTTCGCGTGCGGGGGCGTGCTCTGATTTGCTCCACATCATGACGTCTGCGTGGGTCGGCGAGCGCGTGCGCCTGAGGGCCATCGAACCGGAGGACTGGGCGGCGTTCCTCGCCTTCGACGAGGACACCGACGCGGCCAGGAACGGCTGGCGGCTGCCTCCGCCCCGCTCGGCCGCCCAGGCGCAGAAGTGGGCCAGGGAGCTGGCCGAGCAGGAGTCCGACATGGACGAGCTCCGCCTGGTGATCGCCGACGCGGCCGACGGCCGCCCGGTCGGCATGCTCAACACGCACGAGGTCGAGCGCGTGCACGGCACGTTCTGCTACGGCATCTCCATCGGCACGCCCCACCACCGCAAGGGCTACGCCAGCGAGGCGATCGTCCTGCTGCTGCGCTACATGTTCGCCGAGCGCCGCTTCCAGAAGGCCGAGGCGTGGGTCTACAGCTCCAACGACCCGTCGCAGGCCCTGCACCGGCGGCTCGGCTTCGTCGAGGAGGGCCGCCGGCGCAGGAGCCGCTTCGCCGCCGGGCGCTACGACGACGGGATCCTGTTCGGGATGACGGTCGAGGAGTTCACCGAGCTCTACGGCTGAAGCTCGGCCCGCAGCCGCCGGGTGGCCTCGACGACGTGCGCCAGCGACGCCTCCACCTGCTCGTACGTCCGCGTCTTCAGCCCGCAGTCGGGGTTGACCCAGACGCGCTCGGCCGGCAGCGCCGCCAGCGTCCTGCGCAGCAGGTCCTCGACCTCGTCCGCGCCGGGCACGCGCGGGGAGTGGATGTCGTACACGCCGGGCCCGAGGCCGCGGCCGAACGCGCGCACCGCGCCCAGGATGCGCGCCCCCGAGCGGGCCGACTCGATCGTGGTGACGTCGGCGTCCAGGCCGTCGATGGCGGCCAGGATCTGGTCGGCGTCCGAGTAGCACAGGTGGGTGTGGATCTGGGTGCGGTCGGCCGCACCCGAGGTGGCCCGCCGGTAGGCCGCCACCGCCCACTCCAGGTAGTCGGCCTGCGCGGCCCGCCGCAGCGGCAGCAGCTCGCGCAGCGCGGGCTCGTCCACCTGGATGATCGACACCCCGGACGCCTCCAGGTCGCGCACCTCCTCGCGCACCGCGTCGGCGACCTGGAACACCACGTCACGCAGCGGCAGGTCGTCGCGGACGAACGACCAGGCCACGATCGTCACCGGCCCGGTGAGCATGCCCTTGACCGGCTTGTCGGTGAGCGACTGCGCGTAGGAGGCCCAGCGTACGGTGATGGGCCCGGGACGGCCGACGTCGCCGTGCAGGATCGGCGGCCGGGTGCAGCGCGACCCGTACGACTGGACCCAGCCGTTCCTGGTGACCGCGAACCCGTCCAGGTGCTCGGCGAAGTACTGGACCATGTCGTTGCGCTCGGGCTCGCCGTGCACGAGCACGTCCAGGCCGAGGCGTTCCTGCACCCTGATGACGTGCTCGATCTCGGCCTCGACGCGCCGCTCGTAGTCGTCCTCGGTCAGTGTGCCGGCCACCACGGCCGCGCGCGCCGCGCGCAGCTCGCCGGTCTGGGGGAACGAGCCGATGGTGGTGATCGGCAGCGCCGGCAATCCCAGGTGTGCGGCCTGGGCGGCGGCCCGGACGGCGTACGGCGCACGTTCCTCGGACGCGGCCGGCGAGGTCAGCGGCACCGAGGGCGCGACGGGGGCCGGACCCTGGAAGTCCGACCGGGCCAGCGCCACGACCTCGGCCACCTTCTGCTCGGCGAACGCCAGCCGTTCCCGCAGCGCCGGATCGAGGTCGGGCTCGGCGTCCACGTCGTAGGGCACGTGCAGCAGCGAGCACGACGTGCTCACCGTCACCCGGTCCGCCCGCACGCCGCCCAGGGCGGCCAGCGCGCGCTCCGGCGACGTGCGCCACACGTCCCGGCCCGACACCACGCCCGCGACCACGGTCTTGCCCGGCAGGTCGGTCACGGCGCCGCCGCGCACCAGGTCAATGCCGATCGCCTCCACGGGCGTGCCGGCCAGCACCGGCAGCGCGGGGCCGAGGTCGCCGAAGTAGGAGGCCACGAACAGTCCAGGGCGGGCGGTCGCCGACCCCAGCCGGTCGTAGGCGTCGCGGACGGCCTCCAGCTCCTCGGGCGTCCGGTCGCCGACCAGCGCCGGCTCGTCGAGCTGCACCCAGGCGACGCCCTCGGCGGCCAGCGCCGCGAGCAGCTCCTCGTAGCAGCCGAGCACGTCCTCCAGCCGCTCGGGCGCCCCGGCCAGCAGCAGGAACGTCACCGGCCCGACCACGACGGGCCGGGTCTCGTAGCCCAGCGCGCGGGCCTCGCGCACCTCGGCGAGCGGCTTGGAGGCGTCCAGCTTGAAGACGGTCTCCGGGCCGATCTCCGGCACGATGTAGTGGTAGTTGGTGTCGAACCACTTCGTCATCCGCAGCGGCGCCAGGCCCTCGGTGCCCCTGGCCATCGCGAAGTAGGGGTCCTCGGCCGCGCGGTAGCGCTCGGGCACCGCGCCCAGCAGCACCGCGGTGTCCAGCACGTGGTCGTACAGGGAGAAGGTGTTGGACGGCAGTCCCTCCAGGCCCAGCTCGGCCAGCCGGCGCCAGGTCCGCTCCCTGATCTCGGCGCCCGTCCGCTCCAGCTCCGCCCGGCCGGACCGCCCGTCCCAGTACGACTCCAGCGCCCGCTTCAGCTCCCGTCGCGGCCCGATCCTCGGATATCCGAGCACCGTGGACGTGGGGAATGGCGACATCTCAGCTCCTCGATCACGTCGGTCAGATGGCGGAATCGTGTCGGGCACCGCCGAGGTCGTGCATCATCGATAAGTGCTGCTTATGCTCAAGGAGATCCACTGCTTCCTCCTGGTCGCCGAGCGACTCGGCTTCTCGGCCGCCGCCGCTGACCTCGGCATGTCGCAGCCCGCCGTCAGCCAGGCCATCACCCGGCTCGAACGTGCCGCCGGGGTGAGGCTTTTCGAGCGCAATGCCCGCGAGGTGCGGCTCACGGCCGAGGGGAAGGGCCTGCTGCCGTACGCCCGGCAGGTGCTCGAATCGGCCCAGGCGTTCACCGCCGAGGCCGCCAGACTGGCCCGCCCGACCATTCACCTGGCTTATCCACCGTTGGTGGGGACACTGGCCGCGCGCATCGCCAGACGGCTGGCCGGGCGCGTTCCGGCGATCGGCGTGGAGCTCGTCGTGGCCGGCCGGGGCGCGGCCGCTCAGGCGCTGGGGAGCGGGGAGGTCTCGGCCGCGATCCTGGCCACGCCGGCGCCCGCGCAGTTCGTCACGGCGGCCCGCTTCCACGTCACCGTGGACCATCTGGCCGTCCCGCTGGGGCACCGGCTGGCCGGGCACGGCAGGGTCACGCCGGGCGATCTGGGCGGGCAGGTGCTGCTGACGCCGGGGAGCCGGCCGTGGCCGGGGCTGCCGGGGCGCTCGCGGATGGTGGCCGACGACGACTTCGCCGCCGCGCTCGACCTGGTGGCCGCCGGGGCGGGGCTGCTGCCGATCCCGCAGCTCCTGGTCAGGGCCGTCAGGCGGGAGGATGTGCGGTTCGTGCCGCTGGAGGCGGGGGAGCTGCGCATCACCTACGCGCTGGCCTGGGCGCGGGAGCGGGTGACGCCGGAGCTGATGGCGCTGGTGCAGGCGGTGCAGGACGCTCTGTGGACCAGATGAGCTGTGGACCAGATGAGCGGGGTCTAGTCGACGGCCAGGTTCTTCAGCGCCTCCCGGCGGCTCAGGCCCGAGATGCCCTTGGCGCGTACGTAACGCACGACCTCGTCGGGATTGGTCTTGGCGTACTCCCGTAAGGCCCAGCCGATGGCCTTGCGGGCGAAGAAGTCGGTGTCGGACAGGCTGGGTTCGATGCAGGCGTACAGCAGGGCGGTGTCGGTGCGGGACTTGAAGCGGTTCTGGCACAGGATCGCCGTGCGGCGCTTCCACAGGTCGTCGCCGGCGGCCCAGTCGAGCACGAGCGGGCGCATGGTGTCGGGGAAGGCGGTCAGCAGGCCGCCGACGCGGTGGGTGGCCAGCTCGTCGACCAGGTCCCACCAGGCACCGGTGACGATCATCTCCTCGTACATCGGCACGGTGTAGAGGGTCTGGAAGTCGCGGTAGTAGTGGTAGCCGGTCAGCTCGACGGCGGCGTAGCGCTCCTCGCGGAACTCGGCCTCCCGCCACAGCGAGAGCACCGCGCGCCGCCACTCGGGCGCGGAGTCGATGCGGTGGTCGGCGAACACCCGCCTGAGCGCCGCCCGCCTCGGCGTCGCCTGCACGCCGAGGAAGGGCATCTCCGACTTCATGTACGCGCGCATCGGCTCGGCCTTGTGCGGCTCGGCGATCTCCTGCAGTGCCAGCCGCACCGCCTTGCCGAGGCTCATCCCTGGCGCTGGGTCGTGCGCTCGCCGGTGGCGAGGCCGTCGAACAGCACGGTGATGTAGTGCTCGGCCAGGGCGGTGGTGTTGAGCCTGCCGCCGGGACGGAACCAGCGCACGGCCACCCAGATGGTGTCGCGGATCATCCGGTAGGTCAGCTTGGGGTCGACGTCGGCCCTGAACAGCCCGGCCGCCTGACCGGCCTTGATCTGGGCCACCCAGATCTGCTCGACCTCGTCCTCGGCCTTGACCAGGTAGTTGAAGCGCTCGAACTGGCGCAGGTAGTTCCAGTCGTTCTGCATGACGGTGATCGCGGCGCGGTGGGGTTCCAGCGTGCCGAAGCCGATGCGGACCATCTCCGACAGGACCGTGCGGGCGTCGGCGTTGTTGTCGACGGCGGCGCGGTAGCGGGCGATGAGGTCGTCGAGGAAGGTGGACAGCACCTCGTCGACGATCGTCTCCTTGGAGTCGAAGTGGTGGTAGAGGCTCCCGGACAGGATGCCCGCCTCGTCGGCGATCTCGCGTACGGTCGTGGCCTGGAAGCCCTTGCGCGCGAAGAGCTCCGCGGCGAGTTTGACGAGATGGTCGCGCCGCTCGGAGGCCGCCCCCGAGGTGGCGCGCTGGCGCTTCGCCGGTGACGTGGTGGTGCCGGAGTTCTTTCGCGTGGTCACGTTTCCATTATGAGCCCTCAGACAATCGCTTGTTCACGCAACAGGCCCAGCTCGTACGGCCTTACCTTGCTTACCAAGCGCTTGTTAGGATACGGAGATGAGTGAGGCTTACATCGTCGCCGCCGTCCGCACCCCGGTCGGGCGCAGGAACGGCGGGCTGGCCGCGGCCCACCCGGCCGACCTCGGCGCGCACGTGCTCCGCGAGCTGATGGACCGCGCGGACGCCGACCCCTCCGCCGTGGAGGACGTCATCTTCGGCTGCGTGGACACGATCGGGCCGCAGGCCGGCGACGTCGCGCGCACCTGCTGGCTGGCCGCCGGGCTGCCGGAGGAGGTGCCGGGCGTCACCGTCGACCGCCAGTGCGGCTCCTCGCAGCAGGCCCTGCACTTCGCCGCCCAGGCCGTGCTGTCGGGCACGAACGACCTGGTGGTCGCGGGCGGCGTGCAGAACATGAGCATGATCCCGATCTCCTCGGCCATGCTGGCGGGCCGGCCGCTCGGGCACGAGACCCCGCTCGCCGGGTCCAAGGGCTGGGCCGCGCGGTACGGCACGGCGGAGGTCTCCCAGTTCGCCGGAGCCGAGCAGATGGCGGTGGCCTGGGACCTGTCGCGCGAGGACATGGAACGCTACGCCTACGAGTCGCACCGCCGCGCGCTGCGGGCCGTGGACGAGGGGCGGTTCCGGCGCGAGATCGTCCCCTACGAGGGCGTCGCCGACGACGAGGCCCCGCGCAGGGACACCACGCCGGAGAAGATGGCCGCGCTCAGGCCGCTGACCGAAGGGGGACGGCTCACGGCGGCGCTGGCGTCCCAGATCTCCGACGGCGCGGCGGCGCTGCTGGTCGCCTCGCCCCGGGCCGTACGCGACCACGGGCTGACCCCGCGCGCCCGCGTGCACCACCTGTCGGCGCGCGGCGCTGACCCGGTCATGATGCTCTCCGCGCCCATCCCGGCCACCGCCCACGCCCTGGGCAGGACGGGCATGGCCATCGACGACTTCGACGCGATCGAGGTCAACGAGGCGTTCGCCTCCGTCGTCCTGGCCTGGATCAAGGAGACCGGCGCCGACCCGGCCCGGGTGAACCCCAACGGCGGCGCCATCGCGCTCGGCCATCCGCTCGGCGCGACCGGCGCGGTCCTGACCGTGAAGCTGCTGCACGAGCTGGAGCGCACCGGCGGCCGGTACGGCCTGCAGGCCATGTGCGAGGGCGGCGGACAGGCGAATGTCACCGTCATAGAGCGCCTCGCCTGAGAGCCGGGCCGCGGCGACTGGAGTGGCCATTTCCGGCATTGGTTGAATTCGACACGGAAGGAACGTGGCTGACATCAGAAAATGCCTCTAGCAAATAGGAAACTTTCCTATTAGATTTCGGGTCATGCCCCTCAGCGGTGACCTTCTTCGCCTCGCCGACGCCGTCCTCCTCCCTGGTTTCGCGGGAAGGACGCCTCCGGACTGGATCCTCCGCCGACTCGGCGAGGGACTGGCCGGTGTGGTGTTGTTCTCCCGCAACATCGCCGACCCCGCCCAAGTGGCCCGGCTCACCGCCGCGCTGCGTGCGGAGAACCCCGCGGTGCTCGTCGGCACCGACGAGGAGTCCGGCGAGGTCACCCGGCTGGAGGTGAGCACCGGCAGCAGTCGTCCCGGCGGGTACGCCCTGGGCGTCGTGGACGACGTCGGCCTCACCGAGGCCCTGGCCAGGGACCTGGGCGGCGACCTGGCGACAGCGGGCATCACCATCGACTTCGCCCCTTCCGCCGACGTGAACTCCAACCCCGACAACCCGGTCATCGGCCTGCGCGCCTTCGGCTCCGACCCCGCGCTGGTGGCCAGGCACACCAGGGCGTTCGTCCGCGGCCTGCAGTCGGCCGGGGTGGCCGCCTGCGCCAAGCACTTCCCCGGCCACGGGGACACCACCGTCGACTCCCACCACGGCGTGCCCGTGGTGGCCGACGCGGGCATCGAGGAGGCGCTCTTCCCGTTCCGGGAAGCGATCAAGGAGGGGGTCAAGTCGATCATGACCGGCCACCTGCTCGTGCCCTCCTACGACGCCGAACTGCCCGCCACGCTCAGCCCGAAGGTCCTCACGGGCCTGCTGCGCGAGGAGCTGGGCTTCCAAGGAATGATCATCACGGACGGCATAGAAATGGCCGCGGTGTCGGGGGCGTACGGGATCGGGGGCGCCTCCGCCCGCGCCATAGCCGCGGGAGCCGACGCGATCTGCGTGGGCGGCGAGCGGGCCGACGAGGCCACCGCCATCGAGGTCCGCGACGCCATCGCCGCCGCCGTGACCGATGGACTGCTGCCCGAGGAGCGACTGGCCGACGCCGCCCGCAGGGTCCGCGAGCTGGCCGCCTGGACCACCTCCTCGGGCAGCCCCGTACCGGAGGACGGCTACCTCGGGCTCTCCGCGGCCCGGCGGGCCGTACGCGTCACCCGCAGGTCCACCGCGCCCGTGCTGCCGCTCACCGGGGCGGCGCACGTGGTCGAGCTGACGCCCGAGATGAACCTGGCCATCGACAAGGGCACCCCGTGGGGCGTCGGCGAGCCGCTCGGCCGGCTGCTGCCCGGCACCGCCGTCACCCGGCTCGCGGCCGCGGACACGACCGGGGCCCGGCTGGAGCGGCTGATCGGCGAGGCGGGACAGCGTCCGCTGGTGATCGTGGTCCGCGACGCCCACCGCTACGCCTGGCAGGGCGAGGCGCTACGGCACCTGCTCAGCGCCCGCCCGGACGCCGTCGTCGTGGAGATGGGCCTGCCCGCCCGCTCCGACCTCGGCGCCGTGCACATCGCCACGTACGGGTCGGCCCGGGTCTGCGGCCAGGCGGCGGCGGAGGTGCTCACCGGTACGCTGTGACACCGTGAACCTCGACGGCGAAGACCTCTCCCACAGCCGCCCGGCCCTCCACGGCGACGGGCCGCACGTCTTCCGCGGCTGCGACCTGACCGAGGTCGACCTCTCCGGAGCCGCGCTGGCCGGCGCCCTGTTCGAGTCCTGCGTGCTCGACGGCGCCGACCTGCGCAAGGCCGACCTCGACGGCGCGGTCTTCAAGGGCGGCGGCGGCATGCGCCCGAGGTTCAACGACGCCGACCTGATCGACGCGACGTTCACCGACGTCGACCTGTCCTCGGCCCAGTTCGGCGGCGCGCTGCTGACCGACGCCTCCTTCACGGGCTGCCGCATGATCGGCGCCGCGCTCACGGCCTCGCGCGGCACCGGTTTCAAGGTCGCCCGCTGCAACCTGACGCTGGCCAACCTCGGCGGCTGCTCGCTGCGCGGCGAGTTCGTCGAGGGGGTGCGCTTCGACGACGCCGACCTGTCGGGCTGCGACTTCACCGAGGCCACCTTCAGCGACTGCCGGTTCATCGGCACGCGGCTGCTCAACACCACGTTCGCCAAGGCCGACCTGCGCGGCGCCGACCTCGGTCAGCCCGACGACGCCAAGCTGCGCGCCTTCACCGGCGCGATCATCAACCAGGCCCAGGCCAACGCCATCCTCGCCGCCCGGGGCATCACCGTCCTGTGAGCCGGGCCAGGCTCCCGCGCACGTCCTCGGCCTCGGCCATCACCCGCTCGATCAGCTCGGCGCACGACGGCAGGTCCTCGATCACGCCCACCACCTGACCGGAGGCCATCACCCCGAGGTCGGCCCGTCCGTCCACCATCGCCGCCCGCAGCAGCACCGGCGTGTTGGCCGCCTGGAGCACCTGCGCCCAGGTCAGCTCCCGGCCGCGCCGCATCCGCCGTCCCTCGCGGACCAGCGCGGCCCACGACAGGCCGGACAGCCGCCTGAACCGGGCGCCGTTCAGCACCGCGCGCAGCAGCCGCGACCGTTCCAGCGAGGCCACGAACGGCGTGCTGAGCACGCGGTGCGGCACGCCGTCCACACTGGTCGTCACGACGGTCTCGCGGGCGGCGAGGTAGACGTCCTTGACCCCGCCGGGCACCGGGGACTCGCGGGTCAGCAGGAAGCGGGTGCCCATGGCGACCCCGCACGCGCCGTAGGCCAGCGCGGCGACCAGGCCCCGGCCGTCGAAGAACCCGCCCGCCGCGATCACCGGGATGTCCACCGCGTCCACGACCTGCGGCAGCAGCAGCGTGGTGGCCAGCGGGCCGGTGTGCCCGCCGCCCTCGCCGCCCTGCACGATCACCGCGTCCACGCCCCACGCGGCCACCTTCTCGGCGTGCCGGCGCGCCCCCACCGACGGGATGGTGACGACCCCCGCGTCCTTGAGCCGGGCGACCAGCTCCCGCCGGGGCGCCTGGGCGAACGACGCCACCCGCACCCCCTCCTTGATCAGCACCTCCACCCGCTCGGCCGCATCGTCGGCGTCGGAGCGGAGGTTCACCCCGAAGGGGGCGTCCGTGCGCTCCTTCACCCGCCTGACCGCCGCCGTCATCTCGGGCACCGACATGGTCGCGGCGCCGATCACGCCCAGCCCGCCCGCCGCCGAGACGGCCGCGGCCAGCCGGGCGCCCGCGACGTACCCCATGCCGGTCTGGACGACGGGATGGCGGCAGCCGGTGAGCTCGGTCAGGGCGGTCCTCACGTCGCCACCTCGCGGTCGCGCGCCCGTCCGGGGTCCAGCCGGTCCAGGACGGCCAGCTCCCCGGCGTCCGGCTCCCGCGTCGTGGGCACGTCCGGCGGGACGACCAGCTCGAAGCCCGTGGCGGCCACCACGTCGGCCACGCTCACGCCCGGATGGGTGGACACCAGGCGCATCGAGCCGTCGGCGGTGGCGAAGTCGAGCACCGCCAGGTCCGTCACCACCCGCCGCAGCTCGTACGCCCCCCGGTCGGTCCCGAGTCCGCTCACCATGTCCACCTCGGGCACGAACACCCGGCGGGAGTGCCGCGGGATCCAGTAGCTCGTCGGGTCGCACCGCGTGTTCCCCGGCGCCCCGCGCACCCCCAGGAGCTGGGCCCTGGGCCGCGCCCAGTCGCCGATGCAGGAGATGTTGCTGTTCCCGTGCCGGTCGATCTGGCTCGCGCCGAGCATCACGTGCCGCCGGCCGTTCAGCACCAGCCACAGGTGCTCCCGGAACGGCAGCCAGCCCTCCACCACCCCGGGCGCCGCCCCCAGCGCGGGCACGTCGCCGGTGAGCAGGCAGACGCCGTCGTGGGTGAGCAGGTCGGGCTCGAACGTCAGCCGGGCCAGCCGCGCGGCCAGCACCGTGACCGCGCCGCCGATCCCGGCCGCCAGGATCTCCCCGTCGCCCCTGAACGCCTCCGCGCAGGCCAGCACGCACACGTCGGCCCTGCTCACCTCAGTTCCCCTCATCGACGCCGCCCTCCACGTACCGCCGCTGCCGTTTCTCGTCACGCCCGTAGTCCGGCTCGCACGAGGTGAACCCCGCCCCGCCGGGCGCCTCGACCACGCCGGTCACCATCGACCGGCTGATCAGCAGCGACTGCACCGGCCCCTCCTTCAGCAGGTCGGCGGTGTCCACCAAGCGCTCGCACGACACGTAGCAGCGCCCGGCCGCCTTGGCGTACAGGTCGTCGAAGTACGGGTCGGGGCCCAGGTACTGGGCGTTCCCGCGGGCGTCGGCCCGGTTGAGGTGCACCAGGGCCACGTCCATGGTCAGGGCGGGCACCGCGACCAGCTCCTCCCCGTCCCCGTACGGCGAGCGCACCGTCCGCAGGTCCGGGTTGACCCGCATCACGCCGGACCCCAGCCCGGCCCGCGTCGGCAGGAACGGCAGCCGGTGCGCCGCCGCCAGCAGGCCGAACATGAACATGCCCTCGTCGTACTCGGCGAACTCGACCGCGCCCGCCTGCCGGGCGGCCCGGAAGTGCGGTTCGAGGGGGATCGAGTCGAGCGTGACGAACGGCGCCACCACCTTGCGCACCTTGCCCGCCGCGCACAACATGCCGACGTCCGGGCCGCCGTAGGAGACGATCGTCAGGTCCTGGACGGGCGCCCGCAGCAGGCCGCCCACCAGGGCCATGGGCTTGCGCCGCGAGCCCCAGCCGCCGATGCCGACCGTCATCCCGCTCTCCACCGAGGCCGCGACCTCCTCGACGGACATCACCTTGCTCATCGGAACCGCTCCCTGTGCTCGTCGCCCATGCCCATGAGGTTCAGCTCGAAGGTGAAGCCCTGCTCGAAGCGGTAGCTGCGCCGGACGTCCACCGGGTCGATGCCGTTCAGCGACTCCTTGGCGCGGCGGATCACGTACGGGTCCTTGTCCGCGATCAGCCCGGCCACCTCCATGGCCGCCTCCCGCAGCTTGTCGCGCGGCACCACCTCCAGGACCGACCCGAACGCGTGCAGTTCGGCCGCCGTGACGTTCCTGCACGTGTAGACCATGGCCCGCATGAGGTGCTGGGGCACCAGCCGGGCCAGGTGCGTGGCGGCGCCGAGCGCTCCGCGGTCCACCTCGGGCAGCCCGAAGTAGGCGTCCTCGCTGGCCACCACCACGTCCGCGTTGCCCGCCAGGCCGACCCCGCCGCCCAGGCAGTGGCCGTGCACGGCGGCGATCACCGGCACCTCGCACTCGTAGACGGCCGCGAACGCCTCGAAACACTGCCGGTTCGCCCCGACCAGCGCTGTGTGCCCGGGATCGGCCTGCATCTCCTTGATGTCCACGCCGGCGTTGAACCCGCGTCCCTCGGCCCGCAGCACCACCACCCTGGTCGCCGGGTCGCGCCCGGCCGTGCGCACGGCCGCCGCCAGCTCGGCCCAGCCCCCCACGGTCAACGCGTTCACCGGCGGCACGTCCACCACGACCTCGGCGACCGGCCCGTCCCGCAGTGTGATCCCCATCGCGCTCCCTGGTCGCACCTAACGCTTGCTTGGTACGGTAGCACCCGTGACGGTCACTTACGACTACACGGGCAGGTCCGTGCTGGTGACGGGCGGCACCCAGGGCATCGGCGCGGGCATCGCCAGGGCCTTCCGCGCGGCCGGCGCCGACGTGACGGTCTGCGCCAGAAGGGACCCGGGCCCCTTGGACGGCCTGCGCTTCGTCCAGGCCGACGTACGCGTGCCGGAGGACGTCGAGCGCCTGGTCGCCGGGTTCGACCGGCTCGACGTGGTGGTCAACAACGCCGGCGGCTCGCCGCCCGCCCCCGTGTCGGGCACCTCGCCACGCCTGCACGCCCGCGTCATCGAGCTCAACCTGACCGCGCCCCTGCTGGTGTCCCAGCGGGCCCACCCGCTGCTGGCCGCCGTCCGCGGGGCGATCGTGATGATCGGCAGCGTCAGCGGCGCCCGTCCCTCGCCGGGCACCGCCGCGTACGGCGCCGCCAAGGCGGGCCTGCACCACCTGGCCCGCTGCCTGGCCGCCGAGTGGGCCCCCGAGGTCAGGGTCAACTCGGTCGTCGTCGGCCTGGCCGGCACCACGGCGGCCGAGCGGTACACCGGCCACGGGCGGGCGGACGCGACCATCCCCGCGGGCCGCCCGGCCACGCCCGCCGACGTGGCCGGGGCGTGCCTGTGGCTGGCCGCCCCCGGCTACGTGACCGGCGCCGAGGTGCGGGTGGACGGCGGCGGCGAGATCCCCGCCTGGCAATACCTGGCTTCCGACGATATTTCCTGATATCTGTTCATGATCCCCTTGGGAGGTCTTGTGGGCATTTGCGCTGGCCGTGTGGTGATCGTGACAGGCGCCGGACGCGGCATCGGCAGGCAGCACGCCCTGGAGTTCGCCCGCCAGGGCGCCCGCGTCGTGGTGAACGACCTCGGCACCGCCCGCGACGGCGGCGGCGCGTCCGCCGGCCCGGCGCACGAGGTCGTCGCCGAGATCGAGGCCCTCGGCGGCCGGGCGGTGGCCAACTGCGACGACGTGTCCGACTGGGCCGGCGCCGCCCGCCTGGTCAAGACCGCCGTCAGCGCGTACGGCCGGCTGGACGTGCTGGTGAACAACGCCGGCTTCCTGCGCGACCGGATGCTGGTCTCGATGACAGAGCAGGAATGGGACGACGTCGTCCGCGTGCACCTCAAGGGCCACTTCCTGCCGCTGCGGCACGCGGCCGCGTACTGGCGGGAGCGGTCGAAGGCGGGGGAGGAGGTGTCCGGCAGGGTGGTCAACACCTCGTCGGGCGCGGGCCTGCTCGGCAGCGTCGGCCAGGGCGGCTACTCGGCGGCCAAGGCCGGGATCGCCGCCCTCACCCAGGTCGCCGCCGCCGAACTGGCCCGCTACGGCGTCACGGTCAACGCCATCGCGCCCGCCGCCCGCACCCGGATGACCGAGGAGGTGTTCGCGGCCACCATGGCCAGGCCGCCGTCCGGCTTCGACCCCATGGACCCGGCCAACGTCGCCCCCCTCGTGGTCTGGCTCGGCTCGGCGGCCTCCGCGCACGTGACGGGCCGGGTGTTCGAGGTCGAGGGCGGCACGATCTCCCTGGCCACCGGCTGGCGCCACGGCCCCGCCGTGGACCGGGGCGCCCGCTGGTCGCCGCAGGAGGTCGGCGAGGCCGTCGCCACGCTCCTGGAGGCCGCCCCCGAACCCGAACCCGTCTACGGCGCCGCCCCCTGACGTCCTCCCGCCGCAAGGGCGTCAGCGCATCGACGACCGGGCGGTGGGACGCAGGCGGAAGCGCACCGGCGGGGCGGTCAGGCGGCCGTCGAGCAGGGAGAGGTCCGCCTCGCGCTCGTCCTCGGGACGGGCGAAGCGGGTGAACCACACGAACACGTTCTCCCCGGTCCGGACGGGCAGGCGGGGAAAGGTGTTCTCGGCGTGCTCGCTCTCCAGGCAGCCGACCGGCGGCGTCCCGGCCTCGGCCAGCGCGGGCGCGACCTGCCGGGCGAAGAAGTCGGCGAAGCCCTCCTCGACGTGGCAGATCGTCGCGACGTAGAGCGCGGCGGGCGGTTCGGCCGCGACCGAGGCCGGCCGGTCCCAGGACGGAAGCGGCGGCCCGGACGGGTGGAGCAGGAGCACGTCGTCCGAGTCGATCATCGTGGCGTTGGCGGCGTCGCGGTGGGCCGCCCAGACCGGGCCGCCGTAGAAGCCCTCCAGCGCCGCCCGGCGGGCCTTCATATCGGGGAAGGCGCGCAGCCAGGTGAAGGTGTCGGGGGCGTCGAGGTCGCGGAAGGTGCCGGCGACGCGCATGCCGAGCGCCTCCTGCGGCTCGACGAACTCGCGCTCGAACAGCGTGACCAGCGTGTCGCGCCGCCCGGGGTGCAGGGTGTAGCGCCGCAGTTCGTAGATCATGGCCGGACCGTAGGGCCGGGTCACTGCCATCTCATGTCAGGGTGGGCCACGAACAATGTTCTGATCACTCTTAGCTACCGTGTGGCAACGCAGAGTTATATAGTCGCATTGACCTTGATCCGAATGGGTCACAGAAGGTCAAAAAAGGGGGCGGTGGCTGCCCAGGGCCCTGGTGCCCCGCCGCTTCCCAAGGGGTCCTCACCGGTAAGGAGCAGAAGTGATCAAAAGGCTGAGCGCCGCGGGTGCCGTCCTGGCCGCGGCCGCCGGCGTCGCCATGGCGGCCGTTCCCGCCCACGCTGACACCTGGTCCGACAACTGGAGCAGCAACAGCGACTCGTCGCAGGCCGGCAACAACTTCGGCGACGTCTCCGCGGCCAACCACGGTGGCTGGGACTCGACCAACGTCAACAACATCAACGGCATCGCGTCCACCGCCACCGACGGCGGCGTCGCGGTGACCTACATCTTCCACTGACGTCCGTACAGCTCTGAAGGAAGGGACATCGACATGATGAAGAAGCTCTGCGTGACCACCGGCGCCGTCGCCGCGGCCGCCGCCCTGACGCTCCTGTCCTCCCCGGCCTACGCCGACATCACCTCGGGCAACTCCAGCTCCAACCACGACACCTCGCAGTCGGGCAACAACTTCGGCAACGTCGTGAACGTGAACGTGAGCGGCACCGACGCCACGAGCGTCAACAACGTCAACGGCAACGCCACGACCGCCACCGACGCCAGCCACGCCGGCTCCAGCGTCGACTCCTAACCGGACCCGGGGGCGTCCTCCGGCGCGGAGAGGGCGCTCCCGTACGGGCCGGGTCGAGATGACCCGGCCCGCCCCCACTACCATCCGTGGATGACGAAATGCGCATATGTCACCTTTGATGACCGAACCGGCCAGGACGACGAGCGTGACCTCGCGCTCTCCCACTGGCAGGCCCACGGCATCGAGGCCCGCGCCGAACGCTGGGACGACCCCGAAGCCGACTGGAGCGCCTACGACGCCGTCGTCGTGCGATCGGTCTGGGACTACATCGACCGGCGCGAGGAGTTCCTGGCCTGGGCCCGCAGGGTGGAGTCCGTCACCCGGCTGCTCAACCCGGCCGCCGTCCTGGAGAGCAACACCGACAAGACCTATCTGAGAGACCTGGGCGTGCCGACCGTGCCCACCCACTGGTCCGCCGACGACCTGCCCGACTGGCCGGAGTACGTCGTCAAGCCGGCGATCTCCGCCGGGGCCCGCGACACGACCAGGACCACCGACCGGGGCAAGGCCGCGGAGCTGGCCGCCGCCCTCCAGGCCGCGGGGCGGCAGCCGATGGTCCAGCCCTACCTCGACATGGTGGAGTCGGAGGGCGAGACCTCCCTGCTGTACTTCAACGGCCGCCTCAGCCACGCCGTCCGGCGCCATCCGATGCTGGCGGCGGGCGCGACCTTCGACCACAACGCGCGGGCCGAGCTCCGCACCCCGGCCCCGGACCAGGTCGACCTGGCCGAGAAGGTGCTCGCAGCCATTCCCCACGCCCTTCTCTACGCCAGGATCGACCTGGTCCGGCTGTCCGACGGCACGCCGGTGGTCATCGAGCTGGAGCTGACCGAGCCGTACCTGTTCCTGCGTTACGCGCCGGACGCCGCGGCGAACCTCGCCCGGGCCCTGGTCGAGCTGGTCTGATCAGCAGGAGATGCCGCCGTCCACCGGGATGACCGTGCCCGTCAGGTACGCCCCCGCCCGCGAGGACAGGAAGATGGCCGCGCCCGCCATGTCGTCGGGCCGGCCGATCCGTCCCAGGGGGATGGTCGAGGCGATGGCGGCGCGGGTGGCGGGATCGTCCAGGGCGAAGGCCATCATCTTGGAGTCGAACGGCCCGGGGGCGATGGCGTTGACCGTGATGTGGTCCTTGGCCAGCTGCCTGGCCAGGTGGCGGGTCAGCATGTGCACGGCCGCCTTGGTGGAGGAGTAGGCGTAGCTCTCCAGGGCGGGCACCCGGATGCCGTCGATCGAGCCCACGTTGATCACCCGGGCCGGGTCGTCCGCGCCGGCCGCCTCCCGCAGGTGCGGCAGGAACTTCTGGGTCAGGTAGAACACGCCCTTGACGTTGATGTCCCAGAGCTTGTCGAAGGCGTGCTCCGGATACTCCTCCAGAGGTGCGCCCCAGGTCGCGCCGGCGTTGTTGACCAGCACGTGCAGCGGGCCGCCCACCGCCGTGACCAGCGTGTCCACCCCTTCGGGCGTGGACAGGTCGGCCTGGACGGCCGTGCACCCCAGCTCTGTGGCCGTCTTCTCGACCTCCGCCGACTTGCGCGCCGATATGACGACGGTCGCGCCCGCCTCCACGAACCCGGCGGCGATCATGCGGCCGATGCCGCGCGAACCACCGGTGACGACGACCGTCTTGCCTTCCACCGAGAACAGAGTCATGTTCCGGAAGCATGCCATACCGACCGGTCGGTTACTAGCTGCCCGCGTCCTTCACCCAGAGTCGCAGCAGCCCGCGGAAGTGCTCGGTGAACCGCTCACGCTCGCCCGCCGGGTACGTGGCCGCCACCGTGTCCACCAGCAACCGATCGAACTCCGGCCCGGCCACCCAGTCCAGGACGACCTCATCGAGGTGCCCCAGATGGGTACGGCAGAACTCCTCGTACCGGTCCACCTCGAAGTACCGGTCGGCCAGCTTCCGGTACTGGGCCAGCCGTTCCCCGTAGTCGCCGGTGACCTCGAAGTAGTCGTGCGTCTCCAGGTCGATGCGTGGGCGGCGGCGGGTGGCCACGCAGAACACGCTCCACTTCACCAGCGCCTTGATCGCCCAGGGGAAGTAGTAGTGGAGGCTGGTCAGGGCCACGTCGGGGCAGGCGTTGGCGTAGTCGATCGGGTGCACGTCCGTGCCCTTGACCAGGGTCTCGCAGGAGTTGAACTCCCAGCGGAAGAACGCGTTCACCAGCCGCCCGACGGTGACGACCTCCTCGCCCACCGACGGCGAGAGGAACTCGTGGTCCACGGCGTAGCGGTCGTGCATCGGCTCGTCCGGGCGGAAGCGCATGACCATGGTCTCCGCGCCGATCGACAGCGACCTGGCGAAGGCGTCGTACCCCTCGACGGACTGCTGGAGGTGCATGAGCATCTCGCCGCTCTGGTCGTAGGCGCGGTGCAGCTCGTCGCGGTCGCGCACGCGGGAGACGCCCCGCCAGGCCCCGCCGTCGTACGGCTTCATGAACAGCGGGTAGCCGATGCGCTCGGCGACCGCGTCGAGGTCGAAGGACCGGTTGTAGCGCTCGGCGGTGTAGGCGTAACGGGCGTTGTCCAGCGGGTTCTTGTACGGCACCAGCACCGTCTCCGGCACCTTGAGGCCCAGCCGCATCATCGCGCAGTAGGCCGCGTGCTTCTCCATCGACTGGAACGTGAACGGGCTGTTCAGCAGATAGACGTCGTCCATCATGGCGATCTTCTTCAGCCACTCGCGCGGGTGGTAGTACCAGTACGCCAGCCGGTCGATCACCAGCTCGTGGCGTGGCTTGGCGCGCAGGTCGAACGGCTCGATCGTGATGCGCTCGACGTCGAACTCGCCCACCCCCTTGATCGGCCCCAGCCGGCGTAACACGGTCTCGAACGCCGCCGGCCAGTCCTCCTCGGTCCCCAGCAGCAGCCCAATGAGATGACGCACGATGCTCCTCCGCGGTCGCCGCGAGGGCTCACACGCCGGGCAGGCGACCGTTCCTGAACAGGTCGACGAACCGTTGATGGTCTTCACGAGCCTGTGCCCCATAACGGTGGGCGAAATCCACCAACATGCCGATGAATCCGGATTGATCGCCATCGATGACCCTGACGATCGCCTCCTCCGTCGAGAAGTCCACCAGGTCGTGGCTGGACTCGTCGTCGGCCACCGAGTGCATGCGGGCCACCGCCCGTCCCAGGTCGCGCATGATGGAACGCAGCTCGTCCGGCTCGTTGACGTCGTCCCAGTCGAGGTCGGCCGAGTACGGCGACACCTCGGCCACGAGCTGGCCCACCCCGCCGAGCGAGGCGTACCCGAGCCACGGGTCGGCGTAGGCCTGCAGCGCCCGCTGCGACTCCGCCGTGCGGTGGCCCTGGTGCAGGAAGTAGGAGGCCGCCTTCTCGTTGTCGACGTACCGGGCCACGGCCGGCGCCTGGGCCTGCTTCATGTAGAGGATGACGTCGTTCTCCAGCGCCTGCGAGCGCCCCTCCAGCAGCAGGTTGTACGACGGCAGCCCCGCCGACCCGATCCCGACGCCCTTGCGCAGCGCCACGTCCTTGACGACGTGCTCGACCGGGTTGGACGGCGTCGGCAGCGTCGCCAGGTAGCCCTCGAACGCCGCCAGCACCTGCTCCCGGGTCGCGGCGTCGACCGGCTCCCGGCCGTCCATGAGGGCGAAGCGCCGGTCGTAGTCGTCGATCACGGTCTCGACGTCCAGCATCGCCACCCGCGTGCTGAGCCGCGCCGTCTGGAGCACCCGGTGCAGCACGCCGCCGGTGGTCTCCAGGGTGAGCGAGCCGATGGCGTCGTCGCCGCCGGTCGCGATGCCGTGCAGCTCGGTCAGGTACGCCCGCCCGAACTCGCCCACCAGCGTGCTGATCGTGTCGTCCGACAGCGCCTTGGCGTAGCCGATCAGCGCCACGCTGGCGGCGAAGCGCTTGAGGTCCCAGACGTAGGGGCCGACGTAGGCCTCGTCGAAGTCGTTGACGTTGAAGACCAGCACCCCGGAGGCGTTCATGTACGTGCCGAAGTTCTCGGCGTGCAGGTCGCCGTGGATCCAGACCCGGCCGGTGGGCTCGTCGACGTAGGAGCCGTCGGCGAAGTCGCCGGTCAGGTCGGCGTAGAACAGGCCGGCGCTGCCCCGGTAGAACGCGAAGGGGGAGGCCGCCATCTTGCGGAACTTGCGCCGGAAGGCGGCCGGGTCCCGTTTGATCGACTCGCCGAACTCACTGATCAGGACGTCGAGCAGGAAGGAGGAGCGTGTGCCCATGACACGGACGGTAGTCCGCCGCCTCCCCGCCGCCTACCCCGAATTCTCCCTGACAGGGCCAGCTCAGGGATGTTGCGAGGAGACCGAGACGGTCTCGCCCGTCATGTACGAGGAGTAGTCGCTGGCCAGGAAGACGATCACGTTGGCCACCTCCCACGGCTCGGCCGACCGCCCGAACGCCTCCTTGGCGGCCAGCTCGGCCAGCAGCTCCTCGCTCGTCACCTTCGCCAGGAAGGGGTGCACGGCCAGTGACGGCGCCACCGCGTTCACCCGGACGCCGTGTTCGGCGACCTCCAGCGCGACGCACCTCGTCAGCGCCATCACCCCGGCCTTGGCCGCCGCGTAGTGCGCCTGCCCGCGCTGCGCCCGCCAGCCGACCACCGAGGCGTTGTTCACGATCACGCCGGAGCCCTGGCCGATCATGTGCCGGACCGCCGCCCTGGTGCAGCGCATGGTGCCGTTGAGGGTGACGTCGACGACCGCGTGCCACTGCTCGTCGGTCATCTCGGCCAGCGGGGCCGTACCGCCGAGACCGGCGTTGTTGATCACCACGTCGAGCCGGCCGTGCGCCTCCACCACCGCGTCGAACAGCGCCAGCACCTGCGGCTCCGACGTCACGTCGCACGGGACCGCCAGCGGCTTGACGCCGGTCAGCTCGGTCAGCGACTCGGCGGCGGCGGACAGGCGGCGCTCGTGCCGGTCGGAGATGACGATCGTCGCCCCCTCCTCGGCGCAGCGCCTGGCGGTGGCGTAGCCGATACCCGCGCCCGCGGCGGCGGTCACCAGCGTGACCTTGCCGTCGAGCAGGCCGTGCGACTTCGGATAGGGCGGTGCCATCCGTGCTCCAATCAGCGGGGGAGTCCGAGAGTGCGCTCGGCGATGATGTTCCGCTGGATCTCACTCGACCCGGCATAGATCGTGTCCGCCCGGCTGAACAAATACAAGCGTTGCAGGTCGTTCAGCCCGTCCTGCGCCACGAGCCCGGCCTTCCCCTGGACCTCCTGCGCCAGCTCGCCCAGCCGGCGATGCCACTCCGACCAGTAGAGCTTGGCGATCGACACCTCCGGGCCCGGGTCCGGGCGCAGCATGCGCAGGGCGTTCATCCGCATGATCTCCAGCTCCAGCCACGACCGGACCAGCCGGTCGCGCAGCACCGGATCGTCGGCCGCCCCCGTCCGCCGGGCGGTCGCGATCACCTCGGCGAGCTCCCGCCGGAACCCGATCTGCTGGCCCAGCGTGGACGCCCCGCGCTCGTGGCCCAGCGTGGCCATGGCCACCCGCCAGCCCTCGCCCGGCGCCCCGAGCACGTTCCCCGCCGCCGTGCGCGCGCCGTCGAAGAACACCTCGTTGAACTCGGAGGTGCCGGTGAGCTGCCTGATCGGACGTACGCTGACGCCCGGCCGTCCCATCGGCACCAGCAGGTACGACAGCCCGCGATGCCGCTGCGAGCCCTCCTCGGTACGGCACAGGACGAAGCACCAGTCGGCGACGTGGGCCAGCGATGTCCACACCTTCTGCCCGGAGACGACCCACTCGTCTCCTTCGAGCCGCGCCCTGGTCCGGACGTTCGCCAGATCGGAACCGGCCTCGGGCTCGGAGTAACCCTGGCACCACAACTCCTCGCCGCGCTGGATCGGCGGGAGGAAGCGGTCCTTCTGCTCGTCGGTGCCGAACTCCAGGATGGTCGGGCCGATCAGCCCCTCGCCGATCAGGCCGACCCGGGCAGGAGCGTCGGCCCTGGCGTACTCCTCGTAGAAGGCGACCTGGTCGTCGAGGGAGGCGGCGCGGCCGCCGTACCGCTCGGGCCAGCTCAGGCAGGTCCAGCCCGCCTCGCCGAGCCGGCGCTCCCAGGCCAGGCGCAACTCGTGCCCCTCGTGCTCCCTGCCGGGGCCGCCGAGGCCGCGGACGTGCGCGAACTCGCCGGACAGGCTCTTCTCCAGCCAGGCGCGGGCCTCCTCACGAAGGCTCAACAAATCCTCCGTAGCCGCCCTGGAAGAAGACCAGCGGGCCGCCGTCGGCGTGCGTGTCGAGCTGCAGCACCCGGGCCACCACGATCATGTGGTCGCCCGCCGGGTGCTCGGCCTCGATCACGCAGTCGATCCAGGCCAGCGCGCCTTCGAGCACCGGGTTGCCGCCGGGGGAGCCGGTCCAGGCCAGGCCGGCGAACTTGTCACCGCCCTTGGCCGCCATCTGCGCGCAGACCGGCTGCTGGTGCTCGGCCAGCACGTTCACGGTGACGACCTTCGCGCCGCGTACCCGGGGCCAGCTCGTGCTGGTGTGGGCGACGCAGAAGGCCACCAGCGGAGGGTCGAGCGAGACCGAGGTGAAGGAGTTGGCCGCCAGGCCGCAGGGCTGGTCGTCCGCCGGGTCGAGGGCGGTGATCGCCACCACGCCGGTCGCGAACCTGCCGAGGACCTGCCGGAACCGGCGGCTGTCGGGGTGGCCGTTCCCGCTGTGCTGTGAAGGGCCGGGCGGCATGGCGGCTCCGTTGCGAGTCCTGCTGCGCTGGTGGGGCGTCGGAAGGCCGCGACAGCCGTCCGGCGCGATGAGCCGGGCAGCGTGTGTGCTCATGGGTCCGCCTCCTCGTGACCGACTGCGCCCATTCTACATACCAAGCGCTTGCTTGGACACTAAGCCCACCCCACCCCCCTGTCAACCCACCCCACCCGCCCCCCACGCAGGCCCGCCGCCCGCGGCCCGTGCCGGTGGCGCCGCCCGCCGCCCGCCCGCCCGTGTCGGTGGCGCCGCGGGCCTCCGGCGCCGCCCTCCCGGCCGCGCCGGCCCTCGCCCCGGTCCCCGCGCCGCTCGGCCGGTGCTGGGACGGTTCTCGGCGGCTTCTGGTGGGAGGTTCCGGGTCCGACTCCGGCGCCGGGTCGGTGGGGTGGGGGACGGTGCGGGCCGGCGCAAGGTGTACGGCGAGGGTCGTTCGTTCGTCCGTCGGCTTGCGTGTTCCGGTGTGCCGTCCCCTTGAGGGAGGCGTCCCTGGGGCTGCGGGGTGGTGGTTGACATGGGGAAAGGGAGGGGCATAGCGTGGCCGATGTGCCCAAGCGCTTGCTTGAATTTCGGGATGTGACCGCCGTAGCGGGAGTCGGCTACACCCCCTTCACCAAGAACTCGGGCGTCAGCACCCTCACCCTCGCCTGCCGCGCGATCCTCGCCGCCCTCGACGACGCCGGCCTCCCCCCGGACGCCGTGGACGGCCTGGCCACTCACCGCGTCGGCGACTCGGCCCCGCCCTCCCTGGTGGCCCCCGCGCTCGGCCTGCCCGATCTCGCCTGGCACCTCGACCAGTTCGGCGGCGGCAGCGTCTCGCACGCCGTCGTCGGCCAGGCCGCCCTGGCCGTGGCCACGGGCATGGCCGAGACCGTCGTCTGCTACCGCGCCGTCAACGCCCGGTCCGAGTTCCGCATGGGCGGCACCGGACGCGGCCTCCCGGCGAGCCCCGAGGTCCAGTACCAGGCCCCGTACGGCTACTTCGCCCCGCCGCAGCAGTACGCCATGTACGCCCGCGCCCACATGCTCCGGTACGGCACCAGACCCGAGCACTTCGGCCGGCTGGCCGTCACCCAGCGCGCCAACGCGGTCAAGAACCCGCGGGCGCTCATGCGTACCCCCATCACGCTGGAGGACTACCTGGCCAGCAGGTGGATCGCCGAGCCGTTCCGCCTCCTGGACTGCTGCCTGGAGACCGACGGCGCCTGCGCGGTCGTCGTCACCACGGCCGAACGCGCCCGCGACCTGCGCCGCCACCCCGTCCTGATCTCGGCGGCGGCCTGGGGCGGCGGCACGTCCCACCTGTCGGGCACGGGCCCGGCCGACCCCACGGTGACCGCGGCCGCCACCCTGGCCCCCCGCCTGTACGCGCAGGCCGGTCTCGGCCCCGGCGACGTGGACGTGGCCGAGATCTACGACTGCTTCACGTACTCGGTGATCGTCCAGCTGGAGGACTACGGCTTCTGCGGCAAGGGCGAGGGCGGCCCGTACGTGGAGTCGGGGGCCACGGCCCTGGACGGCGAGCTGCCCGTGAACACCCACGGAGGCTTCCTGTCGGAGGGGTACGTGCACGGCGTCAACCACATCGCCGAGGCGGTCGCCCAGCTCCGGGGCGAGGCGGGCGACCGGCAGGTGCCCGGCGCCGAAGTGGCGCTCTCGACGGCCCAGCCCGGCTACATCCTGCCGGCCACCTCCGCACTGATCCTCAGGAGGTCGTGACCCATGGCCCACGGTCCCCGTCCCGAGCCCGACCGCGACTCCGCCGAGTGGTGGGAGCGCCTGGCGCGGGAGGGGTTCGCGGTTCAGCGCTGCGACGGCTGCGGGACCGCGCGCTTCCCGGCGCGGGCCTTCTGCCCGTCCTGCCGGGGCGAGGCGTGGCGGTGGGACCCGGTGCCGGCCGAGGGCGTGGTCGAGAGCTGGATCGTCAACCGGCGGCCCTTCATGCCGGGCGCGGCGGAGCCGTACGTCGTGGTGATGGTCCGGCTGGACGCGGTCCCCGGCTGCCTGGTGCACGGGAACTGGCGCGGCGCCGCTCCCGAGCCGGAGCCCGGCCGGCGCGTGCGAGGGGTCCGCACGCGGATCGACGACCGGCTGACCCTGCTCGACTGGGAGCCCCTGAGCGGGGATCTGGATGCCCATTCGCCCGAGCGCACATCCTCCCGCTGATCGACCTCGGTCCGGAGTTTCGATTGGTACCGGAAATTCCCACCAGTCCCACCATTGCGAAGGTGCCCCCAGGTTGGCCCTCAAGGGTTGATGATGAAGCGGAGGCGTCAAACATGGAGGCGACCCGGACTTGGCGGCGTACGTGTGCGGTAGCGACTCGGCGACAGCCGTGACCCCGAGGTCACGACCGCTGACTCCTGCCGCCGGCCCGGGCCTGAGCCGGGTGGCGCGCAGCCCTCCGGACACGGGGGCGGTACGGCGGCGCAAGAGGGTCCCTCGGAGGAAGGCGCGTCCTGGCGGGCGTGGGGGACCCGCCAGGACGCGCTTCCTGCCCCGTGAGCGGCGACGCCAGGACTCCGGCGAGGGATGGAGTCCTAGGCCGTGAGTTCGCGCACGGAGTCGGTGGGGGTGTGCGAAGGCACGTGCCGCCGGCGACGAGCGGTGATGCGTCGAGCTGAGCCGATCGGGTCATCCATGGGGTGCGTGACGGGGGCGCCACCCTCCTCGTTCCAGACAAAGGATCCGTCTATGCGCCACACGGTCGGTTCGGTCGACACCGAGAGCACGGACATTCCCATTTCCGTGCTCTGACATCTGTGGGGGAACCCGGCGCGTCGCAACGCGTAACGCAGTAAACGAGTTGCTTCACGAGGGTTCTGCCAGGGCAGGAACGGCGTGTCCGAGTGAACCGGCAACACTTGGCCTCCACCCCCTCACCGGCCTTTAGATGGATTTGTACCAACGAATGGATGATGGGCCGGTCGAGGGGCTTCGGTCAAGGGGTTGTGGCCTGCTAGAACCAGATCGTCTAAATTGTTGGAACAAAAGGGGTGAAAGTGGCAAGGTCGGTGCTGTATCAGCAGGTGGCGGCGGAATTGCGTCGAGCCATCTACTCGGGTGTCCTCGGCCCCGGGGCGCAGCTGCCGACCGAGGCACAGCTCATGGAAGACCACGGGGTGAGCAGGAACACCGTCAGGCTGGCCCTCGGAGAGCTCGTCAACGAGGGACTGGTCACGCGTACGCCGCGGCGCGGCACGGTGGTCCGGGACCGCAGGCCGTTGCTCATCTACCCGCAGCGCGAGCTGGAGCCGCAGCCCACCGGAGAACTGAAGGAGGCCTTCGCCTACGCCGTTGCGCAGGAAGGCCGGGCGCCCAGCCAGTACATTGAAGTGCTGACGGTTTCTCCCGTCGAGGAGATCGCCAGCAGGCTGGAGCTGGCGGATGGGGAGTTGGCGGTCGTGCGCCGCCGTCTGCGGTTCGTCGACGGCCAGCCGTACAACACCAACGACTCCTACTTTCCCCGTGATCTGGTCGCCGATTCCGAGATCGCCAGGCCCGGAGACATCGCACGAGGGGCGAACAGGGTCCTGGAAGAACTGGGCCATGCGCAGATACGCGTCGTCGACGACATCTGGGCCCGCATGCCCAACCAGGAGGAGGCCGAGCGCCTCCAACTCGAACTCGGCACACCAGTCATGGTGTACGTCCGGGTCGGGTACGACGGGGCCGACATACCCGTGCGTGTCGCTGTGTCGGTGCTGCCCGCCGACAAACATCTGATCAGATACGAGCTCGATCGTCGCCGCTGACGGGCTCGGTTGAAGGGGTGATCCCGCCGGCCGGGCGCAGCGAGAAAGCCGCCTCGCTGGCCTAGGGGAGTCGTGCATACTCCCCTAAATCGCCATTTATCCATATATATCGGGTTGAGGACCCGTTTCGCCCCTGCGCGACATCGTGCCATCACGCTCTGTGTCGGCATGGGCACCCTACGCATCGAAGGGCTGTATTATGCACACAAACACCCTCCTTCACCCCCTCGCACTCCGGCGCGCGGAGCCCGCGGACCTTCCCGGCGTACTCAGGCTTCTCGCGGACACCGCCGAGTGGCTTTACACGAAGGGAGTGCGGCAGTGGCCGCGGCAGGGGTTCGGCCCCGAGCGGATCGAGCCGCTCATCGAGGAGCGGACCCTGTACCTGCTCGACGACGAACTCCGCTATCTCGACCTCGACGGGCAGACCCCGCCCGTGGCCACCATCGCCCTCGACGACCACGCCGACCCGGAGTTCTGGACCCCCGCCGACGCTCCGGGGGCCGCGCTCTACGTCCACAAGCTGGCCGTGGCGCGGCCGTGGTCCGGCAGCGGGCTCGGTGACGCGCTCCTCGACTGGGCCTGCTCCTCGGCCCGTTCCGCCGGGCTGCCCTGGCTCCGGCTCGACTGCGCCAAGGCCAACCCGCGGCTCCAGGAGTACTACCGCAGGCGCGGTTTCCGGCACGTCCGCACGGTGGACCTGCCGCACCGCTCGTCCGGGGCCCTGTTCCAGCGGGCGTCGCGGGACCTGTCCACGACGGCCTTCCGTGACCTGACGGTCGCGGAGCTGATCAGCGCCTAGCGACCCCTCTGGCCGGATCCGGTCCGGTGGGGGGCCGGGTCCGGCCGGCGGTCGCGCCGCCCAGCCGGTCGTGTGGGTCCAAGATCATACCGCAAGGGCCTCAATGGGCACGTGCGTTTCCGGCGCAAGTGGACAGAGCACCATATAACCTCTCCTCCATGACCGGTTCCCTCCTTGAGGTGATCGCGCTGAACGTGCGCGACGCCGTGGCCGCCGAGCAGGGCGGCGCCGACCGCCTGGAGGTCGTCGCCGACATGGCGGCCGACGGGCTCACCCCAGCACCGGAGACGGTCGCCGCGATCGCCGCGGAATGCCCCCTGCCCCAGATGGTGATGCTCCGCTGCGAGGCCGGCTTCCTCGCCGACCCCGACGTCCTGGACCGGCTGCGCCGCGACGCCAAGGCGCTCGCGCAGGCGGGCGCGGCCGGGTTCGTGTTCGGTTTCCTGGACGGCGCGGGCGTGGTCGATCTGGCGGCCACCGAGGCGCTCATCCACGCGGTCTCGCCGCTCCCGTGGACCTTCCACCGCGCGGTGGACCACGCCGCCGACGTGCAGGCGTCCTGGCGGGCCGTGCGGCTGCTGCCCAACCTGGCGACCGTGCTCACCTCCGGCTCCCCCCACGGGGTCGGCGCGGGGCTGCCGACGCTGAGGTCCAGGGCCGAGGCCGGCGACGGGTCGATCATCCTGGCCGGCGGCGGCCTCAAGCCCGCCCACGTGCCCGACCTGCTGGACTACGGCATCCGCGCCTTCCACGTGGGCTCGGCCGTACGGGCGAGCTGGACGGACCCGGTCGAGTGGCGGCTGGTCCGGCAGTGGCGCTCCCTGGTAGAGCGCGACTGAGCCCTCAGGTTCGGATGGACAGGGCCGCGTCGGCGCGGCGCAGGGCGGCGGCCAGCGCCTTGACGGTGGCGGGCTCGTCCATGACGCCGCCCCCGGACGCCCGCCCCTCCTCCCAGGCCCGTACGCGCTCCCGGTAGGAGTCGTAACGGGCCAGGTGGAAGGCGTAGACGGTGGCGAACCTGCTCACGAGCTGGGCCGGGTGCATGTCCCAGCCCTGATGGAAGCCGTGGGCCAGCGAGTGGCCGACCAGCCGGGCGTGCCGTCCCCACAGGGCGTGGACGTCCTCGGCCCGGTCGGAGGCGGGCGCGGCGGCCAGCGAACCGTCGGACAGCTCGACGCCCGTGCCCGCGAACGCCGTCTGCATCACGTGCCTGGCGTGGTCGCAGGCCGGATGGTCGAGCCGCTGCTCGTGCGGCGGCAGGCCGATGGCGGCGGTGTAGTCGAACACGCCGAAGTGCGCCGCGGCCAGCCGCCCGCCGAGCGACCCGGGCAGCTCGGCGCGCAGGAAGGGCAGCGTCTGCGGGGCCTCCACCTGCATCTCGAAGCGCAGCCCGGACAGGCCGAGGCGCGCCTCCAGCCGGTCCAGGACGCCCGCGAACTGCCCGAGGTACTCCTCCATGAGCACCTTCGGGAACGTCACCGTGAACCCCGCGGGAAGCTCGCCGGCCCGCTCCAGCACCTCGGTCAGGAAGCCGCCGAGCGTGCGCACCGACCTCGCCGGGTCGCCGTCGGCGAACGACTTCACCCGCAGCCCCCACCGGCGCGGCAGCGTGCCGCCGGCGTGCAGGTCGGCCACGGCCCGCGCGGCCCGCTCGGCGTGCCCGTCCTCCTCCTCGTACGGGCGCACGCCGTAGCCGTCCTCGAAGTCGATCCGCAGGTCCTCGACCGGCTCGCGGGCCAGCTTGCCGAGCACCCGGTCGCGCACGTCGGGGGCGGACGCCTCCAGATGCGCCTTGGCCAGCGAGAACGCCTGCTCGCCCCACTCGGCGACGGTCGAGGCGGAGAAACGGTCGGCGGGCACGTAGACCGTGTGGACCGGCTGCCAGCCCGGCTCGGCCATGGGGAAGCGGGCCTGCTGGACCGCGTGGACCTCGGCGAAACCGGGCACGGGCTCATCGTTCACGTACGGGCTCATTCCAGGTGGGCGCAGGCGCGGAGCATGGTGTCGACGCCGACCAGTTTGACGCGCTCGCCCCGGCCGAGCGACCTGGCCAGCTCGCCCTCGGCCCGTTCGATGGCCAGCCAGTCGTCGTAGGTCACCGGCCGCACCCCGCGCTCGGCCAGCAGCGACTCGACCGACGGCCGCGACACCCGCGCGCCGCCCTCCAGGAGCTCGCCCTCCAGGTCGGCCAGCAGCGTGCGGACCGTCTCGGCGGCGTCGGACTTGTTGGTGCCGATGACGCCGGTCGGACCGCGCTTGAGCCAGCCCGCCACGTACTCGTGCGGGCGCACCCGGCCGGCCTCGTTGGGCACGGTCATCGTCCGCTCGGAGAAGGGCACGCCGGGCAGTGGGACGCTCTGGTAGCCGACCGAGCGCAGGACCATGCCGACGGGCAGCGTCTCGTACTCGCCGGTGCCGACGACGCGGCCCTCCTCCGACAGGCGGGTGCGCTCCAGCCGGAGCCCCTCGACCCGGTCGGCGCCCAGGATCTCCACAGGACGCAGCCAGAAGCGCACGTCGAGGCGGCGCGGACGGCCCACGGGCTCGCGGCCGGCCCACGACTGCAGGACGTTGATGTTGCCCTGGACCTGGCGCGGGAAGTCGGCGCCGAGCACGGCCGCCTCGTCCGGGCGCACGCACACGTCGGCGTTGGTCAGCTCGCCCAGCTCGCGCAGCTCCTTGAGGGTGAACTTGGCGTGCTCGGGCCCCCGCCTGCCGACCATGTGGATCGCCTTGACCTGGCTCTGGCTCAGCCGGTCGAGGACGTCGTGCGGCACGTCGGTGTGCCGCAGCTCCTCGGCGGTCTTGGCCAGCACCCGGACGACGTCGACGGCCACGTTGCCGACCCCGATCACCGCGACCTCGGAGCTGTCGAGGGTGAACCGGCCGGGATCGACGTCGGGGTGGCCGCAGTACCAGTTGACGAAGTCGGTGGCCGCCACGCTCCCCGGCAGGTCCTCGCCGGGGATGCCGAGCCGCCGGTCGACCATCGCGCCCGTGCAGTAGACGACCGCGTCGTAGACGCCGAGCAGGTCCTCGACGGAGACGTGGCGGCCCAGGGTGACGCCGCCGAGGAAGCGCACCTGGGGCAGCTCCAGCACCCTGCGCAGGTAGTTCGCGATCGACTTGATCGAGGTGTGGTCGGGCGCCACGCCGTACCTGACCAGCCCGTACGGCGTGGGCAGCCGTTCGAGCACGTCGACCCGGACAGCCTCGCCCGACTGTTTGACCAGCGCCTCAGCCGTGTAGATCCCGGCGGGGCCCGACCCGATGACCGCCACGTGCAACGCCACGCTGCCTCCTCATGCCGGTGAAGGTGCGACGCGGAGGACGCGTCCCTAGAGGTGCAACCGGCCCGTGTGCTCGATGTATCCCCGGTCGGCCGCGCGGATGAACCCGTCTCCCGTCAATGCCGTCCTCTTCGGATTCTCGCCCACGCGGCCGCTCATGGCAGCCCCTGAAACGCCGGTGGTCCGGAGACGGCCCGGGAACGCAGGGCGAGCTTGTCGACCTTGCCGTTGACGTTGACGGGCAGCGCGTCCACCACCTCGACGCGCTTGGGCACCTTGTAGTTGGACATGTTGGCCTTCGCCCAGTCCAGCAGCGCGACGGCGGTGACGCGGGCGTCCGGCCGGGGCACCACGTACGCCACGCCGGCCTCGCCGGAGACCGCGTCGGGCACGCCGACCACGGCGGCCTGGGCCAGCGAGCCCTCCCGCAGCAGGAGCGCCTCGACCTCGGCGGGGGAGACGTTGAACCCGTTGACGATGTAGAGCTCCTTCTTCCTGTCCACGATGGCGAGGTTGCCGGCCTCGTCCAGCACGCCGATGTCGCCGGTGTGCAGCCAGCCGTCGGCGTCGATCACCTCGGCGGTCCTGGCGGGCTCGTCCCAGTAGCCGCGCATGACGCCGTAGCCGCGTTGCAGGATCTCGCCGCGCGTGCCGGGCGCGACCTGCTCGCCGTCGTCGTCCACGATCTTGATCTCGATGCCCGGTACGGCCCTGCCGGTGGTGTTCGCGACCACGTCGATGGGGTCACCGGCCCGCGTCATGGACACGACCGTGCCCTCCATCAGCCCGTACGCGTTGATCATCCGTTCCAGGCCGACCCGCTCGGCCAGCCGGGTGATCAGCGTGGCGGGCACGGACGCGGCCCCGCAGATGGCCACGCGTAACGAGGAGACGTCCCGGTCGGCGCGCTCCAGCTCGTCCAGGATCCGGGCGAACAGAGTGGGCGGCCCGGCCAGGATCGTCACCCTCTCGTCGGAGATCAGCGACATCAGGGCGTCCGGCGAGAAGGACGGGATCGGCAACATCGTGGCCCGGCGCAGCACGCAGGCGACGAGCCCGGCGTTCAGCCCGAACCCGTGGTTGAACGGCGCGATCACCGGATAGCGGTCGTGCTCGTCCAGCGTGACGATCTCCGCCCAGTCCCAGTAGCCGCGCAGGACCTGGGCGTGGTCGAGCATCACCCCCTTGGGCGTGCCCGTGGTGCCGGACGTGGACATGATCTCGCACAGGTCGCCGGGCCCGACCCCGAGCGCCCGCTCCTCGGCCACCCGCCCGCTCACCCCGCCCGCGTCCAGGTCGCCCGCCGCGCGGACGGCCACCGGGCCGTCCAGGGGCGGCAGCAAGCCGGCGAGCGGCGGATCGCCGACGATCAGCACCTTCACCCCGGTACGGGCGATCAGCCCCGCCGCCTCGATGCCCTTGTACCGCGACGACAACGGCACGAGGACGGCCCCCGAGTCCCAGACGCCGAACGCGTGCCGCACCCAGGACGCCGAGTTCGAACCCCAGATCGCCACCCGGTCGCCGGGCCCGACGCCGAGGGCGATCAGGCCGCGGGCCACCTCGGCGGCTCCCGCCCTGAGCTCCGACAGCGTGACCCGGGCGCCGCCCTCGACGACCACGACGTCGTCGGGATGGCGTTCGGCCTGGTCGCGCAGCATGCGGGGGAGCGTCCCCCAGTCGGGCATCGATGCCATCGGCTACTCCGTCGCGCTAGCTGAGGAGGGCTCTGTCCCGTCCGAGATGGTGGCCGCGCCGGTCGTCCACAGTGCCGGGCACAGGGGTCTCCTGGACGTCCTGGGCGATCCGCACGTCGACGGAGATCGGGGTCAGGGCCCGTACGGCCTGCTCGATCCTCGACCGCCACATGGGGTTCCTGATCAGGCTCTCCCGGCCGAACGACACGGTCAGGGCGGCGGCGTCCAGGGTGCCCTGACGTTCGACCGACAACTCCCAGCCGGTCACGCCGTCGATCTTCGACAGTGCCTTCTCGATCCGGGGCAACGCCAGCCACACGCCCCTGACCAGCACGTGCTCGCCGACGGTGTGCGCGGGCGCGGGCAGCTCGGAGCCGTCGGCCCTGGCCACCAGGCCGGTCCTGAGCACGGCGTCGCCCAGCGTCGGGTGCCCGGACGGCGTGACGACCAGCTCGGCCAGCGCGGCCTCCTGACCGGCCCGGTCGTCCTTGGTCAGCGAGGCCAGGCCCAGCACGCCGTCCGCGAGCGGGGTGAGCGGCGCGTCCTCGGCCGTCCTGAACGCGAGCGCGCCGCCGCCGAACGGGCTGGCCAGCACCTCCGTGACCGCGCAGCCGAACTCGCCCGCCAGGTGTCCCATCGTGCGCTTGGAGGCGATCTCGCCGGTCAGGACGATGTGTTCCAGCCCGAGGTCGAGCGGGTCGAGGAGGAACTCCAGATGCAGGCGGGCCAGCAGGTCCATCGCGCCCGTCGGCGTGCTGACCAGCGTGGTCGCGCCGAGCGCGGTCAGCGCGTGGTGCAGGCGCAGGCGGCCGCGCGGCCCGACCGCGGCGGCGGCCCGCGCGACGTCCGCGGCGGCGGCGGCCCACAGCGCGCCCGCCGGTTCGGCGAGCGCCACCACGACCCGGTCACGCCCGCCGACGCCGGCCGCGCGCAGCGCCGCCCCGGTGAGCCCGGTCGCGGCGGCCTCCTGCGGGCCGGCCGGGAACACGCTGGACAGGTCGGGGGCCACGAGCAGCAGCCCTTCGGCGGAGCGTCCGGTCGCGGCGAGGTCGTCGCGGGTCAGCCAGCGGGCGGCCGTCAACGGGCCACCTCGTTCATGAACAGCGTCATCGACTCGCACACCCTCTCGTGGGCCAGCCCGCCGACCTGCGCCTGGATGATCAGGTCCGTGGCGCCCGCCTCGGCGATCCTGGCCAGGGCCTTGCGCGAGCCCTCCACGTCGTCCACCACGACCATGAGGTGCTCGCGCAGCGTGGCCATGGCCTCCTCGGGCGGCATCCCGGCGGCGAGCTGGCCCAGCACGCGGTGGGTGGCGTGCCGGGCGTCGTAGTAGTCGGGCGGGGTGACCAGGTTGACCTGGCGGCGGATGTACCACAGGACGGCGTCGGCGGCGGTGGCGGTGGCCTCGTCCCGGGTGGGGGCGGCGAACCAGGGGATCATCAGGGCGATCCGGCGGGAGTCGGGGTCGAAGCCGCTCTCGGCCAGGCACTCCCGATATTTCGCGATATCGGCGGCGACGTCGTCGATGCCCTTGAGCATCGTCATGCCCAGCAGGTTGTAGCCGTGGCGGGCGGCGGCCAGGTAGCCCTCCAGCGAGGTGGAGGCCACCCACACGGGCGGGTGCGGCTCCTGGACCGGACGCGGGTAGACGGCCACGTCGGGAATCTCGAAGAACTCGTTCGACCTGCTGACCGGCTCGCCGTCGGCCCGCCAGATGGCCAGGGTGGCCTCCAGCGAGTCCTCCCAGATCTGCCGCGACTTCTCGAACGGCTTCTGGAAGGCCTGGTACTCCAGGGGCGAGGCGCCGCGTCCCGTGCCGAACTCGACCCGGCCGCCGCTCAGCACGTCGAGGGTGGCGACCCGCTCGGCGGTGCGGATGGGGGACTGGAACGGCAGCAGCACCACGCCGAGCCCCAGGTGGATGCGCTCGGTGCGCTGGGAGATGGCCGCCAGGACCAGGTCGGGGGCGGAGGAGTGGGAGAAGCCCCTGGTGAAGTGGTGCTCGACGAACCAGGCCGTGTCGAACCCGAGCCGATCGCCGAGGACGACCTGCTCGATCACGTTCTGGAACGCCTGTTGCTCGACCTCGCGGGTGCGGCCGCGGACCTCCAGTTCGTACCCCAGGCTGATCCGTAGGGACGTCATCGCGCCTCCGGCGAAAGTAGTGAACCAAGCGCTCGCTTGGTAGAGACTATCAGGGCCGAAGTCTTGCGGGAAGGGCGCGCCGCCGATCAGAGTGGTTGCTCGTGAGGCGAAAGCACGCGCTGCGGCGGTCGAAGGACGGCACGTTCCACGACCATGGCGACGACGATCCCTCACTCTCCGACGCGCGGGGCTACGAGGCGTTCGGCCGGGTGATGGCCGCCCTCGCGACCGAGGCCGACTTCATCGAGTGCTGCCGCGACCTGACGTGGTGGCGCGGCGCCGACCGGAGCTGGCACATCGAGTGGCGCGACGGGCCCTACGCCTCGGAGGTGGCCGCGCTGCTCGCCGAGCAGGCGGGCGACGCCGACGCGTCCGAGCCCGCGGCCGCCGGCCACTCGGGCGCGGGCTCGGCGGTGCTGGAGGTGATGGGCGTGCGGTTCGAGCTGCGCGCGGTCGACCCCATGGGCCGGGCGCGGGTGCGCGCGCGTCCCGGGCTGTGGCGCCTGGCCGAGGCCCTCGACACCACCCGCCGCACCAACACCCGCCATCCGTGGGAGGAGCTGCTCGGCGGCTGAGCCGTGCTACGCCTCGCCGAAGACGTGCGGGGCCAGGCGGGCGCGGTGCGCCTGCGGCGGGCCGAGGAGCTGGGCGTCGGACGTGGCCCGCTTGAGATACCGGTGCGCCGGATGTTCCCAGGTCACCCCGATCCCGCCGTGCACCTGGATGTTCTCGCCCGCCGCCGTCAGGTAGGCCTCCGCGCAGTACGACCCCGCCACGGCGGCGAAGACGTCCGGCTCCGCTGCGGACTGGGCCGCCGACTCCGCCGCCGCGTGTGCCGCCGAGCGGGCGGACTCCACGAGCAGCAGCACGTCGGCCAGCTTGTGCTTGATCGCCTGGAACGAGCCGATCGGCCGGCCGAACTGCCGCCGCGACCGCGCGTACTCGGTGGCCATCTCCAGGCAGCGGGCCGCGCCGCCGGTCTGCTCGGCCGCCAGCGCCGCGATCCCGAGGTCCCGTACGCGGGCCCACGACGTCCCCGGGCCCAGCAGCCGCACGGGTGCGCGGTCGAAGGCGAGGCGGACCAGCGGCCGGGTCTCGTCCACGGTCGGGTACGCCGCCCGCCGCGTCGGCACGGCCTCCACCAGGCGCCCGCCGGCGTAGGCGAGCACGACCTCGCCCTCCAGCGCGTACGGCACCGCCCCCGAGAGCCGGTCGCCCTCCAGCAGCAGGTCGCCGTCGCCCGGCAGCACGACGGTCGCCGTCGCCGCCCCCGAGGCCAGCTCCGGCAGCAGCCGCGCGCGCGCCGCGCCGTCCCCGTCGGCCATGAGCGCGCCGACGGCCATCACGGCCGACTGCAGGAACGGGTGGGGTGACAGCGCGCGTCCCAACTCCTCGGCCACGGCCGCCGCCTCCCGCGGGCCGCAGCCGGCGCCGCCGTACCGCTCGGGCACGAGCAGCCCCGCCACGCCCACGTCGCGCGCGAACGCCTGCCATGTCGCGTCCGGCCGGTCGGCGAGATAGGCGCGGACGACGGCGCCGAGCTCATCGGAGAGGGTCACCCGAGCATCCTAAACCAAGCGATTGCTTGCCTTAGATCCGGATGACCGAAATTTGCCTTTTTAGGATGGATACATAATCTGGATGTGGTCATCCCTAGACATTTCCGGGGGAGGGATTGACCAGGGAATGAAGATGAACCACACCGCAATCGAGTACGCCGACTTCGCCGAATGCGACCGGCGTCTGCGCCGCATGGAACACCACGTGCTGGCGGCCTTCCTGGCGGGACTGGCCGTGGGCCTGGTCGGCATGCTCACCGCCGGCAAAGGACCGGTCTGGTTCGGCCAGCTCTACGACCCGTACGCCTACCTGACCCTCGCGCTGGTCGTGGGCGCCACCGCGTCGGGGTTCGGCTGGGCGCTGCTGACCACGTTCCTGGCGGCGGTGTCCACCCTGGTCGCGGCCATGGGCGCGAGCGCGCTGCGCGGTGCGGACGGCTTCGACATCATCGGCGGCGGCGTCGCCGGCCTGAACTGGACGGTCGGCCTGCTCGTCGGCCTCGGCCTGCTCGCCTACGTCACCCGCAGGAGGGACGCCTGGGGCGACCTGGCCGCGGGCGCGATCGGCGCCCTGCTCATCGCCGACGTCGTCGACCGCGCGACCCCCGGGTTCATCGACAGCGAGCCGGCGTTCTGGCCGGGACCCGCCACCGTGGTCGCGCTGCTGGCCGTCGCCCTGGTCGTGGTGCTGCGCAGGAACAGGCGGGCCCGCGTGCGCGCGCTGGCCGTCTCGGCCGTCTTCGCGGGCCTGTTCTCGGTGGGCCTGGCCGTCTTCGTGGGCGGCTGGCTGCCCCTCTCCGCCTGATCGCACGCCCCGGCGATCCGGCCTCTCGTCCGTACGCGCCCGTTTAACGCCGAGCGGCATGGCTCCCCGAGTCGATAGCCTGTAGTCCTTCACATCCAGGCCCGAGCAAGGAGTAGCCGTGTTGCTGCGCATGTCGTCGTTGTTTCTTCGCACCCTGCGGGACGACCCGGCAGACGCGGAAGTGCCGAGCCACAAGCTCCTCGTCCGCGCCGGCTTCGTCCGCCGCGTGGCGCCCGGCATCTACTCGTGGCTGCCCCTCGGCAAGCTGGTGCTGGAGAACGTCACCAGGATCGTCCGCGAGGAGATGAACCGGATGGGCGGTCAGGAGGTGCTCTTCCCCGCCCTGCTGCCCCGCGAGTACTACGAGGCCACCGGCCGCTGGACCGAGTACGGCGACCTGCTGTTCCGGCTCCAGGACCGCAAGGGCACCGACTACCTCCTCGGCCCCACGCACGAGGAGCTCTTCACCGACATGGTCAAGGGCGAATACTCCTCGTACAAGGACTACCCGGTCACGCTCTACCAGATCCAGACCAAATACCGCGACGAAGCCAGGCCCAGGGCCGGCATCCTGCGCGGCCGCGAGTTCCTGATGAAGGACTCCTACTCCTTCGACCTCGACGACGACGGCCTCAAGCGCTCCTACGAGCAGCACCGCGAGACCTACATCCGCACGTTCGACCGGCTCGGCATCGAGTACAAGATCGTGTTCGCCACCTCGGGCGCGATGGGCGGCTCGGCCTCCGAGGAGTTCCTGGCGCCCACCCCCACCGGCGAGGACACGTTCGTGGCCTGCCACTCCTGCGGCTACGCGGCCAACGCCGAGGCCGTCACCACCACCCCGCCGGCCGTCCGCGACCTCGACGGCGCCGCGCCGATGCGGGTCCTCGACACGCCCGACACCCCGACCATCGAGTCGCTGGTGTCCTACGTCAACGAGCGCCACGGCCTGTCCGTCACCGCCGCCGACACGCTGAAGAACGTCGTCGTCAAGGTCACCACGCCCGGCTCCGACAAGGTCGAGACGCTGATCGTCGGCGTGCCCGGCGACCGCGAGGTCGACTTCAAGCGCCTGGAGGCCGCGCTCGCGCCCGGCGAGCCCGCCATCTTCGAGGCCGCCGACTTCGCCGCCCACCCCGGTCTCGTACGCGGCTACATCGGCCCGCAGGTCCTGCGCGAGCTGGGCATCCGCTACCTCGTCGACCCCCGCGTCGTCACCGGCACCTCCTGGGTCACGGGCGCCAACGAGCCCGGCAAGCACGCCGTCGACGTGGTCGCCGGGCGCGACTTCGTCCCCGACGGCACGATCGAGGCCGCCGAGGTGCGCGCGGGCGACCCCTGCCCCCGCTGCGGCTCCCCGCTGTCCATCGACCGCGGCATCGAGATCGGTCACATCTTCCAGCTCGGCCGCAAGTACGCCGACGCGGCCGGCCTCGACGCCCTCGGCCCCGACGGCAAGCCCGTCCGCATCACCATGGGCTCGTACGGCATCGGCGTCTCCCGGGCCGTGGCCGTCATCGCCGAGCAGGCCCACGACCAGCTCGGCCTGGTGTGGCCGCGCGAGGTCGCGCCCGCCGACGTGCACATCGTCGGCACCGGCAAGGAGAACCAGGTCGAGGCCGCCCTTGAGCTGGCCGGCGAGCTGGAGGCGCAGGGGCTGCGGGTGCTCGTCGACGACCGTGCCCAGGTCTCGCCCGGCGTCAAGTTCAAGGACGCCGAACTGCTGGGCCTGCCGACGATCGTGGTGATCGGGCGCGGGCTGTCGCAGGGCGTCATCGAGCTGCGCGACCGGGTGACCGGCGTCAAGGAGGAGATCCCCCTCGCCGAGGCCGCCACGCGCATCCTGGCCGCCTGCCGCTGACCCGCCCGCCGTGGGGCCGGGCCACCGGTCCGGCCCCGCGGTGGTCAGCCCCGGGGGGCCGGGCCACCGTCCCGGCGCCGCGGTGGTCAGCCGCCGGGGCGCGACGGCGACGTCGTGGGGGCGGGGCTGCTGCCCGGCATGCCGGGGAAGGCCGCGGGCGGTGCCGGCTGGAAGGCGTAGGCGCGGGTCGCCGACTCCTGCATGGCCAGCGCCGCGTATCTGCGCAACGTCGCGTCGCGGGCGGCGGCCAGCTCCAGATAGGCGGCCGTGATGCCGTTCTCCACCTGCGCCGCCAGCCGGGCGGCCTGCGCGCCGCCCGTGGGCACGTACGGCAGCGCGTAGGAGGGCTCCGACTCGTTCGGCCTGCCCCCGCGGCTGGTGATCAGGCTGCGGAGCTGATCGCGGTGGGCCCGGTGGGCGTCGTACGCGGCGCCGGTCAGGTCCCGCAGGGCGCCGCTCGTACGCGCCCCCAGGAGGCCGTAGGCGAACACGGCGGCGTGTTCGGCGGCCAGGGCCTTGCGCAGCTTCTCGATGTCGTCCCCGTCCACCACGACCCCGTTCACGATGATTTCGGCAGCGACACGGCGTGGACCGCCTCGCACGCCCCGATGCTGGCGATGAGCTGGGCCACGCCGGGGGACAGGCCGGCGAGCTGACGGGGCCGCTGGGCCGCCGCCCGGCGCTCGACGTCCCGCAGCCGCGCCAACGAGGGCTTGGGGGACTTCGACGGCGTGGCGGCGGGCGACGCGCCCGGCGAGACCGGCGCGGTCGGCGTGGCGGCGGGCGGTGTGCCCGCGGGCAGGTACTTGCGCAGCTCGGCCAGGTGCGCCTGGTGACGGGCGCGGAAGGGCTCCAGGGACTCGGCGCCGCCCGCGATCAGCGCCGAGTAGAGGGCGACCGTGCGTTCCTTGTCGGCGATCACCTGCCGCAGCAGGACGGTCTCGGGCGAGTCGGGCTCAGGGGTCGCGGGCTTGGCCGGGCCCGAGGCGCTGCAGGCCGTCAGGGCGGCCGCTCCGCCCGCCAGCACGGCTCGCCTGGAGAGGTGACGCGGGCGCACGGGCTTGGACCTCCGGTGACTACGGACCCGGTGACGACGGACCCCGGTGACCGGGATGCCGCCGGAGACGGCTCCAGGTGACTGCGGGCGCAGATAGCATCGTACGGGCTGGTGCCCGGGAACGCCGTCAGGCGACGCTCCGCCACTCGACCACGACGAGTGGCGCTCTCCTCGTGCCTCCGTACAGATAGGGTGTCAACTGTCGTCGCTGGCTGCGCAGCCGGCCGACGGAGAGCCAGTGGCGAGGTCCGCCCGGCTGAGACATGACAATAGGGGAGGTCGATATGGGCAGCGCATCATCCCGCGACCACCTGATGAAGCTCCTGGAGCCTGTGGTCGGCGCGGAGGGCCTCGATCTGGAGGACGTCACGGTCACCCAGGCGGGCAAGAGGCGGTTGCTGCGCGTGATCGTCGATCGCGACGGCGGCGTGAGCCTCGACGACATCGCCGACGTGAGCCAGGCCGTCTCCACCGCGCTCGACGAGGACGACGTGATGGGGCAGGCCGCCTACACGCTTGAGGTCTCCTCTCCGGGCGTCGACCGCCCGCTCACCGAGCCGCGCCACTGGCGCCGTGCCGCCAAGCGGCTGGTGAAGGCCGAGATGAGAGACGGCACCGTGATGGAGGGCCGCATCCTGGCGGCGGACGAGAGCGGCGTCGACCTCGACGTCGCGGGCTCCGCGCGCCGGCTCGATTACCAGGACCTGACCCGAGGCCGGGTGCAGGTGGAGTTCCGCCGGATCGACGACACCGACGACGTCGACGGCGACGAAGGCTAAGGGGGAAGCCTCGTGGACATCGACATGAGCGTCCTGCGCAGCCTGGAGCGGGAGAAGGACATCTCCTTCGACCTGGTCGTCAAGGCGATCGAGGACGCGCTGCTGATCGCCTACTTCCGCACCGAGGGCGCTGCGCCCAAGGCACGCGCCGAGCTCGACCGCGGCAGCGGCCACGTCACGATCTGGGCGGCCGAGCTCGACGACGAGGGCGACGTCGTCAGGGAGTTCGACGACACTCCGGGCAATTTCAGCCGGATCGCCGCGACCACCGCCAAGCAGGTCATCCTGCAGCAGCTCCGCGACGCCGAGGACGAGATCAACTTCGGCGAGTTCGCCAGCCGCGAGGGCGAGCTGGTCTCGGGCGTGATCCAGCAGGGCAAGGACCCGCGCGTGGTGCTGGTCGACCTCGGCAAGATCGAGGCCGTCCTGCCGCACGCCGAGCAGGTCCCCGGCGAGGACTACGTGCACGGCGAGCGCATCCGCGCCTACGTGGTGCAGGTGAAGAAGGGCCACAAGGGGCCGTCGGTGACGCTGTCGCGCACCCACCCCGGCCTGGTCAAGAAGCTCTTCGCGCTGGAGGTGCCCGAGATCGCCGACGGCACCGTCGAGATCGCCGCGGTGGCCCGCGAGGCCGGCCACCGTACGAAGATCGCGGTCAGGTCGCGCAAGCCGGGCGTCAACGCCAAGGGCGCCTGCATCGGCCCGATGGGCTCGCGCGTCCGCAACGTGATGACCGAGCTGCACGGCGAGAAGATCGACATCATCGACTGGTCCGAGGATCCGGGCGACTTCGTGGGGAATGCGCTGTCTCCTGCGCGTGTTTCCCATGTCGAGGTTCTCGATCTCGAAGGACGGGTCGCAAGAGTGACGGTCCCCGACTACCAGCTTTCGCTGGCCATCGGTAAGGAAGGGCAGAACGCCCGGCTTGCCGCCAGGCTCACCGGATGGCGCATTGACATCCGGCCTGACACCCAAGCCGAGGATGCCGCCGGTTCCGTAGATGCGTCAACACGGTAAGCTGGAATATGGTGGCCACGCGGCCCCACAGCGCACCTGTGTGGGCTGCAGGGTTCGCACGGCTAAGTCCGAGCTGCTCCGTCTGGTGCGGATCGAGGACCATGTGGTCCCTGATCTGCGAGGACGGCTTTCTGGCCGCGGTGCATCACTGCATCCGTCCTTGAGCTGTCTGGAGCTCGCCGAGCGCCGCCGAGCGTTCCCGCGCGCGTTCCGCGTGCCGGGGCCGCTTGACGTCGCAGGTGTGCGGGCACACCTGGAGGGAGAATCACGAAATGTCATGTAGGACGCCGAGTTGATGGGCGGAGTCAGATTGCTATGAGCGCCTGATGAGCACGCGGCGATGAAGACGTCAAGTTAACGACGGTCCGGACGGCACAGCCAGCCTCCCGGGCCGAGTAAGGGAGTGCAGTGGCGAAGGTCCGGGTATACGAGCTCGCTAAGGAGTTCGGCGTAGAGAGCAAGGTCGTCATGGCCAAGCTCCAAGAGATGGGGGAGTTCGTCCGTTCGGCGTCCTCGACCATCGAGGCGCCGGTGGTCCGCAGGCTCACCGAAGCTCTGGGCGCATCGAAGGGTGGGCCCTCCAGGGGCGGCGGTTCGTCGTCCAACAGGCCGCAGCCGCCGAAGGCTGCGCCCCGTCCGGCCGAACAGCAGGCCGGCAACGGCGCCGCGGAGGCGCCGACCCCAACTGCTCCGCGTCCAGGTCCGGGTCCGAGGCCCGGCCCGCGTCCCGGCCCCGCGACCGGCGCTCAGCCGCGTCCGCCGGTGCCGATGCCCCACCAGCCGCAGCAGCAGCCCGAGGCGGCGCGCGGCGAGACCTCCGGGGCTCCGCAGGCCCGCTTCGAGAGCGCGGCCGGTTCCGGCGCGCCCTCGCGTCCGACTCCGGGGCCGCGTCCGGGTCCCGCCGCCCGTCCGGGTCCCAAGCCCGGTCCGGCGGCTCGTCCCGGGCAGCCTTCCGGTGGCGGCGGCGGTCAGCAGCAGGCTCCGCGTCCGGGTGCGCCCGCAGGCGGCGGCCCGCGTCCTGGTCCCGGTCCCAAGCCGGGTCCGCGTGGCCCGCGTCCGGGCAACAACCCGTTCTCGTCCAACGCCAGCGGCATGGGCCAGTCCCGTCCGCCGCGTCCCGGCGGTGGCCGCGACGGCGGTGGCCCCGGCCAGCGCGAGCGTCGTGAGGGTCCGCCGCGTGACGGCGCGGGTCCCCGTCCGCCGCGTCCCGGTGGCGGCGGCGAGGCCGGTCCGCGTCCCGCTGGTCCGCGTCCCGGTCCGCCCGGTGCGGCCGGTCCGCGTCCCGGTCCCGGCGCGGGTGGTCCCCGTCCGGGTGGGCCGCGTCCCAACCCGATGATGATGCCGCAGGGTCGTCCTGCCGGTCCGGGTGGTGGCCCGCGTCCCGGTGGTGGCGGCGGTGGCGGTCGTCCCGGCGGCGGTGGCGGCGGTGGCCGTCCCGGCGGTGGCGGCGGTCGTCCCGGTGGCGGCGGCGGTTTCGCCGGTCGTCCCGGTGGCGGCGGCGCCGGTCCCCGTACCGGCACCGGTGGTCCCGGTGGCGGCGGCGGTGGTTTCGCCGGTCGTCCGGGTGGCGGCGGCCGTGGTCGCGGCGGTGGCACGGCGGGCGCGTTCGGGCGTCCCGGTGGCCGTCCCGCGCGTGGTCGTAAGAGCAAGCGTCAGAGGCGCCAGGAGTTCGACAACATGTCGGCGCCGGCGATCGGCGGTGTGCAGGTCGCTCGCGGCAACGGCGCGACGATCCGCCTGCCGCGCGGTGCGTCGCTGTCCGACTTCGCCGACCGCATCGGCGCGAACCCCGCCTCGCTCGTGCAGATCATGCTGCACCTCGGCGAGATGGTGACCGCGACCCAGTCGGTCAACGAGGAGACGTTGCAGCTCCTCGGCGCGGAGCTCGACTACAACATCCAGGTCGTCAGCCCGGAGGAGGAGGACCGCGAGCTTCTCGAGGCCTTCGACATCGAGTTCGGCGAGGACGAGGGCGACGAGGGCGACCTTGCCGCGCGTCCGCCGGTCGTGACCGTCATGGGTCACGTCGACCACGGTAAGACCAAGCTGCTCGACGCCATCCGCAAGACCAACGTGGTGGCGCGCGAGGCCGGTGGCATCACCCAGCACATCGGTGCCTACCAGGTCCCCGCGGTGCACGAGGGCGAAGACCGGAAGATCACCTTCATCGACACCCCGGGTCACGAGGCGTTCACCGCCATGCGTGCCCGAGGCGCCAAGTCCACCGACATCGCGGTGCTGGTGGTCGCGGCCGACGACGGTGTGAAGCCGCAGACGATCGAGGCGCTCAACCACGCCCAGGCGGCCGACGTGCCGGTCGTGGTCGCGGTCAACAAGGTCGACAAGGAGGGTGCCGACCCCAACAAGGTCCGCGCCCAGCTCACCGAGTACGGCCTGGTCGCCGAGGAGTACGGCGGCTCGACCCTGTTCGTCGACATCTCGGCGAAGAACGGCACGGGCATCGACAACCTCCTCGAGGCCATCCTGCTCACCGCCGACGCCGAGCTCGACCTGCGGGCCAACCCGACGATGGACGCCCAGGGCATCGCGATCGAGGCCCACCTCGACAAGGGCCGCGGCCCCGTCGCGACCGTCCTGGTCCAGCGCGGCACGCTGCGCGTGGGCGACTCGATCGTGTGTGGCGAGGCCTTCGGCCGCGTCCGCGCGATGCTCGACGACAACGGCGACGCGGTCGAAGAGGCCACGCCGTCGCGTCCGGTCCTGGTGATGGGTCTGACGGCCGTTCCCGGCGCCGGTGACAACTTCATCGTCGTCACCGACGACCGCATGGCCCGCCAGATCGCCCAGCAGCGCGCGGCGCGCAAGCGCAGCGCCGACATGGCGAAGTCGAGCCGCCGCCTCACCCTCGAGGAGCTGTTCAGCAACCTCGAGAAGGGTCGCGTCGACGAGCTCAAGCTCATCATCAAGGGTGACGTGTCCGGTTCGGTGGAGGCCCTGGAAGACGCCCTGCTCAAGATCGACGTCGGCGACGAGGTCAGGCTCCGTGTCCTGCACCGCGCGGTCGGCGCCATCACCGAGTACGACGTCAACCTGGCCGTCGCCGACGACAACGCGGTCATCATCGGCTTCAACGTCCGCCCCGAGCCTCGGGCGCGCGACCTGGCCGAGCGCGAGGGCGTCGACATCCGCTACTACTCGGTCATCTACCAGGCGATCGAGGAAATCGAAGCGGCGCTCAAGGGCATGCTCAAGCCCGAGTTCGAAGAGGTCCAGATGGGCACCGCCGAAGTCCGCGAGGTCTTCAAGGTGCCGAAGATCGGCAACGTCGCCGGTTCGCTGGTCCGCTCCGGCACGATCGTCCGCAACAGCAAGGCCAGGGTGATCCGCGATGGCGTCGTCATCGCCGACAACCTGACCGTTTCGTCCCTGCGTCGCTTCAAGGATGACGCCACCGAGGTCCGTGAGGGCTTCGAGTGCGGTATCGGTGTCGGCTACAACGACATCCGGATCGACGACACGATCGAGACGTTCGAGATGCGGGAGAAGCCGCGGGTCTGACCCGCGGCCGGGCGCCCGGCGGAACCTCCGCCGGGCGCCTCTCGCACGTCCGGGCCCCCTTCCCACCGCAGTGGACCGGCCGTGCTTCCACCCCACCAGGCCAAGCGGTGGTTTCACACGATGTATGTGGGTGCTCTGACCCTGGACATCCTGCTCGGCGACGTTCGGTCGCTGAAGCAGAAGCGCTCTGTCGTCCGGCCTCTGATCGCGGAGTTGCAGCGACGTTACCCGTCCATCGCGGTGGCCGAGACCGGTCATCTTGACCTGCATCGCAGGTGCGAGGTCGGCGTCGCGGTGATCTCCGCCTCCGCGGGTAACTGCAAAGAGGTGATGGACGCCTGCGAGCGGATGGTGGCCTTCCGCCCTGACATCGAGTTGCTGTCAGCCAGACAGCGCCTCTACAACGACGAAGATTGAACGACAGCACGGCCAGGTCGTGCGTGAGGGGGAGCGAACATGGTGGATGCCGCACGAGCGCGCAAGCTCGCCGACCGCATCCAGCAGATCGTCGCCGAGATGCTGGAGCGCCGGATCAAGGACCCGCGCCTGGGCTTCGTCACCGTGACCGACACACGCATCACGGCTGACCTGCGCGAGGCGACGGTGTTCTACACGGTGTTCGGCTCCGACGCTGAGCGGTCCGACAGCGCGGCCGCCCTCGAAAGCGCCAAGGGCATCATCCGCGCCGAGGTGGGCCGCCAGACCGGCGTGCGTTTCACCCCGACGTTGACGTTCCGGCACGACCCGCTGCCCGACAGTGCCCGCCAGCTCGACGACCTGATCAACGCCGCCAGGGCGCGGGACGCCGAGGTGGCGCGCAAGGCCGAGGGCGCGGCCTACGCCGGAGAGTCCGACCCGTACAAGAAGCCCGATGAGGGTGAGGACGACCAGGCGTGACGTCCCACGTGGCCCGAGCCGAGTGGCCCTCCCAGGAGACCTTGGGCATCCCCAAGGCCGCCTGGGAGCGCGCGATCCAGCTCATCGACCAGGTCGACGAGGTCGCCCTGGCCTGTCACGTGTCGCCCGACGGCGACGCGCTCGGCTCGATGCTGGCCGTCGGTTACGTGCTGCGCTCGATCGGCAAGCGGGTCGTGGCCTCCTTCGGCGACGAGTACTTCGCGGTCCCGCGGATCCTGCGGTTCCTGCCGGGGCAGGAGATGTTGTGCCCGCCGGCCGACTACCCCGAGGCGCCGGCGTTGATGATCACCTTCGACTCGTCCACGTTCGAGCGGCTGGGCCTGCTCAGCCCCAACGCGGCCAGGGCCGAAGAGGTCATCGTGATCGACCATCACCCGTCCAACGCCGGGTTCGGCACGCACAGCCTCATCGACCCGCAGGCGGCGGCTACGGCCATGCTGGCCGAGCAGCTCATCTACCGGCTCGGCGGCAGTCTCGACCGGGACATCGCCACCTGCCTGTACACGGGGCTGGTGACCGACACGGGGTCCTTCCGCTACGCCTCGACCACGCCTGCCGTGCACCGGATGGCGTCCCGGCTGGTGGCCACCGGCCTGCACACCGACGAGATCGCCCGCGAGCTGTGGGACCGCGCGCCGTTCGGCTACCTCAAGGTGCTGGCCAGGGCGCTCGACCGGGTGCAGCTTGAGGGCTCGATGGTCTGGACGTACGTGCCGCGGGTCGACCGGGCCGCGTACGGGCTGCCGTACTCGGAGATCGAGGGCATGATCGACATCGTCCGGCGGACCGACGAGGCCGAGGTCGCGGTCGTGCTCAAGGAGGACGACCACGGCGACTGGCAGGTGTCGACCAGGTCCAAGGGCGAGGTCGACGTGGCAGCCGTGTGTGCCGCGCTGGGCGGCGGCGGGCATCACAACGCGGCCGGGTTCACCTCCTACGACAGCGTGGAGGAGACCATGGCCAAGTTCAGACGAGAGCTGGGGAAGGCTGGATGGCCGAGAGCGGTCTGATCATCGTCGACAAGCCGGGCGAGTGGACCTCGCACGACGTGGTGGCCCGGATGCGGCGCATCGCGGGCACCCGCCGGGTCGGGCACGCCGGCACCCTCGACCCGATGGCCACCGGCGTGTTGGTGATCGGCGTGGAGAAGGCGACCCGGCTGCTCGGGCACCTGGCGCTGACGGAGAAGGTCTACGAGGCCACGATCCGGCTGGGCGTGACCACCAACACCGACGACGCCGAGGGCGAGACCGTGGCCACGGCGTCGGCGGCGGAGGTCGAGGCCGCCGAGGTGCACAAGGGCGTCGCGGCGCTCACCGGCGCCATCATGCAGGTGCCGCCGCAGGTCAGCGCGATCAAGGTGAACGGGCAGCGGGCGTACAAGATGGCCCGCGCGGGCGAGGAGGTCGCGCTCGCGGCCCGTCCCGTGACCGTGTACGGCTTCGACGTGCTCGACATCAGGGCCGCCGGCGACGTCGTGGACGTCGACGCGGTCGTGACCTGCTCCAGCGGCACCTACATCCGGGCCCTGGCCCGCGACCTGGGCGCCGCGCTCGGCGTCGGCGGCCACCTGACGAGCCTGCGCCGGACCCGGGTCGGCCCCTACGACCTGTCGCTGGCCCGGAGCATCGACCAGCTCGCCGAGGAGTGCGTGGTGCTGCCGATCGGCGAGGCGGTGGCGGCGGCGTTCCCGCGCCGGGACGTGACCGCCGAGGAGGCGCGCGTGATCGGCCACGGCGGCCGGCTGCCCGCGGCCGGGCTCGGCAGCGGGCCCATCGGCGTGTTCGGGCCGGAGGGCGAGCTGCTGGCGCTGGTGGAGGAGCAGGGCCGGATCGCCAAGCCGCTGGCCGTCTTCGCCGGCTGAGCGCCCGCCGCCGGCTGAGCGCCCGCCGCCGGCTGAGCGCCCGCCGCCGGCTGAGCGCCCGCCCCCGGAGAGGCGGCGGTCAGGCGGGTTTGCGGGCGACCAGGATGTCGCGGACGATCGCCTGGTCGACCCAGTGCTCGAAGTCGGGGTAGTCCATGACCTCCAGGCCGGCGCCGGTGAGGATCGCGGCCAGCTCGGCGCTCTTGCCGCCGTAGGTGTTCCAGGAGATGCCCATCGCGCCGCCGGGGCGCAGCAGCTCGGCCCAGACCGGCACGGCCTGCCTCAGCAGCTCCAGCGGGCTGCGGGACAGGCCGCCGCCGCCCTTGCTGCCGTGCTGGACGCCGTAGGGGGCGTCGGTCACGACGACGTCGAACGAGCGGGGCCTGAAGAACTCACGGCTCTTGAGGGTGTCGGCGTTGACCACGGCGAGCTGCTGGACGTCGCCCTCCTTGACGGCCTCCTTGGACAGCCCGAACGTGACGTTGAGCCGCCGCCCGACCAGCGCCCGCGCCCGCCGCACCGGCACGGTCTCGGCGGTGTGCTTGAGCCGCTTGTTGCGCAGCCAGGTCTTGATGAAGTTCGTGTACGCCTCGAAGTCCTTGCCGTCGACGTCGAGGCCGTAGGCGTCGTAGCCGTACATGAGGGCCTGGTTGAGGGTGGTGCCACGGCCGCACATCGGGTCGAACACCGACAACCTGTCGGACATGGGCCGGTCGGCGGCGAGCACGGTGACGTTGAGCAGCAGCTTGGTGAAGTGCTCGTTGGTCTTGCCGGCGTATTTCTGGATGGTGAGCAGGTCGCTGCTCAGCCGGTCGAGCGGGCGCATGGCCAGCGGCCGGAGCAGGTCGCCCTCGACGCCGAAGACCGCGTAGACGGAGGAGAGGTTGGACAGCAGCGCGACGTCGGCCTCGGAGAGCGGCTCGGCGGTCTCGAACGTGATGTACGGGACGCCGCCGATGGTGGTCTCCGCGCTGTCGAGCACGGTGTTCTCGATGGCGTGGTCGCTGAAGACGGCCAGCTCGCCCCTGGTCAGGCGTGGGGAGCTCTCGCCGTAGACCCGGTTGAAGGCGGGCAGGATCAGGAGCGCGTATCGAGGCATGATGGCTCATCCTACTTGCGGGAATACCGCGCTCCGCCCCTCGATTGGAGGTGAGCGGCAGGTGCATGGCAGGCTTGTGTCGGATTGATCTGCCACGAACGAATGGGGCCTAGCGTGCGGGGTTCGAGAGGGTCTGTGGTGACCATCGGCGTGTACGACGGGGTCCATCGCGGGCATCGCGAAGTGATCGAGCGGACGGTCGGGCTGGCCCGCGAGCGGGGGGCGCGCAGCGTGGCGGTCACGTTCGAGCCGCATCCCGACGAGGTGGTGCTGCCGGGCACCCGGCGGGCGCGGCTGACCACGCTCAAGCGGCGCGCCGAGCTGCTGGCCGAGCTGGGCGTCGACGACGTCGAGGTGGTGGAGTTCACGCTCGACCTGTCGCGGACGAGCCCCGACGACTTCGCGCGGGCCGTGCTGAGCGAACGCCTCGGGGCCGCGGTCGTCGTCGTGGGGGCGGACTTCACGTTCGGCCACGGCGCCGCCGGTGACGTCGAGACGCTGCGCGCGCTGGGCGACAAGTACGACTTCGAGGTCGAGGTGGTGCCGCTGCTCGACGGCGTCTCCTCGACCTCCGTGCGCCGGCTGATCGTCGCCGGTGACGTCGAGGGGGCCGCCGCCGAGCTGGGCCGTCCCCATCGCGTCGAGGGCGTGGTCGTGCGCGGCTACCAGCGGGGGCGGCAGCTCGGCTTCCCGACCGCCAACGTCGAGACGCCGCAGCAGACGGCCATCCCGGCCGACGGGGTCTACGCGGGGTGGCTGGAGTGCGTCCCGGTGGCCAACCTGCCCGCGCCGTACGAGGGTGAGCGGTGGCCGGCGGCGATCTCGGTGGGGACGAACCCGACGTTCGAGGGCGTGCCGCGTACAGTGGAGGCGTACGCGCTCGACCGCGACGACCTGGAGCTCTACGGCGTGCACGTGGCGGTGGAGTTCGCCGCCCGGCTGCGGGGCAACACCCGGTTCGAGTCGATCGAGGCGCTGATCGACCAGATCCACGCCGACGTCGACGCCGCCCGCCGCATCACCTCGTGACACCGGGCGGGGCCTGATCGTCGCGGGCGCGAAGCACTTGACTCCGATGGTAACCTTGCATGTCGGCTCTGTAACGGGAGCGCTGCTGCGCTGCCCAACGACGGCCTTCACGCGGCGACTGTAGGCACGCACGGTCGTTCGCACTCTTCATCTCATTCACGCGTGTCCGTAGATCGAAGGAGAGCCGTGTCCCTCGACACCGCTGCCAAGAAGACCATCATCGGCGAGTACGCGACGACCGAGGGCGACACCGGTTCGCCCGAGGTGCAGATCGCGCTGCTCAGCAAGCGCATCAGCGAGCTCACCGAGCACCTGAAGACGCACAAGCACGACCACCACAGCCGTCGTGGCCTGCTTCTGCTCGTCGGTCGCCGGCGTCGTCTGCTGAAGTACCTGCAGAAGGTCGACATCCAGCGTTACCGGTCGCTCATCGAGCGACTCGGTCTGCGCCGATAACATGAAAGGGAGCGGCGCTCGACGCCGCTCCCTTCTCATATGGCTCCGCCCATGTGGGTAGGAGCACACGCGACCGGCGCGTCGTGGCGGGCAACCGCCGCGCCGTCGGCGTACAACTGAATATCCGAGACACACAGCCCCCGCGTCCGATTCAGCACCATGCGACCCGCGACGCCTGCGGGCCGGTCCTCGGTAGTGGCTTCCGGTAAGAACGACCGGGCGCTTCGATCGAAGACCGGCGCTGCACCTTCTATGGGGAGACGTGCTGACCGACCGCCGCCACGGTGCCGACCGGGCACGACGGATAGGCGGCGGTCTGACGAGCAGATCTCCTCATAGGCACGAGGGTGCCGGTGAGAAAAGAGGGCGCGGGTGACCGACCACAAGGAGGTCCCCCGTGGAGGGTGTCCACACCGCTGAAGCCGTCATTGACAACGGCTCGTTCGGCACGCGCACGGTCCGGTTCGAGACCGGCCGTCTCGCGCGCCAGGCGGCGGGTTCCGCCGTCGCCTATCTCGACAACGACACGATGGTGCTCTCCGCCACCACCGCGTCCAAGGCTCCCAAGGAGAACCTCGACTTCTTCCCGCTCACGGTCGACGTCGAGGAGCGCATGTACGCCGCGGGCCGCATCCCCGGCTCGTTCTTCCGCCGTGAGGGCCGTCCGTCCGAGGACGCGATCCTGACCTGCCGCCTGATCGACCGGCCGCTGCGCCCGTCGTTCGTCAAGGGCCTGCGCAACGAGATCCAGGTCGTCGCCACGGTCATGGCGCTCAACCCCGACCACCTCTACGACGTGGTCGCCATCAACGCCGCCTCGCTGTCCACGCAGCTCGCCGGGCTGCCGTTCTCCGGCCCGATCGGCGGCGTGCGGGTCGCGCTGATCGAGGGCCAGTGGGTGGCCTTCCCGACGCACCCCGAGCTGGAGCGGGCCACGTTCGACATGGTCGTGGCGGGCCGCCTGCTCGACGACGGCGACGTCGCGATCATGATGGTCGAGGCCGAGTCCACCAAGGACACGCTCAAGCTGGTCGCCGACGGCGCGGTCGCGCCGACCGAGGAGACCGTCGCGCAGGGTCTTGAGGCCGCCAAGCCGTTCATCAAGGTGCTGTGCGAGGCGCAGTCCCGCATCGCGCAGGTCGCCGCCAAGGAGACCGCCGAGTACCCGGTCTTCCTCGACTACCAGGACGACGTCTACAACGCGGTCGAGGCCGCGATCAAGACCGAGCTGGCCGCCGCGCTGACCATCGCCGGCAAGCAGGAGCGCGAGACCGAGCTCGACAAGGTCAAGGCGCTGGCCGCCGAGCGGCTGCTGCCCGAGTTCGAGGGGCGCGAGAAGGAGATCTCCGCCGCGTTCCGCTCGGTCATGAAGAAGCTCATGCGCGAGCGGGTCGTCAACGAGGGCCTGCGCATCGACGGCCGTGGCACCAAGGACATCCGCGCCCTGTCGGCCGAGGTCCACGTGGTGCCCCGGGTGCACGGCTCGGCCCTGTTCGAGCGCGGCGAGACCCAGATCCTGGGCATCACCACGCTGAACATGCTGCGCATGGAGCAGAACATCGACACGCTCAACCCCGAGCGGACCAAGCGCTACATGCACAACTACAACTTCCCGCCGTACTCCACCGGTGAGACGGGCCGCGTGGGCTCGCCCAAGCGCCGCGAGATCGGTCACGGCGCGCTGGCCGAGCGGGCGCTCATCCCGGTGCTGCCCTCGCGCGAGGAGTTCCCGTACGCCATCCGCCAGGTCTCCGAGGCCCTCGGCTCCAACGGCTCCACCTCGATGGGCTCGGTCTGCGCGTCCACGATGGCGCTGCTGGACGCCGGTGTGCCGCTCAGGGAGATGGTCGCCGGCATCGCGATGGGCCTGATCAGCGAGGGCGGCAGCTACGTCACGCTGACCGACATCCTCGGCGCCGAGGACGCCATGGGCGACATGGACTTCAAGGTCGCCGGCACCAAGGACGTCATCACCGCCCTCCAGCTCGACACCAAGCTCGACGGCATCCCCGCCTCCGTGCTGGCCGCCGCGCTGAAGCAGGCCAAGGGCGCCCGTCTGGCGATCCTCGACGTGATGCAGGAGGCGATCGACTCTCCGGCGGAGATGAACCCGACCGCGCCGCGCATCATCACCATCAAGGTCCCGGTGGACAAGATCGGCGAGGTCATCGGCCCGAAGGGCAAGATGATCAACCAGATCCAGGACGACACGGGCGCCGAGATCACCATCGAGGACGACGGCACGATCTACATCGGCGCCACCGACGGGCCCTCGGCCGAGGCCGCCCGCACGGCGATCAACAGCATCGCCAACCCGCACATGCCCGAGGTCGGCGAGCGTTACCTGGGCACGGTCGTCAAGATCGCGGCCTTCGGCGCGTTCATCTCGCTCATGCCCGGCAAGGACGGCCTGCTGCACGTCTCCCAGATCCGCAAGCTGCACGGCGGCAAGCGCATCGAGAACGTCGAGGACGTCATGGGCGTCGGCGAGAAGATCCAGGTCGAGATCGCCGAGATCGACGGCCGGGGCAAGCTCTCCCTCGTGCCCGTCGAGGTCATCGAGAAGGAGGCCGCCGAGAAGGAGGCCAAGGCCGCGGCCGGCGCCGAGGACGGCGAGGCCCCCGCGCCCGAGGCCGACTCCGCCGCCGCCGAGGAGAAGTCCGACCGGCCGCGCCGCACCCGGACCCGCGTGCGCACCAGCCGCCCCAACGAGGGCGACGACCGCAACTCGTGACCGGCCAACCACAGATCTCGGCACCCCCGAAGCAGGAGGCCTCGTGATGACCACCACGCTGCACCCCGGCAAGGACGGAGCCGGGGTCGTCAGGCGCACCGTCCTGCCGGGCGGGCTCCGTGTGGTGACCGAGACCATGCCGACCGTGCGTAGCGTCGCGGTCGGCATGTGGGTCGGCATCGGCTCGCGTGACGAGGCCCCCGAGCACATGGGGGCCACCCACTTCCTCGAACACCTGCTGTTCAAGGGCACGCCCACGCGGGACGCGATGGAGATCTCGGCCTCCATCGAGGGCATCGGCGGCGAGATCAACGCCTTCACTGCCAAGGAGTACACCTGCTACTACGCGCGGGTCCTCGACGAGGACCTGCCCGTGGCGGTCGACGTGCTCGCCGACGTGGTGACCAGCTCGCTGGTGACCGAGGAGGACGTCGAGTCCGAGCGCGGGGTGATCCTGGAAGAGATCGCCATGCACGACGACGACCCGTCCGACGTGGTGCACGAGCAGTTCGCGGCCGCGCTCTACGGTGACTCGCCGATCGGCCGGCCCATCCTGGGCACGGTCGAGTCGATCAACACCCTGGGCCGCGAGCGCATCGCCGAGTACTACCACCGCTACTACCGGCCGCGTACCACCGTGGTGTCGGTGGCGGGGAACGTGCGGCACGAGGAGGTCGTCGAGCTGGTCGCCCGCGCGTACGAGCGGGCGGGCGCGCTGGAGGGCCCCTACGAGTTCGCCGCGCCGCGCACCAGCGGGCCCGGCGCCGAGACCCGTTCCGGGGTCAGGGTGCTGGACCGGCCGACCGAGCAGGCCAACCTGGTGCTCGGCACGACCGGCATGTCCAGGACCGACGACCGCAGGTTCGCGCTCGGCGTGCTCAACGCCGCGCTGGGCGGCGGCATGTCCTCGCGGCTCTTCCAGGAGATCAGGGAGAAGCGCGGGCTGGCCTACTCCGCCTACAGCTACACCTCCGCCTACGCCGACACCGGGCAGTTCGGGATCTACGTGGGCTGCCTGCCCTCGAAGATCGACGACGTGCTCAAGATCTGCCGGGACGAGGTGTCCCGGGTGGTGGCCGAAGGGCTCTCCGCGGACGAGATCATGCGCGGCAAGGGGCAGATGCGCGGCGGGCTCGTGCTCGGGCTGGAGGACACCGGGTCGCGCATGTCGCGCATCGGCAAGAACGAGCTGGTCTACGACGAGCTGATGTCGGTGGACGAGGTGCTGGCGCGGATCGAGGCGGTCACCCCCGACGAGATCGGGGAGGTCGCCCGCGACGTCCTGAGCCGGCCGCTCACGCTGGCGGTCATCGGGCCGTACGGGGACAAGGACTTCTCCGAGGCCATCGCCTGACGCCCTGAGGTTCTGTTCTGAGATGGGGGAGTTCCCGGTCGGGGAGCTCCCCCATCGCTCTGCGGTCCCGGGGGTTGCTTGGGAGGGGGAGCCGGGCGTAATAGGGTTGGGCTGTGATCAGGGTTGGTGTGCTGGGCGCGCGTGGTCGCGTGGGCGTCGAGGTGTGCAAGGCCGTCGAGGCGGCGGACGACCTGGAGCTGGTGGCCGCGCTGGACAAGGACGATCCCGTCGAGGGGCTCGAAGGCGCCGAGGTGGTGGTCGACTTCACCCATCCCGACGTGGTCATGGGCAACCTGGAATGGGCCATCGCCCATGGCGTGCACCCGGTGGTGGGCACCACGGGGTTCGACGCCGGCCGGCTGGAGACCGTGCGCGGGTGGCTGGAACGCTCGCCGGGCGTCAACTGCCTCATCGCTCCCAACTTCGGCATCGCGGCCGTGCTCATGATGCACTTCGCGCAGCAGGCGGCCCGCCACTTCGAGTCCGTCGAGATCATCGAGCTGCACCACCCGAACAAGGCCGACGCCCCTTCGGGCACCGCCCGGCGTACCGCTGAGCTGGTGGCCGAGGCGCGCGGGAAGGCCGGGCTCGGCGGGATGCCCGACGCCACCAGCACCGCCCTCGACGGCGCCCGCGGCGCCGACGTCGGCGGCGTGCACGTGCACGCGGTGCGCCTGGCCGGGCTGATCGCCCACCAGGAGGTGCTGCTCGGCGGCGACGGCGAGATCCTCACCATCCGGCACGACACGATGAGCAGGTCGGCGTTCACGCCTGGCGTGCTGCTGGGCGTGCGCCGGGTGCGCGAGCTGCCGGGCCTCACCGTGGGCCTGGAGCCCCTGCTCGACCTGTGACCGCTGCACGACGTGCCCATGACCGCAAGGGATGGGGTCATGGGCACGTCGTGAGGAGAGGGTCCCGGCTCCGCACAGCCGGGCCTACGATCATCAACACTAATACGAGCGGCGTGGTCCGCCCGAAACGTGAGACCGTGTCGTCATGGTGCGATGGGCTGACCCGGACGAGCTCCCCGGGCTGATCTCCGTGGAGCTGGCCGCCGACAAGCTGTTCGAGCAGGCCGGAATCGTCTTCCCGCCCGGCACGACGATGGTCGAAGATGTCGACGACCCGGCGTCGGTGCTGGTCGAAGGCGATCCGCCGGCCGGGTTCGCGCTGATCGGGTGGGTCGACGGCAACCTGCACCTCGACCAGCTCGCCGTGCACCCGGACAACATGCGGCAGGGCGTCGGCGGGCGGCTGGTGGAGGCGGTGGCCGACCACGCGCGGGCCGTCGGGGCACCGGCGGTCACGCTGACGACCTTCCGTGACGTGCCCTGGAACGCCCCCTGGTACGAGCGGCACGGCTTCGCGGTGCTGCCAGAGTCCGAGTGGGGCCCGGAGCTGCGCGAGCTGGTGGAACACGAGCGCGAGCTGGGCATCGAGGTGGCGCCGCGGGTCGTGATGCGCCGATAGCCTGAGTGGGTGAGCCGGTTTCGTGATGAGTTGTGGCAGGTCGTCGGCGGTGTGTACGACCAGATCCTGGCCCACCCGTTCCTGTCGGGGCTGACCGACGGATCCCTGCCGCGCGAGGCGTTCCGCCACTACGTGGTGCAGGAGGCGCACTTCCTGCCCGACTACGCCAGGGCGCTGGCGGCGTGCGCGGCGCGTTCGCCCGAGCCGTCCGGTGTGCAGCGGTTCGCCCGCGACGCCGCCATGACCGTCGAGGTCGAGCACAGCCTCGTGGTGGAGCTGCTGGCCGCGTTCGGGCTGGACGAGGCCGACGCGCGCAAGACGCCCGCCGGGCCCACGACGGTCGGCTACACCTCGTACCTGGTGCGCACGTGCTCGCTGGGGACGTTCCCCGAGGCGCTGGGCGCCATCGTGCCCTGCTACTGGATCTACGCCCGGGTCGGCGAGACCCTGCTCGGCCGGTCCTCTCCCGACCCGCTCTACGCCTGGTGGATCGACACCTACGGCGGCGAGGGCTACCAGGAGACCGTGGCCGGGGTGCTCGACCTGCTCGACGGGCTCGCGCCGGGCGGCGAGGAGCGGCTGCGGCTGCTCGACCGCGCCCTCACCACGGCCCGCTACGAGTGGATGTTCTGGGACGCGGCCTGGCGCCGGGAAGGCTGGCCATGCGGCTGAGGGACCTCCTCCAGGCCGACCAGCTGGCCCTGAAGGTGCTGACCGGGCACGACCTGCTCGACCGGCGCGTACGCGGTGTCGCGACGACCGACCTGCCCGACCCCGCCATGTTCGTCAAGACGGGCGAGCTGGTGCTGACCGAGCTGACCTGGCACACCGGCCCGGCCTCCTCCCGCGACTTCGTCACCAGCCTCGGGGACGTGGCGGCGCTGGTCGCGGGCACCGCGCTCAAGGTTCCGCCCGCCGACCTCATCGACGCCTGCGCCGAGGCCGGGTTGCCGCTGCTCACCCTGCCGGTGGACGTGCCGTTCAGCCAGGTCACCGAGCACGTGCTGCGGGCGCTGATCGCCGAGCTGGGCACCCCGCCGCGGCCCGCGTACGCCGCCCGCAGGCGCCTGGCCAGCACCCTGGTCGACGGCGGCAGCCTCACCAAGCTCGTCACGGCGGTGGCGGGCGAGCTCGACGTGCCCTGCTGGGTGCTCTCGCCGACGGGCCGGGTGATCGTCGGCTCCCAGCCGCTCGGCGCACCGGCCCGGCTGCGGCTGGCGCACACGTTCCTGACCGCGCGTTTCCTGCCGGGGATGGTGACCCAGGAGGACGGCACGACGCTGTCGGTGTTCCCGGTCGGCAAGGGGGCGCCGCATCGGATCGCCAACTGGTTCCTGGCCTACGCGGGCGAGCAGGTGCAGGGGGAGAACGAGGACCTGATCGTCGAGCTGGCCGCGCTCGTGGCGCTGGAGCGCTCGCGGCTGGAAGCGGCGCAGCGGATCGAGCGGCGGGTGCTCGACCAGCTCCTGACGCTGCTGGAGTCGGGGGACGCGGCGCTGCCGGGCGTGGTCTCGCGCCTGCACACGCTGCACGTGGAGACCGAGCACGGCCTGCTGGCCGTCGCCCTGTCGGCGCGGCTGGACGGCGGCGCCGACGAGGTCGCCGTGCCCGTGCTGGACGAGCTGCTGCGGCCGCTCGCGCCCGGCATCGTCACGGCCACCGGCGCGGCCGAGGCGGTCGCGCTCGTCCCGCTGGCGGGCAACACGGCCGAGGAGCTGACCGCTCACGTGCTCAGGGGCGCGCGCACCCTGGAGGCGGGGCTCGGCCAGGGCCGCATCACGCTCGGGCTGAGCAGCGTGACGACCGGCCCGGCGGCGCTGAGCAGCCTCATCGAGGAGGCCAGGCACGCGCTCACGCTGGCCGCGCTGAGCGGCGACCGGGTCAGCGTGATCACCGGCGACGACGTCAGCTCCCATCGCACCCTGCTGGCGGCCATCCCGGGGGAGCTGCGCCGGGCGTTCCGGTCACGGCTGCTGGGACGGCTGGAGTCGTACGACGCGGCCAACCAGACGGACCTGCTGGAGACGTTGCAGGCGTACCTGGAGGAGTCGGGCTCCTTGGTGGCCACCGCCGAACGCCTGCACGTGCACGTCAACACCCTGCGCTACCGGCTGCGCCGGATCGAGGAGCTGACCGGCAGGTCGCTGAACTCCTGGGACGAGCGGGTCGACTTCCTGCTGGCGCTCAGGATGCGCTGAGGCGGGCCTGTACCTCGTCCACGCTGGGGTTGACCAGGGCGGAGCCGTCCGGGAAGACGACCGTGGGGATGAGCCAGGAGCCGCCGTTCAGCTCGGCGATGAGGTCCACGGCGCCGGGGGTCTCGTCCACGTCGAGCTCGGTGTACGGGATGCCGGCGCGGGAGAGCTGCGCCTTCAGCCGGTGGCAGTGGCCGCACCAGGGAGCGCTGTACACGATGATCATGTATTTCCGATCCGTTGAGTGGGTTTGACGGGTGGCGCGAGCGCCGAATACTCTCATGTGCCAACTGGAGTTTACCGGTAGACACTGCAGCTAGGCGGGTTAACCGGTCGCGTGAAAGTAGGGTCCCCCGGTGACCGATCTGCCTATTTCCCGGCGTTCTGTCCTGCGGTCCGCCGCCTTCGCGGGGGCGCTCGCCGTGCTGCCCGGCCTGTTGTCGGCCTGCGGTTCGTCCGAGCCCGCCGGCACAGGCACGGGCGCCAAGAAGAGCCTCGACGTGCTGCGGGTCGCCCTGCCCTCCTCCATCGGCTCGCTGGACGCGGCCAAGGAGGCGGGCATCATGAACTACGTCGTCGCCCTGCTGGTGCAGGAGTCCCTGGTCGGCGTCGGCCCGGACGGCAGCCTCCAGCCGTCCCTGGCCGAGTCCTGGGCCAGGAAGGACGCCACCACCTACGTCTACAAGCTGCGCGGCGGCGTGACCTTCTCCGACGGCAGCCCGCTGACCGCCGCCGACGTGGTCGCCAGCCTGAACCTGCACGCGAAGAAGGGCTCGACCACCGCCTTCGCCTACGCCTACGCCAACGTGGACTCGATCGAGGCGACCGGCGACGCCGAGGTGACGATCAAGCTCAAGAGCCCCGACGCGGCGTTCGCGTGGGTGCCCACGCCCGGCACGCTGCTGGTGACCAGCGAGAAGTTCATCCAGGCCACCGGCGAGCGCATCGGCACGCCGGAGGGCAAGCTGCTGGGGACGGGGCCGTACAAGGTGGCCGAGTTCGCCCCCGACTCGCACGTCACGCTGGAGCGCAACGACTCCTACCGAGGTGGCAAGCCCGCCTTCCGGCAGATCAGGATCGACTTCATCCCCGAGGAGTCCACCCGGCTGCTGGCCATGCGCGGCGACAACGTGGACGTCGCGCTCAACGTCCCCGCCGAGCAGATCGACCAGTGGAAGGCGGTGCCCGGCGCCCAGGTGCTGACCGCGGGCGACCGTTCGCTGGTCACGCTGGCCTTCAACACGGCCAAGAAGCCCTGGGACGACGTCCACGTGCGCCGGGCCGTCGCCCACGCCGTGGACCGGGAGGGCATCGTCAAGAGCGTGCTGCGCGGCCACGGCAAGGTCGCCACCGCCGTCCCGGACCCGGCCCAGTGGGGCGGCGTGCTGGACGAGGCCGCGGTCACCGCCCTGTACGCGTCCATCCCCCAGTACGGCTTCGACCTGGCCCAGGCCAAGGCCGAGCTGGCGAAGTCGGCCACGCCGCAGGGGTTCGCCGACACGCTCACGTACCCCAGCAGCGGCCCGCAGCTCGGCCGGGCGGCGCTCACCCTGGCCGAGAACCTCAAGACCATCGGCATCACGCTGGAGGTCAAGGAGGTGCCGCTCGAACAGTGGATCGCCGACCTCGGCAAGCACGCCTCCGGGATCTACCTCGGCTGGTACTTCGCCACCACCGGCGACCCCGCCGAGTACATCCAGCAGCTCCTGCACGGCGGCGCCGTCGGCGAGAACGGCACCAACATCGCCGAGTACGACAACGCCGAGGTGACCGGCCTGCTGGACCAGGCCAAGGCGGGCACCGACGACGCCGCCCGGGGCAAGCTGCTCGGCCAGGCGCTGGTCAGGGCGGCGGCGGACGTGCCGTACCAGCCGTTGTGGTGGGGTGAGGCGGCCACCGCGCTCGGCAAGGCGGTCGCCGCCGAGGGCTTCGGCCCCTACTTCTTCGTCGGCCCGTGGGCGACGAAGGTGGCCGCACGCTGATGACCGACCCCACCGACGCGCGCCCGGCCGCGCCCCGACCGACCGCCCCCCTCGACGCGCGGCAGGCTGCGTCCCGAACGACCGACCCCACCGACGTGCACCAGGCTGCGGCCCCGACGCGTGACCCCCTCGACGTGCACCAGGCGCTGGCCGGGGTGCGGTATCCCGAGTCGGTGTCGCTGCACCCCGACGGTGACCGCGTCGCCTGCGTGATCGACGGCGTCGCGCACGTCGTCACGCTCGACGGCGTCCTGGAGGCCGTGGGCGACTGCCAGGGCCCGGTCCGGTGGCTCCCCGACGGACGGTTGCTGCGCACGCCGTCCCCGTCCGAGCTGGCCGTCGAGGGCTGGCGGGCCCGCGTGGACGGCGAGATCGAGGACCTGATCCCCGGCGAGGACGGCACCGTCCTGGTCCGGCTGGCCGACCCCGGCAGCGACCGCGACGGCAGCCACCTGGGCCTGCGCGTGCCCGACGAGTCCGACCCGTTCGTGCTCACGCCGGGCGGACGGCTGCGCCGCCTGGCCTGGTTCGAGCTCGGCGACGACCGTCCGCACGAGATCGTGCTGCCCGGCCTGACCGTGTGGGACGCCGACTGGCGCGACCGCCGCGCCCTCGCGGTGACCTCGGAGGACGAGACCCCCGCCGGCTACTACCGGCCCCGGCTCGACCTGGTCGAGGACGGCGAGGTGCGGACGTTGCACCGCACGTCCTGGCAGCTCAGCCGGCCCCGGCTGGCCCCGGGCGGGCGGACGGCTGTGGTGGTCGAGGGGCTGTCGATCGTCTCGGGCCGCGTCCTGCGCGCCGACCTGGTCACGGGGGAGGTGGCGTACCTGGGCGAGCTGGACGACGTCACCGACCTCGGCTGGCTGGACGACCAGACGCTCTGGTTCACCGGCTGGTCGGGCACCGGCGTCCACGGCGGGGTGCTCGACGCCGCCGACGGCCGCGTGCTGAGCCGCTGGACGGCCCGCGGGACGCTGGGCGGCCGCGACGGCCAGCCCTCGTTGTCCGCGGACCGCGCCGGCACGGTGGCCGCGGCCTGCTGGGAGAGCCCCGAGCTGCCCCCAGAGGTCGCCGTGGCCGTCCTCGGAGAGGGCGAGTGGCGTCCGGTCACCGCGCTCAACGCCGGGCTGGCCGGGCTGGCGGTGCACCAGGAGGAGACCACCTGGACGGGCCGCGACGGCCTCCCGGTCAGCGGCCTGCTCCTCACCACCCCTGAGCACGGAGACACCACCCCTGAGCACGGAGCCGGGCCCAGGCCCTTGGTCGTCATGGTGCACGGCGGGCCCACCTGGTTGTGGTCCAGCTCGTTCGCCCCCGCCGAGTCGAACCAGCTGGCCGTGCCGCTCGCGCACGCCGGCGCCGCCGTCCTGCTGCCGAACCCGAGGGGCAGCAGCGGCCGCGGCCAGGACTACGCCCGCGCGGTCATCGGCCAGGCCGGCGAGGCGGACCTCGACGACGTGCTGGCCGGCGTGGACCACCTGGTCGCCACCGGCGTCGCCGACCCGGACCGCGTCGCGATCATGGGCCTGAGCTACGGCGGCTATCTGACCGCCTGGGCCGTCACCCGCACGGACCGTTTCCGCGCCGCCGTCGTCATGTCCGGCGTGAGCGACTGGCTGAGCTTCTCGACCGCCAGCAACCTCGCGGGCGGCTTCGACCCGCTCTACCACGCCGGGGCCGACCCGGCCACCGCCGAGGGACGCGAGCGCCTGGCCGCCCGCTCACCCGTCCACCACGCCGCCAAGGCCGCCACCCCGACCCTGATCCTGCACGGCGAGCGCGACCGCACCACCCCTCCGGGACAGGCGGAACAGCTCTATCGTGCCTGGTCGGCGGCGGGCGTGAGCACTCAACTGGTCCTCTACCCTCGGGAGGGTCACGAGCTGGTCGAGCCCGCCCACCGCAGGGACGCGGCACAGCGCGTGATCGGCTGGCTGACCGGGGGCGGGGTGTTGTGATGGGCTGGGCCGGGTTCCTGCTGCGCAGGTCCGCGGGCACCGCCGCCGTCGTGCTGCTGCTGTCGGCGGGCGTGTTCGGCCTGCTCTACCTGGCCCCGGGCGACATCCAGCAGACCCTGCTCGGCACCCGTCCGGCCACCGCCGAGACGATCGCCGCCCTGCGCGCCCGCTACCACCTCGACGACCCCGTCGCCGTCCAGTACCTGCGCTGGCTCGGCGGCGTGCTCGGCGGCGACCTCGGCACCTCCATCAGGACCGGGCAGCCCGTCGCCGACATGCTCGGCGAACGCCTGCCGCGCACGCTCGTCCTGACCGGCTACGGCACGCTCCTGGCCGCGCTGATCGGCCTGCCGCTGGGCGTGCTGGGCGCGTTGCGCAAGGGCCGGGCCAGCGACCGCCTGGTGGTGACCGCCGGAGTGGTGGGGCTGAGCGCGCCGCCGTTCGCGGTCGGCCTGCTGCTGCTCGTGGTGTTCGCGCTGGGGCTCGGCTGGTTCCCCGTCTACGGCACGGGGGAGGGGTTCGCGAGCGAGCTGTGGCACCTGACGCTGCCCGCCGTCGCGCTCGCGGCGGGGGCGGCCGGGATGTTGCTCCGCTTCAGCAGGGCCGCGCTCGTGCGTGAGCTCGACCAGGACTACGTGGTCTTCGCCCGCGCCCGCGGCCTGAGCGCGCCCGTCGTGCTCGGCTACGCCATGCGCAACTCGCTGGTGCCCGTCCTGACCGCGGCCGGGCTCGTCGTCACCGGCATGCTCGCCGGGACCGTGCTGGTGGAGGTCACGTTCGCGCTGCCGGGGCTGGGGTCGCTGCTGGTCGACTCGGTCACGTTCAAGGACGTGCCGGTGGTGCAGGCGCTCGCGCTGCTGCTCACCTTGCTGATCGCCGCCGTCAACCTGCTGGTGGACGTCGCCTACTCGGTGGCCGACCCCCGCGTACGGCTCGGCGGGGGTGCGTCATGACCGCGCCGGGCCGCACGCGGAGGCGGGCCCTCGTCCCCCGGTTCCCGCTCGCGGTGCCGCTGGCCCTGGCCGTGCTCGTGCTCGTCGTGGCCGCCGCCGCGTTCGCCCCCTGGCTGGTCCCCGGCGCCACCGCCCAGGACCTGATGACCGGCATCTCCATGCCGGGCCCCGGCCACCCGCTCGGCACCGACGACCTCGGCCGCGACGTGCTGAGCCTGCTGGTCGCGGGCGCGCGCACCGCCGTGCCGGGGGCGTTCGCCGTGGCGGCCGGATCCATGCTGATCGGCAACCTGCTCGGCCTGGCCGCCGGCTACTTCGGCGGCTGGACGGACACCCTGGTCATGCGCTGGGCCGACCTGATGTTCTCGCTGCCCGCGCTGCTGGTCGCCATCGTCGTGGCGGGAGTGCTCGGCGGCGGCTACGGCCTGGCCGTCGCCGTGCTGGTCGTGCTGTTCGCGCCCACCGACACGCGGGTGGTGCGCGGCGCGGTCCTGGAGCAGCGGCACCGGCCCTACGTCGAGGCGGCGCTGCTCAAGAACCTGTCGTCCTGGCGGATCATGACCCGGCACATCTGGCCGAACATCGTCCCCGTCAGCCTGGCCTCGGCCTTCCTGAACTTCGCCTTCGCCCTGGTGTCGCTGTCGTCGTTGTCGTTCCTCGGGCTGGGCGTGCCCGCCGGCTCGCCCGACTGGGGGCGCACGCTGGCCGACAACCGCACCCAGCTCCTGGCCAACCCGTGGGCGGTCATCGCGCCCGGCCTGGCGGTGATCGTCACCGCCGCGGCGCTCAACCTGGTGGGCGACTGGCTGCACGAACGCTTCGAGCGGAGGGCGCGGTGACCATGCTGCGGGTCGCGGACCTGACCGTACGGCAGCCGGACACCGGCCGTACGCTGCTGTCGCAGGTGTCCTTCGAAGTCGCGGCCGGTGAGTCGGTGGCGATCGTGGGCGAGTCCGGCTCGGGCAAGTCGCTGACCGTGCGGGCGCTGCTCGGGCTGCTGCCCGCCGGCCTGGAGTCCACCGGCCTGGTCGAGATCGACGGGCGGCGGGTCGACGACGACCCCAGGGCCAGGCGACGGCAGCGCGGCGGCACGGTCTCGCTGCTCATGCAGGACCCGTTCACGCTGCTCAACCCGCTGCGCCGGGCCGGGAAGCAGATCGCCGACGGCCTGCCCGAGGGCGCCGACCCCAAGACCGAGGTGCCGAGGCTGCTGGCCGAGGTGGGGCTGCCCGGCGAAGTGGCCGGACGGTACCCGTTCCAACTCTCGGGCGGCATGCGGCAGCGGGTGGGCCTGGCCTGCGCGCTGGCCGCCGCGCCGCGCATCCTGCTGGCCGACGAGCCGACCACCGCCCTCGACGCCACCACGCAGCGGGAGGTCCTCGCCCTCATCCGCCGCATCCAGCGCGAACGGGACATGACGTTCCTGCTCATCACCCACGACCTGCGCCTGGCCTTCTCGATGTGCGACCGGGTCGTGGTCATGTACGCGGGCCGGGTCATGGAGGTCGGGCGGGCCGCCGAGCTGCGGCAGGAGCAGCGGCATCCGTACACGCGGGCGCTGCTGGCCGCCGAGCCGCCCGCCGACCGGCGGCTGCCGGTCATCCCGTCCGTGCCGGGCTCGGTGCCGGCCCACGACGCGGTCGCCGGGCGTTGCGGGTTCGCCGACCGGTGCGCGTACGCGGTGGAGGAGTGCCGGACGGGCGTGCCCGGCCTGGTCGCCGTGCCGGGCGGGCAGGCGCGCCTGTCGGCCTGCGTACGGGCCGCCGCGCTGCCCGCCGCGCCGCCGCCCCCGCAGGGCGTGCCGTCGCCGCCGCGGACCGCCGCCAAGCCCCTGCTGGAGGTCGCGGGCCTGCGCAAGACCTACGCGGGCGGGTCGCGTCCGGCCCTGGCGGGCGTGGACCTGACCGTGGCGCCGGGCGAGGTCGTGGCCGTCGTCGGCGAGTCGGGGTCGGGCAAGACCACGCTGGCCCGCTGCGTCACCGGCCTGGAACGCCCCGACGCGGGCGTCATCACCCTCGACGGGCTCGACTGCTCCGACCACGCCGGTATGTCCCGCCAGGCCGTGCGCCAGGCCCGCCGGACCACGCAGATGATCTTCCAGGACCCGTACTCGACGCTCAACCCGGCGCGTACCGTCGGGGCGACGCTCAAGGAGGCCCTCGCCGCCGAGGGACGCCCCACGGACGTCGGCGCGCTGCTGCGCCTGGTGGGCCTCGACCCCGCTCTCGCCCGCAAGCGCCCGGCCGGCCTGTCGGGCGGCGAGCGGCAGCGCGTGGCCATCGCCCGCGCCGTGGCCGGCGAGCCCCGCCTGCTGGTCTGCGACGAGCCCGTCTCCGCCCTGGACGTCTCCGTGCAGGCGCAGGTGCTCACCCTGCTCGCCGGGCTCAGGGAACGCCTGGGCATGGGCCTGCTATTCATCACCCACGACCTGGCCGTCGTCCGCCAGCTCGCCGACCGCCTGTACGTGCTGCGGGCCGGCGAGTGCGTCGAGACCGGCGACGTGGACCGGGTGCTGGACGCCCCCGCGCACCCCTACACCCGCGAACTGCTGGCCAGCGTGCCCGACGGAAGCAGCCGCTGGCCCGGCTAGTCGTAGGAGATCAGCGTGAGCACCCGGCAGCCGCGCTCGCCGGTGGCGTAGACGTGGTCGACCTCGGCCCCGAACCGGACGGCGTCACCCTCGGCCAGCCGCACCGACCACGTGTCGCTCTCGACCGTCACCTCGCCGGACACCACGTAGGCGTGCTCCACGGACCCGTGCCCGTGGGCGCTCCTGGCGCTGCGCGTCAGCGGCGGCAGATCGCCCTCGGCCAGCTCGAACCGCCGCCGGTCGGCCGTGGCGAACAGGCTGCGCACGGTCGTGTCGCCCACGGTGACCGGCATGCCCTCGCCCCTGCGCAGCACCTCGGGCTCGGGCAGGTGGGTGCGGGTCAGCTCGGCGAACGTCAGCTCCAGCGCCGCCGCCAGCCGCGTCAGCACCTCGATCGTCGGATTGGCCACCCCGCGCTCGATCTGCGAGATCAGCGCCTTGCTCACCCCGGTCAGCTCGGCCAGCTCGCGGACGCTGAACCCGCGGGCCAGCCGCGTGCCGCGCAGGTTGCCGGCCAGCGCGCCGCGCACCCCGGCGGCCTGTCCGTTGGTCAACGCGAGTTCCTGCCGCACGTGGTGAGTCCTTCCTGTCCCGGCGTCCACCCCCATCATGCCCTGCGCGTCAGGCCACCTTGTCCAGGAAGCCGGACACCGCTGAGACGAACGCGGCCGGGTCGTCCACCCATGGGAAGTGCCCGGCGCCGGGCAGCGTCACCAGGGTGGCGTCGCGGAACAGGGCGGCGAAGGCCGGCGCGGACAGGCGGCAGGGGTGGGCGTCCAGGTCGCCGGTCAGCAGCAGCGCCGGCGCGTCCAGCGTGTCCAGCCCGGCCCTGACCTCCTCGGGCGTCACCGGGGACGGCGCGTAGAAGCCGTCCGCCGCGGCCTCGGCGCACTCGTCCTCGGCGCCGGCCGCGTGCGCGGCCGTATGCTCGGTCCAGGGGCCGTAGAAGAAGCGGTGGCGTTCCACGCCCTCGTCGGCCAGAAAGGCGGCCAGGGCGGCGGGGTGCCACGGCTCGTCCTTGCGCAGGTCCAGCCCGGCCTGCCAGTCCTCCTCCGTCGGCGGGAGGCCCGCGGCGACCGACGAGGGCGTGACCAGGCACAGGGATCTCACGCGGGCCGGATGCAGCCCGGCGTACCGGACGGCCACGTTCGCGCCCGCCGAGTGGGCCAGCAGGTCCATCCGGGCCAGTCCCAGATGCTCCCGCAGGGCCTCGACGTCCTCGGCCAGCCGGTCCCACCGGTACGTCCCGGGGTCGGTCGGGATCGCCGAGTCGCCGGTGCCCCGGCCGTCCAGCAGGATCAGCCGCCGGGGCAGGCCGCCGAGGTCGCCGAGGTAGCGGGAGGCGCGGCCCGGGCCGCCAGGCAGGCACACCAGCGGCTCGCCCGTCCCGTGTACGTGGTAGGCCAGCTCGGTCCCGTCGTGCGCGAGAAAGGAGGGCATGCGGTGATTATGCCGGGTGTCCCTGGTCGCCGGGAGGCGGCGGATCGTCGAACCGGGGCCGCTGCGGCGGGCCGCCGCTCACCGACCGCACGATCGTCGCCGCGACGTGGTGCACCTTGAGGTTGCGGTCCTGGGAGACGTTGCGCAGGATCTCGAACGCCTGGTGCGCGGTGCAGCGGCGCTGCGCCATGACGATCCCGAGGGCCTGGTCGATGACCGGGCGCGTGCCGAGCGCGTCCTTGAGCTGCGCCGCCACCTCCCGTGTGCGGGCCGCGTCGATCGCCACGTCGAACAGCACGCCGACCAGCGCGGCGCCCACCTCGGCCGCCGCGTGCGTGCGGGCGGCGAAGCCGTCCACGCCGGCCGAGTAGAGGTTCAGCGTGCCCAGCAGCCGTCCCTGGGAGATCAGCGGCTCGGCGTGCAGGCTGCGGACCCCGTGCGGCACCGGGCAGAAGGCTCCCCAGCGGGTCTCGTCGGCCGCGAGACCGGCCGCCGTGACCGGACAGCCGGTCTCGATCGCGTCGAAGCTCGGCCCCCGCCCGGCCGACGACTGCAGGCCGTCGAGCACCCTGGCGCGGGCATGCGCGCACGCCGCCGAGCGGATGCCACGCTCGGTGCACAACGTCACGCTGACCAGCGGAGAGTCGGGCATCGCGCGGGCGGCGACGACGACACTCCGTGCCAGCGCCCGTTCGAACTCGTCGATTCCGGCCGGAACAGCGGTCCTGTTCAACAAATCCCTCGCGCTTGGCTGCGGCTCACGCCTGCGACCAGACAGCCTGCCCCTCCAGCGGGGTTCTAAGCCCGCCCCGCCGGGGGATTTTGTCAGGCGAGGTAGCGGTCGATCTCGGCCAGGTAGGCGTCCTTCAGGTGGCGCGGAAGCCAGGTGATCTCGAACGCGTTGCGCTCCAGCTGGGCCAGCTCCTCCCGGGTCAGCTGCAGCTCGCCCTGCAACGCCACCAGGTTCTCGCTCACGTACCCGTCGAAGTACGCCGGGTCGTCGGAGTTGACCGTCACCCGCACGCCGAGCTCCATGAGCTTGCGGATGCCCTCGGACTTCATGGAGTCGGTGACGTACCCGTTGGAGATCGGGCAGCAGGTCAGGCCGATGCCGCGGGCCAGCACCAGGTCGACCAGCCGCTGGTCCTCCAGGATGTTGACGCCGTGGTCGACGCGGTCGACGCCGATCTCCTCGATCGCCTGGCGGATGTGCTCGATCGAGTTGTCCTGGTCGACGTCGCAGTGCATGGTCAGCAGGTAGCCCTCCTGCCGGGCCCGCTCGTACACGGCGGCGAACTTGGCCGGCGGGTTGCCCTTCTCGTCGGAGTCCAGGCCGATGCCGACGATCCACTCCTTGTACGGCAGCGACTCCAGCAGGGTCGCCATCGCGTACTCGGCCTGGAAGTCGCGCAGGAAGCACATGATGAGCTGGGCCCGCACCCCGAGCTGCCGGTCGGCGTCGATCAGCGCCCGCCGCAGGCCCCGGATCACCACGTCGAACGGCACCCCGCGCGAGGTGTGCGCCTGCGGGTCGAAGAAGATCTCGGCGTAGCGCACGTTCTGCTCGGCGGCCTTGCGCAGGTAGGCCATGGCCAGGTCGTAGAAGTCGGGCTCGGTGCGCAGCACCTGCATGCCCTCGTAGTAGACCTTGAGGAAGGACGGCAGGTCGTCGAAGGAGTAGGCGGCCCGCATCTCCTCGACCGAGGCGTAGGGCAGCGCGAGACCGTTCCGGCGGGCCAGGTCGAACTTGAGCTCGGGCTCCAGCGTGCCCTCGATGTGCAGGTGCAGCTCGCACTTGGGCAGCCCGGCGATGAAGTCCTTCATGATCAAACCTCCGTGAGGATGGGGTCGACGACCTCGAGCCGTACGCAGTCGACCAGCCCGAGGTCGGTGACGGCGTAGTCGGGGATCGCGGTGATCGACAGGAAGAACAGGTACATCAGCGGCGCCGGCAGCGTGCAGCCCAGCTCGCGGGCCAGGTCGTCCAGCCGCTCCTCCAGCACCGCCATCTCGGCGGCGGGCAGGTCGGAGACGATGCCGCCGACCGGCAGCGGCAGCAGCGCCCGCACCTCGCCGTCCACCACCACGGCCTGGCCGCCGCCCTGCTCGGCGACGGTGTTGACGGCCAGCGCCATGTCCTCGCGGGAGGCGCCCACGCAGATGATGTTGTTGTCGTCGGGGGCGGCGCTGGTGGCGATCGCGCCGGCCCGCAGTCCCATGCCGCTGACCATGGCGACCGGCTTGTTGCCGGTCTTGCCGTAGCGCTCGACGACCGTGACGAGCAGGGCGTCCTGCTCCACGGACGGCTCCACGACGCCGTCGGCCACCGGCAGCGTCACGTCACGCCGCCGGCGGACGAAGACCTGCTCGGTGAACCCCAGGGTCAGCACGGTCGCCTGGTCGCCCTCGGCACGCAGCACCAGGTCGTCGGCGGTGACCGGCTCGATCGGGAACGGCCGCACCGGGCCGCGCTCGGGGGCGGGCGTCGGCGTGACCATCCGGCCGTCCCTGGCGGCGGGCACGCCCTTGGCGATCACCTCGCGGACCCGGAAGTCCTCCAGCGAGTCCACGATCAGCACGTCCGCGAACCGGCCGGGGGACAGGCTGCCCACCAGGTGGTCGATGCGGTACATCTCCGCGCAGTTCACCGTGGCCATCTGGATCGCCGTCACCGGGTCGACCCCCGCCGCGATCGCCATCCGGACGAGCTTGTCCATGTGCCCGCCCGCCAGCACGTCGGCGGCGTGCACGTCGTCGGTGCAGAACGCCAGCCTGCGGGAGCCGGCCAGGGCCACAGCCTTGATGTTCTCGTCGAGGAAGTGGGCGACGGACGACTCGCGGATGATGCCGTACATGCCGCGGCGCAGCTTCTCCAGCATCTCCTCGTGCGAGTACGACTCGTGGTCGAGCCGCACCCCGGCGGCCGCCAGCCCGCTGATCCGGCGCGGGTCGGACAGCGGCGCGCAGCCGAACACCGGCAGCCGCCGCTCCCGGGCCAGGTCGAGGGCCTCCATGACGGCGGGATCGGAGTGTTCCACCATCTCCTGGACGGTCTCCCAGATACCCACACATTCCGGCCATTCGTGGGCGATCCTGTGCTCAGCCGGGCCGAACGGGTGCCCGACGGTCGACTCCGGCACGGTGTAGGGCGCCTTGGCGGGTGCACCCCACCAGATTCGCATGCCGGTCGCCGCCGACTCGTCCAGGAAACGCCGTACGCCCGGCAGTCCCTCGGCCACGAGGATCTGGTCCAGCCCCGACACCACGCTCGTCGTGCCGAACGGCACCACCAGGTCGGCGAAGCTGGTGACCGACAGCTTGCTGCACTCGATGTGCAGGTGCCCGTCGATCAGGCCGGGCACCAGGTAACCGCCCCGGGCGTCGATGACCTCGGTGTCCGGGCCGCGCTCCAGCACCGGCTCGACGGCGGCGATCCGGCCGCCCACGATGCCGATCTCGGCCGGATAGAGCTCGCCGGTCAGCACGTTGACGAGCGTGCCGCCCGTGATGATCGTGTCCGCGGGCCGCCGCCCGTACGCCACGTCCAGCAGGTCGCGGTCCATCATGCCTCCACAGTCCGTACGGCGGGCCGGGGCACGAGCAGCGCGTACGCCGCGCCCGCCACCAGGAAGCCCGCGAAGATGCTGAAGTCGCTGCCGCCGGTCGCCTCCGACAGCGGCCCGACGAAGACGGCCGAGTTGATCCACAGGGCCGCCGCCACCATGCCCAGGACCTGCGCGATGATCGCCGGCCACCGGACCTGGCCGGGCGCCTGCTCGTCGAACAGCGCCTCGGCGTCGTAGCGTCCCCTCCTGCGCAGCCAGTCGGTGAGGTAGACCCCGGCCCAGGGCGCCAGCCAGATGATCAGCAGCGCGAGGAAGTTGTTGAGCATGGTGTTGAAGTTGTTCGAGGTCACCGCCACGAACGTGATGATCACACAGAGCACGAGGTCGCCCACGACCGCCACCCAGCGCTTGACCTTGATCCCGGCCGCCTGGAGGTTCAGCCCCGAGGAGTACAGGTCAGTGGTGTTGACCGCGAACAGCGACACGATCGCCAGCAGCAGGTACGGCACCACGAACCACTGCGGCAGCGCGCTCGGCAGCCCCGAGATCGGGTCGGTGTTGTCCTTGACCACGGTCGCCACGGCCGCCCCGAGCGTCATCAGCAGCACGTACGGGACGAACCCGCCGAGGGCCGCGTAGCCGAAGACCGCCTTCTTGGAGGAGTTCGCCGGCAGGTAGCGGGAGTAGTCGCCGCCCAGCGGCCCCCACGACAGCCCGCCCGCCGACATGATCATTGCGATCGCCATCGTGAACGTGGCGAAGTCCGCCGACCCGCCGCCGCCACCGAGCTGCACCTTGGGCGCGATCAGGATCGCCATCAGGCCGAACAGCACGACGAACACCCAGGTGAAGTACTTCTGCGCCTTCATCACCGCGGCGTGCCCGATCAGCGGCAGCACGAGCTGGATCGCCGCGGCCACCAGGATGACCACGATCTTGAGGCCGAGCCCCTGGTCGCTCACCCCGGCCTGCTCCAGCAGCGACAGCGCCGCGAACGTGATGAGCACCATGCCGCCGGCCTCGAAGCCCACCATGTTCAGCCAGCCGAAGAAGCTGAGCGCACGGGCGCCCTTGGGGCCGTAGGCGGCCCTGGAGACCGCCATGGTGGAGGTGCCGGTGGCCGGGCCCTGCAGGCTGGTCAGGCCGACCAGCGGGAAGGACAGCAGGTTGCCGATGACGATCGCGATGACCGCCTGCGTGAAGCTGAGCTGGAACGCCGCCACGATGGTGATGCCGTAGACGAGGGTGAAGATGCCCATCGTCGTCCCGGACCAGAGGAAAAGCAGGTCACGCGGGCGGCCGTACCTTTCGCCGGCCGAGACCAGTTCGATCCCGCGTTGTTCCATGGCCCCTCCTGAGGGTCGCTGGTGTGTGCGCACACAGTGAACCGTAGGGGGATGACCTGGTGATTTATCCAGACATACGAGCGTACCGGGGGGCAGTTGTGCCCTGGCTACAAAGTGATCGCCAAGCCGACCGCGAACAGCAGCCCGTACGCCATCTGGAGCTTGCCCGTCTGCTGCAGGACCGCGATCAGCGCCGGCCCGACCGCCTTGCCCAGCACGGTCCTGATCGGGGTGACCGCGAGCGGCGCGGCCAGTGCCGCGAGCGCCGCCCACGGCGTGACCGCGATCATCGCCAGCGCCACGACGAACGGCACCACCTGGCACAACACGTACAGCGCCCGGGTGCGCTCGGCGCCCAGCACCACGGCCAGGGTGCGCTTGCCCGACGTGCCGTCCGTCTGGACGTCGCGCAGGTTGTTGACCACCAGCATCGAGCACGACAGCAGGCCCACCGGGATCGAGGCGAGGAAGGCCGTCCAGCTCAGCTGCTCGGTCTGCACGTACGCGGTGCCCATGACCGGGACCACGCCGAAGAACACGAAGACGGCCAGCTCACCGAGCCCGCGGTAGCCGTAGGGACGCTTGCCGCCGGTGTAGAACCAGGCTGCCGCGATGCACGCGACCCCCACCAGCAGGATCCACCACGCCCGCGTCACGACCACCAGCACGAGCCCGAGCATCGCCGCGACCGCGAAGCAGCCCAGCGCCGCCGTCAGCACCTGCCGGGGCGTGGCCGCCCGCGAGCCCACGAGCCGCATCGGGCCGACGCGCTGGTCGTCGGTGCCGCGGATGCCGTCGCTGTAGTCGTTGGCGTAGTTGACGCCGATCTGCAGGGACAGCGCCACGAGCAGCGCCAGGACCGCGCGCCACCAGACGAATCCGCCGTCGCCGACCGCCACGCCCGTACCGACCATGACGGGGACTACGGCGTTGGGAAGGGTGCGCGGGCGCGCGCCCGCGATCCACTGACCGGGGGTAGCCATGCTGTCGAACCTCTAGCTGATATCCGTGGTGAGCCTGACCATGCGGATCGGACGGCCCATGTCGAGGACGCGTTCGGCCATGTCCTCGCCCCAGCCGGCCGACTCCAGGAAGCCGAGCACCGCGTAGTTGTCGGCGAACACCCACGTGACGATCTGGCGGAAGCCGTCCTCACGCAGGTAGTCGACGGTGGCGTTGAGCAGGCGGCTGCCGTGGCCGCGGCGGACGAAGTCGGGGTCGACCAGCAGCGTCAGCATCTCGGCGACCCTGCTGGGATCCAGGTCGGGATCCTCGGCGGGGGCGTGCGAGGCCAGCCCCACCACGCGCTCGCCGCCGCGCGGGGTCGTCAGCGCCGCGCTGCCGCCCGCGCCCAGGGCGGGGAAGCCCTCGGTGTCGAGGATGGTCTCCACCGCGACCAGCACCCGGTGCGTGGGGCTGGGCGGGGCGACGATCGCCTCGTCCCACTGGCGCAGCCACATCTTCTCGGCCGCCGGCCCCGTCATCTGCTCGAGTGGGCCTTCCGGGAGGAACTCCCGATATCCGTAGCGCCAGGCGCGGATCTGAGTATTCGCAACCTGAAGAACATCCTCGCGCCGGGCCGCCCGGACGCCTACGTCTGCCATCTCGGCCCGCTCCTTCGCCTGCCGTTCGTGCCACAAGGCACGAGTTACACCGTATCGGTGTTTGAGCCTTGGAGACGACGCGAACCCCGCTTCCTCGCCCGGTAAGCGCGTGTCTTGGTGCGGTCAGCGCATACCCGCATCGAACACCATGAGCGCGAACGATTCCCGGACGTGTCGATGAACGCCCGCTGACATGTTCCCACCCGCCCTGCTCCCGCACAGATCTTGAGCCGCTCCCGGGGGCGTCGGGCCTTGCCTCCGACCGGCGTGGCGCGGTCATCGGCCCCGCCCGCCCCCGGACCCGCACTCCATCGAGTGTCCGATCACGGCGCCTGCGAGTCCAGCGCCCGTCCGAGCCTTCGCACCCCCTCGGTCAGGACCTGCAGGTTGGCGGCGGCCATGTGCGTCACCCTGATCCGCGGGCCCGGCGGCTCCGACGGGTAGTACATGCGCCCCGGGCTCACCAGCGTCCCGTGCCGCCTGGCCGCCTCGACCAGCGCGTTCTCGTCCACATCCGGAGGCAGCCGCAGCCACAGGTGCAGACCGCCGATCGGCATCAGATGCACCTCCGCCCCCGGGACGTGGGCCGCCAGCGCCGCCGCGAGCGCGTCCCGCCTGGCGGCGATCTCGGCATGGACGGCGCCCAGATGCCTGCCCCAGGCCGACGAGCCCACGAACTCCAGCGCCGTCTCCTGCAACAGCCGCGCCACGAAGAACGACTCGACCAGCTGGGCGGCCCGCAGCCGGTGCGCGGCCGGCCCACGGGCCACGACCGCCGCCACCCTCAGGCTGGGGGAAAGGATCTTGGTCAGCGAGCCCACGTTGACGACGGTGCCGTGCGCGTCCATGGAGGCCAGTGACGGGGGAGCGGCGGGGGTCAGGTAGCGGGCGTAGTCGTCCTCGATCACGAACGCCCCCGCCGCCCTGGCCACCTCCAGCACCTGCGCGCGCCGGTCCGGGGGCAACGTCGCGCCCGTGGGATTGTGCAGGGTGGGCTGGCAGAAGAACACCCGCGCGCCGGTGACGGCGAACGCCTCGGCCAGCAGGTCCGGCCGTACGCCGTCACGGTCCATCGGCACGGCCGTGGCCCGCAGCCCGGCCGCCTTGGCCGCCGCCAGCGCTCCCGGGTAGGTGGGCGTCTCGACCAGCACCGGCGTGCCGGGGGCCGCCAGCGCCCTCAACGCGTGCGTCAGCGCCGCCTGGCCGCCGCTGACGATCAGCGCGTCCGCCGCCGTCACGTCACCCCCGGCCTGCCGGGCGAACCAGCCGCGCAGCTCGTGCAGGCCATTGAGCGGCGGCACGGCCCACACGTCCGGACGGCGTGCCGCCCGAGCGGCCGCCGCCGCGAGCTGCCTGTCCGGTCTCAGCCCAGGGTTCAGGTAGCCGCCGGTCAGCGGCACGACCTCCTCGGGCGGCTGGGCGAGCAGCGCCGCCACCGGCCCGTCGTCCACGACCCGGTCGCCGAGGGCGACCGTCTGCCAGGACAGGTCCACGGGATCCTGCCCGCGGACGGCCTGGCGCGGCGCCACGAACGCGCCACTGCCCGGACGCGACACCACCCGCCCTTCGGCGGCGAGCTGGCCGATGGCGCGCGAGACCGTCACGGGGCTGACGTTGTGCCGCCGCATGATCTCCCGGCTGGACGGAAGCCGCGCACCAGGCCCCAGCCGGACGGCCTCTTCGCGCAGTATCGCAGCAATCTGAGCAATACTGCTATCGTTGGACATGAAAGACAAGGATAGCGCTATCGCCCACCCCGCAGTAGCACTCCCACCTCCCACCCCCGAAGAGACCATCACCGCACCTCACGGCATCACCCCCTCCAAGGGCACCGCCGGCGCGCCCGCGCCCCCTCCTGCGACCCCTGGGAGGATCAGCGCCGCATCTCGGCCCGCCACCTCCCAGGGGACCGGTGCGTCGAACGGCCCCGATGACCCACACCGCGCCTCCACAGGGACCACCAGCGGGCCCGCCACGCGCGCCCGCCAAGGGACGATCCTGGCCTTCCTGGGCGTCCTGGCCTTCTCCGGCAGCTTCCCCGGCACCGTCTACGCGATGCGCGGCTTCGACCCCTGGCTGGTCGCCATCGGCCGCGCCGCCGTGGCCGGCGTCATCGCGCTGATCTGCCTGAAAGCCGCCCGCATCCCCCTCCTCCCGCCCCGCCCTCACTGGCCCGCGTACGCCGTGATCTCCCTGGGCGTCGTCTTCGGCTTCCCGGTCTTCAGCGGCCTCGCCCTCGACCTGGGCGCCAGCACCTCCCACGCCGCCGTGGTCATCGCCCTGCTCCCCGCCGCCACCGCCGCCTGCGCCGTCGTACGGGCAGGCGAACGCCCCCGCCCCCTGTTCTGGGCCGCCTGCGCCGCCGGCGCCGCCGCGATCCTCGCGTTCACCCTCACCCGGGGCCAGGACGGCGCCGCCTGGCCCGACCTGCTCCTGGTCGGCGCCCTCCTGTCAGCCGCGCTCGGCTACACCGAAGGCGGCCGCCTGACCAGGACGACCCCCGGCTGGCAGGTGATCAGCCACGCCCTCGTCCTCTCCCTCCCCGTGACCGCCGTGATCAGCGCGACCCTGGCCGTCACCACCCCCGTCGCGCCGACCGCCCCCGCCCTCGCCGGCTTCGCGTACGTGGCCCTGATCTCGATGTTCCTCGGCTTCATCCCCTGGTACGCCGGCCTCGCCAGGGGCGGCATCGCCAGAGCCGGCCAGACCCAGCTGGCTCAGCCGCTGCTGACCCTCGTCTGGGCCTGGGTCCTGATGGGCGAACGTTTCGGCCCGGCCACCGTGGCCGCCGCGCTCGCCGTCCTGGCCTGTGTCGCCGTCACGCAACGCACCCGCTCGTAGGACGGACCTGGCAGGACGACGTACGCGCCGGGTCGCGGCGATGCTTGCATGGCGTGACGCCCCCACGCAGGATGGGAGTGGAGGTGTCACAACCATGGCGGACCTCACGATCCCGGAGGGTGGTTTCTGGCCCGCGCCGGAGATCCCGCAGCCCAACATCTACCCGATGGAATGGCGCGTGGAGACGGAGAAACTCGCGGCCATCTACGAGAAGTCCAAGCGCAAACTCTGGAACCCCGCCGACCTCCCATGGGACGGCCTGAAACCAGAGGACTTCACCCGCGAACAGCGCCTGGGCATCATGTACTGGTTCGCCGTCCTCGCCAATTTCGACGCCTCGGGCCCGGCCGTCTTCGCCCGCGCCACCATCCAGGCTTTCGAGAAGCACGAGGAAGACCCGGTCAGGAAGTGCTTCTTCTCCATCACCCGCGACGAGATGAACCACGAGGAGTGCTGCCAGCGCACCATCGCCCGGCTGTGGCCCGGCGGCCCGCTCAGCTGGACCCCCGAAGACGATCTCGAAAGGGCCGCACACAACAACATCGGGTGGCTCTACCACAACGGCGGCCGCTACTGGAACGGCTACACCAGCGCCGTCGGGAGATACTCGCTCCCGGTCCTGTTCACGAGTTTCATGATGGGCGAGATGGCCGCGTCCACGCTGTTCAGGGGCATGGCCACGGGCACCCGGCATCCGGTGTTCGGCGAGATGTTCCACCGCATCGGCCTCGACGAGTCCCGCCATCTGCAAATCTGCATGACCATTCTGGAGAACGAATGGCCGGGCCTGACCGACGAGACCCGCGGCCTCATCACCCGCCAGCTCCGAGCCGGTTTCGTCTTCCTCTCCATGATTCTCTGGGAGCCTCCGGAAGGTTTCTGGGAACTGCCGCCGTACTTCCTCGACAATCACCGCGTCCTCATGGACCACGCCAGGGAGGCGGGCCTGGGCGTGCTCTCGTACGAGGAGCAGAAGGAGAACTGGCGCGTGGCCATGGCGAAGGTCCGCGCGATCGTCGAACGGTGGGGCATCGCCTTCCCCGCCATTCCCGAGCTGGACCTGGAAGGCGTCGAGGTGAACTTCATCGACCCGGAGGAGATCATCCCCGTCTTCTAGGATGCGCATATGTGGCCCCGCATCGACGGACTCAGAGTCCTCGCCCTCGGCACGCCCGGTGAAGTGCGTACCCTGCTGACCGATCTGACCCTCTCGGGCGCGAAGACCGCCACCGCCGGCCTGCTGCCCCTCGACTACGAGGCGGAAGGCGAGGAGGTCGAACACGTCGGCGAACACCTGATCCTGGTGAACGACGCCGGCGAGAAGGCCGCCACCATCGAGATCACCTCAGTGGCGCTGGTGCCCTTCGCCGAGGTGCCGTGGGAGTTCGCCGAGGCGGAAGGCGAAGGATTCACCTCGATCCAGCACTGGCGAGACGTCCACCACCGCTACTGGTCCTCCTTGGGCCACGAGGTGAACGCCACCTCCACAATCGTCTGCCTCCACTACCGCCTCCTGCCCTCCTAACCCCCTCACCCAACTCTCACGCCAGCTCCCTCCCCGCTACCGCTCCCCAGCCCCGCACTCCTGGGTCGCGGTCATCCCCACACTGCTGTCACTGCTGAGCGCGTCATCCCAGGGGTGCCGTCACTCCCATTACGGCACCGCTGGCGGCAGCCGCCTCAACCTGGCTCTCACCTGTCCCCGCGTTTGTTCTCCGCTTGGCCCAAGCCCTGCACGCTTGGGTTGCGGTCGTTCCCGCACTGCTGTCACTGCTGAGCGCGTCATCCCAGAGCTGCCGTCACCCATGTCGGCCAGCTGGCGATAGCCGCCTCAACCCGGTTCTCGCCCGTCCCCGCGTTTGCTCCCTGCTTTTGTTCCCTGCTTCGGCCTCAGCTCCGCACTCTTGGGTTGCGGTCGTTTCCCCGCTGCTGTCGTTGCTGGGCGCGTCATTTCAGGGGTGCCGACACTCCCGTTTCGGCACCGCCGGCGACACCCGGCCCAACCTGGCTCTCACACATCCCCGCCTGCGTCCCCACCCCCGCTGCCCTCCGAACCATCGCCACCGCCCCCGACGAATGTCCCCTTCCCCTTGACCGTGTGCACGAGTCGCCGCCTACGCAGTTCCCGCACCACGTTCCTGACAGTTGACCGCGCCACATCGAACTCGGCCTCCATGGCGAGCTCGCTCATCACCGCCTCGCCGGCCCGCAGTTCACCTCGCAGAATCTGACCCTGGATCATCTCTGCGATCTGCACGTAGATCGGCACAGGCCCGTCTCGGTCGAGCATGCTCAAACCTTAGACGTCTGGATACAAGCAGATGAGCGAACCTCAGACCTGGGGCCACGACTCTTCGGGCGACACGTAACTCCCGCGCTGCGGCACGGTGTAGATCCACCCCTGCTCCCGCAACAACGCCATGGCCCGCCGTACCGTCTCCCGTGCCACGTCGTACTGCTGCACCAACGCCGTCTCACCTGGAATCGGCCGCTTGGGCTGGAACTGCCCCGCCTTGATCTGGTCAGCCACATCCGACGCGATCTGCCGATAGAGCGGCTCTTTCCGCTGCTTACGCGGAGCTTCGTCAGGTACGCCGACGAACGTCCCCTCACCCTGAACCGTGTAGATGAGCCCTTCCTCGCGCAACACGTGGATGGCCCGACGAGCCGTCGTCCGAGCGACCCCGAACTCGTTCTGAATGTCGGCCTCGCTCGGCACGGGATGCCCGGACGCAAGCCCCTCGACCCGCCGCCGAAGGATCTCCGCGATCTGCACGTAGATGTGGGTGTCGCCGTCGTAGTCCAGCACACCGGCAAGATAGACGAACCCGTACGAGCCCGCCCATATCCTCCTGTCTGATCAGACAGAGTCGTCTTTCTGTACAGGCGAGCGGATACAACCAGACGTATGCTCCAACCATGGCCGAACTTCCTGCGAACGACGAACACTGCTTCGGCACCCACCCCCCTGACCCCCACCCCCACCCCGAACTCACCCGCATCCGCTGGTATCCCATGCGCCCAACCGGCGAACACGTACGGGTCCAGGCCTACACCTGCGCCTGCCGGCCCACGTCCTACGAGCTCTGCCAAATCGGAGGCCAGTGCTTCATCCGCCGAACCCGGCGCACCCGCAAGGGCGTCTACGTGGACGAGAGCCTCCGAAGCTCCGTAACCAGGACCTCTCTGCTCTGGGCAATCCTGCTGGCCGTCGACCCCGTAGAACCCGGCCTACCCACCCCAGACCTCGCTCCGCGCACACGTGCGGGGGTCGCGTCCACGGATGTGGGTATGAGTCGATCTTCGCGTGATCCTGTATCTGCAGGTTAAGCGGTCAGTGTCTGCGGGACCGGGGCCGAGGTGGGTGTGTCGCCGGGGACGAGTCGCAGACGGGCTTTGGCCAGCAAGTCCAACCCCATGTAGCGGCGAGCTCCGACCCACTCATCGCTCTGTTCGGCCAGGACGGCGCCGACCAGCCGGACGATCGCGGCTCGGTCGGGGAAGATACCGACCACGTCGGTGTGGCGGCGGATCTCCTTGTTCAGCCGTTCTTGCGGGTTTTTCGACCAGATCTGTTTCCAGATCTCGCGCGGGAAGGGGGCGAAGGCCAGCAGATCCTCCCGAGCGGCGTCCAGGTGCTGCGCAGCGGCTGGATGCTTGGCCTCCAGCGCGTCCAGCACCCAGGCGTGCTGGGCGCGCACCGAGGCGGCCTGGGGTTGATCGAAGATGGTCCGCACCAGCGTGGCCACGAACGGCTGTGCGCTCTTGGCCACGCAGGTGAGCAGGTTGCGCAGGTAGTGAGTCCTGCATCGCTGCCGGGACGCGCCCGCCAGTACGGCGCCGATCGCCGAGACCAAGCCGCAGTGGCAGTCGGAGATCACTTACCGGCTGCACGCCGGACAGACCGCGGGCGACCAGGCCGCGCAGGAACGCCAGCCGGCCCGCGCCGTCCTCGCCGGTGGTGACCTCCAGCCCGAGGATCTCCCGCCGCCCGTCGGCATTGACTCCGGTGGCCACCAGGCAGTGCACGTTGATGATGCGGCCGCCTTCACGCACCTTCTGCGTCAGCGCGTCCAGCCAGAGGAAGGTGTAGGGGCCTGCGTCCAAGGCCCGGGTGTGGAAGGCTTCGACCTGCTTGTCCAGGATCTTGGCCATCTGGCTGACCTGGCTTTCGGAGATGTGCTTGATACCGAGTTGCTCGACCAGCTTGTCCACCCACCGTGTCGAGACGCCGAGCAGGTAGCTGGTGGCCACCACGCTGATCAGCGCCTGCTCGGCTCGGCGGCGGTGTTCCAGCAGCCAGTCGGGGGAGTAGGAGCCCGACCGCAGCTTCGGGATGGCCAGCTCGATCGAGCCTGCGCGGGTGTCCCACTCGCGGGTGCGGTAGCCGTTGCGCCGGTTGGTCCGCTCGTCACTGCGCTCGCCGTAGCCTGCCTCGCAGAGGCTGTCGGCCTTGGCCGACATCAATGCCTCGGCCATGGTCTTGACCATGGATCGCAACACGTCGGGGTCATCGGTCTGGATCTGCTTCGCCAACCACTGCGCAGGCGTCACACTGTTGTCTGCGGCCATCGCCTTGATCTCCTTCGTTGTTCGCACTCGAAGGATCACGCGATGGCCGTCTCCATTTCACGGCCGCCACGCTTGTGACCAGATCAAGCTCGTACACGGCCGAGCAGAGCGACGAGTGGGTTGAACCTCGCCGCTACATGAACTGGACATGCTGGCCAAAGCCCCATCCTCGGCGACACACCCTCCTCGGATACAAAATCACGCGAAGATCGACTCACACACTCACATGCCATGGGCGTGCCCCACATGCGCCGGCCATGTGAAAAGCACCCATTCTCCGGGGGCGTACCCTGATTTCGCCATCCGAGCCTTCGCCCAAGTCGGACTTTCCTGATTAACGCGCAAGCACCGGTATTCTCTCCAGCCAACCCGAGATGACAGAAGTAGGAGCCACAGTTCCAGAATGGCTTTGCGCGCCACCTTGGACACGGCACACTGTTCTTCGCGGCCATCACGTAGGCTCCTTCGTTCTCGGACAAGGCTCTAGAAGGAACACGGGATGGCCGTCACCACTCCTCAAGGCAACCAGCGTCTCGCCGAGCTGCTCAAGCCGGACCTGAAATCGACGCCCATTGCTCAGCGCCATCCCGTTCGAGCAGTCAAGCAATCCGCGACAACCCCGGCAAGGCGAGCCCCCGACTTGAGTCGGGGGCTCAAATCCGCGCTACGCGTCATCCTTCGCCAACAGGCGATCAAGTCTGAGCCCTAGATCGTTCAGCTGGAACCGAAGGCCCTCCAGCATCGTCATCGTCTCCAACAGGCTGGCGCTGCAGCCCTCGTCGAACCGCTTCCGGAGACGTGCGATCTCGAAGTTGAGGATCTCGAAGTCCTGACTGACCCCCGAGCGAACATCGACGATCTCAGCCCTCGCAGCAGCCAACCCGGCCAACACCGCGTCGTGGCTCCCCGAGCACGAACGAGTCTCCAACGCCTGCAGACGGAGTTGTAGATCGAGGATCTCCACCTCAACGTTCACGTACCCCTACCCCTTACCAGTGGATGACGGGAAGCTCGGCCCCGCACTGGCGCCGAGCTCACTTTGTGCGAGCACATATTGACAAGCCGTCCGCGCCCGCCGCGATCGCCGGCAAGCACCTCTGGAGTGGTTTTCTTCTCCCGACAGCTCGAGCTTGTTCCAGGACGTTCTCATCTGTCCGGCATGTCGGAGGAAAAAAGACCACCTCGATAAGAGGCAGATCGTGCATATGTGTTAGCCGGGATCACTCACCCACTCGCAGACACTTACGAAATTGCGACTCCAATTCAGGCCTGCCTGACGCCACCGCAACGCAGGCGTGCCGAATGGCTGGAACCAGACCATTCCCAGCCGTCCGGCTGATTGAACGCAATCCCGAAAGCAGTAGAACGCCCCGGCGTCACCCAGACGACCTGCTCCTACCGCTGATTCGTCCCTGGCCTCCCGCCACAACCCGCCCGAACATGGCCACATGACGATCACCTTCGTCACCGGAGCCAACAAGGGGCTCGGTCACGAGACCGCCCGCCGCTCATCGAACTCGGTCACACCGTGCTGCTCGGCGCACGACATCCCGAGCGAGGCACGCAGGCCGCCACCGCACTCGGCGCGCGCCTTGTCCGCATCGACGTGACCGACGACGCGTCCGTCGCCGCAGCGGCCGCCGATGTCGCCGCCCACGAGGGTCGAATCGACACTCTGATCAACAACGCCGGCATCCACGGTCCTTCCGGCGCCCCGCCACCTTGTCCGGCACCAACGCCATGAACCTCTTCGACGCCAACCTCGCCGGCGTGGTCCGAACAACCACAGCCTTCCTGCCGCCGCTACGCCGATCACCCGACCCGGTCATCATCAACGTCAGCAGCGGCATGGGCTCGCTCGCCCACACCCATGAACCGTCCCGGCCCGAATCATCGGCGATCGCGTCGCCCTACACCGCCTCAAAGGCAGCGCTCACGATGACCACTCAGTACGCCAAGGCCCTGCCCACATCCGCAGCAACGCCGCCGATCCCGGCTACACCGCCACAGACCTCAACGGCAACAGCGGCCCCAACCGTCACCGAAGGCACGGACGCGATCGTCACCCTGGCCACAGAAACGCCCGGCGCGCTCCGGACGCTTCGTCGACCGAACCGGCGAGATCACCTGGTCCTGAACCCGTCGGCCCAAGGGAGAGCGGCCCGCAACGAGCGCTCTGACACCCCACATCCAGTTCCATCACCACACGGTTCCATGCCATGCACCATGTCGACTCCTGTAGTCCCCGTGATCAGGAACAGGCCAGTCGACGTCGCCACAGCAGGCGCCCTACGCCAACAACCGACCGGCGCCTGCTGCCACCAGCACCCGGCCTCAACCCTTACGTTTCGCCATGTTGATCACTTCGGTGAGACGGAGTGCCAGGCTCGCCAGCACAGGATCGCTGACCTGTACCGCCCCAGCCCCCTCCTCACGCGCAGCCTCAACCGAGGCCCCGACGTCGTAGCTCATGACAGCGCCAGGATGCACCACAACATCCCCGCTCATGTGGCCAGCAGTGCCCTGTGCCGCCTGCACATCCCTGAGCAGACGCCCCCAGGTCCCGTCCGCCGACCAGCGGCGCTGCCGTTTGTAGACCGTGATCCAACATCCGAACCGATCCGGGAGACTGCGCCAAGGCGACCCGGTACGCGCCTGGTACAGCACCCCGTTGATCACCATTCGCTGCTCTCCGTGCCGCCGCCGCTCAACTGCACCGTCAGGCAGCAACGGCACCAGCCGTTCCCACTCCGCATTGGTCAGATCCGTATGGCGCAATTTATCCCTACCCTCGACTGCCATCTGCTCTCAGCCTCGTCACCAGGGCAATAAGGACGGCCATCGCAAGTCCCCTTCGAATAGCAACGATTCAAGGGGTGAAGGAGGCTTGCAATGGCCGCAGGAACCAGTGTGCCTTCTCCGTCATGGGCAGCGCAGCAGATCGGCAAGGATTGGCCAAAATTTCCAGGCGGACGCGGCAGGAGGTGTATCCCGTCAACGACTAATCCTCATGACCAACGTCTTGTGCTCAACAGACGCAATTCAAGAGGCAAGGGGCAAACCGGCGCAGAGTCCTTCGGCGGTGATGCTTAAAGCCTCAGATCTGGGCGAATTGCCTCGGTATCGCCGGGCCATACTTCCTCAATGGGCGCAGCTGTGAACTTTCGATTGCTGCCGACCGTCCAGAAGAATCTGGGCAAACGGTCCACTCTCGCGACCGGCTCGCTGATCGGCCAAATCTTATTCGCGAGAAGGAGAAGCGTGGTCCCGCACTCTCCGGGATGCGCGGGACCACGCCAAGGCGGGTCTGTTGGCTGGCCGACGTCCATTACAGCCTCAACTCGCGCCATTAGATTCTCATAACTGCCCCATGTGTTTCTCCTGTTCGACGCTATCGGCGGGAAGATTCCCTTTGAGCCTCCCGAGCTCGAATCTCCGCCGAGGTCCCAGATGAAGGTGATTTACATGGAGATCCGCCTCCAGGCAGCGTCCGTGATGATCAGATGGTCGAGGAGGCGTAGCCCAACTGTCTGAGCGGCCTCGGCCAGGCGTGCCGTTACTTCCAGATCGGCATCGCTGGGATCGAGAGAGCCTCCAGGATGATTGTGGGCAACGCCGAACATGGCGCCACCGGTGGTGAGCACCAGAGAGATGGTCTCCCGCACCGGCACCGTCGTGTGATCGGCGCCCCCCTCCGCCAGCACCGAACGCTTCAGTACGCCGCCCCGCGTATCGCACACCACCACGACGAAGCGCTCGTGCCCGAGGCCACGCAGTAAAGGCGCGCAGACCTCCGCCAGATCGGATGTGCTGGCGATGCGGGCCCGCGCAGGCTCCGACGCCGCACGTCGTACGAGGTGAAACGCCGCCGCCACCCGCGCGGCCTTGGCCGGCCCTATACCTCGCAGTCTGAGCAGCCGATGCGGGTCCGCGCGCCCGAGCGCATCGAGATCACCGCAGTGTTCGATGACTTGACTGGCCAGCTCCAGCGCGCTCGCCCCACGAAAGCCGGAACCGAGCAGGACAGCCAGCAGCTCCCGGTCGGCAAGCACCGCCGCGCCGCTCGACATGAGCCTCTCTCGCGGCCGATCGCGCTCGTACAGATCTTTGACTCGCATTCGCAACCTCCGCACCCGTTCTATCAACGAGGACCGACAATCTCAGCTCCTCAATTCCGGGCCCAAGAAGCGTGCAATAGACGGAGATATCACGCTTGATCTACGCGGACGGCAGTCGTGGATCTTCAGTGAGAGGAATGGGCGGCTTCGTATCCATTCGACGCGGGCTCTGCCTTCAGGCAGTGCGCTCGTATGGCGACATGAGGGTAATCACTCTCTGTTCGTCATGTGGTCGCCTACTTCTGAGTATGCCGTCTACCAGCATCGATGTCAGCTTCGGCAGTGTTGGGAACCAGACGATGGTCCCTGGCTTCGGCCGACGCCGGCGCCTCCAATTCCGCCACAAGCTCCGGGCCGTCCTTGTCATCCGAGAAAGCGCCAGAATGCCTGGCCTATCAGCGCCGTGCTAGGAGAAGGCGGGCGAAGATTTGAACCGCTTGTCTACCGTGTCCACGAGGCGCCTTCCTGGTCTCGATGCAGTGTCGATCATTAAATGGGCATTATCGGGATAATTCCGATAGAGGCAGTGCGGCTCGTCAGTCCCTGCTCAAGGATCTCGTCGACCGCGAGCCGCTCGCACCACGCTGAGGCTTTCATTTTGGGGCCGTTGAAGGCAGTTGCTGATACTCAGCCGGGACACATCTCGACTCGAGTCGTGCGTCGACGCCCGATGTCGCCGATCGAATGCCCGAGATCTCAGAGGAGCGTGACCTCGTCGGCACGCCGACGGCTCGCTGAGGCGGCCGGGTGTCGTCCCAGGTAGGGCGGCAAGCGCGAGCACAGGCGGCTTGCGCCACAGGACCTCGGCGTCGGGATCGGTGCCATGGCCATCGTCTCGACGTCGGTGCGCGTCTGATCGGAGTCGATCTTCAGGAACACGTCATCTACGCGCAGGGTTGCGGCTCGTCATGAGCAAGGACGACCTCGACCTGCTCCACGTCGGCCAGATCGTGGGGATGGCCACCGGTGCCGCCAGGTATTGCGCGTCCGCACGGCTGACTGCGTCCCGCTGCCTGGCCGTCTCGTCCGCAACGCCGGGAGTTGGCCGGTCGAGCAGTGAGACATTTCTCGTCTGAAGCGCACCTGGCGGTCCGACGGCGGAGCGCCCGACTTGATCAGACCCTTGAGAGGCTCCTGGTGGATGGGTCGAAATCAGAGCACTGTGGGAAGAATCGCGCGCTGCTTCACTGCGCCGCAGCATCCTTGTCCCGCAGCACCCTGCCCCACGTCGCCGACAGCATCCAGTGCCACCGCACCGCCGGCGGCTCACGATGGCACCCGGCTCGCAGGAATCACCGGTTCCGGCCCACGTGGGCAACGGCGACACTTACGCGCCCGGTCGCCGGCTTCCCCCATCGGCACCACCGTCGCCGGGCAGTACGTCGGTGAAAATTCGACCTGCTTTGCCCAACTCACATCTTGTGCGCCAATCGGCCATGTCAACGGGCGTCATGACGGAAGCTGGGGTGTCGCCTTCGGCTCCCTGAGACGTCGCTTCCCGAGTGACTGTTTGCGGGCAGGCGAGGCTCCAGGCGGCGAGGCGCGGCGCCGCCCGGAGCTCTGAATCCGGTCAGACGGGCATGCTGTACATCATTCTGAAGCGATCACCTGGAATGACGATGTCGCTCGTTTCCACAGGACGTTCGCCGGCCCAATGCGTACGTTCGACATGGAGAACGTGAACCCCTGCCGCCAGGTCGAGCGCGTCGCTCTCGGCCGGTTGGGGCACCCGGGTGTGGATGCACTCGACCACCTCAGTGATCTTTATGCCATGGGCGTACATTCTCGCGACCAGACTCCGGCGCTCCTCCTCGGTGTGGGCGACGAACGCCATCGGCTCGTAGGCGGTGACAAGCTGGATCGGCTTGCCGTCGCCGCGAAAGACGTAGTTCGTTCTGGTCAGCGTGGATTGTTCGTCGATGCGTAGGCGTCTGGCGATGTCAGGGCTGGCATCGGCTGGTTCGCTGTGCCAATCCCACGTCACGCGCCTGCCTTGCGACTGCAGGTCGGACGCGAACGGCGCGGGGTGATCCAGGAAACGCCATCGATGCAAGGGGGTCAAATTTGGACGGTCCCTAACGTAATGGCCTGAACCGACGCGGCCGATGATGAGACCTTCGCCCGCGAGTACGCGGAGAGCGTGACGGGCAGCGGTCTCGCCGACCTGGTACTTGCGGGTCAGCTGCGCCCGTGAGGGGATGGGCGCGCCTGGGGGGAGGGTGCCGTCGAGGATCTGCCGCCGGATGTCTTCGACGACACGCAGGTAGACCGGATCTGAGGTGGCCACTAGTCCATCCCTGGGGGTTCGTGTGAGGCGTTGCCCCATGTTGCCGTATTCGACAGGTAACCGACCGTCATCGATGACTGCTGGAGCCCCAACTTTGCGATGGTGAAAAATTATCGGAGAAACCCTGTAACGCTGATGTAAGGGACACCGATTCTCCGGTAGAGGTCGTCGATGTGTGTACCCCCGAGCACATATCGGCGACCTCTTCCAATGCGCGCGCCGTCGAGAGCGGCCGTTGCGACGAGTTCGTCCAGCCCATTTGGTACGTTGCGCACTGGTTTGCGGGTTTTCTGACCTGTTACTGACCGAATTCCCGGTTCCGCGGCTGAAGGTGCGATCGCAGCGAGCTGAGCAAGAGCCTGTCGGACGGGACCGTGGACCACGCCATGCTGCGAAGTCCATGCGCAACCGTGTGACAGTAAGTAGTCATACTGCTCGCAGGCATGGAGGAGTCACGCGCAGGACGAGGACGCACATGATCCGTGGCCTGCAACGGATCTGGTTTCTGGTGGGCCAGGAGAGCGGCTGATGAGAGTCGCAACACACGCAGAGCCGTCAGCCTCGGCAAGGTCTTGCCCGTGACTCAGCCCTCATGTCCGAGGGGCTGCAGAGCGACGCCACCTTGCAGGTGACTCCGCGATCGGTAGTCGGCGACAGCATCGGGGCCCTGTAGCTTCGAGGCCCTGTGTGGGCCGGCCCTCATGAAGGTCAGCTTTTCGGCCTGGCATCAAGCGGAGTGGTCCTCTGATATCGCAAAGAAGTGGCTGTGTTGGAGAGGGCCACCTTGTCCCTAGGTTGTGACCTTCCGCCCTCGTCTCGACTGTTGGCTCCGTGTGCCCTTCGGGGGCGGCGTTCTGAGGCCGTGCCTGTAAGGAGTCCATGTGATCAGCATTGACAAGCTCATGCCGTCCGACCGGGACGTCTGGGAAGACCTGTTCCGGTCGTACATCCACTTCTACCAGCGAGTTGAACCGGATGAGATGTACGAACGGGCCTGGCAGGAATTCCAGGCGGACTCCCGGATGCACGCCCTCGGTGCAAGGTTGGACGGGCGACTCGTCGGCATCACGCACTTCCTGGTCCATGCCAGCACCTCGGCCCCTGACGCCGACGTCTGCTATCTCCAGGATCTGTTCACCGCTGCCGATGTCCGGGGCAGGGGAGTGGGACGCAAGTTGATCGAGGCCGTCGCCGACTGGGCTCGTGATCACGGCTGCTCCCGGGTCTACTGGAACACCCATGAATCGAACAGCACCGCGCGCCGTCTCTACGACAAGGTCGCCGAGAACCGAGGCTTCATCAAGTACCAGATCGAACTGTCGAGGTAAGGACTGCCCGGAGGCTGTCGAAGTTTCCCCTTCGATCCCGTTCAGGGAAAGGGAGAACTCGAGGATTCGCCTGCTGGCCGGGTGATCGCAGGCGAAGCTCATCGGGTTGCACCAAGCGGTCGCCCTTGTAGCCTTGCCCCTCCGAAGGCCCGCGAATGAGGGCAAATGCCCCCGCGAGGCAGGCAAAGCGGGGTGGCGACGTCCAACGCTTTTGCGAATCCAGGTAGCGTTCGCACTATGGCATCGCCAACTGGAACCGCCGAAGCACCCTTCGGTCGCATGCTGACCGCGATGGTCACGCCGTTCACCTCTGACGGCGACGTCGACTACGAGGGAGTACGACGCCTGGCCACCTACCTGGTGGACGAGCAGCGCAATGAAGGCCTGATCGTCAATGGGACGACAGGCGAGTCGCCCACCACCTCGGACGAGGAGAAGCGACGGATCGTCAGCGCCGTCCTCGAGGCTGTTGGCGACCGCGCGGCCGTAGTGGCGGGGGTGGGGACGAATGACACGCGTCACACCGTCAAGCTCGCGAAGCAGGCGGCGGACGTGGGCGCCCACGGGTTGCTGGTGGTGACTCCGTACTACAACAAGCCTCCGCAAGAGGGGCTCTTTCAGCACTTCACCGCCGTGGCTGACACCACCGAGCTCCCGGTGATGCTCTACGACATCCCCGGACGCAGCGGCGTTCCGATCAAGACTGAGACGTTGATCCGTCTGGCGCAGCACGACCGCATCGTGGCCGTGAAGGACGCGAAGGGCGACCTGTTCGCCGCCAGCCAGGTGATGACGGCGACCGATCTCGTCTTCTACTCCGGCGACGACCTCCTCAACCTGGCCTGGTTGTCCCTTGGTGCCGCTGGGTTCGTCAGCGTCGTCGGGCATGTCGTGGGCTCCGAACTGGCTCGCATGATCGAGCTGCACAAGAGCGGTGATGTGAAGCAGGCGCTGGAAGTACACGGTCAGGTGGCACCCGTGGTGGACGGGATCATGTTGAAGGCCGGTGGCGCGATCATGGCAAAGGCGGCGCTGAGCCTGGTGGGCGTGCCGGTGGGACCGGTACGTCTGCCGCTCGTGACCGCGACAGAGAAGCAAATCGCCGAGCTGCGTGCTTGCCTGGTGGCCGGCGGGGTGAAGTTGACGGACGCATAGGAACGGGGAGGAACCGGGAGTTTTGAGAACACGATTTGACCATGGGGGCCGGGCATGAGCCATCCGCATCCTGAGCTTGGCCCCCCGCCGGAGCTGCCTTACGGCGGCCTGCGCATCGTCGCGCTCGGCGGGTTGGGGGAGATCGGCAGGAACATGGCCGTCTTCGAATACGACGGCCGGCTGCTGATCGTCGACTGCGGGGTGTTGTTCCCCGAGCCCGACCAGCCGGGTGTCGACCTGATCCTGCCCGACTTCGAATACATCAGAGACAGACTCGACGACATCGAAGCCGTCGTGCTGACGCACGCCCACGAGGATCACATCGGGGCCGTGCCTTACCTTCTGCGCGAGCGGCGCAATATCCCGCTCATCGGATCCAAGCTCACCTTGGCCCTGATCGAGGCCAAGCTGACGGAGCACCGGATCCAACCGACCAAGGTCGAGGTCGTCGAGGGCGAACGGCACATCTTCGGGCCCTTCGACTGCGAGTTCCTCGCGGTGAACCACTCGATCCCCGACGCGCTGGCCGTGGCGATCAGGACGCCCGCCGGCATCGTCCTGCACACCGGTGACTTCCGGATGGACCAGTTGCCGAGCGACGGCCGGCTCACCGACCTCGGCGGCTTCGCCAGGCTCGGCACCGAGGGCGTCGACCTGCTGATGTCGGACTCCACCAACGCCGAGGTGCCGGGCTTCGTCACCAGTGAGCGGGAGATCGGGCCGGTCATCGACGAGGTGATCCGCACCTCCGAACAGCGCGTGATCGTGGCGAGCTTCGCCTCGCACGTGCACCGCATCCAGCAGGTAATGGACGCCGCTGCCAGGCACGGCCGCAAGGTGGCCCTGGTAGGACGATCGATGGTCCGGAACATGGGCGTGGCCCGTGACCTGGGCTACCTCAAGGTGCCGCCGGAGTTGATCGTCGACTCGCGCGACATCGAGGAGTGGCCGCCGGAAGACGTGGTGCTGGTCTGCACCGGCTCTCAGGGCGAGCCCATGGCGGCGCTGTCGCGGATGGCCAATCGCGATCATCCGATCCGCATCGCCGAGGGTGACACTGTGTTGCTGGCGTCGTCCCTGGTGCCAGGGAACGAGACCGCGGTCAACAAGGTGATCAACGGGCTCACCAGGTGGGGTGCTCGTGTCGTGCACAAGGGCAACGCCAAGGTGCACGTCTCCGGCCACGCGGCCGCAGGCGAGCTTCTTTACGTCCTGAACCTGACCCGTCCCTCGAACTTCATGCCGGTTCACGGCGAATGGCGGCACCTGCGGGCGCACGCCAAGCTCGCCGCGCTCACCGGTGTCCCCGACGACCACATCGTGATTGCCGAAGACGGCGTCGTGGTGGACCTGGTCGACGGCAGGGCGAGGATCGTGGGAGCGGTTCACGCCGGATACGTCTACGTCGACGGCACCTCGGTGGGCGAGATCACCGACACCTCGCTCAAGGATCGCAGGATCCTCGGCGACGAAGGGTTCATCTCGGTGGTCGTCGTGGTCGACTCCGCCACCGGCAAGCTCACCGCCGGCCCCGAGATTCATGCGCGAGGGTCCGGCATCGATCCGGCGCAGTTCGAGGAGTTCATTCCACAGATCGAAAGGGCTCTTCAGGACAAGGCCGCGGACGGCGTGGTCGACATGCAGGAGATCCGCCGGGTCGTGCGCCGCACGGTCGGCCGCTGGGTCAGCGACACCTATCGCCGCCGACCCATGATCATCCCTGTCGTGCTCGAAGTCTGAGCCACCGAGAGGTACGGCAGGCACCTGAGCCTGCCGTACCTGCGGTTGCAGAATCAGACGGCGGTGGAGACGCCTCGACAAGGTCCTTGGAGCAGGCATTTCAAGCGTCCCTCCTGCGTATGAGCCAGACGGCGGCCAGCAGGGGGAGCACCGCGTACGCCACCAGCACAGCGGCAGCCGCAGGCGGAGACAGAAGTGACCCGTACACCGACGTGGTGATGATGTCACCGGTGATCTCGCGGGGCAGTGCACCGATCATGATCGAGCCCAGCCGTTCACTCCAGGGCTCCGGGATGTTGCCCACGATCATCGGGATCACATAGATCAGACCCACCAACACAGTGATCGCCCCGGCGGCGGAACGCAGAAGTGCGCCCAAACCCAGGCCCAGCAGCGCGAAGACCGCCACCGTGAGGCTGGTGACGAGCAGGAACGGCAGCCTGTCCGCGAACGAGGTCAGATACGCACCGGAGAAGCGGTCGCCAAGCACCCAACGGGAGACGAAATACGTCCCGAACACCGCCAGCGGCCCAATGAGCAGGCTCATTGCGCCCACCACGGCAGACTTCGCAGCGAGAACCGGCCATCTACGGGGGACGATCGTCAGGCTCGTTCGGATCAAGCCCGTGGTGTATTCAGACGTGATGACCAATGTGCCCAACACGCCCATGCAAAGTTGGGGCACGATCACCAGAACCTCCTCCAGATCCGCTATCCGGGCGCTTGGGCGCTGCTCCATCGGGGCGTTGTCGTACATGCCGGCCGCCATGGAGGCCAGAGCCAGGCCGAGAAGGATCGTGCCGATACTGATGCCGACGATGAGATAGGAAGATCGGACCGAGCGGACCTTCCGCCACTCCGAGGCGAGAACACTCATACGTCCCTCCGCTTGAGCAAGATGAAACCGGCACCGAGCGCGATTGCCGGGTAGGCCAGGAGAGCCAGGAGCGCGGCCCAAGGTGGAAGAAGACCGTCCCCAAGCCGTGACGAGAGGCGATCGCCGACCAGTTGGGGAACCAGGTTCGGCAGCAGCAGTGATGCGGCACGCGTGTTCCACGGCGCCGGCAGATATCCGACAACACCGGGCAGGATGAACAACAAGGCCACGACCGAGGTGATCGCTCCGGCCGTTGACCTCGTGGCCACGCCCAAGCCGAGCCCCACCAGAGCGAGCGCCGTCACCGAGATCCCCGCCGCTAACAACATCGGCACGTCATCGGTCAGGGATGTCTCGTTGAAACCCAGCCGGTGGTTGTCGGCGATCAGACGGCTCGCCGAATAGGTGACCAGCAGGATGACGTGACCCGCTGTCAACGTGGCCAGGCCGACGACGATGGCCTTGGCCAGAAGTAAGGTGCCGCGCCGTGGAACGACGGTGAGACTGGCACGAATCATCCCCGTCGCGTATTCGGACGTGACCGCGAGCACGCCCAGCACAGTGAGGCTCATCTGAAGGAGCGGCAGGAAACCCTGTTCCGGCGCGGCTGCCTGCAGTGTCCCTCGCTCATCGGCGAGGCCGCTGACATAGATCGTCCACACCACGCCAAGTACTGCCATGAGGGCTGCCGCGCCCATCGCTCTCCACGTCGAAGTCACCGACCGGAGCTTCAGCCACTCGGCGAGCAGCGCTGCCCTCATCTCGCCGCGCCGAACTGGACACTGCTCGCCGTCAGGGCCATGTATGCGTCTTCCAGCGAGGGATGGCGCGCGGTCAACTCCGCTACCGTGGATTGCGCGACGAGCCGCCCCCGGCCGAGGATCACGATGCGTTCAGCGGTCAATGCCATCTCGCTCATCAGATGACTGGAGAGCAGGACGGTTCTCCCCTCTGCAGCCAGCGATCGCATGAGGTCGCGGATCCAGCGCACCCCGTCGGGATCGAGTCCGTTGACAGGTTCGTCGAACAACAGCACGCCAGGATCGCCGAGCAGCGCGGCCGCGATGCCGAGCCGTTGCTTCATGCCGAGGGAGAAGCCGGCCACGCGTTTTCGCGCCACATCCCCCAGGCCGACCTGCTCAAGCACGTCGGCCACCCGTGTGGCACCGATGCCGTTGGTAGTGGCCAGACAGAGCAGATGGTTGTAGGCGCTGCGCCCGCCATGGACCGCACCGGCGTCGAGCAGCGCCCCCACCTCGAACATGGGCTTGCTCAAGGAGGCATATCGTCTGCCGTTGATCAGGGCCTGGCCGGAGGTGGGCGCGTCCAAGCCCAGGATCAGGCGGAGCGTGGTGGATTTGCCGGCGCCGTTGGGGCCGAGAAATCCCGTCACATGGCCAGGCTCCACGTTGAAGGACAGATCGTCCACGGCGAGCGTGTCGTCGTAGCGCTTGGTGAGGTGCTGAAGTTCGATCACGCTGAAGAAGATGCGGCATGCCGGGTCCGCGGCGCATCAGACCACGGTTCGAATCTCGAGGTCAGACCCTGGGCTGACGTGCTCAGCTCGGCGAGAGGCTACCGTTCAACGCGTGAACGAGAACCATCCCTTCTTCGCCAGGCGTTGGAGCCGCGGTCAACTGATCGTGCTCGATCTGGCGGCGGGACTGGCCTTCACGTTCGTGTTCGTCACGGCGGCGGTTGCCACCCCAGGAGTGCCGCCGTGGATGAAGATCGCCCTTCCTTGCGGGTTGGGGCTGCCGTTGGCGGTGCGGAGGCTATGGCCCCTGTCCGTCTTCTGTCTCACGCTGCTGCTGGCCGTCTTCGCCGCCGCGGTAGATGTGGTGGGGTACGCCTGCATCGCACCCGCGTATGCGCTCTACATCGTGGCCATGACCGACAAGCGCGGCGCCCTGATACCGTCCTCAGCCATCGGCGTGGTCAGCATGATCAGTGTGTTGGGGCTGGTAATGGCAGGCGGCACACCGCGTGGGGGCGCTCCGGTCTGGCTGATGCACATCGATCAACCGCTGGTCGGTATCGCGGCGCTCGGCGGAGCCTGGACCATAGGGCGGGCGGTTCGGGAACGCAGGCTGTACGCCGCCAGGGAGGCCGAGCGATTGGCGGAGCACGCGGTGACGCAGGAACGGTTACGTATCGCGCGGGAGCTGCACGACGTCGTGACTCATAGCGTCGGCTTGATCGCGGTCAAGGCGGGCGTGGCCAATCACGTGCTGGCGACCAGACCGGAAGAGGCGCACGACGCCCTGCGCGTGATCGAGACCGCCAGCCGAAGTGCTCTGGTGGAGATGCGCCACCTGCTCGGAATGCTGCGTTCGACCCAGCTGCCAGATCTTGTCCCCGTTCCAGGGATCGAGGGTCTGCAGGGCTTGGCGGAGCAGGCCCGGCAAGCTGGGGTCGAGGTTGAGCTTGATCTCCGGCTCGCGGAGGAAGAGGCCGGCGGTGAGAGTGCGGGTGCGCGTGTTCTGGACGGAGGCACGCCACAGGTGCGGAGAGGAGGTGAGCCGCGTGAAGGGGAACACGCCGCGCTTTGGAACGACGACCAGGCGATGAATGATCGCTTGATCGGAGGAGCCGTTCCCGGCAATGGCATGAGGGGACGACGAGAAGGTCATGCGGCGGCGGGAAGACGGTTGCCGGATGGTGTGGAGTTGTCCGTCTATCGCATCGTGCAGGAGGCGCTCACAAACGTGGTCAAGCATGCCTCGCCGACTCGGTGCCGGGTATCCGTCGCCGCAGATGGGGGTGAGGTGCGGATAGAGGTGATCGACGAGGGCGCTGGAAGGCACATGTCGCCTGCGGACGGCTCCGGCCATGGGCTGATCGGGATGCGCGAGCGGGTCATGATGTACGGCGGAGTCTTCGAAGCGGGGAGTTTGCCTCGACAGGGGTTTCGTGTCTTCGCGCGCCTGCCCTACCAGGAGGTTTCGTGACCAGGGTCGTCGTTGCTGATGATCAAGCTCTGCTCAGGGGGAGCTTCACGATGCTGGTCGATTCCGAGCCTGACATGACGGTGGTAGGCGAGGCGTCAACCGGCACCGAAGCAGTGGCGGTCGTCTTGGAGCAGCGACCCGATGTGGTGCTTATGGATGTCCGCATGCCGGATATGGACGGTATCGAGGCGACTCGGCGTATTGGGAATGTCTCGCGGGTTCTCGTGGTGACGATGTTCGATCTAGATGCTTATGTCTACGATGCGCTTCGGGCCGGAGCGAGTGGCTTTCTGCTCAAGGACACGCCGCCTGCAGATCTGCTCGCTGCGGTTCGGGTGGTTGCGAGTGGTGAGGCCCTGCTTGCGCCCACGGTGACGCGGCGCTTGATCGAGGAGTTCACGAAGACTCCGGTGGTGCAGCGGCCGCAGGGGCTTGACAGGGTGACGGAGCGAGAGCGGGAAGTCCTGTTGTTGATCGCTCGCGGGCTGTCCAATGGGGAGATCGCTGATCATTTGCGGTTGAGCTTGGCCACCATCAAGACGCATATCAGCCGATTGCTTGCGAAGTTGGAGGCTCGTGACAGAGCACAGCTGGTCATCGCGGCATACGAGAGTGGGTTGGTCTCCGCAAGGCGGTGATTCACCTGGCATGGACTCGATCCTCTCAAGAGATCAGGTCTCCACCGAAGCCGGAGCGATTCAGCATGATGCCTGAAGCCTGACCCTGGGGTCGGGAACGCGGGAGCATGGGGCGTTGGGTTGGTGGGAGCCAGGGGCCGGCGCTATCACGACGGGTGCTTACCGGGTGGACATGCTGGGGCGCCGCCGTACTGCGCTTGATGTTTATGAGGGCGGGTTGTCTTGTCCGGGGGAGGGGGCATGGGTCTGGAATTGGTCTCCTTCACCGCTGCGGCCAGCGCGTTGCGCGACGCGTGGTTCTTAGAGCCTGCTGACAAAGGCTTAGGTGCTGGTGGGCATGGGCCCGTAGAGAGCCGGTCCGATCTTGTGGATGTAGCCCTGGTGGGACCATTGGCACAGCTGGACGCGGAAGCTGTTGACGTTCTCGATCCCGAGGATGGCGGCCAGTTCGCTTCCTCTCCCGGCTCGCCAGGGCTGAGGGGACAGGAGTTGCAGGACCTTGCCGCGCCGGTCAGGACTGCACAAGATCGGCAGAGGTGGTGGGCCGCTCCACCGGCTCACGGGTGGCCTGCCGACCAGTTCGCGTGTCAGGCGGCGGGTCATCGGGTGCACGCTGGCCCACCAGATCAGGGCTTCATGATGGTCGGGTCTGCGTTCGTAGACGCGCACCAGGCGGCGGTAGCGCACCAGCCAGGCGAACGTCCGCTCCACCACCCACCTGCGGGGCAGCACCACGAAGCCGCGCACGTCGTCGCTGCGCTTGACGATCGTGACGGCCAGGCCCAGGACCTGCCGGGCCCAGGCCTGCAGCCGCCCGGCGTAGCCGCATCGGCCCAGACCAGGCCGATGGCAGAGAACTTCTCGCGCAGCAGCGCCAGCACCCGATGCGCGCCGTCGCGATCTTGTACCGACGCGGCGGTCACCATCACAGACAGCAGCAGCCCGAGCGTGTCCACCACCACAGGCCGTTTCTGCCCCTTGAGCTTCTTTCCCGCGTCATACCCGCAGGCCGCAGCGCCGACGGTTTCGGCCGGACCGTCTGAGAGTCCATACACCCGGCCGTCGGCAACTCCTCCCGGCCGGCCAGAACCCGCAGCCGGCCGCGCAGCCGGCCGCGCAACCGTCCGGCCAGCCGTTCGGGCAGACGACGCCGCGACCAGCGCACGAAGAACGCATACACCGCCTCGTGCGGCGGGAAATCCACCGGCAGGGGCCGCCACTCGATCCCGTACCGGGTCACATAGTTGACCGCGTCCAGCACCGCGCGCAGGTCATGCACCATCGGCCGGTCCGCGACCGCGACCAGCTCAGCCATCGCGCCCCGCGCCTCAGGCTCCAGCACCGACCACTGAGCATCGGTCAGATCCGACGGGTATGCCGGTTTCCGGCCCCGACATGCACCTCCCGGTGAGGCGCAACCGCCGGCGTTCGCGGCTGCGGGCGTGCAGACGGACTACCACGGGCTCCTGGCCGCTGAGCTGCTTAGAGGCTGAGGACGAAGGGGACGTCGATGCCGTGGGTCGCGCCGGCCGGGCCTCGCCAGGTGAAGTCGTACAGCCAGGTACGGCCACCCGCCCGGGCGTGGGCGCGATCGATGTGGACGGGATCGGCCTCCTTGACGCGATCGCGCACACAACGCGCGGCACACAGAGCGCCGCAGCGACCGCCGTCGCCGCGATCGAACGGTGTCGGCGTCACCGCAGGCGCTCGCTCAGGGTTCACGCATGGCCGTGTTCCCAGGCCCAGGCGGCTATGCCCACGCGGTTGCGCACACCGAGCTTGCGCTGGACGTTGGCCACGTGGGTCCTGGCGGTGCCCGCCGAGATGAACAACTCGGCGGCGATCTCGGGGTTGGATCTCCCTGCGGCGACCAGCTTGACGATCTCCAGCTCGCGGTCGCTCAGCGGCTGTTCACCCGGTACGCCGGTACGAGCGGGTGACGGGGTGAGATGGCGCAGCAGCCGTACGGTCACCGAAGGGCTGATCAAGGCATCGCCGGCGGCTGCCGCTCTGATGCCCTCCACGAGGAGCACCGGCCCCGCGTGTTTGAGCAGAAAACCGCAGGCTCCTGCGCGGAGGGCGGCGTGCACGTACTCATCGAGGTCGTAGGTGGTCACGACGATCACCCGCATCGGCGATGGCGTCTCGGGGCCGGCCAGGCGCCGGGTGAGTTCGAGCCCGTCCATGCGCGGCATGCGGATGTCGGCGACGACCACGTCCGGCCGGAGCTCGCGGGCGAGGTCGAGCGCGGCCACGCCGTCCGCTGCCTCGCCCACCACCTCCAAGTCCGGCTGGGCGGCGAGGATCGTGCGGAAGCTGCGCCGGACGGCCGGCTGATCGTCGGCGATCAGAACCCGGATGGTCATGGGAACACCGCCTTCACGACCCAGCCGCCGCCGACGGCGCGGCCCGAGGTGAACTTGCCGCCCAGCGCCTCCACCCGCTCGGCCAGCCCGGCCAGGCCGACGCCGGCGCGTTCGGCGGACGGCAGGCGCGGCAGGGCCTGGTCGCGTGCATGGTCGGCCACGGTCACGACGACCGGCCCCGTCTCGTCGCTCACCTGAATGGCGACGCTCGACCCGGCCGGCGCGTGCTTCCTGACGTTGGTGAGCGCCTCCACGACGATGCGGTAGGTCGTGGTCGCGACCTCGCGCGGCACCGGGCCGGACGGTTCGACGCGCATCTCGGTGTCGGGGAAGCCCGCGTCGGCGAAACGCCGTACCAGATCGGGCAGGTCGTCGAGGCCAGGCAGCGGCTCGGCGGGGGCGCTGTCGCCCTCCAGCTCGCGCAGCGTGCGTACGGTCCGGTCCATCGACGCCAGCGCCCGCGAGCCGTCCTCCTCGATCGCCCGCAGTGCAGCTACGGCCTCGGACGGATCGCGGTCAAGCAGGATCTGCGCCGCCTGTGCCTGCAGGACCATGGCGCTGACGTCGTGGGCGACGAAATCGTGCAGGTCGCGGGCAAGCTGCAGCCGCTGGGCGCGGCGGGCCTGCCTGACCGCCTCGACCCGGCGCCGATCGAGAGCACGGAGATAGGCGCCGAGGCCGACTGCGCCTGCCGTGCCGATGGACCAGAAGAGAGTGAGGGCGACCGCGTCGAGGCCCGACGGCGGTGGCTGGGTGATCTGCAACGCCAGGAGCGCTTCGGAGATCGCGGCCACCCCCACCGCCGGGACCGCCTGCCGTACGGCGGCCCAGCGCACGGTCAGCGTCATCAATGCGAGCACGGCGACCGTGTGAACGTAGGTCGACGGGCCGCCCGCGGTGCCGGGATCGGCCAACCAGACGAGCGTGCACGCCGCGCCGGTCACACCGGCGGCCGCCGTGATCGCCGCGAGGCGGGGGCGTGCCCTCGGCCACCAGACAAGCCACATGGCTGCGGCCGTGAGCACCGCGGGCACGACGACGAGCGGGCTCGGGAGCGGCCACAGGACGAACGCGAGCGCGAGCGCGCCAGCCGCCACCAGCCCGCCTGCGAGAAGTCTCATGGGCGGCACCTTAGAGCAGCGCCGGTGCCGGCGAATCAGCCGATCGGCAGATGTCTTCCTCGCCGCGCGAGCGCAGTCTGGGTGCTGATTCCAGAGGCCAGGAGGCTGCGATGGTACGGAAACCGATGTCCGGCGTGCTGCTGTCAAGCGCCGTTCACGGAGCACTCGGGCAGGGCGCGGGCCGGCAGAAGCAGACGCGGGAGAGATGGCTGCTGGCCGGTCTCGCCGCCGACGGCCAGATGAATCACCAAGATCGAGCACACGCCGGCCACTCATCCGGACAGTCCTGGAGGTAGAACCATGACGATCAACTTGCTGCACAAAGCTCCGGCCGCCAGCGACACCGAACGGCCCGTCCCGCGCTGGGCGCTGCGTGCCGCCTACGGGCTTCCCTGGCTGGTGCTTCCTTCTTGTTTGTGGAGGCTGCCGTTCGCCTTCAACTTCCCGATGGGCCAAGTCCACGACACGGACATGCCGGCGCTGTGGATCATCAGGCTTCCGTACATCTTCGGGCTCAGCGTGTTGTCGGAGCTGGCGGCCTTGCTGTGCATCGGCCTCGTGCGCCGATGGGGAGAGGTCGTCCCGAACTGGATCCCGTTCCTCGGGGGGCGTCGCGTACGGCCGATGGCCGCGATCATCCCCGCGGTGGCCGGGGGTGCGATCTTGTCGATACTGCCGGTACAGACGGTGTTTCAATGGGTCGGAACCGTTGACCAGGTCGCTTACGAGAACGTCTGGTGGGAAATCCTGGCCGCGGCATGCATCAGCCCGCTGAACCTGTGGGGCCCGATCGTGCTCGCCCTGGCCTACGCCTACTATCGGCGCCGCCGCCACACCTAAGCCTCTGTTGGCAGGCTCTTAGAGCCTGTGCGGAGTTCGGATCTCTAGGCTGGTCGGAGGCTTCGGATCCATAAGACGGCCCCGCGTAGGTGCAAGCCGGCCAGATAGCTTTCGGGCGTTTTGTCGAACCGGAAAGCCAGCCCACGCCACTGTTTGATCCGGTTGATGCAGCGTTCGGCCGTGTTGCGCTGCTTGTAGAGCTCGGGATCATGGGTGACCGGCCGGCCACCGGCAGATCCGCGCTTCTTGCGGTTGGCCGCCTGGTCGGCCTTCTCCGGAATGACCGCCTTGATCCGGCGTCGACGCAGGTAGGCGCGGTTGCCGCGCGAGGAGTACGCCTTGTCCGCGGCCACCGCGCCCGGCCGGGTACGCGGACGGCCGATCGGCAGCCGGACCTTGATGCGCTCCAGCACCGGGCGGAACTGCGGGCTGTCTCCGGCCTGGCCGGCGGTCAGGACGAAGGACAGCGGACGGCATCGGCCATCGGCCGCCAGATGCACCTTGCTGGTCAACCCGCCCCGCGAGCGGCCCAGCTTGGCCGCCTTCAGCCGGAACCGGTGCCGGCGTCGTAGCCGTCGCCGTCCGTTCCCCCCGTCGTCATCGCCGTCATCGCCGGGATCGCTATCGGGGGCGTTTTGCCCCTTTGGCGTAGCCCCCTTTCCCGCTCGACAGCTTCTTCCAGCGCTGCGCTCAGCTCACCGTCCAAGACCATCCCTGCAGCATGATGGTGAGCGCGTGCGGTGGTGGAGTCGACGCTGACCAGGACGAGGTCGGCCTGTCCCCGGGCTGCGGCCTCAGCGATCATGGCCTGCATCAGCTGCTCGAACACGCCGTCCAGTGCCCAGGTGCGGAACCGGTCGTAGGCGGTGGACCATGGCCCGTACTCCTCCGGCAGATCACGCCACGGGCTGCCGGTACGAAACCGCCACATCACCGCATTGAACAACCGCCGCAGATCCGGGATGGGACCCCGCTCACCCAGAGGTAAGTGAGGCTCGATCAAGGACCATTCTTCGTCGGTGAGGTCTCCACGCGCCATGTTCGATGGCCTACCAGGGCGACCGGCCATACCGCAGGCAATCCCTCTGATCTCAACTCCGTACAGTCCCTAGGGACGAGCATCGGTTCGTACAGAACTGCCGACGCTCAGGATCGGCCCGCACGGGCACAGGTGTAGGGGTGGCGCCCGCGCGGGCCGAAGTGGAGGAGCCAGTAGGTGCCCGCGCGGGCAAAATGGAGGGGGTTTCTAAAGTGCCCGCGCGGGTGTCTGTGGGATCCGCTATCGGATCAGTCTCGTCCTACATTGAACGGTTAAGTGTGGCAACCGTTCGTGTTTCGGCTTGCTCAGGGTGAAGATTACTAGCCGGTGGCCTAGTTGTGGGGCCGAATGCTTATGTTGATGCTGGTGGAGTGCTGAGGGTGGACAGTTCGGGGATAGTGGGATAAGCGTCCCATTTTGCGTCCCTCATGGGTGCTCGAGGGCGTGGGGTGGTTGTCCGTTGGTGTTTGTTCCTTTTTGAGGGCCTTGAATGGGGTGTGGTGGAGGGGGGCTGGTTGCCTGGGAAGGGTTGGGATCTTCTCCGGCTTGTGCTTCCTCTAGGACCCTTGCCCACGTTCCGTCTTCGGTCCAGCGTTTGTATCGTTCGTAGCAGGTTTGCCAGGGGCCGTAGCATTTGGGGATTTCTCGCCAGGTCGCTCCAGTCTCGAAGCGCCACAGGATTCCGTTAACTACTTGCCGGTGTCCCCGCCAAGGGCGGCCGGGGCCTGCGGCAACCGGGAGCAGAGGCGCGATCCGCTCCCATGCTTCGTCGGTCAACTCGCTACGTCTTGCCACGGCTCACTATCTAAGCGGGATCGGGGAGCCGTGGTAAGAGGGATATCGGAGCGTTCTTGGGCTGGAAGTGTGTGCGCGGGGCGGGAATGATGAAAATGTGCGGGTATTTGAGCGGTTGGTCATGAGTGGTGACGGTGTGATGGTCCTTTTGGGGGCGATTAAATGCTGGCGGCATTTCAGAGATTGTGTAGCTTTTAGGCGAAATGTTCCCTGGTGGCTTGATTCAAGTGTTGGTGAGTGCAGATCGAGTATGTTGAATGGCGTGTGAGGGAGAGGCGGTTCTGTCGGTTTCCGTTGGTCCTTGCCTCTGGTGAGGGTGTGGCGGCTCGAGTTTCGAGGCGACTCTCTGGCAGAGGGCAGAGCGTACTGGCCTTGAGGGAGCGTGAGGGGTCAGGTTCGTTTTGGGTCGGTTGGGGAGTGTCTGGCGCCTTTCGTTGTTGTTTGCGCTTCGGGGGCTGAGGGTTCGTGGAGCGGTCAGGTTAGTTTCGGTTGAGGTGTGTTGTTGGTCTGCGGGTCAGTCCCATGGGGGCCGTGGCGCTCTTTCGGGTGTGGCCCCTGGTGGCCGGCTCGTTTCGCGGGCTGGTCAGGGGGCCGCCTGCCAAGTCTCGGGTGGCAGTGAGGAGTGGGCTGGGGCTTGTGCTGTGAGGCGTGTCGGATGGTGTTCCGGCATGGTGCGGGAGGGAGGGTAGGTGGAGGGCCTGGGCGGGGTCTGTGGTGGAGGCATGGTCTCGGAGGCATGGTGAAGGGCGGATGCGGAAGGGGGTGGGGCGGCGGCGTATGGGTGCTCGTGGTGGCGGGGGACGAAAAGTAAATTTGTTCTATGAGCGATGTACGGGTGGTGTTTCGGAAGTACGGCGGGGCGTTGCACTGGAACCATCCGGGCAAGGTGCTCGGAGAAGATCAGCATGGGGTGTGGGTTGCCGTGCCTGGAGGGACGGTTGCGCGCAAGGGGGATGGGCCGGCCATCACCTGGGACACTCACGCCATCATGCTCTTTCCGCGAGATGCCTGGTGGACGGCGTCGTTCAACGCGGCACCGCATCGGACCGAGGTCTATGTGGATGTCACCACGGTTCCCGAGTGGCGTGACGACGAGGTCACCATGTTGGACCTCGATCTCGATGTGATCAGGAAGCGGGATGGGCGGCTCATTCTCGACGATGAGGACGAGTTCGCTGAGCATCAGGTGGTGCTGGGGTATCCGCCGGAGTTGATCGCTGCGGCGGAGGAGAGCGCGCGGTGGCTGATGGATGCGGTTGGGGCTCGTAGAGGGCCGTTCGGGGGAGCGCATCTGGGGTGGCTTGCGATGATGGATTAAGTGGCGTCGGTTCGGGGGTGCGTGGTGGCATTGCTCGGGCTGCGACCACCTGACGGTCGGCGCTGGCGGCCGGTGCGGGTTGTGGGGTGCTGAGGTGGTCAAGTCAGGCGACTGAGGCGCTGGCCAAGTGGTTGATCTTTGGCGCTGGGCCGTGATGGCTGATCTGAGGAATGGCTGACCTCAGGCGCTGGTTGCAGCTCTGTCGTTGCTTGGGCTGGTTGGTGGGTGTCTTTCTGTATCTGGGCTTCGTCTTTGGCGGGCGGTGGTGATCGGCGAAGGCAGTCCGTTGCCTTTGCTGGGCTGGTTGATCGTCCTGGAGTGTCGGCTCTTTGGGGGGAGCTCTCCGGGGACTCGGGTGCGCTGGCTGTCATGTGGGCTTGAGTGCCTGCGGCGATGAGTGTCACGTGCATCTTGATGGGTGGCCCGACGGGGCGTCGCCGGCGAGGGAGTGAGCCGCACCGGATGGGTGCCTCTCCTCGCTGGTGCGGTGTGAGGTGGAGGCTCCTGGTGCAGGTCGTTGGGGCGAGGCTATTGGAGGAGGCGGAGAGCGGTCGCGATGGTGGAGAGGCGGTGCCGGGAGGCCAGACCTGCGTGGTACAGGTGGAATTCTGAGGCGCCGGCCTTGGCGTAGGTCTTCAGTTGGCCGGCCAGCGCGGCTGCGTCGGCGGGGCGGGGTGGGAGGGCCAGGACATAGGCGCCTACTCGTTGGCCAGGGGTGCGCAGGTTCGCCAGAGCTGTGAGGCGGGCGGCGTCGGTGGTGGTGTCGCCCCAGCAGTTGCCCACGAGGACGTCCAGGTCTGGGTCGCCGGAGGGGAGGGCGGCGAAGGCGCCGGTGGCCCATGGGTTCGGGTTGGCGTGCAGGGTGATGGGGATGTTGGGGGCTGTTCGGCGGGCGGCCGAGATGAGGCGGCGGCGGAGGGATGCTGACAGGCTCACGCGGGTTGCACGTATCTCGTTCGCCAAGGGGCCGAGGGCGAGCTCTATCGGGTCTGCGTGGTGGCGGAGGGTGGCATGGCCGCCGGTGTTGTCGGGGGCTGTGAGGGTTCGGAGTGCGGCGTCGGGGTCGGCGTCGGGCGAAGCGTTACCAGCAGGGCCTGCGGTCGGGGCTCCTGGCGCTGCTGTGCCTGTGGCTGGGATGCCTGCGGTTGGGGCTCCTGAGGTCAGGGCGCCTGCGGACGATGTTCCAAGGGTCCGTGTTCCTGAGGTCGGGCCTTCCGACGGCGGGCCCTCCGACTCCGGGTCCCCTGAGGTCGCATCCACTGAGGTCGGCGCGTTTGGGGTGGATGTGCTTGAGGGGGCGGTGGGGGCCTCTGTGGGGGTGGTGGTTGCGGCGGTGGTGCCGCTGGCTGGGGTGGTGAGGGGGCCGGGGGTGGGTTGGGGGCGGTCGATGGTGGTGCGGGCTCTTGCGGCGGTTTCTGGTGGGTACTGCGGTGCGCAGGCGGTGCAGAAGCACAGGGAGAGGAGGTCGGCGTCGGTGGGGGTCCAGTCGGCGCCGGAGGTCTTCTCGTGCACGCTCTGGTGCCCGAAGCCCATCGGGCCGCATGCCTCCAGGATCAGGCCGTCCGGTTCGGCCAGGGTGAGGATTTCCGTGACGAGGGTCTCGCAGTACGCCAGGACGTCCTCGTGGGCGGGGCAGAGGGCGTACGGGTACGGGTCGCCGAAGGCGTTGCGCACGGTCAGGTCGGGGAAGCGGGTTCCCAGGTAGGAGTTGTGGGTGAGGACGGTCCAGGCGTGGACCTTCAGGCCGGCCTTCCGCAGGGCCGTCTGGGCCTGGAGGTAGGCGTCCGGCGGGGTCCAGGTGGGGGCGGCGGGGACCAGGCGGGACCAGGCGCGCGGGCGGATCGGCAGGTAGAACGCAGGATGGGGGACGTCCAGTACGCGGTGTTCGGGGTGGTACGGGGTGGCTGCGCGGGTGGAGTGGTAGCTGGCGGCCAGGGCGATCACGTCCACGCCCAGGTCGGCCAGGCGGGCGGGGGCCGACGGGTCGCCGACGATGTCCCAGGGGTAGACGTAGGCGACGTTCACCAGCGGGGTCTCTTCGCGGAGAAGGCGGGTTCGTGGCGCTGCATGTACGTCGTGTCGTCGCGGGCCCGGATGCCGCAGGTCTCGTACTGCTCGTTCATGACCGCCAGCACGTCGCGGTCCAGTTCGACGCCCAGTCCGGGACCGGCGGGCACCGGTACGGCGCCGTCGGTGAAGCGCAGGCTGCCGGGACGCACGACGTCCTGGCCGTCCTGCCAGGGGGTGTGGGTGTCGCAGGCGAAGGTGAGGTTCGGGGTGGCGGCGGCCAGATGGGTCATCGCGGCCAGGCTGATGCCGAGGTGGGAGTTGGAGTGCATGGACAGGTCCAGGCCGAAGGTGCCGCAGAGGGTGGCGATGTGCGCGGATCGTACGAGACCGCCCCAGTAGTGATGGTCCAGGAGGAGCACGCCGATCGCGCGGGCGGAGATGGCGGGGGGCAGGTGTTCGGGGGTGACGACGCACATGTTCGTGGCGAGCGGCATCGGGACGGCCGCGGCCACCTCGGCCATGCCCGCGATGCCCGGCGTGGGGTCCTCCAGGTACTGGAGGGCGCCGTCGAGCTCGCGGCCGACGCGGATGGAGGTCTCGACACTCCAGGCGGCGTTGGGGTCCAGGCGGAGGGGGATGCCGGGGAACGCCTCGTGCAGGGCGCGGATGCCGGCGACCTCCTGGTCGGGTGGGAGGACGCCGCCCTTCAGCTTGATCGAGGAGAAACCGTACTCCTTGATCAGGAGGGCGGCCTGTGCCACCAGGCTCGCCTCGTCGAGGGCCGGGCCGAAGCGGTCGGGGTCCGCGCCGGGGTGGCCCGCCCACTTGTAGAAGAGGTACGCGCTGTAGGGCACTGCGTCGCGGACGCGGCCGCCGAGCAGGTCCACGACGGGTACGCCGGCCGCTTTGCCGCGGATGTCCAGGCAGGCCACCTCGAAGGGGGAGAAGACCCGGTCGACGCTCTTCTCCTTGGTGCCGACGCCGGTCAGGCCGTGCAGGTCGGTGACGACGTCGCCGACGGTGGCGGCGATGCGGGCGTACATTTCGTTGGTGGCGTGGACGTCGAGCCCGAGCAGGACCTGCGCGCACTCGCGGACCTTGGTGAGGTGGCCGAGGTCGCCGTAGGTCTCGCCGAGGCCGGAGATGCCCTCGTCCGTGATGATCTCGACGATGGTGCGGAGGGCCCACGGCTCGTGGACTCCGGCGGCGTTCAGGAGGGGCGGGTCCCGGAAGGCGACGGGGGTGACGTGGATCTGCCGGATAATCAATTCAGAAACCGCCGTCCATATATGTGAACAATTGCCAGATTTGTGGACAGGTTGCCGCAACTGTAAGAATCGGGCCGAGACAGTGTCAAGACTCCGAAGGGCCACTCGATGATCTACGGATACGACCCCAGGACCGGTGAGACCGTGGGCAGCGCACTGCCCGAGACCGACAGCGCCGGGGTCGACCTGATCGTCTCCGCGGCGGTGGCGGCCGGCGCCGCGTGGCGCGCGACCCCGGCGGACGAGCGGGCGGAGGCGCTGGAGGCCGTCGCCGACGCGCTCACCGCACACGTGGACGAACTGTGGCAACTCGCCGATCAGGAGACCGCGCTCGGAGAGGGACGGCTACGCGGCGAGGTCGCGCGTACGGCCGGCCAGTTCCGGCTGTTCGCCCAGGTCGTCAGGGACGGCGGCTACCTGGAGGCCGTCATCGACCACGCCGACCCGGCGCTCACGCCGCCGCGCCCGGACGTGCGGCGGATGAACCATCCGCTGACCGGGGTCGTCGCGGTGTTCGCGGCGAGCAACTTCCCGTTCGCGTTCTCGGTGGCCGGTGGGGACACCGCCTCGGCGCTGGCGGCGGGATGTGCCGTGGTGGTCAAGGCGCATCCGGGGCATCCGAACACGTCCGAGCGGGTGGCGAAGATCGTACGGAATGCCCTGCCTTACCCGGACCTGCTTGGGCTGGTGCAGGGGATGCAGGCGGGAGCCGACCTGGTACGGCACCCTCGGGTGGTCGCGGCCGGGTTCACCGGGTCGGTGGCGGGCGGCAAGGCGATCCAGAAGCTGATCGACGAGCGGGAGACGCCCATCCCCTTCTACGGGGAGCTGGGCAGCGTCAATCCCGTGGTGGTGCTGCCGTCGGCGGAGGTGGGGGAGGTGGCGAGCGGGTTCGCGGCGTCGCTGACGTTGGGGGTCGGGCAGTTCTGTACGAACCCGGGCCTCCTGTTCGTCCCCGAGGACGACGAGTTGCGCAAGGCACTGGTCGCGGCGGTCGAAGCGACCGGCGGAGGGCCCATGCTGGCCGAGCGCATCCGGGACGGGTACCTGGGCGGGCTCGGACGGCTCGGCGAACTGCCGCTGCTGGCGGAGGGGAAGCCGGGGGAGGGGGCCTGGGCGGTGGCGCCCAAGGTGTTCGCGACCGATCTGGAGTCGTTCGGGGAGAGGCTGCCGGGGATCGCGGAGGAGTGTTTCGGGCCGGCGGCTGTTGTGGTGACTTATCGGGAGATTTCGGAGCTGCGGAGGGTGCTGGAGCGGCTGGAAGGGTCGCTCACGGCGACGGTCCATGGCGGTGATCCGGACGAGGCCGAGGAGATCGTCGAGGTGCTCGGGCGGAAGGCGGGGCGGCTGATCTGGAACGGCTGGCCGACCGGGGTGGCCGTCTGCTGGGCGATGCACCACGGTGGGCCTTGGCCTGCTTCGACGTCGGCGTACACGTCGGTGGGGGCGACGGCGATCGGGCGGTGGGTGGCGCCGGTCGCGTACCAGGACTGGCCGGAGGCGCTGCTGCCGGACGAGCTCAAGGACGCCAACCCCCTCGGGATCCCCCGCCGGGTGGACGGCCGCCTGCAGGCGGGCTGACGGACGCGCCCAAGAACGCCAACCCGCTCGGGGCTCCCCGCTGGGCGGATGGGCCCGCCTGCTGCGGACGCGCCTGATGCGCTCTTGAGGGCGGCGAGCATGCCGGGGCTCAGGCGCGTGGGGGAGGGGCGGGCGCGCAGGAGGTGGAGACCTTAGTCAGGGGTCTTGAGCGGGTTCGGGAGAGAAGCGGGGCGTAAGGGGAGGGGGCGGGGCAGGAGGTTGGTCTATGGCCGGTGAGGGAGGGGGCCGGGGAGAGAGCCTTGGGGTTGGTCAGGTGGCGGCGATTCGCAGGCCCTGCGCTGTGATGCGCTCCAAGGCGGCCAGGTGTTCGGGGGACGGGTCCAGCAGGGGCGGGCGGACGCCGCCCACGTCCAGCCCCCGCATCCGTACGCCCGCCTTGACCAGCGACACCGCATACCCCGGCACCAGATCACGCAGCTCCACCAGCGGCAGGTAGAAACCGGTGAGCAGCCGCCGCACGAGCACCTCGTCCCCGCCCGTCACCGCCTTGTGGAAGGCCAGCGCGATCTCGGGCGCGAAGGCGAACACGGCGCTGGAGTACAGGCTCACCCCGAGCCCGCGGTAGGCGGGCACGGTCAGCTCGGCGGTGGGGAGGCCGTTGAAGAACGTGAACTCCCCGCCGGGCGCGGCCGCCCGCACGGTCAGGATGATGCGCTGGAGCAGGTCGAGGTCGCCCAGCCCGTCCTTGAAGCCGATGACGTTCGGCAGGGCGGCGAGCTCGGCCACGGCGGCGGGGGAGAAGCGCGCGTTCGCCCGCTGGTAGATGATGACCGGCAGGTCTGTGGCGGCCGCCACCTCGCGCACGTACCGCACGAGACCGGATGGTGGGGCGCTGACCAGGTACGGCGGCAGCAGCAGCAACCCGTCGGCCCCGCTGTCGGCGGCGGCCAGCGCGACGGCCCTGGCGGTGGGCAGCGGCCCGCCCGCGCCCCCGAAGACGGGCGCCCGCCCCCGGGCCGCGGCCACCGACGTGGTCATGACCTTGGTGTAGTCGGCCAGGTCGAGGGCGTTGAACTCACCGGTTCCGCACGCGGCGAACACTCCTCCCGCCCCGGCCGCGACCCCGGCGGAGACGTGCTCGGCCAGCACCTGCTCCGAGACGGCCCCGTCGCCGTCGAAGGGGGTCACGGGAAAGAAGAGAACACCGTCCAGCCGCATCGGCAGTCCTTCCAATGAGGGGGTCTAGCGGATGCCTTCCCTGCGCAGAGTGGCAGCCAGCTTGCGGGTGTGCTTGATCACCGCTTCGGTGATCCGCTCGATCTCGGCGGGCGGGAGCGCGACCGGCATCGAGCAGCTGATCGCGTCGGTGGCCGGGATGCGGTAGTCGACCGCCACGGCCACGCAGGCCACGCCGGGGGTGCCCTGTTCGCGTTCGAGGGCCCAGCCGCGGGTGCGCACCTGGTCGAGCTCTCCGGTCAGCTTGGTCAGGTCGGTGATGGTGTGCTCGGTCAGCGCCTTCAGCGGGTCGGGCAGCAGGGCCACGACCTCGTCGTCGGTGAGCTGGGCGAGCAGCACCTGGCCGAGCGCGGTCACGTGGGCGGGCAGCCGCCGGCCCACCCTGGGGATCACGTGGCCCGCCTCGCGGGACTCGCGGGTGGCCAGGTAGAGGACGTGGGCATCGTCCCGGCGGGCGAAGTGCACGGTCTGGCCGATCTCGTCCCGCAGGTCCTCCAGGGTCTGCTGGGCGAAGCGTAGTGCCGGGTCCTTGTCGAGGTAGGCGGTGCCGGTCAGCAGGGCGTGCGGCCCGATGCCGAACGCCGACCTGGTCGTGTCGGTCTCCACCCAGTTGAGCTCGACCAGGGTGCGCATGAGGGCGTGCAGGCTGCTGCGTGGGAAGCCGGTGCGCCGCTGGAGCTCCGAGAGCGTCATGTGGTCGGAGGACTCTGCCAGGGTCTCCAGGATGCGTACGGTCCGCTCGGCGGACTTGACCAGCTGTGGCTCCATACTCGTCCCATCTCGGCGGCGGCTTCAGGGTGTCAGGATATGGGATCCCGTCCAGATACATGGACATCAACCCTTGATCGCCCCACTGGTCAGACCTCGCATGAACTGCCGCTGGAAGGCCAGGAACGCGATGATCGACGGCAGCAGCGCCAGCAGTGAGGCCGCGAGCAGCACGCCGAGGCCGACCTCCTCGTCCGAGCGGAGCGAGCGCAGGGCGATGGGCAGGGTCCAGGTGCTGGAGTCCGTCGAGACGATCAGGGGCAGCAGGTACTGGTCCCAGATCATGGTGAAGCCGAAGACGCCGATCACGCCGAGGGCCGGACGGCACAGCGGCACGATGATCGTCGCGAAGATGCGCAACTCGCCCGCGCCGTCGATGCGGGCCGCCTCCTCCAGCTCGACCGGCACCTCCTTCATGAACTCGGTCATCACCAGGATCGAGAAGCCCCAGGCGCCGACGGGCAGAATCATCCCGGCGTACGTGCCGATCAGGTTCAGGTGCAGGACGGGCAGGTCGGCGAGGACCAGCGACAGCGGGATCGCGATGATCTCCTCGGGCAGCATCATCGTGGCCAGCATGAGCAGCATCACGACCGTCATGCCGCGGAACTTCTTGCGTGCCAGCGAGTACGCCGCGAACACGCTCACCAGCAGTTGCATCAGCAGTCCGAACCCCACGACGACGAAGGAGTTGAACAGGTACAGATAGACGTTCTTCTCCCCGGCCTGGACGAAGTTCTCCAGCGTCAGGTCGTCGGGCCACAACGAGAAGGACGTCGGGTCGAGCGTCCTGCTGAACGCGCTGACCAGCAGCCCCACCAGCGGCCCGGTGAAGACCAGGACCATCGCGGAGTAGAGCGCGACCTTGCCCGCGGTGGCCAGCGGCCCCCTGCGCGCCTCCAGGCCCAGGGCGCTGTCGAACCTCATGTCGCCTGCCTCCTGCGCAGTGCCTGCACGACCAGGGTCAGCGCCAGCGTGGCCAGGAACAGCACGATCCCGCCCGCCGAGGCGACCCCCAGCTCGTTCTTCTGGAAGCCGAGCTTGTAGATCAGCGTCATCAGCACCTCCGACGAGCCGTTGGGGCCGCCGTTGGTCAGGACGTACACCTCGACGAACACCCGCAGCCCACGGATGGCGGCCAGTGTGAACAGGATCCAGAACACCGGACGCAACGCCGGCAGCGTGATGTGCCGCAGCCGGTGCCGGGTGGAGGCGCCGTCGACGGCGGCGGCCTCGTACAGGCTGCGGTCCACGCCGACCAGCCCGGCCAGGAAGATCATCATGTCGTACGGCGTCCCGCGCCAGACGCTCATCAGCATGATCGACCAGAGCGAGGAGTCCTCGCTGCCCAGCCACGGCTGAGGGTCGATGCCGACCCACCCGATGACGACGTTGAGCATGCCGGTGTCGCCCGGATGGAACATGATCCGCCACACCTCGGCCACCGCCGCCATCGTGGTGACGACCGGGAGGAAGGCCACGGTCCTGACGAACCACAGATGGCGGGCGGGCCCCTCGACGAGCAACGCGAGCACGAGCCCGAGCAGGAGCGAGCCGAGCGTGGTGCCGAGCGCCAGCACGAGGCTGTGCCAGATGGCCGCGACGAACGCGTCGTCGGCGATGATCGTGCGGTAGTTGTCGAGGCCGACCCATTCGTCCGAGACGTACTGGACCTTGTTGAAGCTCTTCCACAGGCCCAGGACCATCGGGATGAACTTGAAGTACAGGAAGAGCAGCAGGGCGGGCGCGAGGAACAGCCAGGCGACCAGCGTCCCGCGCCGCCGCACCGGCCTGGCGCGGCGGCGCGGGACGGCCGCCGTGGCTGTGGCCGCCGCCCGGGTGACGGCCGGAGTCATGACGCCTTCTGGCTCTGCAGTTCCTGATTGAGCTTGGTGGTCAGCTCGCCCATCCTGGCCTTGACGTCGGCGCCGCAGTCGGCCCACACGGCATTGATGACGTCGGCCGAGTCCTGCCGGATGGGCGCCCAGTTGGGCACCGGCGGCGCGTAGACGGCATGTTCGTAGGACTCCTGGAACACCTTCCAGCGCGGGTCCTGCCGCTCGGCGGCCAGATCGACGCCCTTGTTCACCGGCAGGCGGACGATGGCGCCGTTGGCGTCCTTGTTCATGCCGATCCGCTGGCCGTCGGGAGAGATCGCGAACTCGGCGAACCTCTTCTGGGCGTCCTCCATGCCGGAGCCGGCCATGAGGTACACGTTCTCGCCCTCGCCGAGGGTCCCGGGGCCGCCGGACGGGCCCTTGGGCACCGGCAGCACCTCGATCCTGTCGGTGCCGACGCTCTTGACGAACCGGGCCAGCACGTACGGTCCGACCAGGTAGATGCCGCCCTGCCCCTTCTCGAACACCTCGTGCGTGACGGTGGTGTCGTTGCTGACCGCGCCCGGGTTGACCGTCTTGCTCCGGCAGAACTGGTCCTGGAGGTACTGGACGGCCTCGACGGTCCTGGGGTCGTCCGTCATCGCGGTGAACCTGCCGGGGCCGGTGGGCTTCACGAAGTCGCCGCCGTTGGCGTAGATGAGGGAGGAGGCGTACCAGGAGGCGTAGCCGCGTTTGGTGCCGGCCGGGATCACGAAGCCTGCGGTGTCCTTCTGGCCGTTGCCGTCGGGGTCCTTCTCGGCGAACGCCCGCGCCAGCTCGGCCAGGTCGGCCCAGGTCCGCGGGGGTTGCATGCCGACCTTCTCCCGCCAGTCCTTGCGGACGACGAGCGCGAAGGCCTGGGCGGAGAAGGGCGCGCCGTAGAACTTGCCGTCGGAGCCGGTGGCCGCCTTCCAGGCCAGGTCGGAGAGCTGGTCGCCGCCGGCCAGCTTGCCCTTGTCGATCTCCCGCAGCCAGCCCTGAGAATGCATGTTGCCGAGTTGCGCGGTGTCGTTGATGACGATGTCGGGAAGCGCCTTCTGCGAGGCCTGCTGGTTCAGTTTCGTCTCGAAGTCGTCGAAGAGCGCGACGACTTTGGTCTTGACCCCGCTGGCCTTGGTGAAGGCCCCGGCGAGTTTCACCGCCGTCTTCGCGGCATCGGAGTCGGGCGGTTGCCTGATCCAGATCTCCAGCGTGTCGTCCTTGCTCGATCCTCCGGAACCGCAGCCCGTCAGCGTGGCGGCCAGGGTCGCGGCGAGCGCGAGTCCCAGCAAACGGCGTGACATCAGACCGCCTCCCGTTCACATACATGGACACATGTCGTGTGTCTGAACTGGTTCCTGTGACGGTAACTATGGCGAGACAATGCGGTCAATATTCGAGTATGTGAATTTGAATCAGAATTGTGTACAACGGTTGGCATGCGCATTCTGATGACCGGCGCGGCGGGAAAAGTCGGCACGCTGCTCCGTCCCCGGCTCGCCCGTCCAGGTCGTACGCTGCGGCTCTCCGACCTCCACCCGGTCGAGCCGGGCCCGGCCGAGGAATGGGCGGCCGCCGACCTCGCCGACCCCGCGGCCATGGCCGCGGCCATGAAGGGCGTGGACGCCGTCCTGCACCTGGGCGGCCAGAGCCGCGAACACCCCTGGGACGACATCGTGCACGCCAACGTCAACGGCACCCAGGTCCTCATGGAGGCCGCCAGGAACGAGGGCGTCCGGCATCTGGTGCTCATGGGCAGCCACCACGCGGCCGGCTTCCACACCAGGCCGCGGGACGGCTCCGTCCTGCCCGACTACGCCTTCCCGCGCCCGGACACCTTCTACGGCGTCAGCAAGGTCGTCATGGAGGCCCTGGGCAGCCTGTACCACGACCGGTTCGGCATGAACGTGACCGTGATCCGGCTGGGCACCTGCAACGAGGGCTCGGCCGACACCCGCGGGCTGGCCACCTGGATCTCGCCCGACGACCTCGCCCGGCTGGTCGAGGCCGCGCTCACGGCGCCCGGCTATCACGTCGTCTGGGGCGTCTCCGACAACGCCCGCCGGTGGTGGTCGCTGGCCGAGGCCCGTCGCATCGGCTACGCCTCCCGTGACAACTCCGAGCCCCAGGCCGCCGCGCTCGTCGCGGAACAGGGCGAGCCCGACCTGTCGGACCCTGTGCACGACCGCGCCGGCGGAGTGTTCACGCTGAAGGAACTCGGCGGCTCCTGGTAAGCAAACGGTTGCAGAAACCTTGACGGCTAGACTGCCGAAGGTCAAGGCTTGGCTCTGGCAACCGTTTGCAAGGAGGACGGGCGATGACGGTGACGATCAAAGACGTCGCACGCGCCTGCGGCGTGCACGTGTCGACCGTCTCGCGCACCTTCTCGGCGCCGCACCTGGTCAATCCTGCCACGCGGAACCGGGTGCTGGCCGCCGCCGACGACCTCGGCTACCGGCCCAACAGGGCGGCCAGGGCGCTGACGACCGGGCGCACGTTCAACCTCGGCCTCATCGTGGCCGACATCGCCAACCCCTTCTTCCCGCCGCTGATCAAGGCCGCGCAGGCGCAGGCGCGAGGGCGCGACTACCACGTCTTCGTGGCCGACACCGATGAGGATCCGCGGGTCGAGGAGGAGCTGATCCGCACGTTCGCCAAGCAGGTCGACGGCGTGCTGCTGTGCAGCCCCCGGCTGTCCAACCGGATGATCGAGCGCCTGGCCGAGGACGTGCCGTCCGTGCTGGTCAACCGGCGGATCAAGGGCATGCCCGCGGTGCTGATGGACGTCGGCAGGGGCGCCAGGCTCGCGCTGGAGCACCTGGCCGGGCTCGGCCACCGCAGGATCGCCCTGCTGTCCGGCCCGCCCGGCTCGTGGACCAGCAACGAGATGCAGGCCGCCGCGGCCGAGATGCCCGGCCTCGACCTGCTCTTCTTCGGCCCCAACCAGCCCACCGAGTCGGGCGGCCTGGCGGTGGCGCCCGACGTGGCCGCCTGCGGGGCGACCGGCGTGCTGGCCTACAACGACCTCGTCGCGCTCGGCCTCATCGAGGGGCTGACGGCGATGGACGTCGACGTGCCGGGCCGGATCAGTGTGATCGGGTTCGACGACATCCTGCCCGGGCGGCTCGGCCGGCCCAAGCTCACCACGGTGGCGATGCCCGCCGCCGCGGCCGGGCGGATGGCGGTCGACCTGCTGCTGCAGTCAGAGGGCGAGGGTGCGGTGATCAACCTGGACACCGACCTCATCGTCCGCGAGTCCACGGGAAGGGCCAACACATGATCTTCGGAACGCTGCCGTCCGGCGAGAGCGTCGAGCGCGTGGAGCTGTCGTCCGGACGGTTGCGCGCCGAGGTGCTCACCTACGGCGCCGTCCTGCGCTCGCTGGAGGTCTCCGGCCTCGATGTCGTGCTCGGCCTGGACACGCTGGAGGACTACCTGACCCGCAGCCGCTACTTCGGCGCCGTGGTCGGCCGCTACGGCAACCGCGTGGCCGGCGGCCGTTTCACCCTCGACGGCCGCGAGCACCGCCTGCCGGTCAACAACGGCCCCAACAGCCTGCACGGCGGCACCCGCGGCTTCGACGCCCAGGTCTGGACGATCACCGCCCGCACCCCCTCCTCGGTCACCCTCGAACTGACCAGCCCCGACGGCGACCAGGGCTACCCCGGCACGCTCACCGCCTCGGTCACCTACACCCTTGAGCACGACGCGATCCGCCTCGACTACGCCGCCGAGACCGACGCGCCCACCGTGCTCAACCTCACCAACCACTCCTACTTCAACCTGACCGGCGGCGGCGACGTGCTCGGCCACGTCGTCCGCATGGACGCCGGCCACTACCTCCCCGTGGACGACGGCAAGATCCCCACGGGCGAGCTCGCGCCGGTCAAGGGCACCCCCTTCGACTTCACCGAGCCGCACGCGGTGGGCGAGCGGATGGACGGCGGCTACGACCACTGCTACGTGCTCGACGGCGACATCGAGGTCAGCGCGGGCGGCCTGACCATGCGGGTGACCACCACCGAGCCCGCCGTGCAGTTCTACGCGGGCGGCATGCTCGACGGGGTCGCCACGCCGTACGGGCCCTTCGCCGGGTTGTGCCTGGAGACCCAGCACTTCCCCGACTCGCCGAACCAGCCGCACTTCCCCTCCACCGTGCTGCGGCCCGGCGAGCGCCACACCTCCTCGACCACCTACCGGTTCACGGCCTGACCCCGCGCAGCTCCGTCGCGGCCTTGATGACCAGCAGCGCCACGTCGTCGTGCGACGGCTCCTGGGCGAACGTCTCGACCGCCTGCCGGACGCGTTCGGCCACCGCGTGGGCGCTCAGCCCCCGGCAGGTGGACAGCAGCGCCGACAGGCCGTCGTCGTCGTCGAGCAGCCGGTCGCCGTCGCGCCGCTCGGTCACGCCGTCGGTGACGCACAGCAGCACCTCCTCCGGCGCCAGCTCGAACGTCTCGACGTAGAACCTGGCGCCGGCCTCGACGCCGAGCAGCAGTTGCGGCGCGGCCACCGTGTCCACCACGCCGTCGGCGCGCAGCAGCAGGGGCGGCGGGTGCCCGGCCGACGCGATCGTGCACAGCGCGCCGCCCTGGGGGAGCGGGGTCAGCTCGCCGCACAGCAGGCTCAGGAAGCGGCCGTCGTCGCCCTCCTCCAGCAGGGCCTGGTTGAGCCGGTCGAAGATGTCGGCCACCGTGTAGTGCTCCTTGGCCAGCAGCCGTACGGCGTGCCGGGCCAGGCCGGTCACCGCGGCCGCCTCGGGGCCGCTGCCGCACACGTCGCCGAGGGCGAAGCACCAGTGGTCGGAGACCGTGAACAGGTCGTAGAAGTCGCCGCCCACGTCGGCGCCCTCCTCGGCCGGCTCGTAGACGACCGCCGACTCCAGGCCCGGCATGGGGGCCACGCGCATGGGCAGCAGGCTGCGTTGCAGCACCCGCGAGGTGGTCGCCTGCCGGGTGTACAGCATGGCGGTGTGCAGGTTGAGCGCGACCAGCCGGCACAGGTCGGCCAGCAGGTCGGCCAGCTCCAGCGGCAGGGTCGGCTCGGCGCGGCCGATCACCAGCGCGCCGTGCGACCTGCCCTGCGTGAGCAGCGGGAACGACAGCACCGTCTCGGCGCCGACCGGCCAGCTCACCTCGTTGAGCGCGGTGCGCGGGATCGCCGGCAGCGACCTGCGCAGGTTGGCGTTGTAGCGCTCCTCGCTGTGCCAGACGTGGGCGAGCCTGGTCATGCCCGCCAGATCGGTCAGGTAGACCGCCGCCCACGTCGCGATCTTGGGCACGACGAGCTGCGCGGTCAGCGCGGCGATCAGCTCCTCGTCGTGCACCCCGGCCAGCAGCTCGCCGGCCTCGGCCAGGAACGACAGCCGGCCGCGGTGGGCGCGCTCGCGCTCGGCCAGCCGTTCGCGCTGCACCGGCACGGCCACCTGGTCGGCGATGTGCTGGAGGCTGACCGTGAGCTCCTGGTCGAACCGTCCCTGCTGGGCCGCGGTCACCACGATGTAGCCGGTCACCTCGCCGCCCACGTTCATCGGCGCGCACGCCAGCGACCTGGCCCGCAGCTGCTGGGCCAGCTCGACGTCGCCGGCCAGCAGGTCGTCGATCATCGACGGTGTCCTGCCGTCGGGGCCGAACACGCCCGCGGCCAGCACGCCCACCAGCCCCGCCGTCGCGCCCGCGCCCGCCGCCACGCCGAACCGGTCGCCGCCGTCGGCGGCCAGCAGCACGTACGCCGCGTCGCCGCCGCTGCTCGTCTGGACGATCCGGGCGATGGTGTCCAGCAACTCCGCGAACGGCATGTCCCGGTCGAGCAGGTCCTTGATGCGCCGTCCGGCCTCCCTGCGCGGCGGCGCCGACGGCGGCGTCAGCACGTAGCGGTGGTCGCCGGCCACCATCATCCAGACCGACCGCCGGTCCTCCGGGCCGCCGCGGCTGCGTACGTGGGAGACGTAGACGGGCATCAGCCGGCCGTCACGGTGGCGCATGCGCGCCTCGCCCCGCCAGCGGCCCAGGGACAGCGTCGCGCCCAGCGACATCGCGTACGGGCCGTGGCCGCGCCAGGCCACCAGGTCGGCCAGCGGCCTGCCGACGGCCTGCTCGGACGTCCAGCCCAGCAGGTGCTCGGCCTCGGAGTTCCACGACAGCACGGTCCCGTCGCCGTCGGCGAGCAGCACCCCGACGTGCAGCGCCTCGATGGGCGCGGCCACGGTGGCGGGCGCCAGGCCGGGCGTGCCGACCATGACCTCCTGGTGGTCGGGCCCGTCGGTCAGCTCCAGGCGCACCCACACCCGCTTGGCGGTCCGGGTGTAGGTGACGCCCCAGGCGTCGGCCAGCATGGCGGCCAGCGCGAGCCCACGCCCGGCCGCGGGTCCGGCGGGAGGTGCGGGGAAGGGGCCGGTGGCGGGCCCGGACGTGCGCACGGCGCCGGTGGACGGGCTCCCGGGCGCCGGGACCGTCCTGGCGGGCCGGTGGTCGTCGACCTCGATCTCCAGCCTGGCCGGGCTCGCCGCCGCGTCGAGACGGCAGGTCAGCTCGATGCCGGTGCCCGCGTGCAGCACGGCGTTGGCGACGAGCTCGCCCGCCAGCAGCACCGCGTCCTCCGCCAGGTGGCTGAGGCGCCACTCGGTGAGCACCTGGCGGATGAAGCGGCGCGCGTGCGCCGGGGCGTGGGGAGTGCCGTCGAAGGCTGTGCTCGACACTCTGGTCGTGTCCACTGTGCGTCCTAGAACATCACTCGTTGTGGCAGTTCGGTCACAGTCAGAGTGTCAGATGGGTGCCGTTGATACCTCCGGTTGTGAAGAAGGTGCTCCCGGCTGACGCACGTCCCGGAGCAGGCCGACCAGCGGCGCGGGCGCGGGCGCGACCGCCGACGGCATCCGCTGGATCCACAGCAGGCGGAAGGCGCGCGCGCCCGCGGGCAGCACCACCCAGAGCACGAGCGCGGCGGCCACCGCCAGTTCGCCCAGGTCGGCGACGAGCCGCAGGTCGGCGACGAGCCGGGCGAGCGCCTGCCGACCGAGGACGCGCTCGCCGAGCGCTACGGCGTCCACCGGCTGACCGCCCGCCAGGCGATGGTGGAGCTGCGCAAGGCCGGCCTGGTCGAGACCCGGCAGGGGCTCGGGAGCTTCGTCAGGCGGGCGCCGCGCCGCATCGAGGTCTCCGTCGACCCCGAGACGCGCCGCCACCGCCCGTCGGACATCGCGGGCCTGGCGAGCATGGCGGGCGTGTTCGGCGGCGGTGAGCGGGTCGTGGAGCGCGCCGAGGCGGCCCATCCGGCGGCGGCCGGCCACCTGCGGCTGCCCGGCGGCGTCGTGCACGAGATCACCACCCTGCTCGGGACGGCCGAGCGGCCCTGCGTGCTCAGCCGCTACCGCCTGGCCCCCGAGCTGGCCGGGCTGCGCCTCGACGCCAAGGCGGGCGTGCTCGCCTCCCTGGAGGCCGCCGGCCACCCCTACCGCTACGCCTGGCACGCCATCTCGGCCGAGCCCGCCGACCTGCACGACCAGAGCATGCTGGAGATGCAGGCGGGCGAGGCGGTGCTGGTGCGGGAGGGGCTGCTCACGCACGACGGGCGGCCCCTGTGCCATGTCGAGCGGCGCTGCCGCGGCGACATGATCTCGTTCGTCACCCGATATGACTGAGCAGCACCTCGGTGTCCGGCTCGTAGACCGGCGGCGCGGCCGACAGCGGCACGAGCGTGGCCGGCGCCGCTGAGGGGCCGACCAGCCGCAGGCCGCCTGCCATCGTGACGGCGTCCCACGAGCCCTGCCCGGCGCGCGGGCGGGCGGCGGCCCCTCGGGCACGACGTGGACGTCGGTGAGATGGATCAGCGGGTACGCCACGACCGAACGATGCGCGGCGCCACGAAACGTGATCAGTCATCTACATGAATAGAACAGGACATTTCGGGCGCACGGCGCGTCTCCGCGCGTGCGGCGGCGTCTCCGACGTACCTTTGGCATCATGGCCACCCGTACGCCGAAAAGCGCATCGAAGGGGCCGGCGAAGCGGTCGACCTCGCCTCGATCGACCCCCGCGAAGCGGCCGGCCACGGCGGCGGGGCGACCGAGGGCGAAGGCCGCGAGCTCCGGCCGCAAGTCCTCCGTGACCCATCCCGACCCGATCAGCTGGGTCTTCACGATGGTCGGCAAGCTGATCGTCGGGCTGTGGATGCTGCTCGCCAACGGCATCGGCAGCACCGCCCGCGCGCTCGGCAAGAACGCCCGCGAGCTCGACCCCGCCCACCGGCGCGACGGCGTGGGCCTGTCGGTGCTGGCCGGCGCGATCGTGCTGGCCGCGATGACCTGGCGCAACCCCGAGGGCACCGTCTCGGGCGTCGTGAACACCGTCGTGCACGCCGTGTTCGGCTCGCTGGCCTGGGCGCTGCCGCTGCTGTTCGGCCTGCTGGCCTGGCGCTACCTGCGCCACCCCGACCAGAACGCCGACACCGGCCGCATGGTCATCGGGTGGAGCGCGCTCATGGTCGGCGTGCTCGGCGTCATCCACGTCGCCAACGACACCCCCTACCCGGCGGGTCAGGGTCAGGGCATGGACAAGGTGTCGGCCGCCGGGGGCATGATCGGGTTCATCGTGTCGGCGCCGCCGATGAGCATCCTGCCGTCCTGGATCACGATCCCGCTGCTGCTGCTCCTGTCGGGGTTCGGCGTGCTGGTGATCACCGCCACGCCCGTCCACCGCATCCCCGAGCGGCTGTCGGAGCTGCGGCACATGCTGTTCGAGCGGCACGCCGAGCCGCTCGCGTCCCGGGAGCCGGCCAAGCGCAGGCCGCGGACGAAGAAGGCGGAGACCGAGGTCGCCGAGACGGTCAAGCCGTACGACACGCCGGTCCTCGCCGAGAAGGACAAGCTGGCCGACCACTCGCCGGAGATCGTGCCGGGGCTCGTCGACGGGCCCGCGGACGAGGAACAGTCCGTGCCGGAGCGCAGGCCGGAGCCGCCGGAGCCGACGCCTGCGCCGCGCAAGGTCGAGCAGCTCGTGCTGTCGCCGCAGGCGGGGCCGTACAGCCTGCCCGACCTTCAGTTCCTCAAGCCCGGCACCGCGCCCAAGCCGCAGACCAAGGCCAACACGACCGTGGTCAACGCGCTGACCAGCGTGCTGGAGCAGTTCACCATCGACGCCCAGGTGATCGGCTTCACCCGCGGCCCGACGGTCACGCGCTACGAGATCGAGCTGGGCCCCGCGGTCAAGGTGGAGAAGGTCACCGCCCTCACCAAGAACATCGCCTACGCCGTCAAGTCGGCCGACGTCCGGATCCTGTCCCCGATCCCCGGCAAGTCGGCGATCGGGGTCGAGATCCCGAACGCCGACAAGGACCTGGTGGCGCTCGGCGACGTGCTGCGCTCCCAGGTGGCCCAGGCCGACCACCACCCGATGATCGTGGGCCTGGGCAAGGACGTCGAGGGCCGCACGATCGTGGCGAACCTCGCCAAGATGCCCCACCTGCTCATCGCCGGTGCGACCGGCGCGGGCAAGTCGGTCTGCGTCAACGGCCTCATCACCAGCATCCTCATGCGCTCGACCCCCGACGAGGTGCGCATGGTGCTGGTCGACCCCAAGCGCGTCGAGCTCAGCGTCTACGAGGGCATCCCCCACCTCATCACGCCCATCATCACCAACCCGAAGAAGGCCGCTGAGGCCCTGGAATGGGTCGTGGGCGAGATGGACCGCCGCTACGACGACCTGGCCGCCAGCGGGTTCCGGCACGTCGACGAGTTCAACAAGGCCGTGCGCGCGGGCAAGCTCGTGCCGCCGCCGGGCAGCGAGCGGGTCTACCAGCCGTACCCGTACCTGCTGGTCATCGTGGACGAGCTGGCCGACCTCATGATGGTGGCCCCGCGCGACGTCGAGGACTCGATCGTGCGCATCACGCAGCTCGCCCGCGCGGCCGGCATCCACCTGGTGATCGCCACCCAGCGGCCCTCGGTCGACGTCGTCACCGGCCTGATCAAGGCCAACGTGCCGTCCAGGCTGGCCTTCGCGGTGTCGTCGCTGACCGACTCGCGGGTCATCCTCGACCAGCCCGGCGCCGACAAACTGGTCGGCCAGGGTGACGCGCTGTTCCTGCCGATGGGCGCGAGCAAGCCCATCCGGATCCAGAACGCGTACGTCTCGGAGAAGGAGATCGCCGAGATCGTCACGCACTGCAAGGAGCAGATGCAGGTCGAATACCGCGACGACGTGGCCGCCGCGCCGGTCAAGCGGGAGATCGACGAGGAGATCGGCGACGACCTCGACCTGCTGATCCAGGCCGCCGAGCTGATCGTGACCACCCAGTTCGGCTCGACCTCGATGTTGCAGCGCAAGCTGCGCGTCGGCTTCGCCAAGGCCGGACGGCTGATGGACCTGCTGGAGAGCCGCAACGTGGTCGGCCCCAGCGAGGGCTCCAAGGCCCGAGAAGTCCTGGTGAAACCGGACGATCTGCCTGGCCTGCTGGCCGACCTGCGTGGCGAATGACCCCAATGCACGGGTCCACGGCGATAACTGATTGAATATGAACCACTACGCACTGTCGTGGTGGGGAGGCGTTCGCTGTGCAGGAACAGAGCATCGGGGCCATGCTGGCAGCGGCCAGGCAGGCGGCGGGATTGACGGTCGCGCAGGTCAGCGCGGCCACGCGCATCAGAGAAACGATCATCAACCGCATCGAGCAGGAAGACTACGACCAGTGCGGGGGCGCCTTCTACGCCCGCGGCCACGTCAAGGCCATCGCCAAGGTCGTCGGCCTCGATCCGGAGGCCACCGTCCATTTGTTCGACCAGCAACACGGCGGGGCGCCGCAGCCCGTGCGCGCGGCCGCCGTGTTCCAGGCCGACCGCACGCTCGCCCTGCGCGAGCGCCGGGGGCCCAACTGGACGATGGCGCTCGGCGTGGCGCTGGCCGTCGTGGTGGTGTTCGGCACGGTACGGGTGCTGGGCGGCGCGAGCGACCAGGTGCGCACCGCCGACGTGCACGCCATCACGCCCAGGCCGAGCGTGCCGCCGAACACGCCCATCACCGAAGGGCCCCGCGCGGCGGCGGCCAAGGCCAAACCGGGCAAGAACATGGTGACCTTGAAGATCAAGGCCAGGCGTACGTCGTACGTGAACGTGCGCGACGGTCAGGGACGCATGCTCTTCGCCGGGATGTTGCAGGAAGGCGACAGCTCGACCTGGCAGGCCGCGGACAGGCTGAGCCTGCTCCTCGCCGACGCCGGAGCGGTGTCCTTGCAGGTCAACGGCAAGAAGGTGGACAAACTCGGTGGCCGGGGGGAGATGGTGAGCCGCTCGTTCGGCCTCGCCACGTCGCCTCCGCGGTAGTCCGGCGGGGAGGCCGTGCATCAGGTGGTGGCCAACTCCCGATACCGTAGTGTTCACCATGTCATCCCGCCGAACCGCATCGCTGATCACTCTGGGCTGCGCGCGCAACGAGGTCGACTCCGAGGAGCTGGCCGCGCGACTTGAGGCTGCCGGCTGGCAGCTGGGCGACGACGACCCCGACGTCGTCGTCGTCAACACGTGTGGCTTCATTGACTCGGCCAAGAAAGACTCCATCGACACGCTGCTCGCCGCCGCCGACACCGGGGTCAAGGTGGTGGCCGCGGGCTGCATGGCCGAGCGCTACGGCAACGAGCTGGCCGAGGCCCTGCCCGAGGCGAGCGCCGTCATCTCCTTCGACGACTACACCGAGATCGGCGGCCGGCTCGACGACGTGCTGGCCGGGCGACCGCTCAAGCCGCACACGCCGCGCGACCGCCGCACGCTGCTGCCCATCTCGCCGGTCGAGCGCGGGAGCGCGCCCAAGACCGGCATCCCGGGCCACGGCGAGCTGCCCGACGGGCTCGCGCCCGCCAGCGGCCCGCGCGTGCTGCGCAAGCGCCTCGACGAGAGCCCGGTCGCCTCGCTCAAGCTGGCCTCCGGCTGCGACCGGCGCTGCACGTTCTGCGCCATTCCGGCCTTCCGCGGCGCCTACGTCTCGCGCAACCCCGACGAGCTGCTCGCCGAGGCCGACTGGCTGGCGCACCGGGGCGTGCGCGAGCTCGTCCTGGTCTCCGAGAACTCCACCTCCTACGGCAAGGACCTGGGCGACCTGCGGGCGCTGGAGAAGCTGCTGCCGCAGCTCGCCGCCGTCCCGGGCATCGACCGGGTGCGGGTCAGCTACCTGCAGCCCGCCGAGCTGCGGCCGGGCCTGATCGACGTCATCACCACCACCGAGGGCGTGGCCGACTACTTCGACCTGTCCTTCCAGCACGCGAGTGGGAGCGTCCTGCGCCGGATGCGCCGCTTCGGCGACCCCGAGCGGTTCCTGGGCCTCCTGGAGAGCGTGCGCAAGGGCGCTCCCGAGGCGGGCGTGCGCTCCAACTTCATCGTCGGCTTCCCCGGCGAGACCGAGGAGGAGTTCGGCGAGCTGGTCGGCTTCCTGGAGAAGGCCAGGCTCGACGTGATCGGCGTGTTCGGCTACTCCGACGAAGACGGCACCGAGGCGGCCAACCTGCCCGGCAAGCTCGACCAGGAGGTCATCGACGAGCGCGTGCGCGTGCTCACCGAGCTGGCGGAGGAGCTGACCGCCCAGCGCGCGGAGGAGCGCATCGGCACGGAGGTCGACGTGCTCATCGACGACGACCTGGGCGACGGCGGCTACGAGGGCCGGGCCGCCCACCAGGGCCCGGAGGTCGACGGCTCGGTGACGGTCCAGGGCATCGGCCTGGTCAAGGGGCAGATCGTGCGCGCGGTCGTGGTCGACGCCGAGGGGGTTGACCTGATCGCGCGCATCAAGGCCAGTCCATGACCAGGGACGAGCGCCGCGTGGTAAGCCCGTGGAACATCGCCAACGTCCTCACGGTCCTCCGGTTGGTGCTCGTCCCCTTCTTCGTCGCATGCCTGTTCCTGCCCGGCACCGGCTGGCGGCTGGCCGCGCTGGGGGTGTTCGGGATCGCCTCGATCACCGACCATCTCGACGGCGAGCTGGCCCGGCGCTACGGGCTGATCACCGATTTCGGCAAGATCGCCGACCCGATCGCCGACAAGGCGCTCACCGGGGCGGCGCTGGTGTGCCTGTCGATCCTCGACGAGCTGCCGTGGTGGGTCACGCTCGTGATCCTGGGCCGCGAGCTGGGCATCACCCTGCTCCGGCTGGTCCTGCTGCGGCACGCGGTCATCCCGGCCAGCTACGGTGGCAAGGTCAAGACCGTGCTGCAGATCGCCGCCATCGTGCTCTACATCCTGCCCGGGGTGCCGGAGCCGCTGCGGTGGGTGGTGATGGGCGCGGCGCTGGTCGTGACGGTCGTGACGGGCGGCGACTATCTCGTACGGGCGGTCAAGCTGCGCCAGGTGGCCAGACGGGCGCGTGGGGAGTGATCTGAGCGATGGCGGACGTGGCCGAGGTTCTGGCCCTGCTGGTGCGGCAGGAGGCCACCGTGGCGGTGGCCGAGTCGCTGACGGGCGGGCTCATCGGGGCCGCGTTCACCTCGGTCCCGGGGGCGTCCAAGGCGTTCAGGGGCGGGGTGATCTCCTACGCCACCGATCTCAAGCACGACCTGCTGGGCGTGCCGGACGAGCTGCTTCGGCGCGAGGGGGCCGTGCATCCCGAGGTGGCCGCGGCGATGGCCAGGGGGGTCGCCCGGGTGTGCGGGGCCGGCTACGGGCTGGCCGTGACGGGCGTGGCCGGCCCCGAACCGCAGGACGGAAAGCCCGTGGGGCGGGTGTACGCGGCCGTCCACGGTCCCGGCGGGGAGAACTCGGTGCGGGAGTTGACCTTCGAGGGGTCGCGGGAACGTATCAGGGTAAGGACGGTGCACGAGGCAGTCGATCTCCTCGCAGGTGTGCTGAAGGCTAACAAAGGGGAACATTCCGGATGATTACCGTGTTACGTCCCGAGCGAACATGCGAAGCACGGTCTGACGCGGTGTCGGTGGATACGGGTACGGTGGAGCTGTGAGTGAGGTCCGTGAGCCAACTGCAAGCACCGAGCGCCCGGCAGGCGGGCCTGATGAGTCGCGCGACCAGGCACGAGCGGCAGACCCGGGGCGGCGACGCCCCATGATGACGGCGAGGAGTATGTACGAAGCCAAGAAGACCAATGTGCGGCACGATCCGATCGCGCGGGGCGTGGTGAAGACGTCCACGCCGGGGAGGGAGCGACAGATGATTCTGCTGCGTCAGCTGCTCGGTGACGTGCTGAGGCGGTTGCGGGTGCGTCAGGGGCGCACGCTTCGCGAGGTGTCCACGCTGGCGCGTGTCTCGCTCGGCTATCTGTCCGAGGTCGAGCGTGGCCAGAAGGAAGCCTCGTCCGAGCTGCTCGCGTCCATTTGCGGTGCCCTCGGAGTGCCGCTCTCGCAGGTTTTGCGTGAGGTTTCCGACCAGTTCGCGCTGGCGGAGCTCCAGGCCACTCCTGTTCTGGCCGACGTTCCCGAGCACGAGCGCCTGCCCCTTGCCGAGACGGTTCCCGGGTCGATCGGCGACACCGTGTTCCCCGAGGTCAAGGACATGGTGGCGGCCTAACGCGGCTGGCAGCCACCACACCACAGGATGAGCCTTTCCTGTGGCTGTGCCCCCATCTCCCCGCGGCTGATGCGCGTGCCGCATCGGCGACAGGGTCTCCCTGCCCTGCCATAGACCCAGGTCTGGTTCGCCGGGCGGCGATCACCTGTCGTCACCGTGCCGCCATGCCCCTTGTTGGCCTCCAGCAGCCGGTGGGCCAGCGTGACGAGCCCTTCGAGATCCTCGATCTCCCCGACCTGCTTCCACGGCCAGATCCCGCGCAGGAACAGGGTCTCGGCGCGATAGATCGTGCCGATCCCCGCCAGGTTGCGCTGATCGAGCAGCGCTTCGCCGATCGTCCTGTCCGGCACGCCTCGTAGCCTTCGCACGGCCTCGCCCGGGTCCCAGTCGGCGCCCAGCAGGTCAGGCCCCAGGTGCCCCACCAGCCGCTCCTCGTCGGCGGTCGTGACCAGGTCGACCATGCCGAGCTTGATCCCCACCGCCTGCCACTGCTCGTTGGCCAGGATCAGCCTCACCTGGTCTCCGCCGGCCGTGCGCCGCCCCGCGGGCATGACCCGCCAGCTCCCGTCCATGCGCAGGTGCGTGTGGACCGTCAGGCCGCCCTCGATCCGGGTCAGCAGGTGCTTGCCCCTGGAGGCGGTCGTGAGCACCGTACGGCCGGTCAGGTCGGCGGTGGCGTGCCGCGGGACCCGGAAGTCCGATCTGGTCAGCACGCGACCGTCGAGCGCGCCGCGCAGGCGGGCGGCGGTGCGGTAGACGGCGTCTCCCTCGGGCATCCCTCCAGTCTAGGTACCGCCTCCGGGCCTTCACGATGGCCACGGGCCGAGGGCGCCCGCTGTGCCGCCCGGTGGAGGTCAGTCCCAGGCGGCGGGGTCCGCGGCGAGCTGCCGGACGCGCTCGGGAAGGCTGCCCGTGGCGACCTGTTCGAGCGTGACCTCCTCCAGGATGGCCCGTTCGGTGGCCCGCAACGCGATCCACACCTGCTGCAACGACTCCGCCGGACCTCGGTAGCCGACGTGTTCGGGACGCTCGCCGCGCACGTTCGCCAGCGGCCCGTCAACGGCCCTGATCACGTCGGCGAGCGAGATGTTCGCGGCGGGCCGGGCCAGCACGTAGCCGCCCTCGGGACCCCGTTGGCCGCGCACGAGACCCGCGCGGCGCATCTGGAGCAGGATGTTCTCCAGGTACTTGGGAGGCATGTCCTGTTCCTTGGCGAGTTCACCCACAGTAGTCGGGCCCGTGCCGGCTGCGGCGAGTTCGGCGGCGGCACGGAGGGCGTAGTCGACACGAGCGGAAAGGCGCATGTTCTCGATTATCCCTCCTGGTCAACACTGGTTAGGCGCAAGGTCGTCAGAACGGGCAGGTGATCCGAATAGGGCAAGCGCGGCACCTGCCCGGAAATCGCGGTCAATCCCTTGGTGAGCAGCACGTGGTCGATGCGCTCCTTCGGGGCGTCGGCGGGCGAGGTCGGCGGGTCCCCGAACGCGGTCAGCGGGTCGGTCAGCCCGGCCGCCTTCAGCACCTCCATGGCCGGGTCGGTGGGCCGGGTGTTGAGGTCGCCCGCCAGGATCACCGGCCGCTTGACCTGCTCCCCGGCTCCGGCGGCGCGGTGCCCGGCCTCGTCGGCGTCCCGGCCGACGGCCAGGGCGCGGGCGATCGCGGCCACCTCCGGCGCCTGGCCCTCGGGGGCCTGCAGGTGGGTGTTGACGATGCCCACCTCCTTGCCGCCGACCTCCAGGACGATCGCCTGGGCCTGGGCTCCCGTCGGGTAGTCGTGCGCGCCCAGGGGATAGGAGTGCACCTGCCTGACCGGGAGGTTGGTGAGCAGGGCGTCGCCCCACACGTTGTCGCCGGCCGGGGCGAAGTGGTAGCGCATGCCGAGGCCGCGGGCGATCCTGGCCAGGTCGTCGTGGCCGCCGTTCAGCAGCCAGCCGCGGTCCACCTCGCTGAGCAACACGACGTCGGGCTTCTGGGCCGCGGCCCAGGACGCGATCTTGTCGAGCGACAGGCGGCCGTCCAGGCCGTAGCCCATGCGGATGTTGTAGGTGATCAGGGTGAAGGTGTCGCCCTGCTTGGCCCGTACGGGCGGCGCGGACGGCGCCCCGAGCGTCACGAGCCCCACCAGCAGGACGACGAAGGCCACCGGCAACCAGCCGAGACGGACCGTCGCGACCGGCCGCGGCGAGTGCCGGACCAGGGCCGTGACCACGCTGAGGGCGGCCACCAGCACCGCCACCGCCACGAGGACCAGGCCGTTGGGGAAGCCGAGGTTCATGTCGTAGGCCGCGTAGTAGACGAACAGCCCGACGAAGAAGACCAGCCCGCCGCCGAGCACGGCCACGCCGGGACGCCGTCCGGAGGGATGGTCCGGCCGCGTGGTTCCGGCGAGCAGGGCGCCGAGCCAGCCGATCATCAGCACGGCGAAGTAGGACGCCGTCAGGGTGAGGATCAGCGTGAAGGCCACCAGCACGACCCCGGCGATGAGGTCGAAGACCGGGGACAGCGGCGGATGGGCGGCCTGCACGACGACCATGACCAGGACGACGGCGAGTATCCCGGTGCCCGCCAGCACCTGCCACAGGTCGGTCGGGCTCGCCACGGGCTTGGCCCAGCCGGTGGCGGCCACGCCGGTCAGCAGCATCGCCGGGCCGAGCAGGAACCACGTCAGCGTGGGCGCGCGGTCCACCTCGGCCTCCGGGGGGCGTACGAGGCCGAGGAAGGCGGCGCAGAGGGACAGCGCCGCCAGCCACGGGACCAGGCCGTCGCGCCAGACCAGATCCACGCCGTCCAGCAGCAGATGGACGGTCAGCGACAGGCTCAGGCCGCCCATGACGCCCACGGGGACGGCCCGCCGCGGCACGGTGTGGGCGCAGCCGTACAGGAAGACCAGACCCGCGGTGACGCCGGCGGAGGCGACGTAGAGCTGGCCCACCCCCGCCTGCAGCAGGATCCTGGTGAGGACCAGCGCCGCGGCGCCGCCGAGCAGAGCGTGGCGCGGCTTGGCTAACAGCGCGAGGAAAGGCAGGATGAACCAGGCGGCTGCGTAGAGGCCCATCAGCTCAGGCGGTGTCTCGCCCGCGCGGCCGAACAAGGTGATCAACGACGGGAGGAAGACCCTCAACACGTCCAGCAGCAGCACGAGGCCGAGCGCGAGCATGATCGCCGGGCCGCGGAGGATGGTCATGAGGCATCCTCGTGTTCGGCTCCGATGATATGCAAGAGCACGGGCGCTAAACTTCCAACAACCTTTTCGATTTGACGGTGGGAATCAGCGTGGAGCGTCGTCCTGGTGTGCCCAGACTTCTCCGGGAGATCAACGATCGGGCCGCACTGGAGCTGTTGCTGGCCACCGGCCCCATGACGAGGGGGCAGATCGGCGACCTGACCGGTCTGTCCAAGGTGACCGCCTCCCAGACGCTCGCGCGGCTGGAGGAGCGTGGCCTGGTCGAGGTGGTGGGCGCCCAGGCGGGCGGCAGAGGGCCGAACGCGGCGCTCTACTCGGTCATCCCCTCAAGCGCCTATGTGGCCGGTCTGGAGGTCGGCCCCGAGCTGATCTCGACCGCCGTGGCCGACATCCACGGCCGTACGATCGCCGAGGTCACCGTCGACCCCGGCGGCCACGACGACCCGGTCGCCGCCGTGCACGGCGCGATCGTCAAGGCGTGCCGCAGCGCCAAGGTCAGCCTGGCCAGGCTGCGCGGCGTGGTGATCGGCACCCCTGGCGTGGTCGACCCGCGCAGCGGCGACGTGCGTTTCTCCTTCGACCTGCCCGGCTGGCACGAGGGCATCCACGAGGCGCTCGCCGGCGACCTGCGGCGCGAGGTGACGATCGAGAACGACGTGAACCTCGCCGCCCTCGCCGAGTACGCCGACGGCGCAGCCAAGGGCGTCGACGACTTCGTGCTGGTGTGGGCGAGCCGCGGCCTCGGCATGGCCGTCATGCTGGGTGGCAAGCTCCACCGGGGGCGTTCGGGCAGCGCGGGGGAGATCGGTTACCTGCCGGTGCCGGGCGTTCCGCTGCCGGAGGACATCCGTACCAAGCCGGGCCGGCTGCCCTCGCTGGCGGGCGGCCTGCAGTCGCTGGTCAGCGCCGAGGAAGTGGCCGAGCTGGCCCGTGGCTACGGCTTCACGGCCGAGAGCGCCCGCGAGTGCGTCGAGGTCGCGGTGGCGGCCGGGTCCCGCGGCGAGCCGATGCTCGACGACATCGCCCACCGGCTGGCGCTGGGTGTGGCGGCGGTCTGCGTGATCCTCGACCCGGGGCTGGTCGTGCTGGCCGGGGAGGTGGGCCACGCCGGGGGATCCGCGCTGACCTCCAGGGTGGAGGAGGCCGTGGCGCGGATCTGCCCGGTGCGGCCGCAGGTGGTCACCACGGCGGTGGCCCATGCGAACCCGGTGCTGCGCGGCGCGGTGCTGGCCGCGCTGGACCAGGCGCGCGAGGAGCTCCTCGCGCCCTGATCCGGCGGGGGCGTGGTCGCCCGCCTCAGGCAGTGATCAGTTCCACGGCGGCCTGGGCGTTGGCCCTGGCCGCCCCGTACGTGGCGATGTAGGCGGCGCTGCCGGGCCGCCAGACGGGCAGGCCCATCTCGATCACCGTCGCGTCCTGGCGGGCCGCCACCAGCGCGGAGACCAGTTCCTGGCTCGCCTGGTAGCGGTGGGCGTCCTTCACCACGATGACCAGCGACCGGTTCGCGGCCTTGGCCAGCAGGGCGGGGACGTCGGCGGCCGCGGGCTCGACGCGGACGATCTCGGCGTCCGGCAGCCACGGGCCCACACCCCATGGCACGGTTCCCACGGCGATCGTGGGCGGGGTGTCCACCTCGATCACCAGGGGTTCCACCAGGGGTTCCGTCTCGCCGGTCAGCCGCACGGCGCGGCGGGCGGCCTGCAGGCCGACCCCGTTCTGCGCGGCGGCGACCGTCTCGGACGCGCCGAACCAGGCCCGCAGCGCCCGGACCCGCTCGGCCGCCTGCTCCAGCCTGGCGGCCGGCAGCCGGCCCTCGGTCACCGCGTCCACGATCTCCGCGATGACCCGCTGGACGTCGTCCTCGCCGGGGATCGGGCCGAGGCAGATCAGGTCCGACCCGGCCGCGAGCGTGAGCACGGCGCCCTTGGCGAGGCCCACGCTCTTGGTGATCGCGTGCATGTCCAGCGCGTCGGTGATGACCACGCCGTCGTAGCCGAGCTCGCCCCTGAGGAGCCCGGTCAGCGCGGCGGGCGACAGGGTGGCCGGGGTGTCCCCGGTCACCACCGGCACCGCCACGTGCGCGGTCATCACGGTCTTGGCGCCGGCCTCGATCGCCGCCCGGAACGGCACGAGCTCGCGGGCCCGCAACACGTCCAGGTCGACGTCCACGACGGGCACGGCCAGGTGGGAGTCCACCCGGGTGGCGCCGTGGCCGGGGAAGTGCTTGACGCAGGCGGCCACGTTCACCGACTGCAGGCCGTTGACCGCCGCGACCGTGTGCCTGGCCACCAGCGCCGGGTCGGCGCCGAAGGACCTGGTCCCGATCACCGGGTTGTCGGCCTCGGTGTTGACGTCGGCGCTCGGCGCGAGGTCCAGGTTGATGCCGCACGCGGCCAGCTCCGAACCGATCGCCGCGTAGACCCGGCAGGTCAGGTCCACGTCGTCGACCGCCCCCAGCGCCGCGTTCCCCGGGTACGGGCTGCCGACGTGGTAGGCCAGCCTCGTGACGTCCCCGCCCTCCTCGTCGAGCGAGATGACGGGCTCGGCCGAGGCGCGCAACGTCGTGGTGAGCGACCTGACCTGCTCGGAACCGGCGACGTTGAACCCGAAGAGCGTCACGCCGCCCAGGCCGTTGTCCAGCTCGCGCAGCACCCAGTCGGGCGCCGTGGTGCCCTGGAAGGCGACGAGCAGCGTGCCGGCCGCGAGGCGACGCAGCCCCCGATCACTCTGACTCATGGCTCCTCATCACTTGAATGAAGGCACGACCGGGTACGGCTCGGACGAACCCGAGCCGTACGCGGATCAGTGCCTGTTACCCCTTCACGGCCCCGGCGGTGAGACCGGCGACCATGCGGCGTTGTACCAGCAGGAAGAAGACGACCACCGGAAGGGTCATCAGGGTGGAACCGGCCATGATCGCGCCCCAGTCGACGCCCTTCTGGCCGAAGAAGTACTGCAGGGCGACCGGCATCGTGTATCCCTCGGACCCCGACATCAGGTAGAGGGCGAACACGAGATCGTTCCAGGCGGTGATGAACGAGAAGATGCTCGTGGCCACCAACCCCGGGGCGACCAGCGGGAACAGCACCTTCCAGAACGTGGTCAGCCGGCTCGCGCCGTCGATCCAGGCCGCCTCCTCCAGCGTCCGCGGCACCGCCGCCACGAACGTGCGCAACATCCAGATGCCGAACGGCAGCGTCAGCGCGACCTGGGTGATGATCAGCCCGATGAGCTGGTCACCGAGGCCGACCCGCTTGACCATCATGTACAGCGGGATGAGCAGGCCCTCCGCCGGCAGCATCTGCACGATCAGCAGGACGACCAGGAACGTGCCACGCCCCTTGAAGCGGAAGCGGGCGATGGCCGTGGCCGACAGCAGCGCGAAGACCGAGCCGATGAGCACGGTGCCGAGCGCCACGATCGCGCTGTTGCGCATGTAGAGCCAGATGGAGTTGTTCGCCACGCCCTCGGTCAGCACCCGCGCGAAGTGGTCGAAGGTGAAGTGCGTGGGGAACGGGATGAACTCCGTCGTGAAGATCTGGTCGTTCTCCTTGAAGCCGGTGGAGACCATCCAGTAGACGGGGAAGACCGCGTAGAGGAAGACCAGCACACCGGCCGTGTTCAGGAGGATCTTCCCGAGCTTCTTGCGGGCCAGCGGGTTCACATCTCCTCCTGCTTCACGATCTGCCGGACGTACGCGACGGTGATGATGAGCAGGATGATCGTCAGCACGATGGAGATCGCCGCGCCCGTGCCCAGCTTCTGCGGGGGCTTGAACGCCTCCGCGACCGCGTACATCGACAGGTTGAAACCGTCGCGGTTGGTCGGGCCGTTCATCAGCACGTAGAGCTGGCTGAAGACCTTGAAGTCCCAGATGATCGACAGGATCGTCAGGACGGCGAAGACCGGCTTGAGCAGCGGAAGGGTGATCTTCCTGAACGTCCGCCACGCCCCCGAGCCGTCGACCTTCGCCGCCTCGTACAGCTCGGACGGGATGCCCTTGAGGCCCGCGAGCACCGAGACCGCGATGAACGGGAACCCGGCCCACACCACGCACACGATCAGTGCGACGTAGAGCGGGAAGGTGTCGTTGAGCCAGGGGGTGCCCGTCCAGTCCTGCTGACCCGCGGGCGGCGCGGCCAGCCAGTCGGGCAGCAGGTTGAGCAGCCAGTTGACGATGCCGGACTCGGCGTCGAAGAGCGAGCGCCAGATGACGCCCTGCGCGACCGGCGGCACGGCCCAGGCGAACATGCACCCGATGACCACGAACAGGGACATCTTCTTGCCGAGCTTGTTCAGCAGCACGCCGACCGCGGTGCCCACGATGAGGGTGAGGCTGACGGCGACGAAGGCGAACACCACGGTGTTGCGCAGAGCCGACCAGAAGATGTCGTTGGAGAGGACCTTGTCGAAGTTGCCCAGGCCCACCCATTCGGCCGGCTTGCTTCCCCTGATCTGCGCGAGGCCGACCTTCTGGAAGGCCATCACGCCGAGCTGGAACATCGGGTACAGCAGCAGTCCCGCGATGACCAGCAGCCCGGGGATGAGCAGCACGTACGGGATGCTCCAGGTGGGCATCCCGGTGGCCTTGACGGGCCCGCCGCCCTTCTTACGGCGGCGCCCCGGGGCGGGGGACGAGCCCCTGCCCCGGGTGACCGTAGTCGTGTTCGCCATCGTTACTGGTTCAGGATCTCTTCGAGTTCCTTGTTGGCGTCAGCGAGAGCCGTGGTGGTGTCCTTCTTGCCCTCGATGACGGCGCGCGCCGCGTTCTGCAGCACGGCCTTGGTGGCGTCGGCCTCGGCCCAGTTCGGGTCGGCCGGGAACGCCTTGGCCTTGGCGAAGGCCTGGGCGAACGGGCCCTGCGCCGGGTCCTCGTTCAGCGCCGCCAGGGTGTCGGGGTAGACCGGCAGCAGGCCGCCTTCCTTGGCGTAGCGGTCGGCCCAGGTCTTGCTGGTGGCGAGCTTGATGTACTCCTTGCCGAGGTCGGCCTCCTTGGTGCCGCCCCACAGCGCGATGTCGTTGCCGCCGAAGAAGGAGGGGGCCAGGCCGCCGGTCTTGGCGGGCAGCGGGAAGAAGCCGAGCTTGTCGCCCTTCAGCTTGCCCTTCGAGTCCTCCTCGATGCCGGGCAGGTCCCAGCCGGCGGTGAGGTACATCGCCACCTTGTTGTTGGCGAAGCGCTTGCGGATGTCGACGGTGTTCAGCGTCAGGTTCGCCTTGCTGGACAGGCCGCCGGTGACCAGACCGGTGTAGGTCTCGAAGCCCTTCTGGAAGCCGGGGTCGGTCAGCTTGCCGACCCACTTGTCGCCCTCCTTGACGGCGAACTCGCCGCCCTCGGACCAGGCGAACGCGGCCAGCAGGTGGTTGGCGTCGGAGCCGCCGTTGAAGGCGAAGCCGTCGACGCCGGCGCCCTTCTCCTTCTGGATCTTCTTGGCCGCGGCGACGAGCTCGTCCCAGGTCTTGGGAACCTCGATCTTGAGGTCGGCGAACCAGTCCTTGCGGTAGAGCACCGCGCGGGCGCCGGCGCCCCACGGGATGCCGTAGATCTCGCCGTCAACCGTCTCGTAGCCGTAGAGGTTCTCGGGGATCTGGGCCCGGTCGCCCTCACGCGCGATGTCGGTGATCGGGGTGAGCGCGTCCTGGCTCTGCCACATGGGGACCTGGTCGTTGCCGATCTCGGTCACGTCCGGGCCTGCGCCGGTGGCGGCGGCGGCGAACTTGTCGGCCACCTGCGGCCACGGGATCCACTCAAGCTTGACCTCAGCGCCGGTCTGCTTCGTGAACTCGGCGTTGAGCTCTTCCATGTACTTGGCGGCGGCAGGGTTGCTGTCGCCCAGACGCCACATGCTGAGCGTCTTGCCCGCGAACTTCGGGCCACTGGAAGCGGGGGCGGCCGCGCTGGACGACGGCTTCGGCTCCTCGCTTGACCCACAGGCGGCCAGGCCCAGGGCCAGGGCGGCCGTGGTGACCGTAGTGGCTGTGATCTTCGCGATCCTCACAGGGTTCTCCCTTCCCGGGTGCTGGCCTACGGTCCGCACCAGGCTGATCGTCAAATGCCGAACGACGCTGTTAAACTAACAAGAAACTTTCTTAAAAGAAACGCTCGTTAGCCATTCGTGACGAGAGGGGTGCGGTAATGAGTCGAAGCCCGGGGATCCCCCGGTTGCTGCGCAGGTTGAACGACCGCTCGGCACTTGAACTCCTCCTCGCGGACGGTCCGCTGACCCGCGCCGAACTGGGGGAGCGAACGGGGCTCTCCAAGGTAACCGCAGGTCAGCTGCTGGCTCGCCTGGAAGAGCGGGGCCTGGTGGAGGTCGCGGGCGAGCGCGCCGGCGGCAGGGGTCCGCACGCCGCCCTGTACGCCGTGGTTCCGTCCACCGCGTACGTCGCCGGGCTGGAGGTGCTGCCCGACAGCCTCACCGTCGGTGTGGCGGACATCACAGGTAAAATCGTTGTCGAGGTGACGGTCAACCCGGCCGACTCCCGCGATCCGGTCAAGGCGGTCCACTCGGCCGTCCAGCGGGCCTGCGCCGCGGCCCGCGTCGAGCTCTCCCAGCTTCGCTCCTTCGTCATCGGCACCCGTGGGGTCGTCGATCCCCGCAGCGGCGACGTGCGCTGGTCCTACGACCTGCCCGACTGGCACGTCGGCGTGCTGGCGAGCCTCCGCCGGACCCTGGGCGGCTCGGTCACCATAGAGAACGACGTCAACCTGGTCGCCCTGGCCGAGAGCCGCTACGGCGCCGCCGTCGGCCACGACGACTTCGTGGTCATCTGGGCCGGTGTCGGCCAGGGCCTCGGCGTCATGCTCGGCGGACGGCTGCACCGCGGCATGAGCGGCGGCGCGGGCGAGATCGGCTGGCTGCCGGTGCCGGGCGAGCCGCTGCCCGCCGACGTGTCACAGCCGCAGTCGGGCTCCTTCCAGCGCCTGGTCGGCCACGACGCCCTGCGCGGCCTGGCCGTCGAGCACGGCGTGATCGGCTACACCGTGCCCGACCTGGTCCGCAACGGCGACGAGGACTACCTCGACAAGGTGGCCGGACGACTGGCCGTGGGCGCGGCGGCCGTGGCCGTCGTGCTCGACCCCGAGCTGATCGTGCTCAGCGGCGACGTCGGCCGGGCCGGCGGCGAACGGCTGGCCGCCAAGGTCCAGGAGGCCGTGGCCCGCCTGTGCCCCAGCCAGCCGACCGTGGTAACCACCAAGGTGACCGGCAACGCGGTGCTGCGCGGGGCCCTGGTCGCGGCCCTGGAGCAGGCCCGGGAGCAGGTTTTCTCCGACACTGTGTGAGAATTTCTGCCCATGTGGCAGCTCGACACCGACGTAGTCCTCATCTCCGACCCGCGCGTCTCGGCGGTCCCCGTCCGGGAGTGCGGCGAGCCGCTGGCCGACGTACGCGGGCGGCTGCGGGTCGACACGCGGATGGCCGACGCCGACGGCGCGTACGCGCACCTGCGCGCGGGGCTGCTCGACCGGCTCGAACAGGCCGAGAGCGCCCTTCCCGACGGCTTCCACCTGCTGATCGTCGAGGGCTACCGGCCCATCGCCACCCAGCGGCGCATCTTCGAGGGGTACCGCGCGGAGCTCCTCACCACTTATCCCGATATGACGCCTGACGAGTCCTATATCGCGGCGAGTCGTTATGTGTCCCCTGTCGAGGTCGCCCCCCACACCGCCGGCGCCGCCGTCGACCTGACCCTGTGCGCGCCCGACGGCACCGAGTACGACATGGGCACCGAGGTCAACGACAACCCCGAGGAGAGCGGCGGCGCCTGCTACACGGCCGCCGCGGGCATCCCGGCCGAGGCCCGCGCCCACCGCAAGATCCTGGCCGCCGTCCTGGAGCCCGTGGGTCTGGTCAACTACCCGACCGAGTGGTGGCACTGGTCCTACGGCGACCGCTACTGGGCCATGTCCACCGGCGCCCCCACCGCCCTGTACGGTCCTGCCCCCTTCTAGCCAGGTTTTCTCCCGGCGGCGGTACGGGCACAACCTGTGGCGGAGGCTTTTGGACTCCCCAGCGAGGTGTGCATGGTTCCGTTGATCGGGATCGAAGAGGAATACCTCGTCGTCGATCCCCGCACGCGTCACGTGTCCCCCCGGGCGGCCGAGGTCCTGGCCGCCGCGACGGACATGCTCGACGTGGCCCACGAGATCACCCGTTTCCAGGTGGAGGCCCGTACGCCGCCCTCCGCCGACCTGAGCGAGCTGGGTTCCCAGCTTCGGACAGCACGGAAGGAGGTGGCCGAGGCGGCCCGGTCCTGCGGCCTGGCGGTCGTGGCCAGTGGCATCCCGGTGCTCGGCAACGTCATGCCGCCGCCGCTCACCGACGACCACCGCTATCTGCAGGGCAAGGAGCTCTACCGCGCGTTGCAGGACGAGATCAGCATCTGTGCGCTGCACGTGCACGTCGACGTACCGGACGAGGAGATCGCCGTCTACGTCGGCAACCATCTCAGACCCTGGCTGCCGACGCTGATCGCGCTGGCCGCCAACTCGCCGTTCTTCGTGGGCCGCGACACCGGCTACGCGTCCTGGCGGGTCATCAGCTGGGGGCGGTGGCCGGTGTCCGGGGCGCCGCCGTACTTCCCGACGTTCGGCGACTACGAGCTGGCGCTGCGCGCGCTGTCGGAGTCGGGAGCGCTGATGGACCCCAAGACGGTCTTCTGGGACACCCGCCCGTCGCCGCGGCTGCCGACGGTCGAGATCAGGGTGGCCGACGTGCCGCTCGACGTGAGCGACAGCCTGACGATCATCGGCCTGATCCGGGCCCTGGTCGTGACCGCGTTGCGGGAGGTGGCGCGCGGCGACCGCGGGCTGCCGATCCCGTCGGAGGTGCTGCGGGCCGCCTATTGGAGGGCGGCCCGGGACGGCCTGGTCGGCGACAGCCTCGACGTGCGGCACGGAACGCTCGTGCCCGCCACGGTGATGGCCCGCCGGCTGTTCGGCCACGTACGCGCCGCGCTGGCCGAGGCCGGCGACCTGACCTTCATCGAAGAGGGTCTGGAACGGCTGCTGAGCAAGGGCTCCGGCGCGGTACGCCAGCGGCGCGTGCACGCCCGGGGCAACGACCTGACCGACGTGGTGGACGACCTGATCGAGGCCACCGTCGCCTGAACCGCCCGTTCAACGCAGCGCGAGCACCGCCGCCACGCCGAGGCCCGAAGGTCACGACGACGCCGCGCAGCACGTCAGGCGGCATGAGCCGGGCCACGCGGGTGCCGAGGAAGCCACCCGCCAGGCCGGCCGGCGCCACCACCGCCACGGCCTGCCACTCCACCGGCCCGAACAGCGAGCACGCCACCACCGAGACCGTGCTGACGACCGGCGCCAACGCGGCCCGTACGGCGTTGACCCGGTGCAGGTCGTCGTGCAGGAACATGCCGGGCCACCGCGTTGGTCACCGACGCCGTGACGCCCGGGTACCCGAAGGCCACCAGCGCCGGGAAGGAGACCAGCGTGCCGCCCCGGCCGGCGCGTTGACCACCCCGGCCACCAGCCCGACCGCGCCCAGGAACACGAACTCCCCACCCGTCATCGCCCCACCCCCGACCGGGACGAGAGGTCGGCGCTGGTCATCGGGGCGGCCGGAAGCGCGAGGTCGGCGCTGGTCATCGGGACGGCCGGAAGCGCGAGGTCGGTGCTTGTCATCGGCCCGCCGCGTAGCCCTGGGCGCCGCGGGGGTTGGCGGCGGCCTTCAGGAAGGCGCCGTCGCGGGCCACCGCGCTCAGCCTGCCGAGCGACCACGGCCCCTCGACCTCGACCTCGTGCCCGCGCCGCCGCAGCTCGGCCACCACCCCCGGGTCGAGCCGCTCCTCGACGTGCAGCACCCCGGGACGCGAGCCGCGCGGGAAGAACGAGCTGGGGAAGTGCGCCGAATGGAACATGGGAGCCTCGATCGCCTCCTGGAGGTTCAGCCGCCCGTGCACGACGGCCAGGAAGAAGTTCACGCTCCACTGGTCCTGCTGGTCGCCGCCCGGGGTGCCGAACGCCAGCCACGGCCTGCCGTCCCTGGTGGCGAACGACGGCGAGAGCGTGGTGCGCGGGCGCGCGCCGGGCCGCAGCGAGGCGGGCAGCCCCTCCTGGAGCCAGAACATCTGCGCCCGGGTGCCCAGGCAGAAGCCCAGCTCGGGGATGGTGGGCGAGCTCTGCAACCATCCGCCGCTGGGCGTCGCCGAGACCATGTTGCCGAACCGGTCCACGACGTCCACGTGGCAGGTGTCGCCCCGCACCGCGCCGTCCGACGTCACCGTCTGCTCGCCGATGCCCGGCCGCGCGGGGGCGGGGATCGTGGAGGTGACGGCCGCCCTGCCGGGCGGGAAGGCCGGGAGGCGCGGCTCCCGGCCGCCGGGGGCGCCCGGCCGCAGCTCCAGGCTGGCCTCGGCCCCCACCAGCCGCCGCCGTTCGTCGTTGTACGCCGAGCCCAGCAGGTCGGACATGGGCACGTCCGCGTCGCCGTACCAGGCTTCGCGGTCGGCGAAGGCGAGCTTGGCCGCCTCGGTCACCAGGTGCACGTAGTCCGCGCCGAGGAGGTCGACGGCGTCGAGGTCGAACCCGGACAACAACGCGAGCTGCTGGAGGAAGACCGGCCCCTGTCCCCAAGGTCCCGTCTTGTACACGGTGTGCCCGCGGTAGTCGAAGCTCACCGGCTCCTCGACCGAGGCCGACCAGCGGGCCAGGTCGTCCCCGGTGAGCAGGCCTCCGTGGACCTCGCCCGAGCTGTCCCGCCAGGCGGTGCCGGAGCTGAAGCCGGCGACGGCCTCGGCGACGAAACCCTCGTACCAGGCATGTCGGGCGGCGGCGAGCCGGCCTTCGCGGGTGGCCGACGCGGCCTCGGCCTCGGCGACCAGCCTGCGGTAGGTCGCCGCGAGCACCGGGTTGGCCAGCTTCGACCCCGGCGCGGGCACCCGGCCGTCCGGCAGCCAGGTGGCCGCCGACGTGGGCCAGTCGCGGGTGAACAGCTCCTCGACCGTGCCGATCGTGGCGGCGATCCGGTCGAGCACCGGAACGCCGTGCTCGGCGTAGTGGATCGCCGGGGCCAGCACCTCGGCCAGCGACCAGGTGCCCCAGCGCTCCAGCAGCGACATCCAGCCGCCGAACGCGCCCGGCACCGTCGCCGCCAGCAGACCCGTGCCGGGGACGACGTCCAGGCCCATCGCGGCGAAGCGCTCGACGGTCGCGGCGGCGGGGGCCACGCCCTGGCCGCACACCGCCGACACCTTCTGCTCCTCCTCGCTCCACAGCAGGATCGGCACCTCGCCGCCGGGGCCGTTCAGATGCGGCTCGGCGACCTGGAGCACGAACCCGGCCGTCACCGCCGCGTCGAAGGCGTTGCCGCCGCGTTCCAGGACGCCCATCCCGGCCGCCGAGGCCAGCCAGTGCGTGCTGGCGACCATGCCGAAGTCGCCTGTCAGTTCGGGCCGGGTGGTGAACAACGGTCTCTCCTCCGGGGGGACGGTTCAGGAGACTGTATACAATCCTGGCGCCTCAGCCGTGGCCCAAGGGCGGTTCACCTGGGCGTCCCGTCGTCCGGGGGCTCGTCGTACGGGCCACGGCCGCGAGGAACGACCGGCGCGCGGCGGCGACGTGCGCGACCGCCCTGGCCTGGGCCTCGTCCTCGTCGCCCGCCGCGATGGCCTCGCACAGGCTCAGGTGCTCGGTCCACGAGTGCGGCGCCCGGACGGCGGCGGTCCGGCTGAAGATCCACTGCGCCCGCTGCACCATCGGCTTCATCATCAGGTTGAGGTAGGAGTTGCCCGCCGCCTCGCCCACGGCCAGGTGGAAGGCGGTGTTGAGCTCGGCCACCTCCGCCGGGCGACCGGCCTCGACGGCCTCCCCGGCCGCGCCGGCGCGCCGGCGAGTATGCGGCGGCGCAGTTCCTCGGTGACCTCGTCCCGCAGGGTCGTGCGGGCGGCGCCCGCCGTCGGTTCAGCCATATGACGGCCAATCGTATACAGGCTCGGTCAGTCGCCGAGGCCGTCCGCGGCGGTGGCGGGTCTGGCCACCTCCCACATGCGGTCGAACTCGGCCAGGAAGTGCTCGTACCAGACGTGGTCGCGGCGCGGGGTCAGCGTGAAGACGGGGTCGCGGCCCGCGGTGCTGTGGGTGCCCAGCTCGACGTGGATGACGCCGTCGTCGTCGCCGGGATCCAGCAGGACCAGCCCGAACGCGGGCACGAACGGCAGGAAGCGCACCTCGACGCGGTCCCGGTGGGGCAGGTCGCGCAGCAGGTAGAGGGTGGACTTCACGCGATGGGTGAAGATGTCGGTCTGCTCCGGGATCGTGCTTCGCCTGGCCGCCTCCTCGGGCGCGGTGCCCGCCGGGTCGATCACCAGGACCTTGAGCGACGCGCCGCGTTCCAGGGCTTTGTGCAGGTCGCCGACATGGGCGCGGATCGTGCGGCTCAGCGTCACCCCGGCGAAGCGCAGGTCATCGGTGCGGGCGACCCGCTGATCCAGGCCGTCCTTGCGGGTGGTCAGGAACGCCTCCCCGGCCAGACGGTCGCGGACGAGGGCGTTGAGCTCGGCCACGCGCGCCTCCAGGTCGGCCACCTGGTGCTTGGGGCCGAGCGCGGACGCCGCCAGCAGGGCGAGCGTGGCCAGCGTCGCCGCCGCCAGGATCTCACCCTTGACGACGCCGAGGACGCCGAGCACTCCCACCACGAGCGCGATGACCGTCGTGACGTAGATCTCCAGGTTCTTGCCGGAGCCGAGGTCGGAACGTAAGCGTTGCAGAGGCGGCATGCCCTCATCCTCCAGCCTTTCCGGCCGCCACGCTCCTCAGGCGCGCAGGCGCAACCCCCTCGGGGTCGGATGGAACCCGGCCGCCTCCAGCGCGGCGGCCAGCGGCGACTCCACGATGGACGTACCGTCGGCCCGCTCCACGGTCAGCTTCCCGAGCGCCCCGTCGCGCACGGCCAGCGCCAGGGCGTCGACGGCCGGTTGCAGCCGCTCGTCGTCGGCGAACGACAACAACGTCTTGCCGCCCCGCTCCACATAGAGGACGAGAAAACCGTCCACGAGCACGACCAGCGAGCCCGCCTTCCTGCCCGGCTTGTGCCCGACATCGCCGGCGCGTTGCGGCCAGGGGAGCGCGGCGCCGTACGGGCTGGCCGGATCGGCCGCGGCCAGCACCACGGCCCGCCGCCCCGGCGTCACCCGCCCGCCGCTCTCCCGGACGGGGGCCTCGGAAGGAGGACCGGAGCTCTCATGCGGCCCGCCCCCGGTCGGCGCGATGCCCGGAGCCATGGCCCGCATGCGGTCGACGGCGCCCGGCAACGCGAACTGCGCACCGCCCAGCCCCTCCACGAAGTACCCCCGGCGGCACCGGCCGCTCTCCTCGTAGGCGCGAAGCACCTGGTAGACGGGCGTGAACCCGCCGGGCAGCCGTTCGGAGGTGACCGCGCCCCGCGTCACCACCCCGTGCCGTTCGAGCAGCACCTCGGCCTGCGCGTGCGCCCGCTGCGTCGTGTCGTCGGCGGGCCCGGGCAGCAGCCACCACCGCCCGGCCACGGTCGGCGGCCCGCTTCTCGACGGCAGCACGGCCCGCCGCCGCCGCGTCGTGGCCGGCCGGTGCGAGGGACGCCCGGTGCCCAGCGTCGCCCGCAGCGGCGCGAGCGTGTCGCCGGAGACCCGGCCCGACCACACCAGATCCCACAGCGCGGAGACCAGCGCCGCGTCGTCGAGCGCACCGCCCTGGGCGCCGAGCTGGTCGGAGATGCCCCGGAAGAACAGCGCGCCGCCGCCGCCCAGCAGGTCGAGCACGCGTTCGTGCAGCGGTGTCATCGTGATCTCGGCGGGCTCGGGCAGCAGCAGCGGCGCGGTGTCGGCGAAGTAGAGCGACACCCACCCGTCGCCGCCGGGCAACGACCCCTGCCCCACCCACATCACCTCGCCCGAGGAGGTCAGCTCGTCGAGCAGCGCCGGATGGTAGCCGGGCACCCGCGAGGGCAGCACCAGCGTCTCCAGCGCCGACGCCGGCACCGCGGCCCCCTGGAGCTGCTCGACGGAACGCACCAGCGCGTCCATGGCCCGGGCCGCCCCGGCCCGCGAGCCGTCGGACGACGACGAGCCCGAACCGGTGATGCCGTGCCAGGCGGGCAGGAAACGGGCCAGCGTCTCGGGCGCGACCGGCTCGACCTCCTTGCGCAGCCGGGCCAGCGACCTGCGGCGCAACATCCGCAGCACCCCGGCGTCGCACCACTCCTCGCCCCGGCCGCCCGGACGGAACTCCCCGTTCACGACCCGCCCCGAGGCGGCCAGCCGCCGCAGCGCGTCGGTGACCACGGCCACGCCGAGCCCGAACCTGGCGGCGGCGGTGCCGGCGTGGAACGGGCCACGGGTGCGGGCGTGCCGGGCCACCAGGTCGGCCAGCGGGTCGGGCACCGGCTCCAGGAACACGTGCGGCACCCCCACGGGCAGCGGCACGCCGAGCGCGTCGCGCAGCCGGGCGGCGTCCTCGACGGCGGCCCACTGCTCCTCGCCCGCGACGCGCACGCGGATGGCCCGGCGCGCGCGTTCGAGCTCCTCCAGCCAGGACGGGTCGCCGCCGCGCACGCTCACGTCGGGCCTCAGCAGCGGCCCGTGCGAGCGCAGCAGGTCGGCCAGGTCCTCGGCGTCGCGCAGCGGCCGGTCGAGCCGGGCCAGCTCGCGCTCGCTGGTCACGATCACGTCGGGGTCGAGCAGCTCGCGCAGGTCGGCCTGGCCGAGCAGCTCGGCCAGCAGCGTGGTGTCCAGCGCCAGGGCCTGCGCGCGGCGTTCGGCCAGCGGCGCGTCGCCCTCGTACATGAACGCGCCGATGTAGTGGAACAGCAGCGACGCGGCGAACGGCGAGGCCTGCGAGGTCTCCACCTCCACCACCCGGATCCGGCGCGCCGCGATGTCGCGCATGAGCTGGACCAGCCCCGGCACGTCGAACACGTCCTGGAGGCACTCGCGCATCGTCTCCAGCACGATCGGGAACGAGGCGTACTGGGAGGCCACGCCCAGCAGGTGGGCGGCCCGCTGGCGCTGCTGCCACAGCGGGCTGCGCCGGCCCGGCACGCGGCGCGGCAGCAGCAGCGCCCGCCCCGCGCACTCCCTGAAGCGGGAGGCGAACATGGCCGACCCGCCCAGCTCCTCGGTGACGATCTGCTCGATCTCCTCGGCGTCGAACGCCGCCACGTCGGTGGGCGGCTCGGCCAGCGTGTCGGGGATGCGCAGCACGATGCCGTCGTCGGAGTGCACGGCCTGCACGTCGATGCCGTAACGCTCGCGCAGCCGCCGGTTGATCGCCAGCGCCCAGGGGGCGTGCACCCGCGCGCCGTAGGGGGAGTGGATCACCACCCGCCAGTCGCCCAGCTCGTCGTGGAAGCGCTCGACCAGCAGAGTACGGTCGTCGGGCACGTAGCCGGTGGCCTCGCGCTGCTCGTTGAGGTAGGCCAGCAGGTTGCCGGCGGCGAACTCGTCGAGCCCCGCCTCCCGCATGCGGTCGGTGGAACCGTGCTTGGCCTGCTCCCGCAGGAACTGCCCGATCGCCCGGCCCAGCTCGGCCGGCCGCCCGGCCGTGTCGCCGTGCCAGAACGGCAGCTTCCCCGGCTGACCGGGGGCGGGGGAGACCAGCACCCGGTCGGCCGTGATGTCCTCGATCCGCCACGACGTCGCGCCCAGGACGAACACGTCGCCGACGCGCGACTCGTAGACCATCTCCTCGTCCAGCTCGCCCACCCGGGACGCCTTCTCGCCCACGAGGAACACGCCGAACAGGCCCCGGTCGGGGATCGTGCCGCCGTTGGTCACGGCCAGCCGTTGCGCGCCGGGCCGCCCCTGGAGCGTGCCGGAGACGCGGTCCCAGACGATGCGCGGCCGCAGCTCGGCGAACTCCTCGCTCGGGTAGCGGCCGGCCAGCATGTCGAGGGTCGCCTCCAGCGCGCTGCGCGGCAGGGTGGCGTAGGGGGCGGCCCGCTTGACCACGGTCTCCAGCTCGTCGACCGTCCACTCGTCGAGCGCGGTCATCGCCACGATCTGCTGGGCCAGCACGTCGAGCGGGTTACGCGGGTAGCGCAGCTCCTCGATCTGCCCGCCGCGCATGCGCTCGGCCACCACGGCCGTCTGGACCAGGTCGCCCCGGTACTTGGGGAAGATCACCCCACGGGACACCGCGCCCACCTGGTGTCCGGCCCGGCCGATGCGCTGCAGCCCGCTGGCCACGCTCGGCGGGGCCTCCACGCACGCCACCAGGTCGACCGCGCCCATGTCGATGCCCAGCTCCAGGCTGGAGGTGGCGACCACGGCGGGCAGCCGCCCCGACTTGAGCGCCTCCTCGATCTGGGCCCGCTCCTCCTTCGACACCGAGCCGTGGTGGGCCCGGACGATCTCCGTCACCACCCCCTTGCTCGCCCCCGCCTGCGCCATCGTCTCGGCCGGCATGCGCCTGGGCGGGGCCGGGGCCTCGTGGTCCTGCGGCGGCGTCTCCCAGATCGACAGGTCGATCGCCTCCAGCCCCTGCCGCCGCGTGTAGGCCAGCTCGTTGAGGCGGGTGCACAGCCGCTCGGCCAGCCGCCTGGAGTTGGCGAACACGATCGTCGAGCTGTGGGCCTCGATCAGGTCGAACAGGCGATCCTCCACATGGGGCCAGATCGACCGGCCGGACGACGGCTCGACCTGCTCGGGATCGGGCGCCCCCTCCATCTCCGTCATGTCCTCGACCGGGACGACGACCTCGATCTCGATGCGCTTGTCGGACGGCGGCTGCACCACCGTGGCCGGACGCGTGCCACCGAGGAAGGCCGCCACCTCGCTCACCGGCCGCACGGTCGCCGACAGCCCCACCCGCTGCGCCGGACGCTCCAGCAGCGCGTCGAGCCGCTCCAGGCTGAGCGCCAGATGGGCGCCGCGCTTGGTGGCCGCGACCGCGTGCACCTCGTCGACGATCACCGTCTCGACGTCGCGCAGCGCGTCGCGCGCCTGGCTGGTGAGCAGCAGGAACAGCGACTCGGGGGTGGTGATCAGGATGTCGGACGGCTTGGCGGCGAACCGCCTGCGCTCCTCGGCCGGGGTGTCGCCGGAGCGGATCGCCACCGAGATCTCCGGCACGGGCAGCCCGAGCCGGCGCGCCGTCTGCCTGAGCCCGGCCAGCGGCGCGCGCAGGTTGCGCTCGACGTCGACGGCCAGCGCCTTGAGCGGCGACACGTAGAGCACGCGGGTGCCCGGTTTGGGGGCCTTCGCCGTTGTCTCGCCGGGGAGCTGCCCGGCCGCCCGCGCGGCGAGCCTGTCGAGCGACCACAGGAACGCCGCCAGCGTCTTGCCCGACCCCGTGGGGGCCACGACCAGCGTGTTGTCACCGCGCGCGATCGACTCCCACGCGCCCTCCTGGGCCGCCGTGGGCGCCTGGAAGGCGCCGGCGAACCATTGCCTGGTCACCTGGGTGAAGTGGTCTAGCGAGCTCACCTGCACATACTGCCTCGCGCCACCGACAGAAAACGCATTGGAGCGGCGACGGGCGATTGAGCGGGGGGCAAGACGGACATACAGCGACCGTGACCATTGATTATGCCGCCGTCGAGAGCCGACGCGCCCAGTTGCGAGACCGGTACGCCTTAACGCACCGGCCGTCGAGCAGCGCCCGTGGCCTGCACCACGTGGCCCTGCTGTCGTCCGATGTGGAACGGACCATCAAGTTCTACCAGGAACTTCTGGAGTTCCCGCTGACGGAGATCATCGAGAACCGCGACTACAAGGGTTCGAGCCACTTCTTCTTCGACATCGGCAACGGCAACCTGCTCGCCTTCTTCGACTTCCCGGGGCTCGACCTCGGCCCGTACCAGGAGGTGCTCGGCGGGCTGCACCACGTGGCGATCTCCGTCGACCCCGCCACCTGGGAACGGTTGCGCGGCAAGCTGGAGATGGCCGGCGTGCCGCACCAGATCGAGAGCGGCGCCTCCATCTACTTCAAGGACCCCGACGGCGCCCGCCTGGAGCTGCTCGCCGACCATCTCGGTGAGATGTACGGCACGCGGGTGTTGTGACCGTGCGTCCCGGCTCAGCGCCGTGACGCCCTGCGCGTACGCGGTACGCCCGCGCGGGGCTCCTGCCTGATTCCGGCGTGCCGCTCCGAGCGCTGTCCCTTCTCCTTCTGCACGGCCTGCCGCATCGCGAGTAACAGCCGGCGGCGGCGCGCTCTGTTGGCCTTGGTCCTGGCGCTCTTCGGGGGTGAGGACTTGGGGGTCTTCGGCATGCGGATGTCCTACCCACACCTGACGCGCTTCCATACTTGGTTCATGCGCCTGACCGAGTTCTGGAGACGGATGAACGCCCATTTCGGCGAGACCTATGCCGACTCGTGGGCCCGCGACTACGTGATCGCCCCGCTGGGCGGCCGTACCGTGACGCAGGCGCTGGCCGACGGCGAGAGCGCCAAGACCGTGTGGCGGGCCGTGTGCCAGGTGGAGGACGTCTCACCCCGGCTGCGCTGAGCCGAGCGCACGGCGGAGCGCGTCCGCCGTGCCCTCCAGGTCGTCCGCGTCGCCCTGCCCGCCCGGCGACCACAACAACGTCCAGCCTCCGCTGGAGGGGGTGGCGAAGACGATCGTCTGGCGGCGCGTGCGCGGATGCCACACCCACAGCACCGGGTCGTCGCCGCCGACCATGCGGCTGACCAGCCCCCGGTCGGGCAGCAACTCGGCGAGCTCCTCCAGAAGGGTGCGTCGTTCCCCGGTGTAGCCACTCGCCACTTCGCCGCCTCCAAGCCAGTACCCTGCAAGTGAGTCTCCCCAGCTCACGGCGTATGACAACACGTCGGCGGCAACCCGCGCGGAAGATCGGGAACGTTCCGCTCCGCGCGCCTCACCCGTCACTGCGGTCCCATGACCACGCTCTCCGGACCGGTGGGGAGAACGTCCGTGACGTCTCCCCGCGCGGCGATCCACGTTCCCCGGGCCTGGTTCACATGTCCCCCGTCCGCAGGGGACAGGTGTTCGTCCGGCCCGGACCCCTGCAAGCGCCCGTCCCCCAGGGCAGACCCCACGGCCGATCCGTCAGCCGGCAACCACCATGAACGCGAGCGGCATCCGGGCACGGCCTCGCCCTTTCCTGAGCGGCCCGCGCCGGCGAAGGCGTCACTGGCCCGATGGCGGACGGAGGTCCAGGATCATGTCGAACGACCGTGTGCCGTCCCTCCCGGTGAAGGAGCCGACCAGTTGGAAGCCGTGCTTCCTGTAGGAGCGAAGGGCGCGTGGGTTGTCGGCGAGAACGCCGCCGAACAGGATGATTCTCCTCCTGCCGAAATGCCGTGCGACGTCCGCGACGAGCGGGAAGATCTGCGTTCCCACCCCCCTCCCCTGGTGGTCGTCGGCCAGGGTGGGGCCGAAGCGGCAGTCCGTCGCCGCCAGGTGGATGCCGGCCTCCCGGTAGCGGGCGATGTCCGCCGGGTGAGGATCGAGACTGAACTCGACAAGGCCGACGATCCTGCCGGACAGCACGTCCTCAAGCACCAGCCTGAGCTTGTCGTGACGCGCGATCGCGTCACACAGCTTCCGGGCGGCCTTGAGGTCGTACCCGTCGAAGGCGCTCAGTCGCCTCGATTCGGCGGACAGCCCCTCAAGGAAGGCCGCAAGACGCTCCGCGTCAGTGTGCATGAGCGGTCGGAAGGCGACCTCCGAACCGTCACTCAGGTTCAGGCGCCACGTCAGGACAAGCGGGTCTTCGGCGACCGCCTTCAGTGTGAGCACCTCGGCAATCCCTCCCCGCTCAGACCTCGGTGGCGCGAACCTCCTGGTCATCCACCTTCGGCGGCAACGCACATTGTTCGCTGTCACAGGACACCCAGCGAATGCTGATCATCGTCACGAAGGTTGATGACCATCGGTCTCGTGACACCGAAGATCGAGTGACGCGTCGCCAACACGCTCGACCTTCGCTGTCACGGGACACTGAACACGCCGCATGCAGCCCAGCAGCGTGTTCGTGATGTGATCGAACAGTCGTTCGGCTACGATGAACCTTGCCGAACTCGGCCACGCCTTCTCCGACCGTCGCAGAAAATGTCGGTGGCAGGCCGTAGCTTTCACTCGACTGATCGGACCACGACCCTCCAGAGGGAGCTCCCATGGCTATCAACGACCGCGAGAAGGCCCTCGAGACCGCGCTCGCTCAGATCGAGCGGCAGTTCGGCAAGGGCTCCGTCATGCGACTGGGTGACGACGCCCGAGCCCCCATCGAGGTGATCCCCACCGGGTCGATCTCCCTTGACGTGGCCCTCGGCATCGGCGGCCTCCCGCGTGGGCGCATCGTCGAGATCTACGGCCCCGAGTCCTCGGGCAAGACCACGGTCGCCCTGCACGCGGTGGCCAACGCCCAGCGGGCCGGCGGCATCGCGGCGTTCATCGACGCCGAACACGCCCTTGACCCCGAATACGCCAAGAAGCTCGGCGTCGACACCGACGCCCTGCTGGTCTCCCAGCCCGACACCGGTGAGCAGGCGCTGGAGATCGCCGACATGCTGATCAGGTCCGGCGCGGTCGACATCATCGTCATCGACTCGGTGGCCGCCCTGGTGCCCAAGGCCGAGATCGAGGGCGAGATGGGCGACAGCCACGTCGGCCTCCAGGCACGTCTGATGTCCCAGGCCCTGCGCAAGGTCGCCGGCGCCCTCAACAGCACCGGCACCACCGCGATCTTCATCAACCAGCTCCGCGAGAAGATCGGCGTCATGTTCGGCAGCCCCGAGACCACGACCGGTGGTAAGGCGCTCAAGTTCTACGCCTCGGTCCGCATGGACATCCGCCGCATCGAGACCCTGAAGGACGGCACGGAGGCGGTCGGCAACCGCACCCGGGTCAAGGTCGTCAAGAACAAGATGGCCCCGCCCTTCCGCGTCGCCGACTTCGACATCCTCTACGGCGTGGGCATCTCCCGCGAGGGCGGCCTCATCGACATGGGCGTCGAGCACGGCTTCGTCCGCAAGTCGGGCGCCTGGTACACGTACGAGGGCGACCAGCTGGGCCAGGGCAAGGAGAACGCGCGCAACTTCCTGAAGAACCACCCCGACATGGCCAACGAGATCGAGAAGAAGATCAAGGACAAGCTCGGGGTCGGTCCGAAGCTCGACACGCCCGCCGAGCCCGCCGCCGCCGTCCCGGCTCCCGCCGCCGCGCCCTCGGGTCGTGGCTCGAAGTCCACCCCCAAGCCTGGTGACGTCTGATCGGTCGGCGCATGAGTGACAGGGATCCGTCGCAGGCGCCCCGTTCCCAGGACTGGGGCGCATGGCCCGACCTCCCCGCCTCGGGGGAGCGCAAGAAGCGCGGACCCCGCGGCCCCCGGGCCACCACCCCCGAGTCGACGACCCGGGCCGCTGTTCCCGAGCCGATGCCCACCTCCGAGCCGGTGACCCGGGCGACCGGTCGCCGGGCCTCCGGTGGGGGCTCGCGTGGCGCCGACCTGGCCCGGTCGGCCACGGACGGCTGGCCATCGGTAGACGAATGGCACGAACAACGCGCCCGCCTCCGAGCCACCGCCTCCCAGACCCCCACCCCGGACGACGACCACTCCTCCTCCGCCGACACGGGGGCGGAGGACACGGCTGCCCGCGCCGGGCTGGATGACATGACCGGCCAAGCCGGGGCTCACGACGCGGACGTCCAAACTGAGGCGGACGACGCAGCCGTCGTGGCTGACGTCGTCGTCCCCGACGAGGTGATCGTTCATGCTCAGGTGGAGGACGAGGGCACGTCCGGCGGGCGGACCGTCGACGTGCCTCCGGCGTGGGGCCCGGGCCGGCAGATGGCGGCGCCGACCTTCCATTGGCCGGGTGACCAGCGCAGTCAGGCCGACGGGGATGCCGAGGGGCAGGCTGGTGAAGCCGACGCGAGCTTGAGTGATGCCTCGGGCACCGGGCTCAGTGATGAGGCGCGTGCTGGGCTGGGTGATGCCGCGGGTGTTGGGCCCGGTGGCGAAGCGGGCACGGCGTGGTGGGTCGCTGACCGTGGTGACCTGCCGGACCAGCTCGGTCCTGATGGGCGTCACTCGGCCGATCAGCCCGTCCCGGGCGAAGAAGCCGCACCCGACGGCCGCAGCTCAGGCGGTCGTGGACGAACCGGAGGGCGGGCGTCCCGGGGGCGGTCGGAGGAGAGTGCCGACGCGCCGATCTTCGTCTGGCCGGGAGAGCGCAAGGCCTCTGCCGACAGTGACACCGTTACAGGCGAGTCTCCCGAGAACGCCCGCCGGGGACGAGCCCGCGAGGCCGGTTCTGGAAGGCGTAAGCGGAAGGTCCAGTCCGACGAGGATCTCTCCGGAAGCCCCTTGGGCGAGCAGAGCGGCCATGAGGGCGCGGACACTGCTGGGCGGCGTACGAGCAGGCGGAGAGCTCAGGATGGTGAGGGCCTCTCCGGACGGCGTCCGGCTGGGCTGAGCGGTGAGGGCGGCGGCGATGTCCCTGTGGATGTCCCTGTGGAGGAGCGCCTGCCCGAGCCGGAGGTTCCGCACGAGCCCGACGGCGTTGAGGAAGCGGCGGCGGGTGCGGCTGCTCCCGCGGAGAAGCACGGCGCCGATGAGTGGCATTCTGAGGTACTGGCCGGAAGCAGCTGGTTCGGCGACGAGCAGGACGCGGGTGGGAAGAAGCGTTCGAGCAAAGGACGTCGTGCAGGCGGCCGGGGAACCGGCTGGGGGAGCGGCAGAGGGAGTGGACGTTCCGGGAGAGGCGCGGCGGGCCGTGGCGGGCCGCTGCCCGACGGCCCGGACGCCGACAGTCCCGCCGCGGCGGCACCCGAGGCGGACCCGGAATCCGTGGCACGGGCCATCTGCCTGCGGTTGCTCACCATGGCTCCCAAGACCCGGGCACAACTCGCCGAGGCCCTTCGCAAGCGGGACGTGCCGGATGAGGCGGCCGGAAAGGTGCTTGACCGGTTCGTCGAGCTCGGGTTGATCAATGACGAGGCGTTCGCGGAGGCCTGGGTCGACTCCCGGCACCATGGTCGCGGCCTGGCGAAACGTGCGCTCGCGGCCGAGTTGCGCCATCGGGGCGTGGACACCGACACCGTGAAGGACGCCGTGGAGCGCCTCGACTCCGACCAGGAGGCCGAGACGGCCCGGCGACTGGTGGACCGCAAGCTCTCCTCCACCCGGTCCCTCGACCCGCAGACCCGTACGCGGCGTCTGGCCGGCATGCTGGCGCGCAAGGGGTATTCGTCGGGGCTCGCGTACCGGGTGATCCGGGAGGCTCTTGAACAGGAGGGCATCGACCTGGACGACGACTTCTCCTGATCCCCAGAACCACACCTGACCCGCCCCGACCTCCCTAGACTCCCAACCCCTTCGGGCCCAGAGCCCCTTCGGGCCCAGAGCCCCTTCGGGCCCAGAGCCCCTTCGGGCCCAGAGCCCCTTCGGGCCCAGAGCCCCTTCGGGCCCAGAGCCCCTTCGGGCG
>NZ_JBSFGF010000014.1:0-13628 GCF_053596455.1 Nonomuraea sp. NPDC001699 | reverse complement strand
GCCCAGAGCCCGTCAGGTCCGGAGCTCAAGGGGATCGAGGGCGGGTGGCGGGTGATGCCCGGGGAGTGGTTCGGGCGTGGCTGGGTCAGTGAAGGTGTCCGGTCTGGTGCAGGTGGTCGAAGATGATCTGGTCGACGGGGGACACGCGGTCGCGGTCGGCGTAGGTCAGCCAGGTGACCTCCTCGATCTCGCCGCTGGGTGTCGGTACGCCGTGATGTTCGGCGGTGTAGCAGGTCATCTGCACGGTGATGCCGTCGGCGTGGCCGTGCGCCTGGGCACGGTAGGTGCCCACGTGGCTGGCGGTGGTGGGGACGATGGCGATGGAGAGCTCTTCGTCGATCTCGCGGATCAGGGTGTCGAGGTCGGTTTCGCCGGGCTCACGCTTGCCGCCGGGGAGGTAGTAGACGGTCTTGCCTCGCGAGCGGGTGCTGAGGATCTTGCCGTCGTCCAGGTGGATCCAGGCGATCTTGTCGATGGTGTTGTCCACTGTGTGCTCCTGTTCGAGGGGACGGGCCGAGGTCGAAGCGTACGGACGGGTTGCGGTTGCGGGCTTGTGGGCAGGGCTGAGTCGCATGGATGGTCTGCAGACCTAGGTGGCCAAGGTTTCATGATGGGTTTGGATTGTTGGGCTTTGGCTGGGCTTTTGGGGGTTGGAGGGGTGAGGGTGGGGGACAAATGGGGGTGATCGTGGGTTATGTGGTTGATTGGGGAGATGCGGTCCCGTAAGACACGCTTGAGGACGCGTTTGCTTGCTCGTGACCTGTTCGACGCATAACCTCGACGGCAGTGAGGAGTTACTCCGCGCAGCGCGGATTGCCATACGGTGAACGACGGACGAACGAGCTCGGTTGATCGAGGCAGGCGAGGTGTCGGCTATGAGGGCCGATGCCCGGTCCGCCTTGGCCTGACATCGGTCCTGGAGACGACGCCGACCGGGCTTTCCGTGGCGCGCACGTGACCCCTCCCGATTTGGGTCCGCGTTATGAGGTGTCGACGACGCGAGGAGGGCGGGGCGCGCATGCAGCCGCTTGTCGTGGTGCTGATGGTGGCGGTGCTCGTGCTCGCGTTCGGGATGATCGTGGCGCTGCTCGTCGTCATACGCCGTACCTCTGGCGGTCTGCCCCGTAAGGCCCAGCCGAGCCCTGAGCAGGTGGAGGCCGTACACGCGGAGCTTGAGGAGGCGCGGGAACGCGCCAAGGAGATCCGCACCAAGGCGGAGAGCGACGCCGAGGAGATTCTGCGCAGGTCGGAGGGCTCCGCCGAGAGCGTCGCGCAGATGCGGCGGGAGGTCGAGGAGGAGAGCCGGATCCTGAAGTCCGAGCTCAAGGAGCTCCGGACCGATCTCGAACGCAGGGAGGCCAGGCTGGCCGAGCGCGAGCAGCGGCTCGACGAGGAGGCCAGGCGGCAGTCCGAGCGGGACAGGAAGCTGGCCGAGACCGAGGTCGAGCTGGCCGACCGGCGCGAGGAACTGCTCCAGGTCGAGGACGAGCGGCGGATGATCCTGGAACGGGTCGCCGGGCTGACCGGGGAGCAGGCCAAGTCCGAGCTGGTCAAGGAGATCGAGAACCAGGCCAAGCGCGAGGCGGCGCTGATCATCAGGGAGATCGAGGGCGAGGCCCGCAAGGAGGGCGAGAAGCGCGCCACCAAGATCGTGACGCTGGCGGTTCAGCGGGTGGCGGCCGAGCAGACGGCGGAGTCGGTGGTCAGCGTCCTGCATCTGCCCGGTGACGAGATGAAGGGCCGGATCATCGGGCGCGAAGGGCGCAACATTCGGGCGTTCGAGTCGACTACGGGCGTGAACCTGATCATCGACGACACGCCTGAGGCGGTGTTGTTGTCGTGTTTCGACCCGGTTCGCCGGGAGACTGCGCGGCTCACGCTGGAGAAGCTGGTGCTCGACGGGCGCATCCATCCGCAGCGGATCGAGGAGGCGCACGACCGCAGCCGCCAGGAGGTGCAGGACCTCTGCGCGCGGGCCGGCGAGGACGCGCTCGTCGAGCTGGGCATCACGGACATGCACCCCGAGCTGACGCTGCTGCTCGGGCAACTGCGTTACCGCACCTCCTACGGTCAGAACGTGCTCAAGCACCTGATCGAGTCCGCGCACATCGCCGGGATCATGGCCGCCGAGCTGAAGATGAACCAGCAGCTCATGAAGCGGTGCGCGCTGCTGCACGACATCGGCAAGGCCCTCACCCACGAGGTCGAGGGCAGTCACGCGCTGATCGGCGCCGAGATCGCCCGCCGGTACGGCGAGCAGGAGGACGTGGTGCACGCCATCGAGGCGCACCACAACGAGGTCGAGGTCCGTACGGTCGAGGCGGTGCTCACCCAGGCGGCCGACGCCATCAGCGGCAGCCGTCCGGGGGCGCGCAGGGAGTCGCTGGAGGCGTACGTCAAGCGGTTGGAGCGGCTGGAGGAGATCGCGCAGTCGTACGAGGGCGTGGAGAAGGTGTTCGCCATGCAGGCCGGGCGGGAGATCCGGGTCATGGTCAAGCCGGACGCGATCGACGACATCCAGGCGCAGGTGATCGCCCGGGACGTGGCCAAGCAGGTGGAGGAGGAGCTGACGTACCCGGGGCAGATCCGGATCACGGTGGTACGCGAGTCCCGCGCCACCGAGTTCGCCCGCTGATCCCCCACACGCATGCTGCCCCCGAGAGAGGGCGCACGTCCGGAGGTAGGGCACAGGCCAGGGGAAGGGCGCGGGCCCAGGGGTTGGGCGTAGGCCAAGGGAAGGGCGCAGGTCCGGGGAAGGGCGCGGGTCCGGGGAAGGGCGCAGGTCAAAGGAACGGGGGGAAGGCGGGTCGGCGGGCGCGGGGCGGTCGCGCCCGCCGGAAGGTGCCGTCTCCCGCGATGGCGGCTCCCGGGGTCGATGTGAGGGCCGGGCGGATCCCGGGGCGGTGTCAGGCCAGGCGGATTCTTGGGTCGAGGAGGCCGTAGGCGATGTCGACGATCAGGTTGGCCACCACTACGGCGGTCGTGGCCAGGACGACGACGCCCATGATCACCGGCAGGTCCCCGCTGACGAACGCCTGCACCACCGCCTGCCCGATGCCGCCGAGCCCGAAGACCGACTCCGTCACCACCAGCCCGCCGATCAGCGTGCCGATGTCCACGCCGAGCTGCGTCACCACGGGGGTCAGCGCGGCGCGCAGGCCGTGCCGGTAGATGACGCGGCCCTCGGGCACGCCCTTGGCACGGGCGGTACGGATGTAGTCCTCGCCCAGGACGTCCAGCATGGACCCCCGGGTGAGCCGGGCGTACGAGGCCGCCTGGACCATGGCCAACGTGATCCACGGCAGGATCAGGTGCCGGGCCCATTCGCCGGGGTTCTCGGAGAAGGGCACGTACGAGTCGGGTGGCAGGATCGGGGCGCCCGCCATGGTGAGCTGGAAGAAGAAGAAGTACAGCAGGAGCAGGCCGACCACGAACGTCGGCATCGAGACCCCGGCCAGGGCCAGCGTGGTCAGCGCGCGGTCCAGGAACGAGCGGACTCGGGTGGCGCTGAGCACGCCGGCGCCGACGCCGAGGCAGAGCCACAGGACGGCCCCGCCGAGCACCAGCGAGAACGTCGGCGGGAAGTCCTGGGCGAGCAGCTTGCCCACCGATTCGCCCGAGAAGTACGACTGGCCCAGGTCGCCGTGCACGAGCCGGCCCAGGTAGTCGAAGTACTGGACGATGGTGGGACGGTCGAGGCCGAGGTTGTGGCGGATCAGCTCGACCTGCTCGGGGGTGGCCTGGCGGCCGGCCAGCGTACGGGCGGGGTCGCCGGGGGCGACGAAGAACAGGAAGAACGTGCCCAGGGAGACCAGCCACAACACGAGCAGCCCGAGCAGCGCCCGCCGCAGCAGGAACCGTCGCAGCATCAGCCCTCCACCTCCTGACGAAGTCCCGGCGTCCCGCCGCGTGACCTGCAAGGTTTCCAAGACCGCCGGGCGGGGTCACGAAGTCGCGGCATCGGACCTCCCGGTGGCGGGAGCCGGAGCCGGCCGGGAGCGGCGCTTGCGGCGTCGCCGGCTGAACAGCCGTTCCATCCGGGGGTCGATGGCGTCCCTGATCCCGTCGCCGACCAGGTTGAAGGCCAGCGTCGTGATCAGCAGCGACGCCGCCGGGAACCCGAGATACCAGTACGCCACCCGGTAGAACCCCTGGGCCTCGCTCAGCAGGTTCCCCCACGACGGGGTCGGCGGCACGATCCCGAGCCCCAGATAGGACAAGGTGGACTCGAACACGATCGCGGCCGGCACCAGCAGTGTGGTGAGCACGATGACGGGGGCCAGCAGGTTCGGCAGGATGTCCACGAACATGATCCGCGCGTCGCCGGCCCCCAAGGACCTGGCCGCCTCCACGTACTCGCGTTCCTTGAGCGACAGGGTCTGGCCTCGCACCACGCGGGCGATCGCCGCCCAGGAATAGAACGAGATCACCCCGATCGTCGCGGTCAGCGACGGCCCGGCGATGGACACCACCGCGATCGCGAAGATCAGGTACGGGAACGACAGCACCACGTCCATGAGCCGGGACAGGATGGTGTCGATGACGCCGCCGTAGTACCCGGCCAGCAGCCCGACGACCACCCCGATCAGCGCCGCCACGCCGGTCGCGACCACGCCGACGAGCAGCGAGACGCGCGCGCCGTACAGGACCCTGATGAACAGGTCGCGGCCGAGGCGGTCGGTGCCGAACCAGAACTCGCCGTTGGGCCCGACGGGCAGGCCCTGGTCGGTGATGCCGGTGTCGCGGAACTGCTCGTCGGGGTCGTGGCCGTTCCAGGCCGAGATGAGCGGCGCGGCCAGGGCGAGCAGGCACAGCAGCACGACGACGATGCCCGAGATCAGGGCCACCCGGTCGGACCTGATCCGGGCCCAGGCGAGCTGCCAGGGGCTGCGTCCGGCGATCGTGCGGTCGGCGACGACGTCCGGGCGGATCTCCGTGAGTGTCATGCGGTCCTCCCGGCGGTCAGGTCCTCGCCCGCCTCGACGGGGTAGTGACAGGCGACCAGGTGCTCCTGGGGCACCAGCAGCGGCTCCTCGGCCGAGCAGCGTTCGCGCGCCTTCGGGCACCGAGGATGGAAGCGGCAGCCGGAGGGCGGGTCGATCGGTGAGGGCACGTCGCCGGTGAGGATGATGCGGTGCCGCCGTTCGGCCTCGTCGGGGTCGGCCACGGCGGTCGCCGACAGCAGCGCGTTCGTGTACGGATGACGCGGCGCCGTGTGCAGCTCCTCCGCGGTGGCCAGTTCGGCCACCTTGCCCAGGTACATGACGGCGATCCGGTCGCTGACGTGCCGTACCACCGACAGGTCGTGCGCGATGAACAGGTAGGTCAGCCCGAAGTCGTCCTGGAGGTCCTTGAGCAGGTTGAGGATCTGGGCCTGGATGGACACGTCGAGTGCCGACACCGGCTCGTCGCAGATGATCAGCCGGGGCCGCAGCGCGAGCGCCCGCGCGACCCCGATGCGCTGCCGCTGACCGCCGGAGAACTCGGCGGGGAAACGGTTGTAGTGCTCGGGGTTGAGCCCGACCCGTTCCATCAGCTCCTGGACGGTACGCCGCAACTCCTGGCCGCTCTGCACCCGGTGGATGACGAGCGGGTCGGCGATGATCGACCCGACCCGCCGGCGCGGGTTCAGCGAGCCGTACGGGTCCTGGAAGATCATCTGGATGTCGCGCCGGTAGGGCCTCATCTGGCGTCGCGGCAGGTTGGTGATGTCCGCGCCGTCGAAGCGCACGCTGCCGGAGGTGATGGGATGCAGGCCCGCGATGCACCGGGCCAGCGTGGACTTGCCGCAGCCGGTCTCGCCGACCAGGCCGAGCGTCTCGCCGGGCGACAGCTCCAGGCTGACGCCGTCCACGGCTCTGACCTGCCCGATCGTCTGTTTGATCAGCATGCCGCTGGTGATGGGGAAGTGTTTGACGAGGTTCTCGACTTCGAGCAGCATCACGCCTCCTCCGCCGTGACCCGCGCCGCCCGCTTGCGCAGCGCCTCCGCCTCCGCGCCGAGCCCGATCGCCTCGTGCGGCAGCCAGCACGCCGAGGCGTGCCCGCGCGCGCCCGCGATGGAGGACAGCGGCGGCCGTTCGGCGGGACAGACCGGCATCACGTACGGGCAGCGCGGATGGAAGGCGCACCCGGACGGGATCGCGATCAGGCTCGGCGGCGAGCCGGGGATGGGCCGCAGCCGGCCGCCCCGGTCGCCGGTGCTGCCCGGGATCGACTCCAGCAGGCCCTTGGTGTACGGGTGGTGCGGGTCGTAGTAGAGCGTGCGCCGGTCGGCCCGTTCGACGACGAGCCCGGCGTACATGACCAGGACCTCGTCGGCCATGCCCGCCACGACGCCGAGATCGTGCGTGATGAGGATGAGCGCGATGTCGAACTCGGCCTGCACCCGCCCGATCAGCTCAAGGATCTGCGCCTGGACGGTCGCGTCCAGCGCGGTGGTGGGCTCGTCGGCGACGATGAGCTTGGGATTGAGCGCGAGCGACATGGCGATCATCGCCCGCTGCCGCATGCCGCCGGAGAACTGGTGGGGGTAGTCGTCCACCCGGCGGTCGGGGCGCGGGATGCCCACCAGGCCCAGCAGCTCGACGGCCCGTTTCCTGGCCTCGGCGCGGCGGGTGCCCGGATTGTGGACGCGGATCAGCTCCTCGATCTGCCAGCCGACCTTGTAGAGCGGGTGGAGGCTGGTCAGCGGGTCCTGGAAGACCACGCTGATCTCCGCGCCGCGGATCCGGCGCAGTTGCTCGTTGTCGAGTCCGAGCAGGTCGATGCCCTCGAACAGGGCCGTGCCCGAGATGTCGGCGTCGGGGGTCAGCCCGAGTATCGCCTGGGTGCTCACGGTCTTGCCGCTGCCGGACTCGCCGACGATCGCCAGCGTCCGGCCGCGATCGACGGTGAACGACAGCCCCCGCACCGCCTGGACCACGCCGTCGGATGTGGGGAAGGACACCTGGAGGTCGGTTACCTCAAGCAGGCTCATATGTCTCCCTCGCGGTGTCCCGCGGGCCCGCCTGCCGGCGAGCCCGCGAGACACCGGTCGTCAAGGCGTGTTGGGGTTCAGCCAGAGGTTGGTGACGTCGTAGACCTGGTACGACGGCAGGTAAAGGGCGTTCTGCACCCGCTTGTTCTTGTAGAGCGGCGTGTTCTGGTTGTTCAGCGGCACCATCACCGCGTCGGCCAGCACCGTCTGGTCGGCCTCGTGCCACAGCGCCGCGGCCTTGGCCTGGTCGGTCTCGGCGAGCGCCCGCTTGATCAGGTCGTCCACCTTGGGGTTGCTGTAGCAGCCGTAGTTGCTGGTGCCGGGGTTGCAGTTGGTCTGGAACAGCGGCTGCATGACCGCACGGCCGTTGGTGCCGTACCAGTCGGGAATCCAGCCGGGGGCCGACAGGTCCCACTCGCTGTTCTTGGCGTGCGAGGGCGTCTGCAGGTAGGTGTAGTAGTCGCCCTGGCGCAGCGGCAGGCCCTTGACGGTGATCCCGCACTTCTTCAGGTCGGCCGCGTACGACTGGAAGTTGGCCGGGTGGTTGCCCGCGTTGCGGAAGGCGCCGATGAGGGTCAGCCCGTTGGGGTAGCCGGCCTCGCTCAGCAGCTGCTTGCACTTGGCCGGGTCGCCCTGGTCACCCGGCGTCGGGTACGGGTTGTACTCCTGGTAGCCGATGTTGCCGGGCGGGATGACCGTGTGCAGCGCGGTCGCGACGTCGGCGCCGCCGTAGATCTTGGCGATGGCGGTCTTGTTGATCGCGTACTCGATGGCCTGGCGGACCTTGAGCTTGCCCATCGCCCCACCCGCGTTCTTGCTCTGCAGGTTGAACACCACGTACGGGTTCGTCACCGCGCCGGGGAAGATGGTGAAGTTGGGGTCGTTGCCCTTGAGCTGCGGGATCTGCGAGGTCGGCACCGGCAGGTCCCAGGACAGGTCGGCGCTGCCGGCCTCGATCTGCTGCTGGACGGCGTCCGGCTCGCCGACGCCCATCTTGACGTCGATGGCGTTGACGTACTGGTGCCTGATCGGGTCGGACTCCTGCTTCCAGGAGGGGTTCTTCTCCAGCCGGATCGACTTGGTGGCCACGTACGAGGCGATCTTGTAGGGGCCGTTGGAGATCACGTGCTGGCGGAAGGTGGCGTCGTCGGGGACGTACTGGTCGTACTCCTGCGGCGCGGCCGAGGCGAAGTTCAGGGCCAGGATGTTGAGGAAGTCACCGGCCGGCTGGGTCAGGGTGAAGACGAGCGTCTTGTCGTCCTTGGCCTGCACGCCGGCGATGTCGTGGCCGTTCTGGAAGTCGGCCAGGGCCTGGGCGGTGGGCTTGGCCTTCTCGAACGCCTTGATGTAGGCGTCGCAGTACTCGGCCATGCCCTTGATCGTGCTGGTGTAGTAGCCGGGCGCGCCGGAGCCCGCCACCGGGTTGCAGATGCGCTTGAACCCGCGGACGAAGTCGCCCGCCGTCACCGGCCGCGGCGGCTGGGTGTCCCACTGCACGCCGTCGCGCAACTTGATCGTGTACGTGAGCTTGTCGGCGCTCAGACCGCCGTTCGCCTCGGTGGGCAGTTCGGTCGCTATGTCGGGCAGCACCTCGTAGCCCTTGGTGGTGTCGGCTCCCGCCGCGACGCCCTGGAGGGCGTAGAGCTGGCGCGAGTAGCCGCGCATGATCGCGATGGTGACGACGTAGTAGATGCTGGTCGGGTCGAGATGGTCGACGTCGCCCGATCCCACGAGCCTGAGCGTGCCGCCCGAGACGGGGCTGCCGGAGCTCTGGCTCGCCGCGGTGGGCGGAGCGGAGTTGCTGGTTCCGTTCTGCGTCGCGCAAGAGGTGGCGAGCAGAGTTGCCGCCGCCACCGTGATGATGCTGAGATGGCGCAAGCTGGCCATCTGGCCTCCCTCGTGCCGAGATGGGGGTGTTCTTGGCTGGCACAGCTGGGGCGCGTGTCGTGGCCGCGACGCGCGCCCCACGTTTACTGAATCGAGCAACCCATGCCGGAGGAAGACTGTCGAGGTCGGTTACGTAACTGTTTGCGATCAGCGACTGGTCGGTAATGCTGGTTCAGTACGGGAATTGTCTGGAGATCGCGACATTAACTGAATAGCTGCTGGTAGAAGGCCAGCTCGGCGGCCAGGGCCGCGACCCGCGTCTCCAGCCGGCGAAATCCGTGGGATTCGCCGTCGAAAGCGAGATAGGTGCAGGGGACTCCGCGCTCGGACAACGCGTCGGCGAAGGCCGTCGACTGCTCGGGCGGCACCACCGGATCGTCGAGCCCCTGGAGCAGCAGCATCGGGCAGGACACCCCGTCGACCAGGCCGAGCGGCTCCCGGGAGGCGTAGACGGCCGGGTCGTCGCCGACCAGCCACTCCACGTAACGCGACTCGAAGTCGTGGGTGTGCGTGGCGAGCGGCGCGAGCGCGCTGACGCCGTAGTAGGACACCCCGCCCGCGAACACGCCGGAGCGGCAGCAGGCGGCCATCACCGTCCAGCCGCCGGCGCTGCCGCCGCGCACCGCGATCCGGGCCGGGTCGGCCAGCCCGGAGTCGGCCAGCCACTGCGCGGCGGCGACCGTGTCGGCGACGTCGACCAGCCCCCACTGGCCGCGCAGCCGCTCCCGGTAGGCGCGGCCGTAGCCGGTGGAGCCGCCGTAGTTCACGTCGAGCACGCCGATGCCGCGCGAGGTCAGGAACGCCTTCTCCAGGTCGAGCGCCGTGTCGGAGTGGGCGGTCGGGCCGCCGTGCACGAAGACGACGTACGGCGTGGGCTCCTCGCCGACCTGGTGGAGGAAGGCGTGGACGGGCCGCTCGCCCGGCACGACCACCGGCCGCGGATCGGGCAGCCCGGACAGGTCGGGCAACTGTTCGGCGGCGTGGGCCAGCGGCTCGGCCCGGCCGGAGGCGACGTCGACCCGAACGACGGACCGCGGCAGCCTGGCCGCGTGCCCGATGCCCGTGACGGACATGCCGTCGGCCGCGAGCGCGGCCTGCCAGCCCGTGTAGGGCAGGTCGAGGTCGTGGAGCGCTCCCGTGGCCGGGTCGAGCACGCCCAGCCGCAGGTCGCCGCGCCCGTGCAGGACCGCGAGCCGCCCGTCGCCGAGCACGGTGTACGGCGCCCCGCCGAGCTGCCACGGCGGCTGCGTGAACTCCTCCTCCGCCGGGCACAACGCCCGCGGCGCCCCGCCGTCGAGGCCGCACTCGTAGAGGTTCCACCAGCCGGAGCGGTCGGAGACCAGGTAGAGGGTGGAGTCGTCCTTCCAGGCGGGCGACAGGACGGACTCGGCCTCGCCGCCCAGCACCGTGCGGGTCTGCCCGTCGCGCAGCCGGACGACGCGCAGCTCGGTGCCGTCCCAGGGCATGCGGGGGTGGTTCCAGCAGACGTAGGCCAGGTGGGCGCCGTCGGGGGACAGGACGGGCGAGGCGTAGAAGTCGTGGCCCGAGGCCCGTTCGCGGGGCTCGCCGCCCGCCAGCGGGATCGACACGACGGAACGGGCGATCTTGCCGTGCTCGCCGTGGCGTTCGCGCACCGCCCAGACCTCGCCGTCGCGGACGGTCAGGTCGGCGTAGCGGGAGCCCTCGGCGGTGAGGGGTTTCGGCTGGCCGTTTCGCCCGACAAGGTACAGGCGCTGGTCGGCCAGCCCGGCGAAGACCACGTCGCCGTCCGGTGTCACGGTGAAGGGGCGGCCGCCGTACTCGTGGACGCGGGTGCGGGCGCTCCAGGGCGCGGGCAGCAGGTCATGGCAGGTGCCGTCGGCCTCGCGGCACACGATCGCGGTGCGGCCGCCCTCACCCGGACGGTCTTCTGTCCACCACACCCGGCCACCCCGGGCGACGGGCCATCCGGGGCGCAGACCGGCGGCGGCGACGTCGCGGGCGGAGATGGGGGACGGCCAGAAAGGCATACCCGCATCCTGCCGGAAGATCCGGGGCCGTGGGGCGCGATCAAGAACATCTCTCCTGCGGCGGCATCGACGTGGGCAGCCTGAGCCCGGTGTCGCCGAACCATTTGCGCAGCAGCCGCGTGGCCGTCCCGTCCCGCCACATCTCGGCCACGGCCTGGCCGGCGGCCTCGCAGGTCTTGATGTCGCCCTTCTTCAGCCCGATGCCGTACAACTCGTCGGTGAAGGGGTCGTTGAGCAGCCGGAACTGGCCGGGGGCCTGCTGGGCGAAGCCGGCCAGGGACAGGTCCTCGGTGGAGACGGCGTCGAGCTCGTTCGCGGAGAGCTTGCGCACGCAGTCGGAGTAGTTGGCCGCGGGCACGGCCACGACGGGCAGGTCGAGCTTGCCGTCCGGCGGAGGGGCGGCGACCCGCTTGAAGGAGTTGGAGCCGGCCACCTGGCACACGCGCTTGCCCCGCAGGTCGCCGACCTCGCGGATGGTGGGATCATCGGCCCGGACCATCGTGTCCTGGTGCACGAGCACGTACGGGCCGGCGAAGGTGACCTTGGGCCTGCGGGACTCGGTGATGGAGTAGGTGGCGAACACCATGTCCACGGTGCCGTTCTGGAGCAGCGCCTCACGGCCCGCGGCGGGCGCCTCCCACCAGGTGATGCGCACGGGCCGGCCGCCGGCCAGCTTGGCGACGACGTACCGGGCGACGTCCACGTCGAAGCCCACGGGGTCGCCGGGGCCGGACTTCAGGCCCAGGCTCGGCTGGTCCCACTTGGTGCCCACGATGACGTGGCCGGTGCCCTTGATCTTGCCCACGACGCTGGAGTAGGCGCCGCCGCCACCGCACGCCACCGGTACGGCGACCGCGGCCGCGCCGGCCAGCGCCACCACGACTCCACGCATCCGCACGCACAGGAGTCTGCGGGCTGGGCGGCCCCGGAGGGCCGGTCCCGTGCCGCGTGGGCGAAGATCTGAGGCTTTCTTTACGAGACGGCGGCGGCCGGGAGCTCCGGAGCCGTCCGCGGGGGTACGGCGGCGGGCCCGCGAGCCCGCCGCCGTACCCGCCGGTCACTCCACAGGGATGTCGGGCGCCATGCCGCCGCCCTCGGTGCCCTGGCCGGTGCCCACGCCGACGGAGGCCGCGCCCGGGGTGGCGATCGGCCGCGCCGTGGTCTTCCTGCTGCGACGGCTGCGCCGCTCCAGCAGGGTGGCCAGGTGGCTCAGCGTCATGTTGAGCGCCACGTAGATGATGCCGATGACGATCGCCGCCGGGATCAGCGAGCCGAAGTACGCGGCCGGCAGGATCTTGAACCCGGTGTTGAGCAGGTCGACGTAGGCGATGATGTAGCCGAGCGCGGTGTCCTTCAGCAGCACCACGAGCTGGCTGACGATCGCCGGCATCATCGTCGTGACCGCCTGCGGCAGCAGCACCAGGCGCAGCACCTGGTTCTTGCGCATGCCCACCGCGTAGGCGGCCTCGGCCTGCCCCTTGGGGATGGCGTGCACGCCCGCGCGCACGATCTCCGCCAGCACCGAGCCGTTGTACAGCATCAGGCCCAGCACCACCGCGATGAAGGCGTAGTCGCCGCCCCCGGCGATGGCGGGCGCCAGGTAGAAGATGAAGAAGATCAGCAGCAGCAGCGGGATGGACCTGAAGACCTCCACCACCGTGGCCGCCGGGACCCTGATCCAGGCATGGTCGGAGAGCCTGGCCAGGCCGAAGACCGCGCCGAAGACCATCGCGAGCACCGCCGCGGTGGCCGCCGCCTTGAGCGTGCCGAGCAGGCCGGGCAGGATGAACTCCTGCCACACCTCGGCCGTCAGGAACGGCTGCCAGATCTTGCCGTCCCACTGGCCCTTGGCGTCGAAGCCCCGGTAGACGAAGTACGCCACGGCCAGGACCGCCAGGACACTGATCGCCGTCAGCAGGTGGTTGCGCAGCCGGGCCCGCGGTCCGGGGGCGTCGAACAGCACGGACGCGCTCATCGGGCCACCGCCAGACGCCGGGCCAGCCAGCCGGAGAAGAAGCCGATCGGCATGGTCACGATCATGAAGGCCACGACCACCCCGAGGAAGATCGGGATCGAGGCTCCCGTCGTGTCGAACGTGAGCTTCATCTCGGCGGCCACGTCGGCGGCGTACCCGCCGGCGACCGCCACGGTCGTGTTCTTGATCATGGCGATCATCACGCTGGCCAGCGGCGCGATGACCGATCGGAACGCCTGCGGCAGGATGATCAGCCGCAGTGTCTGCATGAAGTTCAGCCCGATCGCCCGGGCCGCCTCGGCCTGTCCCATCGGGACCGTGTTGATGCCCGAGCGCACCGCCTCGCACACGAACGCCGACGTGTAGACCGACAGGCCCATCGAGACGATCCAGAAGGAGTTCGTCCGCGGCTCGCCGGAGAAGACGAGGCCGAGCTTGTCACTCAGGCCCAGCGCCGAGAACGCCAGCACCAGGGTGAGGGGGGTGTTGCGCACCACGTTCACATAGACCGTGCCCACCGCGCGCAGCACGGGCGTCGGGGAGACGCGCATCCCGGCCAGGACCGTCCCGAGGACGAGCGAGACGACCGCGGCCACGAGCGCGATCCTGATGTTCCCCCAGAAGCCCATCGCGAGGTCGGGCAGGTACTTGATTAGTTCATCCATCGTGCTCCACCGCATAGAGCGGCGGCGGGCGGGGTGCCCCCCCCCCCCCCGGGGGGGTGTATCTGCTACCCCCAGCCGGGGGCCGCGGCTACCACACCATAAAAACCAAAAAGC